>NZ_CAKZNK010000050.1 GCF_937129525.1 uncultured Chloroflexus sp. | reverse complement strand
GGCTGTGGGCCGTGCCGTGGCCGTCGCGGTCACCGTCGCCAGGGGCGCTGGCGTGACCGTGGCTGTGGCCGTCGCCGGGGGTGTCGCGGTCGCCGTCGCCGGGGGCGCTGGCGTGAGCGTAGGCGTGGCTGTCGCCAAGGGTGCCGGTGTGGCCGTGGCTGTGGCCGTCGCCGTGGCTGTGGGCCGTGCCGTGGCCGTCGCCGTGGCCGTCGCGGTCGGCACGGCAGTCGCCGTCACAGTTGGCGTGAGTGACGGAGGATCGATCCGCACCGGCGGTGGAAGCACTTCGATTATTGGCGCCTGTTCAGATGGCACTGGCCGGGTTGTCGATGTCTGCGCGCGCTGCGCTATTTCAGTTGCCGCCAGATCGGGCAGGTCGCTCGCCGGTGGAGCAAAGCTCAGATCGGCGGGAAATGGCTCGTAAGCCGATAAAGCTCGCGCTGCGTTGACAGGCATGAATGGTTCGTTGAATGGAGTGAGCAGCCAGAATGCGATCTGCATCACGCAGAATACCGGCAACAGAGCCAGCAGCAGCGCGGCGACAATCATCAACCGCAGATAATCCCGTCTGATGTCTGATGAGGTCTTATCTGCCGACTGCATGGCTCTGCTCGCTGGCGTAACGCAAACGGATCGTAAAAGTGCTTCCCTGCCCAAGCACGCTCGCCACTGCGATCGAGCCACCTTGCAACTCGATCAACTGACGTGTGATCGCCAGTCCCAATCCTCCTCCACGTTGGGCGGAATTGTTGCCATCAACCCGCTGAAATCGGGTAAATAAGCGACCGATCAGCTCTGGCGGAATGCCGGGACCAGTGTCACTGAACGCAATCCAGAGATCTTGCCCTTCAAGACCGGCGCTAATCAGCACCTGACCCTGCATCACATAGCGACGAGCATTGTCGAGTATCTGACCTATCGCATGCCGCAATAACTCCCGGTCAGCGATGACTGGCGGCAGATCATCAGGCAAAGCGAGCAAGATCTGCAAGCCACGCTCGCGAAACGCCGCTCGCAGCGGATGCAAGGCCGATTCAACGATTGGTGCCAGCGCAACCGGTTGCAGATTCACCTCGACCTGTCCGGAATCAAGATTTGCCACCATGATGGCGTTATTGACCAGTTTCGTCATAGCCATAGCGCTCTGCTGCACCTGTTCCAGCATGATGCGCTGTTCATCATTGCCAGCTTGCGCTCCCTGTCGCAACAGCAGATCGGTGTAGCCACGAATAATCGTTAACGGTGTGCGCAACTCGTGGGAAATGGTAGCGATAAAATCGGTCTTGGCCCTATCTACCTGAATCGCTGCGGTAATATCGTGAAAAACAATCACTTCACCCGAGAAAGTGCCATCAGCCAGACAAACAGGCGCTCTGCTCATTGTCAAAAACCGATTGCCGATGGAAATCACCTGTTCGGGCCGACCAAACAACTCTGAATGCGTATCGCTGCTATGCAGCGGGAGATCGCGCAGAAAGACATCCTTGCGCGCAGGCAACACCGGCTGCAAGAGTCGCTCAGCGGCGGGATTCAACAGCACAACCCGCCCTTCAGCATTGCTGACCAGCACGCCATCGCTGATCGAAGCGAGGATAGCGCGCCGCTGTTCTGCATCATATTGTGTCGCCTCGTACAAGAGCGCATTGACCAGCGCAACCGCCGTCATATGAGCGATAGTCTGCAAGTGTGGTAATATCGCCGGCGTGAAAGCGTCGGCTAACGGATGGGCAAAGATCAGCATTCCGATCGGCTGTCGCTCTTGTTGCAGCGTCACCGCAAGCGCGCCGGCCAGCCCAACCGCAGCAAGATTCGGATCCGTATACGGAACTAACTGCGCACTGCCGTTTACCGGCAGCGAAGTGAAACGATGCCTCAACAGAGCGGCATACCCGATGGGAGCCGCCGGGCGTAGACGAAATCGCCAGCCATCGGGTGTCGCAACAATGGCGATTGCTTCCATTTGTGGTTGTAAATCAGACGCGCTCACCGTCGCAATCTGTAAAATCGTCTCAACCCGCAACTCGCGATTGAGCTGACGGCTAATCTGATACAGATGCAGCAAATGGGCAGTCATCTGATTGAACGCCAACGCGAGACGCCCCAACTCATTCTCTTCAGCCACTGTGCTGCGCCGGTCGAGATCGCCGGCACTGACCGCTTCGGCCACTGCCACCAATTCATCGAGTGGCCGGGTAATGCGACGCGCTACCCAATAGCCGACCAGCACCGCCGCAAGTGCCAAAACCGCAGTGACGCCAACCACTGCATTCCGGCTGCTGGCCCATGCGCTGAGCACAAAATCGCGCGAGAGACCGACGCCAAAGTAACCATTTTGCGCGCCACGAATGAGCAACGGCGCATACACGAGCTGGTATTCGTAATCGCCAAATCTGGTCGTCGTCAGCAGCGAACAAGCTGGCACACTGACCCGCTCAACTGGCGTGATCAAGCGACCGCTTAAGTTGCCAATATCAAGACACACTCCACGCGCATTCAACCGGGTCAGCTCGTCAATCTGCGTAGCATCAAGCCGCAATTCGGGCAAAAAGCTATCAGGCGCAGTGGAAGCCAACAGATTGCCGCTACTATCGAACAATGCAGTCAATGCAGCCTGACTACGCTCTTGCAAGAATGCCAGGGTGCGGTCGAGCCTTTGGGCAACCAGGACGCCACCGAGTAACTGTGCCGCCTGATCATTGCTGGCGCGCGCGTAGACTGGCGCAACGGTGAAAAAGTGCAAGACCTCACTGCCATCAGGTTGGCGAAAGACGATCAGACCACTATATTTATCGCCCAATACCTCACCGGCCCCGATCGGTGTCTGCACTCCACCGAGAACATTCTCGATCAGCGCCAAACCTGACAAATCGGTACCCTCGTAACGCGCTGGCGCATTACCGTTTGGCGCTCGTTCCCAATCGAGCAAGGCCACACCCGCCGGATCGAAGATGATCAGGCGATCGGGCGACACATTCTCATTGCTCTGTCCAAGCGTCCACAGGCCCTGCAAAGCCTGCGCCAACCCCTCTTTGTCACGCTGCGCAATCGCGTCTACCACCGCTGGCGCGCCGGTATCAGCATTAGCGGCAGTAAAGATAATCTGGCCAAGGAACGCAATGTTGCTGATCTCGCGCAATGCCAGTGTCTCGGCGAAATTGCGCGCCACCTGACCGAGCTGGTTATTAAAACGCTCTTGCCAGCTCCCGGCGACCAGGGTAATGGCAATGCCAGAACCCACCAGCATGACCATCACCATCAGCGCCAGATAGGGGAGAATAATCGTATATTGAATGCGCGAGCGCAGAAGGCGTAGCAAAGGCCGCACGACAACACCCCCGGTTTCAATCGATGCTCATATGTGCGGCGACGACTCGCTGCCAGTATAGCTGATGGCAGCGTCTAATCATAGGGGTAATCGTTAACAGTTTCGTCATCTCAGCAGCGTTGGGAGAGACAGGTTCAGCGCGCAACCGGTAACGCAAATGCGAAGATACTGCCTTCACCTTCGCGGCTACGCAGCCAGATCTGCCCGCGATGCGCTTCAACAGCCAGCTTGCAGAAGGTCAGGCCAAGACCGGTGCCTTGGGATTTTTGATGCTGAACTTGCCCAAACTTCTCGAAAATGCGCGCGTGGAATTGTGGCGGAATACCGGGACCTTCATCGCGCACCCAGTAAATCAGCCACGTTCCTGCCGGCAATGCGGGCAATGACAAGGGAATGTCGATCTGCTGGTCTTCCGTCTCATCAGTAAGTGTCAGACAACGGGCGCCGATTGTTACCACACTGCCGGTCGGCGAGAATTTGATCGCATTATCAATCAGATTTTGCAGCACCCGCGCGATCTTCTCTTGATCGACTTCGATCGGCGGCAACCCAACCGCCAGATCCTGGATCAGGGTGATCTGCCGTTGTTGGGCATAGGCCGTCAAGCGCTCGATCGCCTTATCAACCACCGCATACGGCGACAATGGTTCGAGATTGAGGTTCATGCGTCCTTGCTCCATCTTACTGATGTCGAGCAAGGTGTTTACCATCTCAAGCATAGCCTGACTGCCCTGGTAGGCGATGCCCAGCAACTCCTGCTGTTGCGGTGAAATTGGTCCACCCAACCCGCGCTGCACCATCATAATGCCATTCATAATCGCGGTAAGCGGCGCGCGCAAGTCGTGGATCAACATGCCCGTATAGTCTTCGCGCAACCGGGCCAATTCGCGCTCTTTATCGATATTCTCGAACAGAGCGAGACGACCAATCTGCATCCCGCCGGCATCGAGCACCGGCACAATTGTATGGCGCAGATAACGACCTGGCCCATCCGCCAGTTCAATCTCTATCACCGGATGCGGCGCGCCGTCGTTAAGCCAGGCCGGCTCTGCCACTTCTTGCGCCCGCGCCAGCAATTCTGCAATCAGATCATCGAGCTGGCAGCCGAGCAGCGCTTCGCGCGACCGCCGGAAGAGCCGGGCTGCAACCACATTGCTGGCTACCACCACGCCGCGCATATCGGCCATCAAGATCCCGTCACTGGTCGAGTTAACAATTGCCTCGAATCGATCGCGCACTGTGCTCACCTGTTGGAAGAGGCGCGCATTCTCAAGCGCAATCCCGATAGTCGTGGCCATGCGGGTCAGGCGGATCGCTTCTTCTTCGGTAAAATAGCCGGTGCGCTTGTTCAGAAGCTCGATCACCCCGATTGTGCGTCCCTTAACCACAATTGGCACGCAGAGAATGGAATGGACATCATAGCCAATCCCATCACTCACATCGCGATAAAAACGCGGATCGCGCGCAGGATCATGCACAATCGCATACTGTTGCGTGCGAGCAACATCGCCAACAATCCCCACGCCTGGCGGCACCCGCATCCCCACCAGTTTTTCCTGTCCTCTCTCCAGCGTGATTACAAAGACCAGCTCTTCAGTCTCTGAGTCAAGCATCAGCAACGAACCGGCATCAACCTGGAAGAACTGGTTGATCTTTTCCATAACCAGAAGGTAAATGTCGTGGGGATCGAGCAGCGAATTAACCGCAGCCGCAATATCATTCAGCGTAGCCAGTTCAGCCTTGCGATGTTCTGCCTCTTCGATGGTGCGAAAAGCGGTAATAGCCGCCGCCAACTGGCTGGCCATCAAGCGGGCAAGACTCACTTCCGATTCGTCAAAGCGACGCACTTGATCAATCGTAGCGAACGCCAGCGCTCCGATCACGCGATCCTGCGCCACCAGCGGAATGACTAAGAGTGAGCGAATACGCGCTTCCGCCAGCATGCTCAAGACCTGCGCGGCAGTTGGCGCGCGGTCAGGTTGATTGAGCAGTTCGGCAACATCGGCAATTTGCAACCATTGCCGCTGCTGTAATGCGCGTTGAGTCAGCGGGAAATCGCGCAGCGGGAACGGCGGCGGTAACGAGACACGCGGCGGAAAGGTGCTGACCAGCGAGAGAGTCTCGCCACCCGCATCAAGCAGCAACACACCGCAGAGCGAAACGCCCAACCCCTGCACAAACTCATTGAGCGCCAGCATAAGCAACTCATCGAGCGTGGTTGCCGTTTCAATCGCGGTTGCGATTCGCAACAATCCTGCCGTACTCCGCTCTGATTGACCGATAACTGGAAAAGCCTCGCTCATTTCGTTACACACGCCGCCAGTCGGTAGACCGATACCGGTTCATCACCATTATGTAAACTTACCGGCGTCAACGGCTCTAGACTAAACTGGGCAGGCTGAATCGTCTTCAAAACCGAATCTGCGACCATAATCTCATCGCTGCGCGCCAACTGCGCCAATCGACGCGCATCGCGCATCGCAGCGCCCGTCCAGATCAGCATTGCCGAATGATCATGCTCAACCATTCCCACCGCCAGTTGACCGGTGGTCACGCCTGCCGCCATTGTCAGCTCGGCGCCAGTTTGCTGACACCATTGCAACCGCAGGCGAGCAATTGTTTCCTGCAACTGCCATGCCGTCTGCAATGCTCGCGCTGCGTCATCAAACCGCGGTCGCGGAAAGCCAAAGACGGCGCAGAAACTCTGCTCATTGCTCGCCACATAAGCGCCCTGCCGGCCATAGACAACCGCGCGACATTCCGCATGCAACGGCGCGGCAATCTGTTCAATCAACTGATGCGCTGTCAATCCGGAAACTCGCTCGATTCCGCGCAAACAGACATAAACCACCGTCACCATCAATGTCTGTGGGCGCACTGCCTGCATTAACATTGCTCGCTGCGCCACCAGCTCGCGGATCATCTCCGGGCCAAGATACAGACTGAGCACCTGACGGGCCTGAGCCTGTTCTAACGGTTCGATCAACCCCTCATAACGATGGCGCACCAGGATGGCCACTGCATGCGCAGCCAGCGCAGCCACCAGCGCCAGCGAACGCTGGCTGTAACGGGAGGGTGTGGGATCGGCCAGGGTCAAAACACCCAATGGCCGGTCGCCGTGGAACAGAGGCATTGCCAGCGCCGACCGCATCAATTCCAGACCAGGGGTCGGAATCCAGCGCGTATCACGCTCGACATCATCAATGATAGCGCCACGCCGCGCGCGCAGCGTCCAACCGGCCAGGCCGAGCTTCAGAATCGGCGCTGTGGCAAGGTTGCGCGGCAACATATCACCGCCACTCAGCGTGATTCGCGTCTTGATCGTCATCGTGTCAGGATCGATCAGCAACAGGGTGCCGTGGTTCGAGTCGGTCACTTCGGCGGCGATCCTGAGCAAATGCGCCAGCGCACGCTCGAGATCGGGTTGCTCGGCCACGTTATTCATCACCTGATCGAAAGCAGCCAGGCGACGCTGTTCGCGATCGACCCATTGCCGGTAGACCTGCGTTTGCAACGTGACCGTCAACAAGGCTGTAGCCTGTTCGATCAGATGCTGTTGACTCTCATTGAGCCGCGCATCGGCGCCGGCGATGATCAGGCACAACGCGCCCAACGGCACGTCTTGCGCCCACAGCGGCCAGCTTATCACCGTTAGCGCTATCGGCGCAGAGGCGGCCAGCAAACCGCGCATCTGCACATGTGGCAGCGTAACCGACCGTCGCTCACGCACCGCGCGCCCGATCGCGCTACCATTGATGTCGAACGTCACAGTGCGATCAACGTTCCCAACTCCCCAGGCAACCGTCGGTGTCAGCACACCACGCTCAGCATCGTGCAATAAAAGCACTGCGCCGCGCGCCGGCAGATGCTCGGCCAGACTCTCAGCGACCGCCGCAAGCAACGCTGCATAGTTCCCCGCATCGCGCAACCGCTCAGCCAGGCCAGCAATCGTCTCTGCGCGGGGCACGGCGCTGATCGCATCAGTCACAGTCTGGCGCAATCCAACCAGCGGATCGCGATCATCGAGCGGCGGTAGATCGGCATTCAACAGCCGCACCGCATGGCGACGCGCCTCTTCCAACGCATAACGCAGAGAAAGCCAGGCCGTCACCGACAATGCGATACCGATAACACCGCCGAAGAGCAAAGCGAGCGCCACTGTCAGTGGTGACGTTGGATCAGAGAGTTGCGTCACGAGCGCATAGAGCAAGACGCCGAGCGAAATCCCGCCGGGCAACGTCAACGCAAGGATGCGACGCAAATTACTGCGCGGTAGATACACGGAGACTCCACAGGACAGTGATCATTAACGCCTGATCAAATGAACGCAACGATATACCAGAGTTCTCACGTGTATTATAGCCGGTTTTGCAACCGGCGCGGCACAAATGGGTGTGTGGAGAGGTAGTGTCGTAGCTTGATTGAACTCGTTAGATCTGCCCAACACCGTAGACTCGCGCAGCGCTATCGTAACCGGCGAGATGCACAATTGAGGAAATGACCCTTTACAATTCCTTCCAAACCCCAAATTTGTCGATTACAAAATGTTTGCCCGACTCTACCTCGCTTCCAGGGGCAAAACAGATCCCGGCATGCGCGACAGACTGACCAGGGTAATTACCCCATTCCCGCCCTACCAGCGGCTCAACTGTGGCGCTGATGGGGGTATGCCTGACCAGTTGCATCGTTCGCTTTAATATGGATGGACAACTATCTTGACCTGCTCATGCTTGATAGTAATTGATATCCTGCGTATCGATCGCAACAACAATGTCAGAGTTCTGGTATAATACAATTACATAGATTATTCACAAAGTGTATTCAGTGCCTGTGAGTAATCAATACCCCACTTTTAAATGTATAGGTGCGCTAGAAATTAGTCATCCATCCTTCCGAGGACGGCAGGCTGAGTTGGACAAACTCGAGCAGGTATGCCGAAACTATCACGATGCTTTTTTACTGGTTTGTGGTGGTCTTCAGACTGGCAAGACAAGTTTACTACTGAGACTCAAGTCCAATCTGGAAAGGCATTGGCGCGATGGTGTACGGACTTGCTGGGTCGATTTTCAATCTCTTTCAGGCGCCAATCAATCACAAGTTTACCGCCACATAGCAAAAGAAGCGGAGAAGGTGTTGCCCAACTTACCAGAGACACCTGATAGTAACGAGACTGATGGCGCAGCTTTGATCAATTTTCTGGAACGTGCCCTTTCCTCAGATCAGGTAAAGCGTTTCGTATTGATCTTCGACGCATTAACGGCTCTGCCCGAAACTACCCGTACTGATCTTGCTTACGTCTTGCGTGGACTGCACACAAAACGCTTGACCAGTTCAACGCTTGCTAAAGTTCAATGTGTAATCGCTGGTGGCATCGACCTTTATGATCTAGTCTTTAGTGGGAAAGTATCACTTCGCAATATCTGCGAGATAGTTTATCTGGGCGATCTTAGTGAAGCAGAGGCAATTGATCTCATAGCAGGTGGGTTAAGCGTACTCGGCATAGCGCAAGCCCAGGGACACGAACCAGGCAAGGCAGTTTACGCCTGCGTTAATGGTCATCCATATCTCACCCAGAGACTGGGTGAAATGCTGGTCAATCAATACCAGGCAGGAGAGCAAGTCGATGCGCAGAAGTTCGATCAACTGGCATGGTCGCTCTTGACCAATGACTCACTCCTAAAAAGTCTGGAACAAAATCTTAGAACCCATAAACTCGAAGACGCAGCACTCAGACTGCTCAGCGTTATTCAACCCGTCGCCGATCACGCCCCCGACCATATCAAGAAGCTAGAACTGCTAGGCATTGCCCACCGCGCCGATAACTATTGGAGACCACGGAACTCGCTGTTTAGTGTTGCGCTGGCTAAATGGCTAGGTTTATCCCTTCCCACTCAAATGTCAGTGCAAAATGCAGCGCTAGTGGCCCAGCGAACAGCTCGTGTCCAGCACATTACCACTCTGCGCAACGAACGACAGGATATTGCTACGCAGCTTGAACGCTCTGTTATTTTTGAGAAACGGTCAGATTTGCAACATCGCCTGCGCGAGATAGAAACCAGCCTTACCCGAATTGAGCAATTGCGTGATCCGACTCTTCCTACCTGGTTCCCCGAATTTATCAAAATACCGGCTGGTCCATTCATTATGGGTAGTAATGGGAACGATCCATGGGCGAATTCTGATGAAATGCCACAACATCGATTAGAATTACCAGATTACTGGATTAGTAAAACACCCATCACTAACGCCCAGTTCCGGCCATTTGTAGAAAGTGATGGCTACACCAATCGAAATTACTGGACAGAAGAGGGCTGGGATTGGTGTCAGAAACGTCCGTTTGTTCAACCTGAGTATTGGGACAACCCGGAATATAATGGCGCTGATCATCCCGTGATCGGTATAAGCTGGTTTGAGGCTGTAGCCTATTGCCGCTGGCTCAGTGCGCAAATCGGCATTACATTTCGACTGCCAACCGAAGCTGAGTGGGAGAAAGCAGCGCGCGGACCGGATGGAAGGATCTGGCCATGGGGAGATAGTTGGGATCCAACAGCTTGTAACTATGGAAATCATCGGACAACCAGAGTTGGATATTATCGCATAGGCGCTAGCCCGTACGGAGTTCTCGATATGGCTGGAAACGTCTGGGAGTGGTGCGCAACAAAATGGCAGAAACAATACCCTTATCAAGTGGAAAATGAGTGGGAAGCGAACTATTTAAAGGGAAATGTTCGTCGCGCTCTTCGCTGTGGCTCGCATTCTTCCGAACATAAAGACACTCGCGGATCGCGCCGCTTGAATCTCCTTCCGCGCAATCGCCAATATACCATAGGATTTCGCATCGCCTGTGATTTCCCGATCTGAGGCGCAAAAGATGCACGGTGTAAACATATTCTCTCGCAATACAATAGCAGCTCTTATTTGTAATTGTCGGAGAAAGTACACACTATGCCATCAGTCGGTTATGGCGACTTGCCGGCGACCGAAGACGAACTGGGTTTTGACCCGGCGATCAAAACACTCACAAAGATCATTCAAGATGCTCAACAAGCTGACACACCGCTGACCATTGGCATTTACGGCCCCTGGGGAAGCGGTAAAACCAGCATGATGCGCATGATCCTGGAGAAACTGGATTATACGAAATGCGTCACTGTCTGGTTCGATGCGTGGCGCTATGCGCAGCAAGATGCGCTCTGGCGGACGCTATTACTGTGCGTCGTCGAGGCACTCCGTGAGCGAGTCCGGTACGATGATGGCTGGCTACGCGAATACTGCAAACTTAATGCGCGAGCAACATCCGAGCTGGAGCGCTTGCAAGAGGCTCGCACTGATATTAACCGTCAGCTCGACGATCTCATCGCCTGTCTCTACATTAGTGTAGAGCAGGAGGAGCCAGGTGAAATTCAGTTTCGCTGGGATCAGGCCGGAAAGCTAATAGTTAACATGCTGATTCATGCTGGCTTTCAATATATGCCAGTCTTAGGTAACATCATGGCCGCATTTGCAACGAGCGGTGAGCAGGCAGGTGATGAAGGCTATACGACAAATATATTAGATCTTTTTCAACGTGAACACACTCGTATCTATCGTGAAAAGATACAATCACTCGAACAGTTTTACGAAAAACTGAAAAAACTGATAAAGGAATTAGTTACCGACCTCGATCGAAAACTGGTGCTTTTCATCGACGATCTCGACCGTTGCTTGCCAGAACAGGCTATTGGGGTGCTAGAGTCGATTAAGGTCTTTCTTGACATACCGGGGTGTGTGTTTGTGATCGGAGTTGATCGCGAAATTATCGAACGTGGTATCCGCGTTCACTATAAGGATTTCGCCCTTGGCGAAACGAATGCAACCGCCCCCTTTCCGGTTGCTGAGCGCGATTACCTGGAGAAGATTGTTCAGATACCGTTTACTTTACCGCCACTGGCGCCACAGGTTATCAAGGGCTTCTTGCAAAAACAACTAAAAAAGGCAAAGGTAGAAGGTTTGGATGATCAAGAGATTGATCAAGTTGCTAATTTAATGACCGTCGGTCTGATTCGCAATCCACGTAAAGTCAAGCGAAGCTTCAATATCTTTCGCCTGCATCTCATGCTCGATCGCGCCTATGGTCGCCAAACACGGGTGGGACTGATCGCAAAGCTGACCATCATACAAACAGGATTTGCCGTCCTCTACGATCGGATCGCGCGCGACCCAATGCTCCTGCGCCACATCGAAAGTAGTATACTGGGTTTACCTGGCAGCACATCTGCCCCTCCAGAATTGCGTGATGAGCTCCGCAGCAAGGAGTATGAACGTTTGCGCGAGATGCTTCAGCAGGAACCGTTCTTTGACAGCCTCAGTGATGACGAGCTGCGTGAACTTGTTTATCAGAGCAGGATCACCGACGATAACCCGACATCGACAACATAAGTGAGAAGAAGGATCCTCCCCTGCTACCAACCCTTCACAGCGCGCATTGCGCCGCAGTTCTCACTCTTCGAATAGTTTCAATACTACGAATGGGGAAGAAAGATTGGGAGGAATTGGAGCGGGAGACGGGATTCGAACCCGCGACCTACACCTTGGCAAGGTGTCGCTCTACCAACTGAGCCACTCCCGCGCGGCACGCTCGCTATTATACACAATTTGGAGTATGTGTCAATCGATGGCGGGTGTTGTCGCGCGTCAACCGGCATGGTAATACCGCGCGCCGCATTGTATCTCGATAGAGCCTGTTTCGAGTACCATGAACAGGAAGCAGTTGGCGCTTTACCGGTAACGAATCGTTACCGCGCGATCTCGTTCAATGCTGGCGCAGGTATGAAAAAGATTCTGCTCATTCTCGATTTTTCCGGCACTCTCAGCCTGGAAGCGGTTCGTTTCGGCGCGCCGGCTCGCCTGGAGGCCGCTTTGCGAGATGCCGGACTGTGGACGCTTGGAATTGATGTTGCCCGGTATTGGGATGAAGTCGTTGGGCCGACCTGGATCGAGGGCAGTTCCACTCAGATCGGGCTAAAGGGCTTGTTGGCGCGCTGGCTGGAGGCGCGGGGCGTTGCGGCAACGCTGGCTGCGCGCAGGGCGGCCCGCTTTGTCCAGTCTTACATGGCAGCGTCGGAGATCGATCCGGCCTGGCAGCGGCTGTTCGCTGCGCTCCGCGCCGATCCCCGCGCAATCACGCTGATCGCCACCGATCATTATGTCGAAGCTACCAGACAGATTGCCCGCCAGATGGCAAAGCTGGGCTGGGCAGCGTTGTCTTTGCAGCTCCGCAATGGGCGCATTGCGCGTCGGCGACGCAATGCGCTCGTTGCGCCGCCAATGGCACTGATTGCCAATTCGGCGGAACTTGGTGTCGCAAAGGCCGAACCGCTCTTCTGGCAGCGGGTGCAGGCCGGATTGCGCGCCGCGCCGGATCGGATCGTAGTCGTTGATGATTTCGGCGCTAGCGAGCAGGCGGATGATAGTTACGCCGATCCGGCGCGAGTCGAGCGCCGGCGTCGGCAGACGATTGCGGCGCTTGAGCAGACCTTTGCCGCGCCGGTAAGTACAGTCTGGTTTACGCTTGCGCGCCCGGTTGCGCAGACAATCGACGAAATTCTTGCGCTCGTTGCCGACGCTGACGGTGTTTCTCGCCAGAATAATTGACCGGCATGCAAACGGGGCGGCTCGATGGCCGCCCCGTAACAGCCGACGCAACCCGACGGCTTAGAAGTCCATGCCGCCACCCATACCGGCGCCAGCGCCAGCCGCCGGCTTCTCCTCAGGGATGTCAGTGATCAGAGCCTCGGTCGTCAGGATCATCCCCGCAATCGAGACCGCGTTCTGCACGGCGCTGCGGGTCACCTTCACCGGATCGATGATGCCCTGCTCGATCATGCTGCCATATTGACCGGTCAGCACGTTGTAACCGATGGTCTTGTCACCCTTTTCCTCTTGCATGCGGCGGACGTTGGCGATAATGACCGAACCATCCTCACCGGCGTTGCGGGCCAGAATGCGCAGCGGCTCTTCGAGGGCGCGGCGCAGGATTTGCAGACCGACCTTCTCATCCTCGTGGGCCACCTGCACGTTGTCGAGGGCCGGGATAGCGTTGATCAGAGCCACGCCACCACCGGGGACAATACCCTCTTCGACGGCAGCGCGGGTCGCGCTCAGCGCGTCCTCAACCCGGTGCTTCTTCTCCTTCAGCTCAGGCTCGGTCGCGGCGCCGACCTTGATCACGGCCACGCCACCGGCGAGCTTGGCCAGGCGCTCTTGCAGCTTCTCGCGATCGAAGTCGCTGGTAGTGGTGGCAATCTGGGCGCGGATCTGCTCGATGCGGGCGCGGATTGCCGCCTCATCGCCGCGGCCTTCGATGATGGTGGTGTCATCCTTGGTCGCGATCACCTTGCGAGCGCGGCCCAGATCCTCGATCGTCGCGCTATCGAGCTTGCGGCCAATCTCCTCGCTGATCACGGTGCCACCGGTGAGGATCGCAATGTCCTGCAACATCGCCTTGCGGCGGTCGCCGAAGCCAGGCGCCTTCACCGCCAGCGCATTGATCGTGCCGCGCAGCTTGTTGACCACCAGCGTCGCCAGGGCTTCGCCATCAACGTCTTCGGCGATGATGACGAAGTTCTTGGTCACCTGCAACACCTTCTCGAGGACGGGCAGGATTTCCTGAATGCTGCTGATCTTCTTGTCGGTAATCAGGATATAGGGATCGTCAAGCTCAGCCTCCTGCCGCTCGACGTTGGTCACCATGTAGCCCGAGATGTAGCCACGGTCGAACTGCATACCCTCGGTGTATTCCTTCTCGAAGGTGACACCCTTCGACTCTTCGACCGTGATCACGCCATCCTTGCCGACCTTTTCCATCACTTCAGCGATCAGCTCACCGATTTCGCTATCGGCAGCCGAGTTGGTCGCCACATGAGCAATGTCGGCGCGGTCACGCACCGGAACTGCGCTAGCCTTGATTGCCGCAACCAGCGCCTCGGCGCCGCGGTCGAGACCACGCTTGAGCAGCATCGCATTGGCGCCCGCCGCCACTACCTTCAAGCCCTCGGTCACGATCGCCTGAGCCAACACGGTAGCAGTCGTGGTGCCGTCACCGGCAACGTCGTTGGTCTTGGTGGCCGCCTCCTTGAGCAACTGCGCGCCCATGTTCTCGAAGGGATCCTTCAGATCGATCTCCTTCGCCACGGTCACGCCGTCGTGGGTCACCGTCGGCGAACCAAACTTCTTGTCGATCGCCACGTTGCGGCCACGGGGGCCAAGGGTGGTCTTAACTGCGTCGGCTACCAGATCGACGCCCCGCTTGAGCGCGCGGCGCGCTTCTTCGTTGAAATACAACTGCTTTGGCATAGGATCTATAATCCTCCACTGAGAATAGCGCCATTAGCGCGAGGTTGCTACTCCTGAACGATGCCCAGAATGTCTTTTTCCGCCAGGATCAGATACTCGACATCATCAAGCTTGAACTCGGTGCCGCTGTACTTGGCGAAGATCACCCGATCGCCAACCTTGACACTCATCGGGATCAGCTTGCCGTCGTCATCCCGACGACCCTCGCCAACCGCCAGCACCGTGCCCTCCATAGGGCGCTCTTTGCTGGCGGTATCGGGCAGGAAAATACCGGTCTTGGTCTTCTCTTCACGCTCAACCGGCTTGACCACCACACGGTCGCCAAGAGGTCGGATGCGGAAATCCGCCATAGCTGCTATCCTCCGTTCGGTAATACAATTCCAACGGTTTGCGAAGGTTCCACTGGTTAGCACTGTCATTTCAAGAGTGCTAATCCGCTGGTAATAGTACACAAGATCGGGCGGTTTGTCAAGTCAATGTTAGCACTCATCGCAGACGAGTGCTAGCCACGAGCAACCTTACGATCGGGCAATCCTACCGCAGAGAACGCAGAGGGATGATTGCCTATCGCCTCTCACCTATCGGCTATTGATCCAACCGCAGAGGCCGCAGAGAACGCAGAGGGATGATTGGTTATCGCCGATCGGTTATTGATCCAGCCACAGATTGTAGGGGCGAAGCGCCGCTTCGCCCCTACCCCCTCCCCGCCCGCCGCTACCTGCAACACGCAACGATTGCCTCTCGCCTATCGGCTATTGAACCGCAGAGGGATGATTGCTTATCGGCTATCGGCTATCGCCTATCGCCTATCCAACCGCAGAGGCCGCAGAGAACGCAGAGGGATGATTCTTATCGCCTCTCGCCCCTCGCCCCTCGCCTATTCGTTACCGGCGGGAATCTGATATTATGGATCTATAACAGCAACACCAGATTACCATAGAGGAGCGGGTACCATATGGCAGACATATTTGGTTTGTCCTGGAATGGGCCGCCGTTCATCCTCTTCAGTCCACCGCATTTCATCGCGCTGGCATGTGTCGCAGTGGCCTGCGGCTGGATGCTCGGCCCAGGGCGCAAGCTCTCAACCACAGCCGGTCGTTACTGGCGTTACGCGCTGGCTGCTATACTGGCAGTAAACGAGCTAGCGTACAACCTCTGGTTTTGGGTGCATGGGTTATGGTCAATTCAGTACATGCTG
Organism: uncultured Chloroflexus sp.; assembly: GCF_937129525.1. Taxonomy (GTDB): domain Bacteria; phylum Chloroflexota; class Chloroflexia; order Chloroflexales; family Chloroflexaceae; genus Chloroflexus. The sequence goes on along the minus strand of NZ_CAKZNK010000050.1, from coordinate 102,179 downwards.
CCTTTGCACCTTTGTACGCTGTTTACCTGGTTGAGCGTCGCAATGCTGATCATCCGCAGTTATCGTATCTTCGAATTCGCTTACTTCATGGGTATCGGCGGCGCGTTACAGGCATTGCTCACCCCCGACATCGGAGTGTACGGCTTTCCCCATTTTCGCGCCTTCCAGAGCTTCATTTCCCACGGCGGCATCGTTCTGGCGGCGCTGACGATGATTGCGCTGGAAGGGTATCGCCCCACCTGGGGATCGGTGGGGCGAGTCATTATCGGCGCCAATATCCTGATGGCTGTGGTTGGTGTGATCAACTGGTTGCTCGACAGCAACTACCTCTTTCTCTCGCGTAAACCGTACACTCCCAGTCTGCTCGATCTGCTCGGGCCATGGCCAATCTACATCATCTGGATGGAAGTGATCGGAATCGCGACAATCCTCCTGCTCTACCTGCCATTTGCGCTAGCCGATCGGTTTCAGAGATCGCCGATTACGGCGAGCAGAGTGCGCCGGTAGTCAGCGCTGACCAGCCGGCTCCAGCATTCCGGCAACCCGGCGCGTAGCGCATTCCATTCGGCTTCACGCGCCGACAAATAGGCTGCGACTGCCTCCGACGCTCGTTCGGTGTGTGGGGCCAGCAGGCCACGGGCAACGCTAATGTCGTTGAGCGCGCCGAGATGGTCTTGAAAGTCGATAAGCGGGTTAAGTAGCTCGCCTAACCGCTCGCCGGCAATATCGTTTAGCAACTCAAGCGCATAGCGAAACCGCTTGCCGGCAATGCGCATGGCATGCAGTGTCGCCTCGTCTTCCGGCAAACCATTGCGGTCGTAGGCGCGCAATGCCTCGTAGTGCGCGTACAGCATACTGCCGGCGCGATCTTTTATCCGCGGTTCATTGTCCCATCCGGCAGCATAACAGGCCAGGCGAGCCAGGACGCGCATATCGCGATCGTATCGTTTGCTCTCCAGATGCTCAACCAGCGTTGTATGGGCTTGCGCGCGCTCGGCGCGGAGCGCCTCAACGACCGGCGTTATCCCGCTGAAATTGCGCTGAGCTATGTCGTTAAGCAGCACATCACGATCGCGCGTAGCGCTGGCTTCCCGGGCCAGCTCACGCACAATCTCTGTTGCCCGCCGCGCCGCTTTCGCCGGCGCAACCGGTTCGAGCAGCCGCAGGGCAGCCCGAATCCGCCGGGTAGCGACCCGCAGATCATGCACTGCTTCAATAGTTTCGTCGGCCTTTACCGCGCGCGCCGTCTGTTGTAAACGCCGCAGTTGGCGGCGTAACGCGACTCGACCTGCTTCGGCGAAGGAGACGTTCCCGGAAGCGTACCAGTACTCCAATCGCTCAACCGGCTCCTCCTCGCCAGCCAGCGGCTCCACTACCGTTCCTTCACTTTGCACAATCACCTCAGGACGCGGCCCGATAACCCGTTCCCACAGATCGGCCTTGGCCAATGCCCGTTCGCTGTCAACCGCCGCATGTGGACCAATCGCCAGCAAGCTAAGCCGACCATTGCTCGCCGTCACTTTGACCTGGGTGGTTTGCGACTGACTGTAATCGAAACCATCGGCGACCCGCACAATCGCCGCCAGTTCCAGCGCCAGTTTCCGCTTGCGAGAATTAAGGCACAATACTGCCGGTTCAAGCGCAGCGCGCGGTTTGCGCCGATGGAGCGCGACAATAGCAGCCAAAATCGCCTGATCAGACTCGTCACCCAACTCGTGATGAAAGATGATGTCGCGCCCCACCAGATGATGTTCGGGAGGATCGGTGGTCAGACCAACGTTGTGCAATAACGCGCCGGCTTCAACCAGATCGCGAGCCCCATCAGGCCACTTACGCGATCCGGCCAGAGCATCGAACAATGTCAATGCATGGTCGGCGACCTGGCGGGCATGCGCATGGTCAACCTGGTATTGGGCGAGCAGGGTTTCGACGTAGCCAGCGAGATGGGAGATCTGTGTCATAAACACCTCACTCTCTCAAGATCTGGGCAAGGACAATAAAGCTCTTGCGCGCAATAACCTCTGATCCCAACCCGGTATCAATGTCTGGCCCAGGCTGACATCGATGCGTTTCGGATTCCGCTCACCGTGTCTGTACACTGCCACAACCGATGCCAAAACCAGACCCTACTGCTGCAATAATAGCATCCCCCGTTCGAGCTTGCTTTGCCGTTCGGGCGTAAGCTTGATCAATGCTCGCAAGGCCTGCGCCAGCTCGGTCAGATCGTAGACCGATCCTGCGGGTAATACTTCGAGTTCGAGTTCGCAAATCGGCGCTTGCCTTTTGCCGGCATAGATGGTACCGCGATCAAGACACAATTCCACCCGATCCTGCCCATCGCGCGCAGCATGAATAATCCGACGATTCGTCTCGATCGTCAACAACGGGCGCAGTGGCGCACCCAACAACAGCGCCTGGGCCAGATCGCGAGCGGGACCCTCCGGCCAATGCGCCGGATTGGGATCGTCGCCGGGAAATTCGAACTCAGCCCGATGGTGAATGCCGTGTTCGTCGATCCGGGCCGGCCCTTTGAGCGTAACAAACGAACGTTGACCGATCTGACGAACGCGCAACCCAAAACGCGCGGCGGCCAACCGGCCATCGGCGCTATCGTAGTACACGTTGCGTTGTCGCTCGCCGTCCAAAGTGCGCAGTGTGTAGTGCCCGATTGCCTGCAATGTGGCCAGACGATCGAGGTCGGCGGCGTTCACCTTGTATTTTGCTTCAACTTCCATGAAAACTCCTTGAACCTGGGAGCGGCAAAAACATCGCGCAATCACCTGCTCTATTGTAGCCGGTTTACGGTAGAAATTCGCAAGGATATGTGAATATCAGAACTCTCGCCACGTATTGCCGTGGCGAGAGTTCCTGCGCAGCGCTCGTTTAGTGACATGCAGCGATGAGTCAGCGCGGGCTTCATCCCCGGCCACCGCCTCCAACTACCTGCTGATGATGGGCAGATAGCGGATCGCCGGGCCGACTACCGCTTGCGCTCCCCTAGCGCCGTACCGAAGCAGCGTTTCGCCGTCGTACAGGCCATAATCCGTGATCCGCGCAACCTCGCCAACCTCGCCAGCCTGCATCAATAGCGTTCTGACAACCGCCTCAGATGCCGGCAGTTCTGGGATTGACCAGCGCGCGGTGCTACCGCTGATAACACCACCGCCGCTGTCAACGACCTCAATTCCGGGTGGCAGTGAAACAACCAGCTCGAAGCTGTCAAGACCGGCGTTTTCACCTTGCCCGAAATTGATGACCACAAATTCAATCGGATAGATCGAACCGGTTTCAACTTCAGAGGGCGCAAAAGCTGCTACGTACAGACGAGGCTCATCGATGAGGGTTCGCGCAACCTCACGGCGTCGCGACGCTGTAGCTTCGTTGGCCAACGCGCGATAGTTACCGGCAACAACACTGGCGTCAGCCTGCGCTTGATACGTCAGCTCGATCAACTCACCAGGCAATAAATTGCCAACGTTCCAGATAATTTCATCGGTCGAACCGTTGAACACGCCATCATTGCTGATGCTATCGGGTGCCAGCGTTACGCCATCGGGAACCTCAACCACAACTTCGAGATCGGTCAGCGGCGTAGCGCCACTATTGGCGACAAACACCGTATAAGTATACGGCGTATTCGGCGCTGCTGTCGAGATATACCATGGCGTCTCGGCAAGATTCTCAGGCAACTGCAACTGCCAGATGTCAACGTGTGGATCACCGTTGATTTGAGCTGTAATCCAATCGGCAAAAAAGGCCGTGCGCGCGTAGACACCAGGGAAGTGTGGCCAGGCGCAACCGACGCCGAAGCTGACGATCCCGGCGTGTAGCAACCCACCCGATCCATCGGGAACCATCAACGGGCCGCCGCTATCACCCTGACAGGTATCAACGCCACCTGTAGGGTAGATACCGGCGCACAGATGCATGTCACTCAGCGCGCCATCGTAACGCTCGTTGCACGTTGCCAGGTTGACAATCGGTAGTTGGGCCTTGTGGGCGACATCCGGATCATCAACCCCCGTTTGCGGCAACCGGTTGCCCCAGCCGGCAATCTGCGCCGTAACATCGGGCGCAAAGCGCGCAGCATCATCCGGCGTTGCGATTCTGATCGGGGTAATGTCAACCACCGGCTCGGCCAGATACAACAGCGCAACATCATTGGCCAGCACCTGTCCAGGCAAGTAGAAAGGATGGGTGATGATCTCTGCCACTGCGCGCCGTTGCTCTGGCGTCGTCTGCGAGAGCGCCTGCTGTCCGACTAGAACCTCAATCGCCGATGGATCGACTACTTCGCCATCAAATACCAGACAATGCGCCGCCGTCAATACCCATTGAGTCGTCGTAAAATCGTTGCCATCATCGATCAGCGCGCCGCCACAAAAGGCCGCCGCTTCCTCAGTGACCTCCGCAATCAGCAACGCAACCAACCACGGGTAGTCACCCGGCGCTACCGGCTCGCCGCCGACCACGCTCGTCTGCGGTGGCGGTGTAGCTGACATTACCTGTCGCGCGGATACGACAACAGCGAAGAACAGCCCGACCGAAATGAGAACGAGTGCCAGCCTACGAAAGCGCATAGAAAACTCCTATTGTTTTTAATATGGTTACCATATATGATAACATACATCATGGAAAAATGCAACCGCCAACCGAGGAGATGTTGCACATCAGAAAGGTATAAGAGTGGTATACTAAAGCCTGCTCTCTTGCCAATACTGACAGGAGGCCACGTCCGCATGAGCCCAGACTTCGAACGATTGATCGGTCGAGCTGCGCTTGACCCTGCTTTTCGCAAACGACTGCTTGATGATCCAGACGCGGCGGCGAAAGAAGCCGGCCTGCAACCAGATCCTGCCGAGATGGATCGGTTGCGTAAAGCGCTGGCCGATCCGGTTCAGCGTCAGCGTATCGCCGACCTTGACCGGCAAACCCAATCGCTCAGCGGTTGGAGTTAAGCGGTTGCGCAAAGCGCTGGCCGATCCGGTTCAGCGTTAGCGCATCGCCGACCTTGACCGGCAAACCCAATCGCTCAGCGGTTGGTGCTAAGCGGTTGCCGTTGGCGCTGGCCAATCCGGCCTAGCGATCGTGTATTGTTGACCTTAACCGGTAGTCTCGCCGCATGGCAGTTACAGACAGGTTGCATATGATTCGGTTTCAGCAACCGATCGCGCTTTCTCGAAATAGAATGATATGTGGCATTGCGACCTTCCCGAGAGGGTGCAGACTGAGAGAAGATTGATGGCGTCAGTTAGGGAATATTACCCACCCCTTCGAAATCACCGAGGGATCACAAATTTTTTTATGGCGAAAGAACTGTCAAACTTTCAAAACCTCTTAAATCAGATTGATGTTGAAGACGAGCAGAAGCGCCTTCGCGTCATGGCGCGCGCCCTTAACGGATTGGTGACATTGCTCACAGTGGTCGCATTGCTCATCATGCTCATCCCACCGTTCTCTCACCCGCTGTATTACACGATTGTCGGCATTTCTTTAGCGATCAACCTGGTTGTTGAGTGGACGGCTCGACAAAATCGAGAAGTTTTCAGCGCACGCCTCTTAGTTGTCTGGACAAATCTGGGCGTTTTGGCGATCATGGTAGCAAACGCAATCGAACGCGATCTGCTCAGAACAACATTATTTGCCGAGACAACGCCACTCTTTGTTATTTTAGCCGGTCTTTTATTGGGCTGGCGCGCCGCCGGGCTGGTCGCTGTTGTCAATATGTTTATTATTTTTGCAATCTATTTTCTATTTTTTATCATAGTTGGTACATCTCGTGGCGTGTTTGAAGAGACGACCGGATTGTTTGTGCCGATTTTTATCTATATATCTTTAGCGTGGGCTGCAATTTCACTCTATCAATGGCAACTCAGTCGCTCTCGCCAAGACCTGAATCAAGCTCGCAACCAGATTTTGCAAAATCAGTTAGCGCAGCGCGATCTGGAATTAGCCCGCAATCTGCAACAACGCCTGTACCCGTTCTCGCCCCCGCTCATCGAAAACGTCAAAATTGCGGCTCGCTCTGAGGCTGCCCGCGAAACAAGCGGCGATTTCTACGATTTTGTTGCGATGCCCGATGGGCGCTGGGCAATTGTTGTCGCTGACGTGACCGGCAAAAGCATTGCCGCGGCGCTGGTCATGGTGATGACGCGATCGTTGCTACGTTCGTATATTGAAACTCAAACCTCGCCGGCTGCCATTCTCCAGCTAACGAACAATGCGCTCTATCGATCTGGAATCGGCTCGCAATACGTCACGGTTTATCTCGGTGTCCTCGATCCACAGACGTTGACCCTGACATTTACGACTGCTGGCCACCCTTTTCCGTATCTGCGACGTGGCGCCGTCATTAGCGAAATCGGGCAGGGGAGCCTGCCTCTAGGCGCAAAACCAGATCTGGTCTACAACGACAAAATTATCCATTTGCAGGCGGGCGATCAGGTCTTTCTTTTGACTGATGGCTTTTTTGAGACCCGTAACAAGGAGGGCGAACTGTTCGGTTTCCACCGATTGATGACGTTACTCGACCAGGTTGACCCGGTTGACCCCAATTGCGCACTCGATCAAATCTGGCACTCTGTGACTGAATTTCGCGGCAATCTGGAACAGGCTGATGATATGACGATTGTGATTATTAACATTCCTCCGCAGGCAGATGCTGTTGCCGCTTGAAGAAGCATACTGGCAGACGGTTCAGCGCCGTTTAGGCGTTTTGGTTGTCGATCTGCCGGCGGCGTTGCGCCTGCCGGCGCTGAATCTCCTTGACAACGAATTTCACCGTTTGCTGGCTTTGTGGCCGCGCTGGCTCGCCGACTTGCTTCCGTTACCAAAGCCAGGGCTCACTCACCTGACGTTGGCGGCGCTGGCCGGTGGCTGGGCAGCTAGCCTGGATGATGCCGCTCGCGATGGAGAACTGCCAGGATTGTTCAGATCGTTACGCCGGGCGCTTTGGCGACAAGCCTGGCGATTGTTTGCCCGCCTTGGTCTGGCATTGCCGCCATTACTGACACTATCGACGCAAATGACCATTGCCTGCCGGCATGAGCTGGCAGCGCGGGCAGTGCATGGCCGGTGGCACGCCAGGCAGTTGCAGACGCTCACAACCCGCTGGGTGCGCGCGCGAGCTGCCGGCTGGCATGCAATTCAACTGGCACAGATGGAACTTACCGGGCTGGCGCCAACCGACTGCCGTCGGCGCGATCTGGCCCGCGCGCTCGATTTGATCATCCTTGCCCGACAACTACGCGACGATGCGGTCGATTTGACCGCTGACGCTCAGGCCGGTCGCGCTACCTGGTTGATAGCGCTGATCGCTGCTACTATCTGGCAGACTGATGGCTACCCCGGCACAGTCGATAGCGCACGCATAACCGGACGCTGGCTGCTCGATGAGAATCTGCGGCGCCAGGTCGCGCAATTGCACGCCACGCTGTGCGCGCGCGCTGCCGTTGCGCTGGCTCCATATCAGCCCCGTCTGCCTCGCCTGTTCGATCTCATTGCCGCCGAACAGCAGGCCGGTCAGGCAGCGTTTGCCTCTTATCAATCACTCCAGTTCGGCCTGCCGATTCCGCCAACTGGCGATGCGTTCGGGCAGATCGATACATGCGTCGAGCGCAGCGCCAGCGTGAGCTAGCGCCTCACGATGCCCGATGAGTGTCATCCGGCAGAGCGGGATCGGGAGCCGCACCAGTCGTAGTGCGCTGCAGCGCAGCCGATCCGCGACCAGATGCACTTCATCGGCCCACGGCGAGTCGGTGCAATACACGATCCCCTTGGCGCGGAAGAGTCCCCGCCCGGCCAGGGTATGCAACGTCTGCTCGAACGCAGTTCGGCGCAGCGGTAGATCTGCTTGCCAGCTCAGCGCCTCAAACTCGCCGTGTTGATGAGGAAGATCGGCAGGTAGTTCACCGCTACTCCGCGGGCTGAAGATCAGATCGGGTGAAATATCGCCCGCAATCGCCGGAATGATCGGCGCGCGCGGGTTGAGATTGCGGAGCTGCTCGCTCACCTGCTGCATTGTCTGCACATCGGCGAGATCGCCGTGAGTCAGCGCAATCAGGTCGGCAACCTGGATCTGACGACGTGTCAGCGGGGAAGCATCCATCGCTTGCGTAAAATCAACGGCTGAAACCAGCGTGATTAATGCGTCGAGCGGCAGATTGGCTGCGCGCAACTGTCGCGCGATTGCGCCTGGTTCGGCTAAACCACTGGTCTCAATCGCAATTGCATCCAGTTCGCCGCCGTCCAGCAACGTTTCAAGCGCCACCAGCAGGTCGCTACCGGCAACACAGCAAACGCAGCCGCCACTGAGTTCAATCAGTGAACTGCCGCCGCTCTGTTCAAGCAGTGCGCCATCAATCCCAAGCGCGCCAAATTCGTTGACGATAACCCCAATGCGACGCTCAGCTTCACGAAGCATACGACGCAGCAGCGTCGTTTTGCCACTGCCGAGAAAACCGCTGATCAGAGTAATTGGTGGGACAACCGGATCAATTCGCGTCGGCATAGCCGGTCAATTCCACATAGCCGCGCCCGCGTATGCTACCACTTACCTCAACGGCTCCTTCCCAATAGACGACGGTTACCGGTAGTTCTTGATCGCGCAGCGCCGGCGTAACAATCAGATCAATTCCGTAGTCTGGAATGCGCAACCGCCATCCCGAAGGATAAACAGCGCCACTACGCGGACTGCGCCAGGTATCGGTGACAGACAGTTCTACATCGCCTGGGCCGAGAATGATGACTGTATTGTCGGGCAAAAGCAGACTGCCACCAACAAACGGCGATGGACTGCCGTCAGCTTCACGAAGTTGATAATACATCAGATCGTGACCGCTCTCGAGTTGCAGCGCAAACCAATCCCATCCGGTCAATCCCTCTTCAAGCGCGCTTGTTCCCCACTCGCGATCCATCCAGGTCAGGCCGCTGACCTGGTACGTTTCCTCGCCAATGCGAATAACGCCATTGCTGACCATCCGCGTGAGCGAGTAGTAGGCCGATGCGTTGCCGATCTGCGATCCCTTCTGACTTACGCCGGCATTGCCCTGCAACACTGGCGGACGACTGTTGACCACCGTCAGATCAATCGCCACGCCATCTTGAGCGGCGTACAATCGCATTGTCATGCCTTCCGGCCCGATTCCCTCTACCGACCAATCGTGGAGGAAGACTCGAAACGGATCACCGCTGGCGCCGGCTAGATCGGCGGCGGCGCGACTAAAGCGTTCAAAGGCGTAAAAGCGATCACCATCAATATCGCTGAGGGCAAAATGGGCCATGTAAATCTCGCTTGCAGCCCAGGCCGACTCACGCGCCGGCGGATCAGGCGTCAACGCGCGGCGGAAGAAGGTGAGTTGAAATCCGAACCGTCGCCCGTTTTCAGCCGTGAGATTGCCGGTATAGTACCACCACTCGGTTTGAAAGGTCGGGTGTGGGCCGTGGTCGATGGGAAAGACGAAGGGCCGCGGTGTCACAACGCGCTCAAAACCCTCGTTATTGCCGGCGTTCACCGCTTCAATGGCGCCAATAGAGGCGCGCACTGTCGGTTGAGCCGGCGCAGCGCAGGCGCTCAGCGCAAAGCCTGCCATCCCGATCAGAAACAATAAGGAAGAAAAGCGCATAACGTTTTGTCAGATGTTGCGGTTTAATAAGTAGTACCTGTTTGTAGTGTACCACGGGTTTGCCGCCGGTATCAGACTGATCCGACAACGAAGTTCAGCGAGGGAGGAAATGTTTGAACCTGACGATGAAGCGCGGGTACTGGTTGTCATCGTGCCGCGGCCACGCGACCTCGAGCTGGCGCGCAGAGAAGGCTGGTACCGGCTCCCGCTGGCCCACGCCCCGCCGCGTCTGGCCGCCGATTATCTGGCCTTCTACCAGCCAGGATCGTTTGGCGCCGAACGCTGGCGCGTGCAGCGGTACGCCGCAGTGATTCGCTATCGCATTGCGCTGCGCCGTGAATTGCTGCCAGACGAGCCACGCCACCCTCGCGCCAACGAACGCTACTATCGGATCGATGTCGGGCCTTTGCGTGAGCTTGATCGGCCGGTGCCGGCGGCGCGACTCCGTCGCATTACCTTTATCGCTACCACCTTTGGCCGCTTACAACAAGCGCTCGACGTAACCGATCTGTTCATACCACCACCGCCACCCGATGTATGGGGGAGCGGATTAGCCGGTCGGTCGATCAGGTAGTTCGATATAGCGGTGATAACGGCGGCGGTCACGTTATTCGCGAGGCTGGATCAGTGTCTGCTACGCCTGAGTTCACCTGCGCAAGCGGTATCGTTGCTCGCCAGAGTCTGTGCCGCGGGCCAGACCGCTCACCGGTAGCGTCACGCCGTCGGGCAATTGCTCTCTGCCCCGCCTGCGCATGCCCTCGCCGGAATCCGTTTCGAGCTGCGCGCCAGACTGCTCGCCGGCAGAGTTGCGAACTCAGGCAACCAATCACCTCGCTTCAGGAGGAATAATTTATGTCAATAAACAGTATACCTCAATCAACCACGCGCCAGCGCAGCGTCTGACCGGCGGCAAAGGGTACCACATCGCCGTAGCGGGCCGGCACCTGCCAGGGATCCTCTACCAGCTTCACTATGCGGGACGGCGGCGTCAAACCGTGGATGCAACAGGCATTGCCGCTCACAAAATCAGGCAGGCGGTCGAGGGCATCGTGGCGCTCAAACAATTCAACGAGCATCGGCAGCAGCACCGGCGCCGAGAATACCCCGGCAGCGCAGAAAGCAGCTTCTTTGCGATCGATCGGGTGTGGCGCCGAGTCGCTGCCAAACATAAGTTTGGGATGACCGGACAGCGCCGCCGCCAGCAATGCATCACGATCGGCAGGCCGTTTGGCAATCGGTTTGCAGAACAGATGTGGCTGCAACAACCCACCGGCTACGTCATCGAGCGTAATCATCAGGTGATGCAAGGTAACAGTCGCGAAGAGATTAGGATAACGTTCAAGCAGATCGAGCGCCGCCGCGGTCGTAATATGCTCCATCACAATGCGCAAACGCGGAAACGCGCGCGCCCAGCGCTCGTAGATCGGCAAGAACTCAGTCTCGCGGTCGAGCACGAAGCCATGGGTCTCACCATGAACGAGCAGCGGAATGCCCAGCTCTTCCATGAGAGCAAGGGTTGGCTCAATTGCAGCCATATCGCTCACACCGCCGGAGCTATTGGTCGTCACCCCCTCCGGATAGAGCTTAATTGCAAAGATCTGGTCGCGCAACGTCTGGAGCGTAGCCGCGTCATAAGGGCGAAAGAAGAGGGTCATTAATGGCAGAAACGGATACGGCTGCGTAGCTGAGAGCACCTCGGCGCGATAGCGATCCAACCGGTCGGCATTATCGACCGGCGGCACGAGATTGGGCATAATCACCGCGCCGGCAAACTGCGCGGCGGAAAAGGGGGCAACCAGGCGCAGCATTGCGCCTTCACGTAGATGCAGGTGCATATCGAGGGGCGCGAAGAGCGTAATCTTCATAAACGTTTTCCGGGCTGGCGCGGCAGACGCATGCGCGCTGCCACAAAGCGATCGTGCGGCAAATTGATCGAAGCAGTAATACGGCTGATTTCAGCGCTCTCGACGCCAGACAGCTCACCATCGGCGAGCGCGACGGCAAAGAGCGCATCAATGAACCGCTCGCGTTGTTCAACGGTCGTCGAGTCGGCAAACTCTTTGGCGAGACGGAAAAAGTCAAGACTAGCCGCGCTCTCGGCCAGGGCAACCTCGGCCACCAGCGTCGCGCGCGGATGATCGAGATGCCACCACTCTTTGAGGATAGCGACTATCTGATCATGCTCAGCAGGCGTTACCTGATTGTCAACCCGGGCCACCCGCGCCAGCAAACCGCCGGCCAGCGCCAGCGCGTACACCTCGCGCTGATCGATACCCAGTTCGTCAATATGCGCGCCAAGCCGCATATGCAGCGCGTAGTAGATACGGTTATGCAGAAACTCAGCCAATAAATCTTCCCGATTCGGGCCGCGAGCGCGAATGCCAAGCGCGAGCCGAAACGCCCGCCCAATCTGGTGAAGCAGACTGTGGTTGTCGTGATCGAGAGCAGCCTGAATCTGCTCCGCTACTTCCCGCTCGGCTGGAGTCAATACGCGATCGGCGGAAAGCAGTCGATTAATCGCATCGATTGCAATCTGACGTTCAGCCGGGGTAGCAATCTGATCGCGCAGATCGGCAATCAAGCGAGCGCGCTCGGCTGACTCTACCGGCGAATGCAGATAGATCTCCAGTTCGGCCCATTCCTCAGCCGTTAGTGCCAGCTTGCCGCTAGTCTGACCGAGCTCAGCCAGCAGCCGCTTGAGGTCATTCACCTCATCGAGTGATAGCTCGCCATCAGCCCACGCGGCGGCGATAATGACCTTGGCGAGCGCCATTGCGAGAGGATGTTTGGCCATAGGCTTTCCGGTTCGCGCAACAAATGAAGCCAGTGTGTCGTCGATTGTCGCTCAGCATCTGTATTTGTTGTCGCGCGTTTGACTATCTCTGTCAGAATACGAACAGAGAAAGATCGATGCGCAATAGCTACGGGCTGAGCGGATTATCCTCTGTACCTGGTAACTACTTTATTGTACAATACTTAAGAAGAGATTATGTTCCGGTAAAGAGGCCGGCCAAAGCAATGCCGCTCACCCGTCAGGGTTGAGCGGCGTGTGATTTGAAGGAGACAATCATGCCTGCGCCTGCACATCTCAACTGCCCACGCTGCGGTCAAGCGCTCACTCCCGAAGATACCTACCTGCGCTGTGTCACGCACGGTCTCTTCTTCCGCTACGGCCCGCGCCTGCTGGTGGCTGCTCCCACTGCGGAAGACCATAGCGCGCACTTGATGCCGTGGCAGACGCTGACGGAAGAGGCGCCTGAGCTACTCATCTTACCAGCCACCACCGCCGCCGCGACCGCCAAATGAGCCGCCACCACCGCCGCGACCAAATGAGCCACCGCCGCCACCGCGCCGGCTCCAGCCACCAGACGACGATCCACCCCACGAGCTACGGCGTGATGACGAGCTGCTCCAGCTCCTGCTGTGCCCCCAACCACCGGTTGCGCGCCCGATAGTAGAAGCGATACTGTCGGTTGCCTGCCGTGACGGTAATGGTGGTCGCAATGTCTGGAGCAGCTCCTCTGCAGCCGCTATGATCGATTGCGCTTCGGTCAGCGCAGCGCGTAACGCTGCTTCACCGTTGATCGGCAGTCGAATCCGGTTGAATCGCTGCTGCAAGGCCGTGATGTTACCGGTAATAGCTGCCGGATAGCCAGGGGCCGAGAGCTGTCGTACCTGTTCGAGACGAACCAACCGGTCGCGCGCCTGTTGCAAGGACTGATTGAGTTGAGCGCGCAACGCTTCGAGACGCTGCACATCGGTATACGCTACCTGGTACGCCGCCGCCGTCGCCTGCGCAAGCGCCTGGTACTGTTCTATCACAGCGGCCAATGCCTGGCGGCGCGCGGCATCTTCTCGCTCATCAGCCTGCTTCCATAGCGTATAGGCCTGCTGCACCTGTTGGCGGATTTGCTCGATCTGCTGCAACGTGGCCGGCGCCAGATCGGCATCGTGGATGGAGGCGTAATGTACCAGCTTCTGCACCTCGGCAGTTGCCAGTTGCTGCGCCTGCCGGGCACGTTCGCGCAGTCGCGCCGTTTGTTCAGCTTCATCGCGCGCGCCGGCCAGCGCCTCGTCGGCTAGCCGGTCAGCCTCTTGCGCCTGGCGAACCAGTTGCAGCCAGTCGGGCTTCTCTTTCGCCATTTCAGCCTGCGCCGCTTGCAGTAGTGCCGTCGCCTGGTCTAACAATGCGTCAGCCTGAGGACTGACATCGGCATCGTGGGCAGCAATAAATGATCGTCCACTATCGATTGAACGTTCCGCCTCGGCCAGCAGATCGCGGGCAATCGCGCGCGCCTGTTCGAGCGCTTGTAGCCGATCGGTAATCGCGGTAATCAGGCGCTCAACATGGGCCAGCTCTTGCTCAGCAGCATCGAGATACGACTGCGCGGCCAGAAATTCCTGCGCTTCCATAGTATTTGCGGCGCGGGCCTGTTCCCAATGCTCAAAAGCGCGCTCTGCCGCCGCTTCTGCTTCGCTACCATTACCGCGAATATCTGCCCACGCGCTCTCGGCAAATTCGTCAACCAGATCGAACTGCTCGCGACCTTGTTCGATAAGTTCGGCAATCTGCGGGCCACGCTCGGCCAACGCTGCAATCCGTCGTTCGTTATCTGCCCGGATCGCCGGCAAATCGAAACCCTCTCGACGAGCGCGCTCCAGGGCCGCTTCTGCCTCGTCGATTGCCGCGAGAGCAGCCTTCAGATGGCCCTGTTGCAACGCGCCGGCCAGCCGGTCGAGCGCCATCCGCGCCGCATCCATCGCAGCGTGACAGGCCTCCATCCGATAGCCCTCGGCAGCAAGTGTTTTTGCCGCGCGCCGACCCTGCGCAATGGCAGCGCGCGCTCTGGCATACCGATCGAGCACATCGATCAAGGTCTGTCCCAATCTGGTCGCTGCCTGCGCTGCTGCGATAGCTTCAACCGCTTCAAGCCGTTGCAACGCTGTTTCAGCCCGATCTAACGCTTGTTGCACCGGCGCCACCACTGCGGCATGATCAGTCAATTCATTGCCAAACAGAGGTAGCCGCTCAGCGACGCCGGTCAGGACTTTTTTTGCCTGATTGACATCCTCCTGCGCCTGTCGGGCCAGCGCATCGAGTTCGGCGCGACGCTGTTCAATCGCCTGCAATTGTTCACTGACCGCTGCTGCTCTGGCCTGCAACTGCTCATACGCCGCGGCAGCCGCCTCCAGGGTCGCCGGAGACGGTTTAGATTCACGGTTCAGACGTTCGCCAATCTCGTCGAATGAGACCTTTAGTTCAGCAAAGGTATTGCGCGCCGCCGTGAGCATCTGCTCTAATTCGGCAACTGCTGCCGGTGGATAGGAAACCCGATCAAACTTCGCCTTCTCAACCGCATCGTTAAACCGTCTGCCAAGCTGCACAACCAGTCCGCCAATCTGTTCGCGCGCATCGCGTAACCGCTTCTCTGCCGCTTGCCGGGTCCGGCGACGCCGATGCAACTGGTACGCGCCGGCGCCGGCTGCGGCTGCGCCAGCCAGTCCTAACCCACCAACCACAACCGGCGTCAGATCGGTAATGATAGTAACCCCACCACCGGGACGAGGCGGATTCACAATCGCTTCTTCAATGGCAGTGAGCGCATCGGTCACCCCCCGCGTAAAGTCACCGGCAGCCAGGCCAGGATTGAGCTTCGTGGAACGGATCGTCTCGTAATGATCGTTCACCGCCAGCGCCGCATTCCATTCGTCACCGAAAAAGATTCCGCTGTAGCGATCGTCAACGGCGACATAGATCGCGATCAGAGTGCTGCGCACCAAGCCATCACTTCGAGCCAGGCCATCGGCGATCAGACGGCGCTCGAAATCAGCTTCACCGCCCCGATCGACAACATACACTGCCACCTGAGCGCCACGCCGAATCAATGGCCCGGCAGCGGATTGAATAGCCGTTTCATTCAGGCGACCATCAGGATCGACCAGGATCAACCGGCCTTGAGCGAGCACTGGCGCGACCAGCAATAGCCCGAGCGCCAGGCCGATCAACCAGCGAATCGAGACGCGCATGGCGTGCTCCTTTGCGCAAGAGTCAAGTCTCGCATTGCGCGCAAATACGTTACCTGTTACCAGCACGATAGCTGCGCTTGACGCATGCTCATACTCTTATAGTACGGTCGGCGACGACCAGAGTTGCGCCGATCTGTGATTTTAGCCGTCTTCAGATGGAGAGAAATCGGGCCACTGCCCGGTTACGGACGCAACGAACCACTCCCTGGCGCCGGCAGATCGCGCGCGTCAGGTGGCGGCGTGATCCGGATATCGCCATTAATTTGACTCAATTGCACATCGAGCGTAAACGAAAACGGCTGCGCCTGACCCTGAACGTCGGTTGCCGTGCCGCTGAAACTGATGCTCAACTGACGCAGATAACCATCTGCGCATACCCAGACCTGCGCGGCAGCATCGGTGACAGTGCTTTCCGGCAACTGGGTGGGCAATCCTACCGCCCCCAGACTGGCGAAGAGGGCCGTAGTCGCCTCGCGATCGCCGAGATACTCTTGACAGCGCACACCATCAAGTTCGGCGGTTGAGCCGACTGCAAAGCGACTGAAATCGGCGCCAGCGCTATTCACAGCATTGAGCGTCGTATCAACCTGCGCCGGCGGGGTTGCAATCAGGCTCTGATCAGGCGACAAACGATACCAGACATCATCGGGTGCGCCGAGAAAGGTAAGCGGGCCACGAGCATAGCTTACCCCGCCAACCGTTATCGCCTGCAAACCGCGGGTTACATCAGCGCCGAGAAATGCGGCCAGAAAGCCGCGCAAGGTAAAAGAAACATCAGCCCCGGCAAACTCCGCATCGAGATCCAGCAGCTCGGTTAGATTATTGCCGAGATTGAAGCCACCAACCAGACCGCTACCGCGCAGATTTAACTTCATGCGATACGTCGTGATATTTGCGGTCTGGCGGATCGCAGCGGGAATCGCCGTGCCCGCCGGCGCCGCAGCAGGGGTTGGTGTCGGCTCCGGCGTGGGGGTAAAAGTCGGCGTAGGCGGCAATGTAGGTGTGGCGGTTGGTGATGGGATTGGCGTAGGCGCCGGCGGCGCAGCGCAAGCCACCAGCAAAACCGCGATAATGATAGTAGATACGAGCGAACGCAAGGAAAAGCCATCCTTTCCTCAGACAGGACCCAACTCTACCTGATGGGCAGAATGCAATTCGATTATAGCATTGATGAGAATTGCGCTGAAGTATCTTATTCTGACCAATTTCCATTACACTCCCGCTTCAACAACAGACACAATCGAGATGGTCAACTGCCACGTGAAGTTGGGACGCATTTACAATAAATGAATGATAACATTCTGCACTGGCGCAACACGGCTAACATGTCGTAGTATAAAAGTACACCTGCATGTTAGAGACCAGTTGCATTCCAGGCACAATCGGAGTATGATACGTCAAAAGAGCGGTACAGGACAGGAGGCCAGCGATGGATTTCTGGATCATGATTGGAATTGTTATCTTCGTCTTTATTGGTCAGGCTATCCTGTGGTCGTGGGTCATTATCCGGCGCAACCAGGTTGCGCCCGATGTCAAGATCTTCAATTGGCGAGAGTTATCGCAAGCTTTTGATCGCTGGCTGGCCGAACGCCAGCGCCAGCGGCGGAATCGTTCGTTCCGCTAGTTCTCCCAGGCGCAAAGCGGTTGTGTGCCGGTAACATCCTGACTGCCGGCACACACCCTTTGCGCCACTGTTTCAGGCCACCATTTGACAGCGACGTAGCCAGCGACGTAGCGCCTATCCCCGGATCGATCCCTCAATCGAAACAACCTCCACCGGCAAGAGTATTTGCAATTATGCGATAGCCGGCAAACCATCGACTGCCAGGCGCATCCTCTCTGCGTCATTGCCTCAGGACACCATCTGACTGCGGCGCAGCGCCGATGCCAGATCGGCGGCAGTAGTCACCCCTGCCAGATCGATCCCCAGTGCAACGATTGTCTGCGCTACTTCTGGTCGCGCGCCGGCCAGAATCACTTCGGCGCCGAGTAAACGGGCCGCCTGCGCCAATCGAATGAGACCGGCGGCAACGGTTGTATCGACAAACGGTAAACCGGTAATATCGAGCACCAAATAGCGCGCGCCGGTTTGGTCGATGGCTTGCAACGCGGTAGATTGGGCAAGCTGGATCCGACTATCGTCAAGTTCCCCTACCAGTGGCATGACCAGCGTCGCCTGACCAACCGGCAACACCGGCATACTTAGCCCGCGGATCAACTCGCGCTGTCGTTCATTCTCGGCCAGCAATCGGCTCTGCTCAGTCATCTGCCGCTCGATCTCATGCAGTGCCTGTTGCAATTCCTGGGTGCGCGCTGCGATCCGTTCTTGCAAACTGGCCCGCTCCTGCTCCAGATCCGCGTTGACCTTACGCAACTGGGTAATCACTCCCATCAACCGCTCATGAAACAGCCAGAGCTGCAAGAGCAGAATTGCGCTGATCCCCAGTACACCGGTAAACTGAAACGGGATCTCAAGTGCAACCGGAATTGGAGGGAAGAGACGTATTTGCGTACCCACAATCATCGTCACAACAACACCAATCCATGCGATGATCAATAATCGCTTGAGAATCACACCACCGAGAAACGGCATCATTGTGACGATGGCGATTACCGGAGCAAACGCCATTAGCGCGGTCACAGTAGGGAGTATCAACGCTCCTATCAAACCATACCCGATCAGCGCAATGAACGAGGTGGCTAATCCTACGCGCACCTGGCCGGCGCGCACCTGTGACCAGGCCAGCAAGAACCCAACCACCAGCATCCAATCCAGCACCATGAGCGCGATCAGGGTTGAGGTCTGCCAGATGATGGTCGAGATGGTTGCGACAACTGCAACCACGCCCACAATACCCGCCACAAACGCGAAGAAAAGCTGTAACTGTCGCACCTGTGCCAGCGACAGAGTTGGAGTTGACGAATCGCTCATGGCGTCCTCATGAGGGTTATGATCTGCAATAGTGCTGTAATCCTACCATATCTAAACAAACGCGCTGTAATTGCTATTTTTAATCCATTGTGATACCGCCATCAACATCGAGTGTTTCGCCGGTGATAAAAGCCGCCTCTGGCGAGACGAGAAAGACCACTGCGGCGGCAACTTCCATCGGCTGCGCAAAGCGACCAAGCGGAATGAGTGCCTGCGCCCTTGCTCGCTGCGCCGGTGTCATCGTAGCCAGCAGAGGTGTCTCAACCGGGCCGGGACAAATCGCGTTTGCGGTGATGCCATACGGCGCCAGTTCGCGAGCCAGGGCTTTGGTCAGGCCAATCGCGCCCGCTTTGGCGGCGCTGTACGCCGCGCTCCCCAGAATCCCGCCACCGCGTTTACCGGCTACCGAAGCAATTGTAATCAGGCGACCATAGCCGTTAGCGATCATCATTGGCACAACAGCCCGGCAGGTATGATAGATTGCGGTCAAATTGACCGCCAGCGTCCGCTCCCATTCGGCTGGATGGAGCTCAAGAAACGGCGCCGAACTGATCACTGCGGCATTGTTCACCAGCACATCAATCCTTCCCCACCGCGCACTTACCGCGTCGATGGCCGCCTTTACTGCGGCGGCATCGGCAACATCGGCCACGACGCTCAGCGTAGCGGGGCCGAGCTGCGCCGTCGCCTCGGCGAGCAGCGTTGGCTCGCGATCAAGGAGCGCAACTCGCGCGCCGCGCTCGACGAGAGCAGCAGCAATGGCGCGGCCAATACCGCGCGCCGCGCCGGTAACAATTGCGGTACGATTACTGAGATCAAACATCGGAGTATCTTACCTCGCAATTTGTCAGCGGTTCCGAAAACAAACTCTGCCGATACCGCTTTACGCTGATATGCGTGAACATCCCTTTGTTGAATGAAGGCCAGCCATTGTTCATACTATAATAAAGTATCAGACAAACAATGCAGACTGTTGCCAGAACAGGGCGATTCTGCTATAATCTGCACACTTGTTCGAATTCTTGCAGCGATGACCGGCCTGGCCCGGTCATTGCCTTGTCAAGGAGAAATCCGCGATGCAATTGCTCTATCTCGATCCGCGCCAGTTAGACATAGACCCGGATGGGGTGCGCGAAGAGCCGGGTGATGTCGCCGGACTGGCAGCGACGATTGCCGAATATGGTCTGTTGCAACCAATCGGCGTGACCCCTACTGGCAGTGGCCGTTATCGGGTAGTGTACGGCGGACGCCGCCGGGCCGCAGCCATTCAGCTTGGGCTGAGCAAAGTTCCCTGCATCGTCCTTGATAGCGATGATCCCGATCTCTTGCTGCGTCAGTTGATCGAGAATGTGCAACGTCAGGATCTCAACGATATCGAGCAGGCGCGCGCCTTTGCCCGCCTGCGAGAGCATATCGTTGCCACCCGCGGCAGGCAACCCGACCACGAGCTTGATGAAGCGGTCGGACAGGCCGTCGGATTAGGCGCGCGCACGGTGCGTCGCTACCTCGGTCTGCTTGAACTACCCGAAGAGGTTCAACAGATGATCCGGCGCGGCGAGCTGAATGTCACCCAGGCGCAACATCTGCGCCGCATTACTAACCCCAAGACCCAGATCGATCTTGCTCGCTTTGCCGTCGAGGAGGGCATGTCGGCAGCGGAATTGAGCCGCCTCACCACCTATTTTGCCGCTAACCCTAACCTGACGCTCGATGTGGCATTGCAGGCGCTTGAACAGGGTGAAGAGCTGCGCGCGAAAGCCAGCCCCGCCGACCATAGCGGTAGTCTGCTTAGCCATACCCCGGTCACGACTGTCGATCTGCCCGAACACGATGACGATTGGGATGAGGAAGAGCACGGTAGCGACGGCGCGTATCTGACGGTGGAAGAAGAGACGATTGAGAATCAGCCGAAGAACAAGGCCCGCGTGTTCAGGATCCGCTCGCTCGACCAGATGGTTGACGAGAGCGACCGCCTTGCCCGCGCCGTACACGATGGCGATGTGTTGAAGTGGATTGAACGCGACGAAGGCGCAGTGTTCAAAGTGCGTCTGCTGCTGCGCCAGCTCGAAAGCCTGACCCGCGCGCTGCGCGAGATTGCCCGCCAGCATAATCTGCCTTTAGATGAAGACGAATAGGGAGAGGTAGCGACTTGCTGTTTGGCCTGCCGGCAGGCAAGGGTCACCGACCGACCGAGAGATGTGTACTGATCGCAACCTGTTGTGGCCCGGCCTGCCACCGGCCAGACGCGGTAGTTCTCGAATCTGGCATTATTCCTGTATCCAGCCGCCTGGACACACCTGTCACTCAGGCGCGCATCAGCCTGATCTTCACCGACCGTCCTTGTACCACCACCTGACCGACAAAGGGATGTGTGCCTGACTGCGGCACGTCGTCAGTCAAACGCGATATTTCTGCAATCTGACGGCAATTCCTCGCTGTTGAGGCGACAATCGCATATCATTGCCCAGACGCTGTAACCTGCGGTTGCGCGGCATCGTCTAAACCAGTGCAGTTATTCTGCGAATCTTCGCTCCCTGTACGGTAGGATGAAAATCAGATATGAATCGTCTAAACCGGAGCAGTCATTCTGCGAATCTCGTCTTTTATGCTCGCTCTACGCGGATAGGACCGCTTCCCACCAGCGACCTATTCCTCAAACCGACGAGAATACGTATAATGAAAAGTATGAACAACGCAACAACATGGCTCAACCGAATCCGGGAACGATTACAACAACCAGCCGAGCCGCCGGAAGAACGGCGGCTCGGTCTGGCGCTGAGTGGCGGTGGCGGCAAGGGAGCGGCGCATATCGGCGTTTTGCAGGTCATTCAGGAATTGGACATTCCGATTGACCTGATCGTTGGCACATCGGCTGGAGGAGCAGTTGCTGTACTCTATGCCGCCGGGTTTGACCTTCCTGCTATTCAGGATGTGTTTCGCCAGAGTGCGTTGCGTCGCATTGCCACTCCTGATCCGACCGGCACCGGCATTATCGGTCAGCGCCGACGCGAAGAGATGTTGCGTCGCTTGCTTGGCGACCGGACGTTTGCCGATCTGCGCATTCCTTGCGCGGTCGTCGCCACCGATCTGGTGAGCGGCGAACTGGTGGTCTTGCGTGAAGGCCCGGTCGTTCCGGCGCTGCTGGCCACTACGGCACTGCCAGCCCTCTTCCCACCGGTACCCTACGGCGATATGCTACTGGCTGACGGTGGCATTCTCAACAATCTGCCGGTCGATGTCGCTTACGAGCTTGGCGCGCAGCGGGTCATTGCCGTCGATCTGCGCGACGCCAATGCCGGTTTCTCGCTCCAACCGGAAGAGAATGACAACCTGCTGGCCCGTTTCATGTTTGCGCCCAAACAGTTTGCCGTCGCCCAACGCGCGCTTAGCCTGCTGATGGCCGAAGCAACTGAGTTACGTCTCCAGCAGTATCCGCCCGATCTCCTTATTCAGCCCGATGTGAGTTCAATTGCTACCCTTGATCTGTCTACTCCCGAAAAGGGATTTGCCATCGGCCTCGAAGCAGCGCGCGAGCTGCTCGGCGAACTGATCGACCTGCGACTGTGGCGCAACGGCACCCAACTGGCGGCTCAACCGCGACCGGCCCGTCTGTTACGTCCTCCGATATTGCCAGCGTACCGCCGTGTGCCCACCCCGGCATCGTAGAAAGTATCCCCGCCGCGTCTTGGTGACGCGGCGGGCATGATTATCACCGGTTCTTCCACTAACAGTACCTGATTTCCTCTTGCGCTGGCAACCATTTTGCGGTATCGTTTAACAGAACAATATTGGACTATTCATTGTTTTTACGCAAACTGAAGGAGCGCCTCGTGACCCGCCAGCGCACAGTCTTGATCACGCTCGGCGTGATGATGAGCATGTTTATGGCCTCGATGGAGTCGACCGTCATTGCTACGGCTATGCCGGGCATCGTGCGCGACCTTGGCGACATCGAAAGTTTTAGCTGGGTATTTGCCATCTATATGTTGACCAGCACCACCGCCGGGCCAGTTTTCGGTCGTCTTTCAGACCTGTTTGGCCGTCGTCCCGTTTATATGGTCGCCATTGTGCTCTTTAGCCTCGGTTCGCTGTGGTGTGGCCTGGCAAAGACGATGCCAGAACTGATTGTGGCGCGAGCATTGCAAGGGCTGGGCGCAGGTGGATTGTTGCCGCTGGCATTCATTATCGTTGGCGACATTTTTACCCTTGATCAGCGGGCCAAAGTGCAGGGCCTTTTTGCGGGCGTCTGGGGGATCAGCTCGGTGATCGGCCCATTGCTCGGTGGCTTCCTGGTCGATTACATCTCGTGGCATTGGGTGTTCTGGATCAACCTGCCACCGGCAGCCATTGCGGCAGCGCTGGTCTGGTCGGCATGGCGCGATCCTGCCCGAACCGACGGCAAACGACCACCGATCGACTATGCTGGCGTTGTCTTGCTGAGCGCCGGTGTCGTGCTACTCTTGCTTGGGCTTGACGCACCCACCTCGTTATCAGGCATGGCAATGTTAGGCGCAGCGGTAGCTTTGCTCATTCTCCTGGTTGCGGTTGAGCTGCGCGCGCCGGCGCCTATCTTGCCGGTGCATCTGTTGCGTGACCGTATGTTTGCCGTCGCCTGCGCGCATGGCATCCTTGCCGGCGGTGTCTTGTTTGGCAGCATGAACTATGTGCCACTCTTCGGTCAGGGCGTACTGGGAGTAAGCGCAACCGAAGCCGGCGCCGCGCTGACGCCGATGATGCTGGGTTGGGTCTTCACCAGTATCGTCGGAGGCCGATTACTCTTGCGCTTCAGCTACCGTTCTATCGTCATTGGAGGCATGATCATCTTTGCGCTGGGAACGTTCCTGATGAGCCGCTTTAATTCTGACACAAGCCACTTCGAGTTGGCGTTAGCTCTAGGCTTAATGGGAATCGGCATGGGCGCCAGCATCCCTTCATTTTTGATTGCCGTGCAGAGCACTGTTGCGCGCAATGCTTTGGGAGCAGCAACAGCCAGTTTGCAGTTTTCACGCACTATTGGCGGCACGATTGGTGTTGCCGCCCTCGGCACGCTGCTAACCAACCGATTGACAGCGGAACTGGCGGCGCGTGGTTTGCAACCTGATGCAATTCCGGTGGATGCGTTGATCGGTGAGAGTAGCACAGCGGCAACGCTCGCCGGTGAACCACGTCTCGCGCTGGCGGCTGCGCTTGCCGCCGTCTTCACAACGCCGCTCATCTTCGCCCTTGCCGCGCTGGCAGTGACGTTCCTCGCGCCGGTGCGTAGTCCAGACGACTTACGTCGGCAACGAGCGCGCAACGACGAAATGGGCGCTACCACCGATAGCGTTCCCCAACCGGCGAGTCAGGCGTTGCCGGGTCAGCGCGCATAACAGAAAGCGCTCATTACACTATCGTTGCATTGTTACGCCAACAAATGATATACTCCGCAGCAGGCATTGTCAGGTGCCGCTACGGAGTATCAAACTATGTATGAATTATCTGCGCTCTACGCCGCCTTTGAACGTTATTTCGGGCAACCACCCACACGAATTGCGCGCGCGCCTGGTCGCGTCAACCTGATCGGAGAACATACCGACTATAACGATGGCTTCGTCTTTCCGATGGCCCTCGATCGCGCTACCTACGTGGCAGCGCGACCGCGCGCTGATCGAATCGTGCGCGTGTTTAGCGTTAAATTCCGTGAAGAGGATCAATTCGATCTCGATCAGGTCGTCCGTGATGAGCAACGTCAGTGGGTGAACTATATCCGTGGAGTTGTTAAAGGACTGCTTGCCCGCGACCTGCCACTGCGCGGAGCCGATCTGCTGATTGATAGTGACGTGCCCGCCGGTAGCGGATTATCGTCGTCGGCAGCGCTTGAAGTGGCGGTAGGTTATACCTTTCAGCTTCTCAATAATATCAATCTGCTCGGTGAGGAGCTAGCGCTCCTGGCGCAAGGCGCCGAGCATTCGTTTGTCGGTGTCAAATGCGGGATTATGGATCAACTGATTGCAGCACTGGGCGAAGCCGGTCACGCGCTACTGATCGACTGCCGCGATCTCAGTTATCGTCCGGTGCCGATCCCGGCCCAGGTGCGCGTGGTGGTGTGTGATAGCGGCGTGCGCCATCGCCTGGCCGGATCGGAATACAACCAGCGCCGCGCCGGTTGCGAAGAAGCGGTGCGCTTGCTCAAGCCGGCTCTGGGGAAGATTCAGGCATTGCGCGACGTGCATTCGACTGATCTGGCCAGGTATGGTCATCTACTGCCACCTGAGCTGCTGCCACTGGCGCGGCATGTGGTCAGTGAAAATGAGCGCGCGCTGGCCGCCGCCGATGCTCTGGCCGCCGGTGATCTGGTCAAGATGGGGCAATTGATGGTTGAGTCGCATGAAAGTCTGCGCAACGATTATCGGGTGAGCGTGACCGAACTCGACACCCTGGTTGAACTGGCGCTGGCCGCTCCAGGTTGCTACGGCAGTCGAATGACTGGCGGCGGCTTTGGCGGCAGCACCGTTTCACTGGTAGCCGTCGATAAAGTTGACGAGTTTGTTGCCGCGATGACCGCCGGCTATGCGATCCGCACCGGTCGCGTGCTACAACCGCTGGTCTGCACTGCCGGCGCTGGTGTTTCATGCGTCTACGCGAGTGAAGAGGAGTGAACTATGCTGGGCAGGCTCTTCACCCCGTTATCTGCCGCTTCCATACCGCTGATCTACGGCCTGAGCCACCGCGCGTTGTTGCGGTTAGGCGCGACCAGCCATGAACGACGGCTGGCCGGTATTTGCGCTCACTACTATGCGATGCCGGCGCGCGGTGCCGGCACATTGCCCTTGCTGCTCTTGCACGGCATCGCTGACCGCGCCCAAACCTGGTCATTTGTGATGCCCCGTCTTACGACCATCGGCCCGGTCTATGCGCTCGATCTGGCGGGATTCGGTCGGAGCGGGTTTCCCCCCGGACAGCGTTATGCCACCATCGACCAGCAGGTCGCGCTGGTGCAGGCAATGATCCGCGAGGTGATCGGGCAACCGACCCTGATCGTTGGAAACTCGATGGGAGGATGGATCGCTGTCCGGGTTGCTCTCGCCACCCCCGAGCTGGTGGCCGGACTGGTCTTGCTCGCGCCGGGAGGGGCGATCTTGCGTGGCCGCGAGTCGTGGGAGCCATTCTTGCAAACGATCACCCTGCCTGATGGTCGCACCGCGCGACGTGTGCTGCAGCAGATGTACGGGCGTCCACCGCTACCGCTCTATCTCGCTGGCGAGGGATTGCGCTCAATCTTCCGCCGTGACCCGGTGATGCAATTTGTCGCCTCAGTTGATGAAAACGCTATGCTGCGAGCAGAAGACTTGCAAGCATTGCGTGTGCCGGTGGCGCTTATCTGGGGTGAAGCTGATCATTTCATTCCCCGTGAGTCGCGCGATTTCTTCTGCTCAAATCTGCCGCAGGCGCGGGTTCTGTTCCTGCCGCGCTGCGGCCATATGCCACAACAACAACGGCCACGCGCAGTGGCGGCCTTCATCGGTGAGTTTGCTCGCGCTATCGCCGGATCACAGCCTGTCGGTCAGCCAGAGTCGTAACTGCTCTCCTACCGATCTGAAATGACCGCTTTGCTCTGCTCGCTCCTGCCGGAACAGGCCGGATCGGTAACCGGTAAACCTTGCCTCGCCTCGTCTGCGTCAGAATGATTGGATCAGGTAAAATAGCGGTATAATACTCAGGCAAGTTGCCCTTACTCAACGCCAGCAACCACCGCTTAAACAGCGGTGGTTGTTATTGCGAACACCAATTGGAATCGCGCTATAACAACATCCAACGAGGAGCGAACTGCTATGATCTTTTCTGGAATCCGTGACGCTGTGCTGCTCGAAGTTCAGCGCGTTGATATTCACGGCACCATCTTCTACGATGTGACGTTCCACCATCAGGGCGAGACGCAGGCAATTCGCGCGCGGATCGGCGCCGAGAGCGTTTATCCAAACCCGCAAGCGGGCGATCCGGTGCGAGTGAGTTACATTATGGGGGTAGTGACCCAGATTGCGCCGAGGTAGGAGTGTGCCAGATATGAGTTGCGAGGAACGAGAGCAAACTACAGGTTTGCTTAACCGGATTGTTCTCGTGTGTTAGGCGCATTATGTGCGGTTGTTGGCAGTAACGATATGCCACACTGGAGATCACCCACCAGCGCCTCGTGAGCGTATTGATCGCCGATCTGCCGGCGCAATGATTGCAATAGAGCGTCTATCAGCAGCAGGTTGTGCGCCTGATTGCGCCCCCAAACCAGCGCGACCAGCTCTTCTGCAGTGAAGGTACGATACGGCGCTTCAGCCAACACGCAAAGCAAGGTATACGCCGGCAGATCGAGATCGAGCCGACGTCCGGCATACGTAATCGAACGTTCCGCCAGATCAAAGGTAAACAGTCCGAGAGTAAATGGAGGTGGGAGGTGGCGCTGCTGGCGCCGCAACTGCGCTCGCGCGCGCGCCATCAGCTCGTCGGCGCGAAAAGGGCGGGGGACGTAATCCTCAACTCCCTCGGCAAAGGCGGTTACAATTAACCGATCATTGCGTGGCCCCAAAATCATCAGCACGCCAGTGAATTGATTGCGCGCCTCGCGCAATCGGTCAATAGCATGCTCACCAGGCAGATCGAGTAAGGCAAGATCGATCTGGCGACTGAACGTGTCGAGTAATTGCGTCCAACCTCGCGCGACAGAGATGTAATAACCAGCAGCTTGAAACAGCGGCACAAGGTACTCATCTGCAAATTCGCCCAACCCACCAATCAAAATACCGCGAGGAACACTCATGTTACTGTTTTGCCTCGTTGCTTCAGGGTGTTACCGCACACGACTCTGGTGGTGAAGTCACTACTTCGACGTTAACTCCATCGATCAACCCTAAGAACTGGCGCAAGGCCAGCTCAGCATTGCGGGTACCCTGTTCCATGATTCCATCCTCGCAGGCTGCCTGCAAAATCTGCTGCTCGGCTGCCTGTCGAGCGAGCGTCTCCAGATTAGGATTCTCTGGCGCAAACAGACCGCGATCACGACTATAGACCCGCGTCTTTCCGTTGTCGAGCGTCGCGCTGAAGACCTGCACCGGCGGCAAGCGCACGGTGATTTGCTTGCCATCCGGTGAAACTGTTACTGCGTCCGGTGTCAACCGGCTCAAATCGACTCCGACCACGACCGTGCCGTGGGCAATCAGCAAGAGAGCATCACCGGCCAGCCAGTCGCCGATGATTGGAATGTTGCTTCCTTGTCTGATGTCGATCACGCGCTCGATCGTATATTTGCTCGTCTCTAACCGGCTCAACTGCTGAATGCGTTGCACAACTGCCGCGCCGCTGATAATCTGCGGTGTCGGGGTTTGCACAATCACCTGGAGATTCGGCATCGCTGAACCGATGGCATTCATGCGTTGCGTCAACCAGAATGCGGCCAGACCTCCCACCAGAATGATCAGAAGCAGGCTGATGAATGACAACGACCAGCCGCCACCGGCAGGCCGTGACCGATACCGTACCGACGGCAGATCATCCCAATCATCATCGATCCATTCTTGTTGTCGGCGAATCCGCCTTAATCGCTGCGCGCGCAAGCGAATATCGTCGTCGTCGTAGTTCATCGGACAACCTCATCCTTTGATTGTGACGCCAACGGTTTGAGCCTCGCGCTACACCTTAGCGCCAACGTGGATCGCGACTGCGCCCAGTCCATACAAACGGTAAGACACATGCTGCCATCCAGCGGCTCGCATCATCGCTGCCAGTTCATCGGGTGGCGGGAAGGCGCGGGCCGATTGCGGCAAATAGGTATAGGCGCGCCGGTCGCCGCCAAGCAATGCGCCAATCCACGGCACGATTTGCTCGAAGTAGAGGCGATGCCCCCAGCGGATCAGGGGGTTGCGCGGACGCGCAACTTCCAGGCACGCCATCATAGCGCCAGGGCGGGCCACCCGGTACATCTCGCGCAAGGCAGTGGGGATGTCGGTTACGTTGCGCAAGACGAAACCGGTTGTAATCGAGTCAAAGGTGTTATCAGGAAACGGCAACTGCAAGGCATCACCGGCTACAAACATGCCTCTTCCGCTCGCAGTCAGGTCAGCAATCTTAGACTGACCGGCACGCATCATCGGCACGGTAAAGTCAACTCCGATCACAATCCCGTTGCGCATCCATACCGCCAATTCCGGCAAGAAATCGCCGGTGCCGGTGCCTACATCGAGCGCTCGCCCATTGATCGGCGGCGCAACAGCCTCGACCACTTTACGCCGCCAGGTCTGGTCAAGCCCAAAGGTCATGACCCGATTGACGCGATCGTAGCCGCGGGCAATCCGCGCAAACATTCGTTCAACGTATGCCGCCTTCTCTTCTGGCGGCGGCAAGACGTTTGTGATCGTTCGTTCCTCTGCCATAATCACCTCAATCGATACGGAGCGCCATCCTGCGATGAAGCCATTCGGTGGCTGTTTGAAACTGGCTTCTTGCTATTCCTCATCTGTCGAAGCCGGTGGTGTTTTAGCGAAACAAGGAACGCAGCTCAGCCGGTGAGCGAGCCACTGCCAGCGCAGCCATTAACTTCACCCGGGCTTTGATCCCGCTGAGATTGGGGGCAAAAATGACGCCCAGTTTGCGCAAATCGTGGTATGCACCGACAAAACCAAACTCATCACCCAGTCCGCCGGCGCCGGCCCGACTGACCGCAACCACCGGAATCCGGCGCTGAATCGCTTCGCCAATAGCCGGCAACCACCACGGCGGCACCCGTCCGCTTCCCAGAGTTTCAATCACGATCCCGGCCACCTGATCGGCAATGCTGTGACGTAATTGCCGATCATCAGCACCCTGCCCGACCCGAATCAGATCGACTGGTTCAACCAGGCGCGTCGCGGCGATATACTGCCGGTTTGTCGGTCGCAACCAGATGCTGACCTGTTCACCCTCAACCCGTCCTAACGGGCCAAAAGGATCGGTAAACATTCTGCTACCCTGACTGTATTGGGTCTGTACACTCATTGCCGCATAGATGGAGTCGTCAACTACCACCAGCACCCCCAACTGAGCTGCTGCCGGTGTTGCCGCTACCGCGATTGCTGCCTGTAAACCATTGGCAGCCACTACGCCGCTGGCATTGAGGCGCGGCAGATTGGTGATGACTACCGGCGACCCATCAGGCACGAGCAGATCAAGCAGAAATGCGGTCTCTTCTAGCGTGTCGCTGCCAGAAGCGACGACTATACCATCATACGCTTCGCGCAGACTATGAATCCGCTGCGCTAACGTAAACACCTGCTGCGGCGTTAGATGACTGCCGGGGAGGTTAGCAAACTCTTCGATAGTCGCAACCAGATCGGTGCGCAGCGTCACCGGCTGGTCATCGCGGCAGCCTAAAGCGCGCCTGACCACAAGAGCGCCCCCGGTTGAGAGGATTAAAAGTTTCGGCATAGTGGTTTACGGGCGACCCAGAAGATACGCTGAGTCGTTGCTACCGGCGGTTGGAAGGTAAAGCCATCGTAACATCCCTCAATTGTCAGCCCGGCAGTGTTGATCAGCATTGCTACCTGTTCAGTCGGATAGGCGCGCTCGATGTGAATCTCATCAAACCGCTCGTAGCCGTCGTGATCATTGCCGATAAATCCGGTAAGCCACATAGTCGATGTGTCACTTACCGGGTCAAAATGAGTTTGTTCCACCTGCACATAACCCGGCTGTTCACTCAACAGGCAATGTCCCCAATCAACAGCCAGAAAGTGGCGGGTATTCATATCACCGACAAATAAGCCACCTGGCGCCAATACCTGCGCAATACCACGCAGACAGGTAGCCAGATCGTTGCCGCCGATCAGGTAATTGAGGCTATCATACGTACACGTCACCAAATCAAAGGTGTTGGCCGGCAACAGTGTGGCCACATCACGCATGTCACCCTGATACAGTTCAACTCTGGTAGACGCCTGCGCCAGTTTTGCTGCCGCCTGCGCCAGCATCGCTGCCGAGGCGTCAAGCCCGGTTACCTCCCATCCCCGCTCTGCCAGGATCGCTAACAAGGTACCTGTGCCGCAAGCGAGATCGAGCGCTCGCCGACCATCAACCGGGTGGCGTTGCAAGATCTCTTCCAGATAGATTCCGGTCAGCAAGGCAAACCGAATCTGCCCACTGCCATCATACACAGCAGCGTAACGGTTATACGTCATGAAGATATTGTACCACTCTGCCTGATCGGAAACCATAACGAGACGATAAAACCGATGATGATATGCTCGACGTTAATCAATAAGAAGAGGGCTGACAGGGTGAGCGCCTGTTCTTGTGAGTAGCCATACGCGGCCAGAGTTGCCACCAGCACGACATCGCGCACACCAACGCCGCCAATCGAGATGGGTAACGCCTGCAACACAGCGATCAAGGCCGACGAGCCGATCACAACCGGCAAGGGCACCGCGCCCAGATCGAGGGCCAGGAAGAGCAGCCACAAGCGCAAAAAAGTAAAACTGGCCGAGATAAGTGTCGCGCCACTCACAGTTGCAATCAGAGCAGGGGTCAATGTCAGGCTGTGCATCTGCTCATTCCAGTGGTCGAGGCGCGCGCGCAATCGCGGCGCGATCCTGGGCAGCGCTACGGTGAGCGCCCACGAACGCGGCCCGCGCGCGGTCAGCAACACGGTAACTACCACCAGCCCGATCCCGGACACGATGACGATTGCCTGTTGCAACTCACGACTGGGCAGCAAGCGGCCTAACGCGAAGACGCCAATCGCGCCCAAAGCAGCCATGATGATCAGATCACACAGTCGATCGAGCACTACCGAGAGCAGCGCCGGCGCAAACGGGTGGCCGCGCTCACGCAGATAAACCGCTTTGAGCAGATCGCCCGCCTGGCCGGGGGTCGTCGCGCCGTAGAACAGCCCAACGATGTAAAGCACACACGCCGTCGGCAGATCGAGCACCAGATTCATGGCGCGCATAATCTGAATCCAGCGCCACGATTTGATGATAACAAACGGCGGAAATAATGCCAGCGACCAGAGGATCGGAACAATTGCCGCCGAACGCACAATTTCCCAAAGCCTGTTAAGGTCACTGGTCGCCAGAAAGGCAATTAACAGCGCCGGCCCGATCAAGCGTAGCAACCACGAGATGACATGACGCATCACAGCGGTTACTCCTCGTCAGCGATGCGCGGCGGACGCTGGAAGCGGAGCGCGGCAACCTGTTCGGCATTGAGGCCAAACATGAAGATGATGATGCTGCCCACAAATAAGCCCACCGCCGAATTGGGAATATGGAAACGAAACGGATCGGTAATGAAGAAGCTGACCAGGAACGAGAGAAGCGCCAGCCCCTGCATCGAGAGCGCAACCGGAAAATAGACCCGCAACGGGGCAAAGAGGGAAACGATGCGCAGAATGATCAGGCCAAACCGAATCCCGTTGCGCACCAGTTTTTGCCCGCTCTGACCGCCTTGTCGTCGCTGACCGGTCACCGGTACATAGCCGACATGGTAGCCGGCCTTGAGCAGGGCGAGGGTGCTGGTGGTAGGGTATGAGTACCGGTTAGGCAGTAAATTAATAAATTCCATAATCACGTCGCGCCGCATTGCCCGGTAGCCACTAGTCAGATCGCGCACCTCGGTTTCGACCAGATAGCTGCCCAATGCATCGAGCGCCCGGTTCCCCCAGCGTCGAAAGATCGAATCGCCCTGCGTATCGCGGGTACGCGCGCCCACGACCATATCGTAACCGGCGGCAATTCCACCGAGCAGATCGGGAATGTAGCGCGGATCCATTTGACCGTCGGCATCCATCAGCAGCACTACCTCGCCGCGCGCTCGCCGGATCCCGGTCTTCACCGCTGCGCCGTTACCCCGATTGACCGGGTGTCGGATCACTCGCGCGCCAGCGGCTTGCGCTACTGCCGCCGTCTCATCGCGTGAACAGTCATCGACAACGATGATTTCAGCCGTGGGTAGTACGGTGCGCACACGTTCGATCACACTGGCAATGCCGTGCGCCTCGTTATAGGCAGGAATCACCACACTGACAGTAAACGGATAGCTACCGGTTTCCTTTAGCATCGACTGGGGCGATACTTGTATCTGTTGCATTCTTCCTTCCTTAGCGAATAGATATGCGCTGAACCATCACGCTCAGCGGGCGCGCATCGGGATTACCGGGATAGCGCTGGAAAGGCAGAAATGTCGGCGCGCGCAGCTCAATGGTCACTTCTTGCAAGCCATGCGCCTGCGCCGGCAGCGGCAACCGATACACCCGCCAGTCGCCCGGCGTGACCGTTAGATTGTAATGCTGTTCGGCGATAATGACCGTTAACGGGGTTGGCTCCGGCGCTGCCAGGCGCAGCATCAAGATTTCATCGCCGGCCAATGGTTCAGGTAATGGCAACCTGATCATACCCTGCCCTTGCAACCAGCGGAACGTAACCTCACCCGCCCGCTCACCGAAAGCGAATCCGTGCAGGTAACCAAGATCGAGATCGTTGCCCAACGTCAGCGCTGTTATTGGCGAAGGTTTCAGCCAGGCCCATGCCAGTCGCTGCACATCCTCACCGGCCCGTTCTTCGGTATCGCGCAGGTAGACCGCAGCCGTTTCCATATCTCCCTGCGCTCTGGCCAGCGCGCCGCGCACCAGATTCCCGCGATGGGTTTGATAGTCACCGATAACCTGCCATGCCTCATCGTAACGCCCCTGCGTCAGCAACCAGCGGGCAAATTCGACCTGCCCATCGGCAAAATCGGGATCAGCCGACAGCATGGCCCGCAATGCCTGCTCGGTCGCCACGACATCATTGCGCGCCAGTGCTTGCTGAGCCGCTATCCAGGCCTGCTCACGCGCCAGCCCATTGCGCATAATCTGCGGGTAGTTGCAGTAGCTGAAGATTAGCACTGCCAGACCACAGCTTACGGCCAGACCGGCCAGCACTGGCCAACCTGGTCGGCGCAGCCAGTGACTGCTATGGGCGATTGCCGCTGCGCCGTACAGCGCCAGCCAAAACCAGATCGGCAGCAAATAACGCAGTTCCACATGGATGAGCATCACCATCAGGCAGGTATACCCGATCCAGCCCAAGGCCAGCAAGCGAAACGCGCCATCACGCCAGCGTAAACAGAAGGCAACCGGCGCTGCCAGTGTGAATGCAAGCCAGATCAGATCGCCGACGATCCCGAGCAGCCAGACTTCACGCAAAGGTCGAGTAAAAAAACTCGCTTTGACCAGGAAGTCTTCGATAAACTGCGCTTTCCAGATGTGCTGAAAATGAGACCAGAAATTGCGAACGAAGCGCTCCGGTTCCGTCTGCGCAATCCGACGCAATTCAGCGCTGACAAAACGCTGACGTTCGGCCTGAGGCACAGCGAGCAAGATACCCTTTGCCTCACCTTCGCCGCGCCCTTCATGCACCGCATCGCTCATCGCAATCCAGAGATTGACCGGCCCCAGCGAATCGACCAGAATGATGTCCTGATACAACAGGTAGTTGCGGATCGTCCATGGCGCAATTGTCAGGATAAATGGCAACGAGAAGGTCACGAGCGCCGTAACAATACGCTGAAACCGCCGTTGAGTAGCCGATTGCCATGCAATCACAACAATGACGAGCGCAGCAAACAGCGCGCCATAGAGACCGGGCGATCGAGCCAGCGCCGCCAGCGCCAGCGTTATCCCGGCGCCGATCAACCAGCCAGCGCGCCGGTCATCGCGCCAGCGCACCAACATCCAGACATGGGTAACGAGCATGTAAAAGAACAGCGGTTCGCTCAGAATGAGCGCCGGTAACTCGACCATCGGTAACCAGACGGTCAGAATCAGAGCAAAGATGAAGCCAGTGCGCCGATCAAACAGACGCCGCGCCAGATCGTAGCCCAGCGGAATGAGCGCCAACGACATCACAACTTGCGCCACGCGGATGAGCGCAATGCCAATGGCCGGATCGCCGAAAATCAGCCCAATTCGCAATAATGCCGCAAAGAAAAAGATATGTCCGGGTGGACGCACCAGCCACGAATTGTCTTGATATTCGCTGGTGACGGCAAATTGCAGCGCGCGCAGATAGTAGTCACCGTCGTCGGCTGCCGAAAAGCGGGGGTCGATCTGGTTCACGGACAAAAACCAGAGCCGCAACCCAAGACCGATGATCATCAGCGCGCCCAACCAGATTGCCGGACGGCGCGCGATATGCGCAAGTTTGACGGTCTGGGAGCGATGCTTTTCGGTTGCGAGCGGGCGCGTAGATGAAGAGACCATAGTTTCCAGGTTACTAATCGCGCGCATTCCAGCCGCGGATCCGCTCTATCATAGCAGAGATTTTCGGCTTGCGCATTTCAACGAGCTGGCAGCAACACGTATAACGAGAATCGACCATCGCCAATCTGTTTCCGATCTAGTTCTGCAATTGGCGGCGGCCCCTGAGCATTGTCCCAGAGCAGGTAATCGGCCTGCAATGCCTGTAACTCGACGGATGTCACCGTCACCGGCACACGCTCATCGATCAGATGGGCAATCGCCGAATATTTGGCCAACGGCAAGCGTTCGGGTATCGCCGCCACGAGCCGCGCTCCCGGTTCTGGTAGAGTTCGTTGCACCAACGCAACCGCTGCCACTTCCTCTGCCGGCTGAGCTGCCAGCACAGCGTTAACGGCGATTGCCGGGCCAGGCGCAAGAAGCACGATCAGCGCAACCGCTGTCGATACCAGAGCGCGCGAATGATTCCATAGCCGGCTTACCATCCACGTCGCAGCTCCCGCGTATATCGGTGTCAGCGGCAGAAAGAAGCGTGGCAGGATGAAAGCTATCGCGATGACGGCTACATAGAGGCCAATCAGCGCAACCAGAGCCAGCCAGCGCCGATCAGCTTTACCGTGCCACGCCTGCCAGCCAGCCAGCGCCAACCCACCGATAGCCAGCCAGTTTGCCGGCCAACCCAGCAACCGTAACTGATCGGCCCGGCCAAATTCGCTTACATCCTCCGCGCCCGCCCCGATAAATCCGATCACATTACGGCTCCAGTTAGCCAGAAAACGGATCGGATCGCGAGCAATTACCTCGAAGAGACCGATACTATTGGGCACTTCATCCCAACGACTCCAATCGGTATTGGCATAGACTGCCAGCCAGACGTTCTTGACCTGCTGATTAAACAACGGTTGACCGGTTTGCAGCATATTGACAATCAATTGAGGCGAAGCAGCCAGGGCAAATCCCAATGCAAAACGCATCGCCGTTCGTCGATCAACCAGCCACCATAGCGTTATCGTGCCCCACAGTAACAAGAGCAATCCTGGATGCCGGATAAGGAAGGCAGCCCCTGCCAGCACTCCGGCAGCCAACGCAACCATACGATGTGAGTCAGGTCTGACGCGCAGTGTCACAGCGACAGCCAGCGTAAACAAGACCGCAAATGGCATATCACTGCCCACCAGCAAACCGTACTGCGCCACCATGCCGCTCAATGCCAGGATGATCGCAGCCAGCAGCGCCTGTCCAGGCGAGTTAAAGCAACGCGCGAGCAGATAGCCGGCGCCGATGAGCAAACCACCGCCGATCAGGGCAATCAGGCGACCGGCCAGAAAAGGATTATCATGCGTAAAAGGTCGTGTCAACCAGAGGAGCAAGGGGTAACCAAGATTGTAGAAACCATCGGCTTGAAAGATGGTCTCCAGCGTGTCGCGAGTGGCAAAAACGCGAAAATCGTTTTCAACGCCGGGCCGGGCCAGTGTAACGCGCGCCTGCATCGCCGGCCACATCAATGCCATCCAGAGCGCAATGATAGCGCCAACTAGCCACGGCGTAGCCCAACGCGGCCAGCGTTCGCTCATCGTCGGCCAGCGCCAGACCAGCCAACCGACAGCCAGACCGGCCACAGTCACCGGCGGCAGGTAGAGCAGCGGATAAGGGCTGATACGGTAGAGCAACAACCACAATCCGCCGTATCCGGCAAGCGCAACCAGTATCTGCCGGCGTGGACGACCGGCCAGTAAGGCGCCCGCCAACGCGCCGGCGCATGCAGCATACCCTAGTTGCGCCGGATAAGGCACTACCGGTGGCATTGCCACCAGTGTCACTCGATCAAGCCAGACGGGATCGCTTGCGGTCGCCGCCGAGATTTTGATAACAACATCAACAGCCTTGAACCAGCCACTCCTGATTGTAACGCTCTGCTCTACCCAATCACCGCTGGCGATCCACTGGGTTGGTGGATCATTATTGACCTGAACGAACACCGGCGTCCCAGCCGCTGCATACCAGCGTAAAGTTACCGTTGCCGGCATGCCGATTTGCGGCAGGCGCAACGCAGCTTCCGGTGTCAATCGCCGCGCGACCCCATCTGAACCGGGCAATTCCATTTCAGGTTCGGCCAACCCTTGCGCCACCGCAGCATCGTTACGCCCAATGTCAAACGTCTGCCGCGCCGGTATCTGACTGAAAAGCGTGATGATGAGCGCCGCAAAGACAGCCCAACCGAAGAGAGCGGCCAGCTTACGCGCGCCCGGCGCAGACAGGCACGCAAAGCGGGGCGCAACCGGCAGATCTGCCGGTTGCGGTGATGTTTGCGCGCGTTGTTGACGGTCTGGGGACATACCTGTATTCACCTGACACCCAGACGATCGTTTCCATCCCTACCCCTGCGGGCCACACCAGGCTTACGGTGTCGCTGTCGGCACGATTAACGGTAACGGCTCCTGCACCGGCACGTCTGCCGGTGGCGGTGAGACCAGCGCCTGATTGACCCAGCCGGCGCCACTTCCATCGGGGTTGGCAATGAACGAGTCAGGGCTATACTGATCGCCGAGTCGGATCAGGTACCACTGACCGTTGGTCGTCCGGGCGAGAAAGATGATCTCATCGCCAGCGTTGATCCGACCAATTGGCTGGTTATTGGTACCGGGAAGGGGACGGACATTTGCTACCTGTAACACAGTGCCGGTGATTACCGATGTTGCTGCCGGCAAAGCAGTTGGCTGATCGGCAACCGGTGTCGAGCGGCGGGGAGTAGCCGTAGGACGCGGCGTTGGCAAGACCAGATTCGGTAGCTCAGTCTGGCCGGGAACATACCGACCGAATTGTTCCAGCTCGTTGCGCAGCGTACCGATCACGCCAAAGGCGAGCGCAACCGACAACAAAAAGATCACACTCACAATAGACAGTTTTATCAGTTCCAGGCTCTGTGCCCAGATACTGCGCCGGCTCAGCAAATCAAGCGCGCTCTGCGCTGCGCCGGCCACCGACTCACCCCAACTCGTGCGTCCCTGATCCGAGCGAGCAACTTCGCGCAAGGCAAACAGCGCGCGCACATCACCAACCTGAGTCAATGCGCGCACTGCTCCCCAACGCACATTAGCATTCTGATGTTTCAAAGCAGCGATCAACGGCCCGGTTGCTCGACCATCGCCAATCTGAGCCAACACTTCGGTCGCGCGGTAAACGAGCAACCATGGTTGCTGCGGCCCTACCACTGCGCATAATGCCGGCACTGCCGCCGCGCCGATGGCAACCAGTGCATCAACCGCTTCAGCATGACGCGGATGGGTCGGGTTACCGAGCGCGCCGATCAATTCATCAATTTCGGTACGAGATGCAGGTCTCTCGACCGGAGTCGTCGCGCGTGGCATGCGAGGGGCAGTCAAGCGTCGCGTTGGCCTCGATGACGGTAGCGACTCAGAAGATGACTGGTTCGACTCTGGTTCGGTGGTCATCGGTCTCCGTTCTCTCTGGCGGATGGTTGCCGGCCAGGCAACCATTGCTCAAAACGTTCCACTATCAGATCAAGGAGCATCGCTGCCGCAGTTTCCTTCGATTGGCGCGGCAATTCTATTGCCTGCTCACCATCAAGGACGACCAGGGCAATCTCGGCCTGGCCGATACTGGCAACAGCGTCATTTGCAACAATTAAATGCAATCCTTTGCGTTGCAGTTTGCTGCGGGCATTAGCCAGCAAATCGCGCGTTTCGGCGGCAAACCCGACCTTGAACAGATCGTTGCGATGAGCCAGCTCTCCCACAACATCCGGATTCTGCACGAGCTGGATCGTCAAACCCTCATCGGCCTGCTTTTTGATCTTCTCAGTCGAGGGTTGGGCGGGGCGAAAATCGGCCACTGCCGCATTCATGATCAAAATGTCAGCCTGAGCGCAGGCAGCCTGCACTGCCGCTCGCATATCGAGCGCCGTCTCCACGGCTACAACATGTACCGCGCGCGGTGGTGTCAGCGCTGTTGGCCCGCTGATCAGCGTGACCGTCGCGCCAAGGTCACGCGCTCGCGCCGCCAGCGCATACCCCATCTGCCCCGACGAACGATTGCCGAGGTAACGCACCGGATCGATCGGCTCACGAGTACCACCGGCAGTTACCACCACGTGGCGACCACGCAACGGCCCGTTGTGACGACCAAGCAGCGCGCGGATCTCGGCCAGCAGATCAGCCGGTTCGGGTAATCGACCACGGCCAACGAGCGGTTCGGCCATCCGACCAAACTCTGGCTCGAGCACGCAAGCGCCCCGCGCGCGCAGGGTCGCGATATTGGCTTGCGTTGCCGGATGATCATACATGGCCGGATTCATCGCCGGCGCAATCAACAGCGGCGCGCGCGTTGCCAATACTGTCGTCGTCAACAGATCGTCACACAACCCGGCAGCCAGTCGCGCAATAGTATTGGCCGTCGCCGGCGCAATCACCACCACATCCGCCTGCATGCCAAGACTCACGTGACCGACCACACCATCTTCCGGCAATGTCCACATATCGGTCAGCACCGGTCGCCCGGTGAGGGCCTGAAATGTGGCCGCGCCGACGAATTGTTCGGCGGCTTTGGTCATAATCACATCGACGCGCGCGCCGGCCAGAGTCAGATCACGCGCCAGTTGAGCGACCTTGTAAGCGGCAATGCTTCCGCACACTCCCAGGATAACTCGTTTGCCCGCCAGCGTATCCATAAGCCTCTCACTGCTCAGGCAGACTCCCTGCGGGCGCATTGTAGCACATCTGAATGGAGGAGGTCTCACGACCGGCAGTATGCGTGACCGGCTGCCTGTCTGACAACCAACCGGTAACGAGCAATTGCCTGTAGCGACGCCAGCAGAATTGATGAGCAAATCCGATTGCGTTCCTGTCGTGAAGCGCAAGATTCACATATGTCCTCGGTTACACTCTTGCAGAACCGGCAAGCTAGTGCTACACTTCACAAAAAGCCGACTGCCAGGTCAAAAGTCCGCGCCGCTGTACTCAGGTATTCAGCCCAGAGTTACGCATGAATTGAGGCAAATAGCCTTGAATAGCTGAAGGCACTCTCCTCGAGCCAATGGAGGACTTTCGTGGAGCGTTCAGATTTACCACCTGATGTCGTAATCCGACGACTTCCCCTTTATGCGCGCAGTCTACGTTATCTGCTCGAAGAGGGCATTCACTCGGTTTCATCACAAGAACTGGGCGAGCGCATTAATGTCACAGCCGCCCAAATCCGCAAGGATCTTTCGTATTTCGGCGAGTTTGGCAAGCAAGGCATCGGCTACGATGTCGAAAAGCTCTTGCAGCACATTGAGCGGATTCTCGGTATCAACCAGCACTGGCCGGTGGCACTGGTTGGTATCGGTCTACTCGGACAGGCGATTGCGCGTTACGAAGGTTTTCGCACCGAGGGGATTGAGATTGTTGCCCTGTTTGACGCTGATCCGGCGAAGATTGGGCAGAAGATTGGTGATCTGACTGTGCAAGACTTCGCCCATGCGCGGTGGGTGATCGTCGAGAAACAGATTAAACTCGCCATCATTGCTGTGCCGGCGTTGCAAGCGCAGCGCGTCGCTGATGTCTTGATCGAATCTGGTGTGCGCGCCATTCTCAGCTATGCGCCGATGATTTTGCAAGTGCCGGAAGATGTCTGGGTCAGGTATATCGATCCGGTTGCAGTCCTCCAAAGCATGACCTACTATCTGGCTCGCGATCAGCAACTTGAGCATTGATGCCGGTACTATGAGCCGTAGCGCAGCATAATCTGGAGCAAGCCAGCGCCATACATGAAAGGGATCGGTGTGCTGGCCACACGAAAAACCAACCGATTAGGCGCGCTGGTTGCGATCATCATTGTCGGTATCGGGCTGGTTCAACCGTGGTTGAGCAGTTGGTCGACAATTGAACGGATTCAGCGCCCTGCGCTGGTCGCTCCCGCAGCCGATCACGCTTTTAGCGCCCTTGTCGCGCGCGCCAATGGCCCCTTGCTCGCCGCCTGGGATGCCCGCAATGGTATTCCCACCTTTCTTGCCCCCGCTACCGTTGATGGTCATCTTCCCTACACTCCTACCGCTGCCGAAACTGGCAACCCGCTCGCCATTGCTCGCGGTTTTCTTGACCGTGAACGCGCGCTCTTTGGTCTGCGTAGCGTCGCCGCCGAACTCCGACCGCTACCGATTGAACCTGACCATCAACGCGGTTTCAGCCATATTCGCTTCGAACAGATCGCTGCCGGCCTGCCGGTCTTTGGCCGCCAGCTTGTTGTTCACCTTGATCCGACCAACCAGATCGTGGCCGTCAATGGTCACTTCGAGCCGGGAATCGAGATCGATCCCCGGCCAGCCATTGCGCCAGCGGCGGCGCAAACTATTGCGCTCGCGCATATCTGGAGTGAACTTGACCCCGCCGAACGCCAGCGAGTGCAGTTTACGCCATTCCCTGACCGCGCGCGCCTGATGGTCTATGCGCGCGATGATGGTCACGCGATAGTTGTCTGGCAGGTGCGTGTGCTGACGACAGCGCCGCTGGGTGAATGGCTCGTTTTTGTGCATGCGCGACGGGGCAATGTGGTGCATGCGATTGACCGTCTGGCCGCCGCTAAACGCCGCCGCACCTATACCGCTAACAATACCACCCGCTTGCCCGGTCGTTTGCTCGCCGAAGAGGGTGAATTGCCGCGCGATGCCATCGCCCGCGCCGCTCACGAAGGCGCCGGCAAAGTTTACGATTACTACTTCAATACACACCAGCGTGATTCGTTCGATGGTAGAGGCGGCGCAATGGTCTCAACCGTCAGTTATGGCAGCGATCCTGAAGATGCCGAAAACGCGGCCTGGATAGGTGAACTCAAGCAGATGATCTATGGCGATGGCGGACGCCTCTTTCGCCCGCTGCCCTATAGCCTTGATGTTATCGGTCACGAATTTACCCATGGAGTGATCGATGCAACTGCGCAATTGATCTACGAGGGGCAATCGGGTGCGCTTAACGAGTCGTATGCCGATGTTTTCGCCGTGATGATTGACCGCGATGACTGGCTCATCGGTGAAGATGTCGTCAAATCGCCGCCATATCCGGTTAACCATCTGCGCAGCCTCGCTGATCCAACCCTCGGTGGTCGTTACGATGCGCGTAATCCGTTGAGTAGCATTGGGCAGCCGGCCACAATGCAAGAATACGCTAATCTGCCAAATTCCCGTCGCACAGACAACGGCGGTGTCCATATCAATAGCGGCATTCCCAATCACGCGGCGTACCTGTTGGCGCAACAGATCGGACGCGAACGGGTAGAACAGATTTACTACCGCGCCCTGACCCAATACCTTACCCCAGACAGTAATTTCGCCGATGCCGCCGCCGCTACCGCTCGCGCTGCCGCCGATCTTTATGGCCCGACTGAAGTCGAAGCCGCGCGCAAAGCGTTCGCCGCAGTCGGGATCACCAGTACGGCGATTCCCGGCGGACCGGTTACTCAACCACCGGATACGTTGCCTGAGCCATCACCACTGCCGCCTGCTGCGCAGAATATTCCGCCTGGATGCAGCGATCTGATCGTCAATGGCGGTTTTGAAGCCGATGCCGGTTGGCAACAGGTGACTAACCTGGATGCATCATTGATCGATACCGAGTTGCCGCGCAGCGGCAAGCGTAGCGCCTGGCTGGGTGGCACCGATCAAGAGAGCTTGCAGTACATCTATCAAGATGTGCGGATTCCGGCCAACGCCACCGGGGTCGAACTGCGGTATTCACGCCTCGTTCATTTCGAACTGAGCGGAATTGCCGGCCTCTTCGCCGGTGAGGCGATCTTCTCAGTTGTCATCGCCGATACCCGCGCGAATCCGTTAACCACAGTCGAGCAGATTCAGTCGAGCGATGGTGATGACAGGTGGCGTGACCGGCGCGCCGACCTGAGCCAATATGCTGGCAAAACAATCCGTTTGCTCTTTGCGGCGGAAAATCCGCGCGGTAACGTCAGCAGTATGTTTGTTGATGATGTTGCGCTGATCGCATGCACAACCGGCGCGGCGCCAACGACACCGCCGGCAAACAACGATCTTGTCTTCCTGCAAGGCACGGTTAGCGATGCCGATAGCGGACGCGGTATACGCGGCGCTCAGGTCTTCATTCTGCGACCGGGTTTAACCACCCGCCAGGCTGCCGCCGATGACACTCTCACCCCCGATGAGGTGCTGACGATGGCTGTTGCCGACGATAGCGGTGGTTTTCGCACCGAACAACCGGTTCCACGTGGGCAGAGTTACAGTGTGATCGTTGTGGCGCGTGGTTATCGCACCATCTTGTCAGATGGTGAGTTACGAATCCCGGCCACAGCCACCAATCCGTATCGACTCGATGCGCAGATGCGCCGATCTCGTCCGTAATTGATTAGAGGGTGTAGTGCCCCTACACGCTACCGGTACAAACCATGAACGACGAACGCTTCGAGTGTTGTATCTGTCACCAGCCTCAATCGCCCCCTTACCACATTCTCGGTGGACGCATCTACTGCGCGCGCCATTACGCGATCGTTAACAAACCGCATCGCGGTTTCTGGCAGGCAGGTTTGATCCAGATTATCGGTATGGCAGCGTTGAGCGCGGCGCTGGCCGGTTTGGGCAATGTCATCGGCCCGCTCAGCGGCCTGCCCCTATTCCTCGCTGGCATTGTGCTGTCGGTCTTGCCGGCAGCGCTCTGGCTTATCTTCTTCTACCAACAAGATCGACTCGAACCTGAACCGAAACGAGGCATTATTGCCGTCTTGCTGACTGCGCTCTTCCTTACCGATGTGATTGGGCGGCGCGCCGTCGAAGAGTGGTGGCGTCTGAGCGCGTGGTCAACCTTCGATACAACCACCTCACTACTGGCCGCGCTCTGCATTCTGGGGCCGCTGCGCCAGGTTATCGCTTATGTGGCGGTGCGAGCAATTGTTTACGCGACGCCTGAATTTGACGAACGAATGGACGGGATTGTCTACGGAACGGTCGCCGGACTGGGAGTTGCCACGCTGCTGAACTTGCGTTACATCCTGGCCAGCGAAGGGATTGTCTTGACCGCTGGCGTGATTGCGACCGCGACCACGGCGCTTGCCCAGGCCAGTTTTGGCGGCTTGATGGGCTATGTCATGGCCGAAGCGAAATTCAGCCATCGTCCGCTCTGGTTTGTTCCGCTCGGGTTTGCGATCATCGCAGCGCTCAACGGGTTGGTGAGCTGGTTCATCGCTGAAGTGAGCGCTGTTGGTCTAACGGTCGATCCATGGCGCTCTTTGTGGTTGGGAGTGGCAGTAGCAGTGCTGGCCTACCTGACGCTGATCGGATTGATCCGTCGCAGTATCTCGGTCACACTACAGCGCTCTCCTTGAAACGAAAGCGCAGATACCGTATAGCCAGCGCTACGCATTGTTCACAAACGTTGATCCTCGCGGCAGGAGGTCAGGATGATCGGTCGAGTTGGCAACGAACAAGTCTGGCGGTTGCGACTCTGGAATAAAGACCTGGGAGTGGCCCTGATCACGGCGCTGGCGCTGCTGGCCGGCACGTTACTGATGTGGCGCACCGAAACGGCGACACGCCCGTTTAGCAGCCCTGACAACAGCCTGAGCCTGGCTTACCCTGCCCGGTGGGTGAGTGTCGACTCGCTCAGCGATCTGCTACTCAAAGTCGAAGATCCGCAGACAGTCAGCTTGTTTAAAACCACGTTGAGCGTAGAACAACGCGACATTGATCCAAACAATCCCCCCACCTTGCAGGCATTGCTTGACCGCCGGGTTGAAGAGCGCAGCCTGCTCACGGCGTACCACTTCTTGAGTGAAACCGAGACGACAGTGGCAGGAACACGGGCAATTGTCAGCGATTTTGCCTATGTCGTGCAACCGATTGACGAGCCGCGCCGTCCGGCGCTACCGGTCGTGGTGAGGGCGCGCGAATACATTTTCGTCACAGCCAATCACTCGTTCTACCTTACCCTGGCCGCGCCAGCCGATGAATTTGATCGACTTACCGACACGTTCGCGCGCATTATTGCTTCGGTGGAGGCACCATGAACGATCCGGTCG
This sequence comes from uncultured Chloroflexus sp., assembly GCF_937129525.1. Taxonomy (GTDB): domain Bacteria; phylum Chloroflexota; class Chloroflexia; order Chloroflexales; family Chloroflexaceae; genus Chloroflexus. Next base: position 57,334 of record NZ_CAKZNK010000050.1, on the reverse strand, counting down.
ATCCCCTTGCCCGACAGAGCTGGAAACCCGGCGATCCTGCTGACAGCGCTGCGCCGCTGCCTGAACCAGAGCTGCCACGCGCGGCCTTGCTCAGGGTAAGCCGCAGCGGCGGCCTGCGGTTTCAATCGCATACGATCACGATCTACCGCAATGGTCTGGTCATCAGCGATAAGCGGGCGCGTCGTCCGCGTTTCCTGGCTTCGCTCGCATTCACCCGCCTGTATCACACTCTGTTGCAGACCCGCCCTTTTCGCCTTCCTCACTGCATCGAATCGGGCCCGGACAGTTATGTCTACACTATTCAAGCTCGCATCGGCGAACGGATGTGCCGGTTTGAAGTAAGCGCGCATCATACTTTGCCCGCAGTGCGCGCATTGCTACGGCAGTTACGCCTGGCGGGGTTGTGAACGCATGATGGCAGCGCAAGGTCACTCATCGGTGTCAACCACTAAAATAAACCCCGGCCGGCAAGCGCTGATACCCGTTTCGGCGTCAATCTAAACCGTTTTCATGGTATGCTGCCCGCAAGCGAGTCTGGCTGCGCAGGTGTTTGCGCTGCCGGCAATATCACAAGGAGGTGACTGAAATGAATATCACCGATCTGAAATTACTCCAATCACTGCGAAGCCACCCTTCGCTGACCATTACCCTGCCGACGCATCGCACCTCTCCCGCCAACAAACAAGATCCGATCCGGGTGAAGAATCTGGTCACTACTGCCACCAACCGGCTCATCGACACCTACGACAAACGCGCAGTGGAACCGATCTTGCGCCGGTTGGAGCTATTAGTCAACGACATCGACTATCGTTACACCCTCGACGGCATGGCAATCTTTGTTAATCGAGATACCGCGTTGTGGTACATGACACCCTTCCCCCTGAAAGAGCGTGTCATCGTTGATGAAACCTTCTACACCCGCGATCTGGTCTACGCTATGAATCGCGCGCCACGTTACTGGGTGCTGGCCTTGAGCGAGAAGCCAACTCGCCTGTTTGAAGGCACTCGCGAAACGTTGCAAGAGGTCGAAACCGGAGGCTTTCCCATGGCTCATCTTGGGCCAGGTGGCGCGCGCGGCATTCCCAACGATCCGGCGATCAATCAGTCTGCCTACCGCGATGAGCATCACCGGATCTTCTTTCGCCAGGTCGATGAAGCGTTGGCGCCGTTTATGGCCGACGACCCCCTCCCACTGGCATTAGCCGGCGTTGATCGCTACCTGGCCTTTTTCCGCGAAGTCAGCAAGCATAGCGATGCAATTATCGCCACCCTGACCGGCAACTACGACAATGCCAGCGCGCATGATCTGGGACAACTGATCTGGCCGATTGTTGAAAGTAATCTGCAACACCGACGCCAACAAGTCTTGCGTGAGCTAGAGGCAGCCATTGGCGGACAACGATACGCCTCCACGATTGGCGAGGTCTGGCGGTTTGCCCGCGAGGGTCGCGTGATGAGCTTGCTGGTAGAAGAGAACTACCATCAGCCGGCACTGGTTGATGAGAGCGGATTTCGGCTAACCCTCATTGATGAACCAACCACACCCGAGGCGCTCGACGATGCGGTTGATGAGATCATTGCGACAGTGATCGATCGCGGCGGCAAGGTGGTCTTTCTTGCCGATGGTTCTCTTTCTGCGCATCAGTGCATCGCTGCCATTTTGCGCTACTGACCGGTAACCAACCCTTATGCGAGGCTGGGCGCGGCAACACGGCTGATTGGTTGCAACCGCCGCGCTCGCCAGCCACAACCTGTTCGCCGCATTACCCCTGACAATGCTTCCATCCAGGTGAGTAAAACGCCCCACTGCCGGGTTTGCTCCGCTCTCTGGTATAATGGAAAGTATGAGCGAAACGATTACCTTTGCCGAGATTGCGCGGCTACCCACTTCTTACAACGTCGCGCACATTCGTATTGAACCAAATATCATTCTCGCCCCGATGGCTGGGGTCACCGATAGCATCTTTCGCCGGATGATTCTGCGCCTTGGCGGTTGCGGTCTGGTCAGCACCGAAATGACCAATGCGGCCAGTGTCAGCCCGAAAGCGCTTCGTCGTCATCGCCTGCTTGACTACTTGCCCGAAGAGCGCCCACTGACGATGCAGATTTCGGGTAACGATCCCGATCTGGTAGCCAACGCCGCTCGCGTGGTCGAGCAGCTTGGCGCAGACATCATCGACATCAACTGCGGCTGCCCCTCACCCAAAGTCACCGGTGGCGGCCATGGTTCGGCGCTCCTGCGCGATCTCCCGAAGATGGAGCGGCTTTTGCGCGCCGTGCGGGCCGCCGTGCAGATTCCGGTGACGCTCAAGTTTCGTGCCGGATGGGACGAGCAGAGTCTCAACTACATCGAAGCGGCGCAACGGGCCGAAGCCGCCGGCGTGTCGGCCTTAGCCCTCCATCCGCGCACGCGCGAGCAAGGGTACAAAGGGCAGGCCGATTGGTCACGGGTTGCTGAAGTTAAACGCGCCGTCTCCATTCCGGTCATCGGGAGCGGCGATGTGACCAGTGCCAGCGATGCACTGATCCGATTACGCGACTATGGCGTCGATGGTGTCATGATCGGGCGAGGCGCGATTGCCAATCCGTGGATCTTTCGCCAGATTGCCGATCTGCGCCGCGGCGTTGCGCCGTTTGAGCCAACTCCGGCTGACAAGTGCAATCTGCTGCTGGAATACATGGACATCTGCGCCGAAGAATTGCCAGAACGACTGGCGCTCAATAAGATCAAGCAATTGATCGGGCAGTTTTACATTGGGCTACCCGGCAGCAATCATCTGCGTGTCGCTGTGCATACCGCCACCCGTCTCGACGCGGCGCGTGACGCAATTGAGCGCTTCTTCGCGCCCTATCTTGAAATGATAGTCACGACGCCGACAACAATGGCTGCGAATCAGGCAATGCGGTGAGAGGAGGATCGACAACCGCGCTCAGGCAGACACAGCGGCGCAACGATAACACACTATGCACGACGGCTATCTCTTCACACTGGGAATTTGCGGTAGCGCAGACGAAGATGATCCGGCGCCAGAGCTGCTCAGCGCGTTACTCGGCGCATTGCCACCGGTCAAGCGCGCCGCATTTCTCGGTGTGTTGCCGTTCGAGCAGCCCGATCCTCTGCTCACCGACATCATCGCCGATATGACCGATGCCGAGCTGATCGTGATCGTGGCGCCGGCTACCACGCCACAACTACCGACCCGTCTCAATACGCTCTTATGCGCTGCGACTGCCGCTCGAATCAATGGCCGCTACGCCTTCATCGCTGCCATCGGCCAGCATGCCGGCGCGATCTTGCGCCAGATCCATACCGCTGCCACTGCCTGCGGCCTGATTGTTGCCGGCGCTCACGCCATGACCGATAACCAGCCACCACCGCTGGAAGAAGTGCGCGCCGCTTATGCAATCGCGCGCGCAACGCTCGCGCCTGACGCTTTGCCATAAGAGTCGCTGCGCGCAGGCTGAATCAAACATCACCGTCCGTCGTCTGGAAAGATAAACTCACACCATCGCCCGGTCTCATTCTCAGTACGTGAAGCCTTGCAACATTAACCGTCATATGATTACCCCGCGCATTCCCGCCAACAAAATCTGGCTTGCCGATGAAGCGATCTACTACCTGCTGGCTCGCCCGGCCCTCAAACGCAGCTTCGATCACATCTGGTTTGCGCAGTATGGCCCGCGGCCCGATCCACGATGTGGGCCATACATCTTCTATCTCAACCATTCAGCGTGGTGGGATGGCTACATGATGATGCTCATCCACCGCGCCATTATGCGGCGGTCATTCGACAGTTACCTGATGATGGAAGAGCGGCAATTGCGCGCCTACCGCTTCTTTACCTGGTGTGGCGCATTTTCGGTTGAGCGGCGCGATCCCGATGACGCGCAACGGTCGCAAATCTATGCCGCCAATCTGTTGCGCGAACGACGCGATCGGGCGCTCTACATCTTTCCTCAGGGCCGCATCGAGGCCAACGACTACCGGCCACTCACCATCTACCCCGGCATTGCCCGCATCGCTGCCCTGGTTGGCGAAGTCACCCTTTGTCCGATTGCATTGCGCTACGAATTTCTGGGACAACAATGGCCGCACGCCTTCGTGCAGATCGGGCCATCGCATCCACCGGCCAGCCAGGACGACATCGAAGCGATCAGGACAGATGTCGCCAGGCGACTCACCGAAGCGGTTGACACGCTGCGCGCAGACGTAATCGAGCAGCGGCTTGGCCGTTTTCAGCCGCTGCTTGCCGGACGCTGGGGCATCGACCGCGCGTGGGATACGATCAAGGGTTGGTTTCAGCGACGCGGCGCAAACGACGGGCCAGCCGCGGAAGCAGCCAATCGCCTGCGAGCACGAGCATGATCAGTCCGCCAATCAAAGCCGGCAGTGCCTGCCCACGAGCCAGATTGACAACCACAAACATGGTAAGGTTTGTCAAATAGAGTGCCGGTGGCAGCCATGGCATATAGTGGTGAGAAGGATGCTGGCGCAATGCCGCCTGACGTCGCAGCGTCAACAACACCCAGGACAAGATCAGACTTGTCACCCACCAGGCAACAAAATTAGAGACCGGAATGCCATAATAGAACCCGGTTTCGTCGCTCATCCAGACCCAATAGCGATTGATATAGACGGCAAACGGTTCAATGGTTACGTCAAGCAATAACGCAAACGAAGCCGCCGTCAAAACCCGGGTTGGACTCATCAGGCGGTCATCAAGTGGGCGTCCATCACGATTAAGGATCCGCTCAGCAACGCCCACCGCAGCGACGACAATCAGCAGCCAGGCAAACGGGATTGCCAGCGGCACAACCCCGAAGATCTGGGGCTGCAACACATCGGTATAGGAATAGAAGCCGAAGGGAAAACCGGTCGTGGCGCCGATATGTTCGACAGCCCACGAAATGACCAGGATCAATCCGGCAGCCAGCGCCCCCCATCCCCGATAGCGCGCGGTCAGCCAGACCCCCATCAGCGCCCCTTGCAGGATCAACAGGGCGCCACCCATCCAGGTTCCCCATACGGGAACCTTGTCGAGAGCCACCAGAACGATTGCAAATGGATAGATAAAGAGATAAATCGCGAGGAGAGCAACCACGCTACGGCGAAGCTGAAGTAGTAAAGACTGATCAGAAAGCATAGTGTAATGTATTCCTGGCAAACGGGTCATACCATTCGGTAGCCCCTGTAGTTGATTATAGATTCGCTTTCATGGCCTGTCAAAGCTGGTCATTTTCCTGGGGCCGACCGAGAAGAAATCCCTTCATTGACAAAACTGTTATTGTGATTGCACGCAATCTGTGCTACACTAAAAATAGGAAAAAAGTACTATAGGCACTGGCGCCACCTCTACCACCCATCATTGCCAGGGCGCAAGATCTGGGGAGGGGTGAACCATGAGGGCAACAATTTCAGAAGGTCAGCCTGTGCGCATCCTTCTGGTTGAGGATGACAACAACATCGGGCGCATTATTGAGCTGGCCATGCGGAGCCTTGGCATTCCCTACGAGTTTGTTTCGGTACTGAGCGCCGAAGAGGGGCTTGAGCGTTGGGAAATGCAACCCTTCGACCTGCTGATTACCGATTACAATCTGCGGGGCATGAATGGGGTGCGATTGATCAAAACCTTGCACGAACGTGGCTACTATCCACCGACACTCATCGTTACTGCTTACGACTCGGCGGAAGTGCGGCGAGCTGCCGCTGAAGCGGAAGTAGATTCCTATATGACCAAGCCCTTCTTCATCGATGAATTGATCGAGCGGATCAAGCAGCTTCTGCCCACGGCCTACATTGTCCGCGAACGCGCGATCAATAGCTAAAGGCGACGCAGCGAATGGATCTGCGTCGCCTTGCCGATCAATCTAACAGGGCTGGAGTGCGGTGGAGGGGTAGCAGGCCGGCAGCGACCTGCTCTGGTGTTGGCAATGCTGACTCAGCCGGTTTATCCGAAGCAGCCAGCAACAATGCACCTTGCGCCTGCAACTGCTGTCCCAGAGTGAATAGTTCACCGCTCAAGGTTAGCCGACCATCAGCCATACGCGCTGCCGTCGTAACCAGTTCGACACGGCGAAACTGCGTAAACGGCGTCGGATCACCGGCTTCTATCCGCTCAATTAACTGCCGGCGCAGCGCCTCTAATTCAGCAGGAACCTGCTGAGCGGCGATCAGCAATTCCAGGAGTGTCGGCGTCAAACCGGCGGCAAGTTGCACCTCGATAGCCGGCAAATCAAACACGTCAATAGTGGCAAAGATGGTCATTGCTACCGTGTAGTCTTGATTATCGAGCGTAATCGGATGCCACTCACGCCGACACAATTCAGCGTAATTCCGTCGAAATAGACTGCGATCAAATCGATTGCCCAGCAATTCAGTAGCGACGATAACGGCAGCCTCAGCGCGGGCATCATCGATCGCCCCGTCGGAACGACCACGCGGCCCCAGCAACGTCTTGTCGATATCGATCAACACGGCAGTGCGAGACCAATCCACCCCTTGTGCAGTGAGTTCGGCTGCCCATTGGTGCGCCAGCGCCCAGCGGGTAGCCGAGGCAACGCCATCGACCCATTCGAGCGTGGCCGGCGCTACCGGGCGATCAACCCCGATAAAACCGTATGCAGCTACCTCGCCAACGCGCTGCAAATGAACTGTTAGCAAGCGATCATTGTCAGTATCGCCAATGACCACAACGGTTGTCAGCGGCAACCCATTGCGCAACGCCTGCGCTGCTCGCGCCAGAGCCAGGATCACATGGGCATAGGCCATGTCGCGTTTGCGTGGGGTGACATTGGCCGGCAAGCCGAGCACAGTGCGCAATGTGGCGATACCGGGCAAAGCTGGATCACACGGTTGCAGATCGCGATAGATCACCCGATCATCGGTCAGATCGGCAATTGTCGCCCGCGCATTCATAACCACCCCTGCGCATGCATCAACTCAGCATTCAAGATTGACGCTCCGGCTGCGCCGCGAATCGTATTGTGGCTCAGGGCAATAAGCTTGATGTCAAACAATGAGCAAGGCCGGATCCTCCCCACTACCGTTGCCATGCCGCGACCGGCATCACGATCACGACGCGGCTGAGGACGGTCAGGCTCATCGCGCACAATGATCGGCTGCTCAGGCGCGGTAGGCAGACGTAGCTCCTGCGGTAGACTGCGGAAATTGCGCAATACTGCTGCAACTTCATCAGGACTTGCCTTGCGCTCAAGCTCGATCGACAGACAGACCAGATGACCTTCGAGCACCGGTACCCGATTGCAGTGGGCCGAAGTGGTAAAGCTGGCCGGCACAATCGTCTCGTCACGCAACTGACCCAGCATCTTTTGTGGTTCCACTTCGAGTTTCGGCTCTTCACCTCCGATGTACGGGATCACATTATCAATGGCATCGTAGCCAGGCACACCCGGATAGCCGGCGCCTGACAACGCCTGCATACTGACCAGCGCCATGCGACGCACCCCGAAGTGGTCGAGGAGCGGACGCAGCACCATCGTAGCCGGCGTCGATGTGCAGTTGGGATTGGTAACAATTGCGCCTGACCAGCCACGCTTGCGGCGTTGCACCGGGATCAACTGCAAATGATCGGGATTCACTTCGGGGATGACCAGCGGCACATCTGGCTCCATGCGATGGTTGGAAGCATTGGAGCAGACGATATGACCGGCAGTGGCCAACCGTTGTTCGATGGGGCCGGCTACATTGCTCGGCAACGCCGAGAAGACCAGTTGCGCGGGCAGATCGGCTTCTTCATCGAGCACGGTCAGATCGGCCACCGCTGCCGGCATCGGTGTATCGAGCACCCAGCGGCATACGTCACGATATTTCTTGCCAGCGCTGCGCTCGCTGCCGGTCAGCGCCACAACCTTGAAGAGTGGATGGTCGGCGAGCAATTGAATAAAACGCTGGCCCACTGCGCCGGTGGCGCCTAATACTGCAACCGGAATCACAGTCATCTGAGACCTCCTGTCGATTGAACACAATCGTCTACATTATACCCAAGCACGAACGATTGCATAAACAACTACCTGTGGTTATTATTTGACAACATTTGTTGCGAAAAAAGCCGGGAAAAGTATGGCATTTCTCCCTGCGATGTTGTATAATCTACGTGAGATCTGAAACATTTTTCATCTTCGACCTCGATACTGTGCTCCTCCCACGACGCAGGAGTCGTTATTTTGCCCCGATTGTCTATGTGATCACTGACGATCACGCAGGAAGGAGCAGCCCTATGATCGACCCGCACGTCAAACGCTTGTTAGAGCACGTGCTCGACACGCCAACCAAGCTGCACTTACTCCTGATGTTTCACGAACATCCACGCTCTGAGTTAACGGCAGCGGCAATTGCCGAGCGGCTCTTCCGTGATATTTGGAGTGTACAACATGCGCTTGACGAATTAACACTTGCCGGTTTCCTCTCGGTTACCAATACCGTTGGCGGGCAGCCAGTCTATCGTTATATGCCACCACCAGAATGGCACGAAGCAATTCGGCGGTTGGTGCGCAGCTATAATGATCCGCTTGAACGGGATATGATACAGCGCGCGATTCGTGATCTGGCTGCCTTCGCATCCTTCCGACGGAGCGAACTGGAACGGTTCGAGTTCGCCTGACGATTCGTTGCGGTAACCCGATTGAGTCGGCGCGGGGAATATTCCCCGCGCTGTTGTTATGCTAACACAAATCTAACACCGGCTGGCTTGACTCACAGGAAAACGCTCTCTACAATCGAAAACACACGCACTATAGCGCCGTATTGCGCTTTCATTCTGTGGGATGAGGCGAAAAGCATGAAGGATTACTATCAGGTGTTAGGTGTCAGCCGCTCGGCCAGCGCTGATGAGATCAAACAGGCCTACCGGCGGCTGGCGCGCAAGTACCATCCTGATATAAATCGCGGCGATCCACAGGCCGAGGCGCGGTTTAAAGAGATCAACGAAGCGTATCAGGTGTTGTCTGACCAGGAGCAGCGCGCCAAGTACGATCGTTTCGGCAGCGATTTTCGCCGCTATGAGCAAGCCGGCTTCGGCGGGTTTGACTATGGCAGCCAGGTCGATTTCGCCGACCTGTTTGAAACGCTGTTTGGCACGCGCCACGCTACCGGCGGCGGGTTCAATGTTAGTCTCGATGGTCAAGATGTTGAGCAAGCGGTTGAATTGACGCTCGAAGAGGCCTATAACGGCACTCAACGCACGCTGCAATTTTCCAATCCCAACGGCACTCCGCGCGTGATCACGGTTAAGATACCTGCCGGTATCGATACCGGTAAACGAGTGCGCGTCCCTGGTGAAGGCGCACCCGGTCTCAACGGCGGTCGCCGCGGCGATCTTTATCTTGTGGTGACAGTTAAGCCGCATGCCCAATTCGAGCGCAAGGGCAACGATCTGTACGTTACGGTACCGGTCAGTATGTATACCTTACTGCTCGGCGGGCAGACGCAGATTCGGCTGCTGTCTGGTAAAACGCTGAACCTCAATATTCCGCCTCAAACGCAGAATGGACGTGTCTTTCGGATCAGTGGCCATGGCATGCCGCTCATGCATAGCAACCACTACGGTGATCTTTACGTGACTGTCAGCGCAGTGTTACCTACCAACCTCTCACCTCAGGCCAGGCAGTTGATTGAAGAGTTACGGCGCTTGACGGAAACACCTGGCTGACAGGTGGGCCGCCTTCATTCTCAAACCATCATTTGGCACTTTCGCACAACACAGCTTGACACGCTTGCCCAATTTGCAGTATATTATTTGGAAATAATCCACGAAAACAAAGCTGTTTAACCGTACCGGGTGGTACAGTGGTCACACTCGAAGAGTGAGTGTGGCGTTCGCCTGTATCTTCCATTCGTATTATTCAGTTCAAGTAAATGTGACAGGCTTCGTTGCCAGGAGGCGACTGCTGCAACGCAGCCATATTGTCATCTTTGATGTAAGCGGAAATGCGAGAGCGCGCTCGCCGTTTATCCTCACTGATGAGGAGTGGTGAGCGTGTTTTTATTTTGTCTGTATCTGGATCCGTCTCCAATTAGTGAAGAACAAGGAACGAGCGATGTACCTTCCTGCGCGAGACTCAGCCCGCCTTTACGATCCGCGCTTTGAGCGTGATGCCTGCGGCATTGGCTTCGTAGCCCGCGTTAATGGTCGGGAAGGCCATGATATTCTCGAGCTGGCCCTGACTGCCCTGAGCCGACTTGAGCATCGTGGCGCGGTAGCTGATGATGCCCGCACCGGTGATGGCGCCGGCGTGTTGACGCAATTACCGCGGCGTCTGCTACGCCGCGAGCTGGCCGCTGCCGGCATCACTGTGGCCGATACCGATCTCGCGCTGGGGATGCTCTTCCTTCCCGCCGATCCGACCCAATGCGCTGCGGCTTGCGCGCTGATCGAACAGGCGCTGGCGCGCTATCAATTGCCGCTGCTGCGCTGGCGCGAGGTGCCGATCAATCCTGATGCGCTTGGCGATCGAGCGCGTAGCGCAATGCCCACCATCCGGCAGGTAATCGTTGGCCGTCCCCAGGACCTCGATGATCGCGCCTTCGAACGTGTGATTTTCCTGGCGCGCAAAGCTATGGAGCAGGGATTCCGCCGCGACGGTCTACCTGCTTACATCCCTTCATTTTCGACTCGCACTGTCGTCTATAAAGGTCTCTTGCTCGGCTCGCATCTGGCCGATTTCTACCTCGATCTGCGCGACCCCGATTTCACCACGGCGATCGCCGTTTATCATCAACGCTACAGCACCAATACCTTCCCAACCTGGGATCGCGCGCAGCCGTTCCGCATGCTCTCGCACAATGGCGAGATCAATACGCTACAGGGTAATGTGAACTGGATGCGCGCTCGCGAACTGGCGATTACGTTGCCTGATGACTTCCTGCCTGGCGGCGCGCCACCGATGAGCGATTTGTTGCCGGTGATTGACGAAAACGGATCCGACTCGGCAATGCTCGATAATACCCTTGAGCTGCTGGTTATGGCAGGGCGCGATATTCGCCACGCAGCCGCAATGCTTGTGCCAGAAGCCTGGGAAAAGGTGCCTGATATCGATCCGGCGCTGCGCGCTTTCTATCAGTACCATTCCTGTTTGATCGAACCATGGGACGGCCCGGCGGCATTGGCCTTCTCCGATGGCGTTATCGTCGGCACTTCTCTCGATCGCAACGGCCTGCGACCGGCTCGTTACATCATCACCGATGACGGTCTGGTTGTATCCGGTTCAGAAGTTGGCGCCGTGCCGATCGCCGAAACACGGATCGTCTGTAAAGGCAAACTTGGCCCCGGTCAGATGCTGGCAGTTGATACCGCTGCCGGTCGAATCTATACCGATAGCGAAGTCAAATCGCTGCTGGCTTCCCGCCGCCCCTATTCTGAGTGGTTGAATGAACGTTTGTGTTATCTCCCCACTGAGTTGCCCGCCGTTCCAGCAGAGGAAGAAGAGGATCTTCAACCGTTGCAGATGGCGTTCGGCTATACCTCCGAAGAGCTGAATGTCATCATCAAACCGATGGGTATGACCGGCCACGAACCGGTCGGTTCGATGGGTGATGACACCCCCATTCCTCCACTCTCCCAATGGGAATCAGGTCGCCCGCTGTTCCACTTCTTCAAACAACGCTTTGCCGAAGTGACCAATCCACCTATTGATCCCTTGCGCGAAGAGCTGGTGATGTCGATCAGTATCGGGATCGGACGCCGCCGCTCGATCTTGCTCGAAACGCCAGAGCACGCCCATCTGCTGCAATTGACTTCGCCCTTTTTGACTAATGCCCAACTACAGGCGATCCGTAATCAGACCGATCCGCTGCTCCGCCCGGCAACGATCAGTGCGCTCTTCCCGGCGCGGCATATTACTGCCGAGAGTCTGATCAAGGCGCTCGAGCGGGTGAGCGCCGAAGCGGCTGCCGCAGTTCAGAGCGGCGCAGCAATCGTAATCTTGAGTGATCGCGGTATCGATGCCGATCATGCCGCGTTGCCGATGTTGCTGGCAACCGGCGCTGTTCACCACCACTTGATCCGAACCGGGCTGCGGTCACGGGTGAGCCTGGTGGTTGAAACCGGTGAAGCGCGCGAAGTTCACCATATGGCGACCCTTATCGGCTACGGCGCCGAAGCGATTAATCCGTATCTGGCCATAGCCAGCGTGCGCCGAATCACACTTGAGCGCGATGCCGCGCGTCAGCGCGCCGAACACGGGATGAGCCGCGATCCAGCCAAGCTGCACGCTCATCACCTGGCCGACGAAGCGGAACAGCACTTCATTCATGCGCTCGAAAAGGGGTTGTTGAAGATTATGTCGAAAATGGGCATCTCGACCCTCGACAGCTACTGCGGCGCGCAGATTTTCGAGGCGATCGGTTTGGCCCAAGAGGTGATCGATCGTTGCTTTGTCGGTACCCCTTCGCGCGTTGGCGGTCTCTCGTTTAGCCGTATTGCCCGCGATCTGGACATCCGCCACCGGCGCGCGTTTCAGACCGAGCGAGTGTCGCTGCCCCATCCTGGTTTCTACAAGTTTAAAAAGGATGGCGAATATCACGCCTTCAGTCCGGCAGTGGTGCATGCCCTGCACAAGGCTGTGCGGAATCCACACGCGCTCAATGGCGATAGCACCGGGCCATCACTGAGCAGCGAAGGGTATGCGGTTTATCGCGCCTACGCCGACCTGGTTAATAACCGACCTCCGGTTGAGCCACGCGACTTGCTGGAGTTTGTGCCAGCCGGCCCACCAGTGCCAATCGATGAGGTCGAACCCATCGAGTCGATCGTGAAGCGGTTTTCGACGGCGGCGATGAGCCATGGCTCGACCAGTTCAGAAGCGCATGAGACACTTTCAATCGCCATGAATCGGCTGGGCGCGATGGCAAACAGCGGCGAGGGTGGCGAAGCGCCTGAACGGTATCACGACGAGCGCAATTCACGGATCAAGCAGGTGGCATCGGGGCGGTTTGGCGTGACGCCAGCCTATCTCGCCAGCGCCAGCGAGTTGCAGATCAAGATGGCGCAAGGCGCAAAACCGGGTGAAGGCGGGCAGTTGCCCGGTCACAAGGTGAATGAAGAAATTGCGCGTATCCGACACACGGTGCCCGGCGTGGCATTGATTAGCCCACCACCGCATCACGACATCTATAGCATTGAGGATCTGGCGCAATTGATCTACGACCTCAAACAGGTCAACCCGAATGCGCGCGTCTCGGTCAAACTGGTCGCGACGACCGGCGTCGGCACGGTGGCCGCGGGCGTAGCGAAGGGGTATGCCGATACGATCCTGATCAGCGGTCATTCTGGCGGCACCGGCGCCTCGCCGCTCAGCAGCATCAAGAATGCCGGTATACCGTGGGAATTGGGCCTGGCTGAAACCCAACAGACATTGATCTTAAACGGTTTGCGTGAGCGAGTGCGGCTGCGCGCTGACGGCGGCCTGAAGACGGGGCGTGATGTGGTCATGGCTGCGCTGCTCGGCGCCGATGAATTCTCGTTTGGCACGGCAGCGCTAGTTGCCGAGGGCTGTATTATGGCTCGCGCCTGCCACAACAATACCTGTCCGGTTGGGATCGCTACCCAACGTGGTGACTTGCGGGCCAAATTCCCCGGCAAGCCGGAAATGGTCATGGCTTTCTTCCGCTACCTCGCGCAAGAAGTGCGTGAGATCCTGGCCAGTCTGGGCTTGCGGTCAATTGAGGAAGCGGTTGGGCGCACCGATCTGCTACGCCAACGCCAGACCGGGGTGGAAAGCGCCGATCTGCTCGATATGACGCCGGTATTGGGCGCGGCAACATTGATCGGACAAGGCCCGATCCGACATGGCGGCAAACCGAACGCTCTTCCGCCTGAAGAGAGCCTGAACGACCGGATTATGCGCGATACGGCCAGCGCGCTGGAAGCCAGCGGGCCGGTACAGTTGCAGTACCCGATCAACAACTGCGACCGTTCGGTTGGCGCGCGCCTGGCTGGCGCGATTGGACAGCTCTACGGCGACAAGGGGTTGCCTGCCAATACCATCGTGATTACCTTCTATGGTCACGCTGGCCAGAGCTTTGGCGCCTTTAATGCGCCGGGGGTCACACTGCGTCTGATAGGCGATGCCAACGACTACGTGGGCAAAGGCATGGCCGGCGGGATCATCACGATTGCGCCCCCACCCGACGCGCAGTACGTCTGGCACGAGAACGTCATTGCCGGCAACACCCTGCTCTACGGAGCAACCGGTGGCGAATTGTACGCGGCTGGTCGGGTTGGTGAGAGATTTGCAGTGCGTAATTCGGGCGCGACAGCAGTGGTGGAAGGAATTGGCGATCACGGTTGCGAATACATGACCGGTGGCACCGTAGTCGTACTCGGTTCGACCGGACGCAACTTCGGCGCCGGCATGACCGGTGGTATTGCGTATGTCCTTGACGAATACGCGACGCTGGCTCAGCGCTACAATCCGCAACTGATTGAGCTACGCCCGCTCAGCGAACGCGATGAGCTGCGAGTGCGCGAACTGATCCGTCGCCATGTAGAATTGACCAAGAGTCCGCGTGGGAGTGAGATCTTGGCCCGCTGGGATCGCTACCGCAATCTTTTCCTGGTCGCGCGGCCACGCGATGCAGTGGCTCAGATTGAAGCCGCTGCCGAAGGCACTGAAGAGCCGGTCAAAGCCCATGCAGCGTAGATCCTTGCCGAATAATGGCAGACGGGATAGAGTTTCTATCCCGTCTGTCAGCTTTTTATCAGCTTGCAGATGGGTCAGTTCGTGGTAAGATAAAGCGCCATGATGACAACCAGATTGACGCAGGTTGTCATCCCTGTTGCTGATAACGTGGTGAAATTTGTTTGAACAACCAGGAGAAGAGCCGCGTATGCTCTGGATCAGCCTGATTGCACTGATGCTCCTCATTGCCGCCTCACCGGGGATCATGCTCTACGTTGAACACCGGCAGTCTAACGTTGGCCATTTCGAGCAAACCGGCGACGCTCACGTTTACCGTGATACACCATAAGCCGGCTGCTAACCATCCCTCCTTTGCTACTGCCGGTTATGCAAACCGACTTGCGCATGATTGAAAATTTACCAAGACCAGAACGTACTGTGCCGACCAATCGTCAGCGCTTGAATCGGCGACGACGGTGGACGATGGTTGTTCTCTTTTGCGTCGATCAGGCGCTCATCTTCCTCGGGTTTGCGCTGGCGTATGTGTTGCGTTATCAGGTCATCTGGCCTGCGCCATTTGATCGGATTATCGCTGAAGTGGCAATTGAGAATCAGGTGCTGTTCAGCGCATTTTTACCGATCGTACTCATGCTGCAAGTCTTGCTCGGATTGCGCTTTGTCACGCGCGGTTTCTACCGTTCCAGCCGGCGGATGACCTTTCTCGATGAGGCAGAGGTGATTACCGGTAGCGTCATCACGATGATCGCGCTGGTGATGGTCATCGTCTTTCTGTACCGTCCATTTTTCTATTCGCGCCTGATCTTCGCTTTTGCAGCGGTAACGATCAGCTTGCTCCTGCTGAGCTGGCGCCTGTTCGTGATCGGGATTCGCCACTGGTTTTGGGCACGCGGTCTCGGACGTGAACGGGTTCTGGTCGTGGGTGGCACCGGCCTGGGACAACTGGTGATGCAGGCGATCACCGTCTCACCGGGAGCCGGCTATACGCTGGTTGGCTATCTGAGCGAGGAACCGATTATCGCCAGCCGACGGGCGCGGGTATTTCAACACCTCGGTCATCTCGATGATCTTGAACAGGTAGTCGAACAACAACAGATCCAACAGGTACTCATTGCCCTGCCGTTCTGGGAGTACGATCGCCTGCCAGAACTGGCTGCGCGCTGCCAGCGCCTGGGGGTAGAATATCAGATAGCGCCTGACATCTATCAGTTGAGTTTCGACCGGATTGATATTATGCACTTGAGCGGCGTGCCACTGCTGCAACCGAAAGAGATTCAACTGCATGGTCTCAATCTGGCGCTCAAGCGCACCTTTGATTTAGCGATGGTGCTGCTCACTCTACCGGTGACACTCTTTTTAGCTGCTGTGATTGCACTCTTTATCTGGCTCGACTCAGGCCGGCCAATCATCTTTCGCCAGCAGCGGGTAGGCAAACACGGACGGTTGTTTACCTGCTACAAATTCCGCACCATGGTACCTGACGCCGAACAGCGCCGGAACGAGTTGTTGCAACGCAATGAAGCCGATGGGCCACTTTTCAAAATTCGTGATGACCCTCGCATCACGCGGTTCGGGCGCTGGTTGCGCCGTACCAGTCTCGACGAACTGCCACAGTTGTGGAATATCTTGCGGGGCGATATGAGCCTGATCGGCCCGCGACCTGCGTTACCCGAAGAAGTGGCCCGTTATGAGCCGTGGCATCACCGACGACTCGAGGTGCAGCCGGGATTGGCCGGTTTGCCGCAGGCGCTAGGGCGAAGTGAGATTTCGTTTGATGAGCAGGTTCGGCTCGATATTTACTATGCCGAGAACTGGTCTTTGAGCCTCGATCTGCGGATTCTGATGATGGTGATACCGGCGATCCTGTCCGGTCGTGGCGCGTGGTGATGCGATTCTCCCCGGCAAACTGGCAAAACTGGTCTCAGTGGTGGTGGCTGGCCGGAGCGGTTACCATCGGTGTCGGGCTGGCAATCGCCCCACCACTCACGACAGTGTGGTGGTTGCTCGGTCTCGTTGCCCTCGGCCTCGCCCTTGCCGATCCAGTCTGGCCGGTTGCGCTGGCCATTCTCTCAGTGCCCTTTCAGCAACTGGTTGAACTTCCCGGCGGACTCAGCGTGACTCAGTTCTGTTTTGGGCTGGTGGCGTTGCGGCTGCTCTGGCAGGTAGTTCGCCAATCGTGGCCTCGCCCCGGCCTGCCGGGAATTGCGCTCTTCGGCCTGATCTGGACATTAGGCCTGGCGGCAGTATTGACTCCGCTGAGCCGGATTGAGGCGATCAAAGAAACCTTGCGCTGGGGAACGGTGCTGCTGATCTATCTCGCGGCTGATTGGGCGCTGCGCGATCCATCGCGCGTTGCCTGGCGACGCGCAGTGTTGATCACCTGCCTGCTGGTTGCCCCGGCAGTCACTGCGCTGATCGGTATCGGTCAATTTCTCACCGGTATCGGCCCGGAAAGTTTCGCGATCGGCAATGGTCGAGTGCGCGCCTACGGCACGATCGGTCAACCCAACTCATTTGCCGGCTATCTCAATCAGGCATGGCCGCTGGCCGTCGGAATGGCGCTGGCTCTGCTGGAGACCAGACAGTGGCGAACAGCTCGTTTCTGGGGGACGCTGTGTATCATTGGGATGGCAGGCATCAGCCTCATTGGCGGATTGCTGGCCAGTTTTTCGCGCGGTGGCTGGCTAGGGGCAGCCGTTGGCGTCTTGGCAATCGGTGTTACTTTTGCGGGACGCTACGGTCGGTCAATGATTGGGAATGTCATTACCGTCACGCTGATGACAGGTCTAAGCGGTCTCATTCTGCTGAACAGCGGATTGTTGCCGGCCTCACTCAGCAATCGTCTTACCTCGATCATCGAAAATCTGCGTCCCTTTGACGCCCGCGGTGTCGAGATCACGCCGGCCAATTTCGCGATCGTTGAACGAATGGCTCATCTGCAAGCAGCGCTGCACATGATCGAAGAACGGCCATTGTTTGGGGTTGGGCCGGGTAATTTCAGCGTCGCGTATGAACGGCTCGTCTACAGTGGGGAGACAGCAACCTGGATCAAACCGTGGTATGATTCACGTGGTCATGCGCATAACTACTACCTGCATATTGCCGCCGAGAGCGGGTTGATCGGCGCGACTGCATATCTGATCTTCCTGGGCAGTGTCTGGTATACTGCAATTCGAGCTGTGCGGCATGCTCAGGACTGGATGACACGCGGGATCGCGATCGGTGGTCTCGGCGTAGTGGGGGCATTGAGCGGTCACAATCTGTTTGAGAACCTGCACGTGTTGAACATGGGGGTGCAATTCGGCGTCGTGATTGCTTTGCTGGCAACCATCAATGCCGGTCGCCTCCTCCGACCTGAACCTGAATGAGGATATATGACCTATCTTGTTACCGGTGCAGCCGGTTTTATCGGCAGTCATCTGGTCGATCACCTGCTGGCGCGCGGCGAACAGGTGATCGGCCTTGATAATTTTGTTGACTACTACAATCCGCTTCGTAAACGGCGCAATCTGGCCCAGGCATTGCAGCATCGGGGTTTTACCCTGGTTGAGGGTGATATTCGCGATACCGAGACGATAGTAACTCTATTTGAGCGTTTTCGACCCCGTTTCGTTGCCCATCTGGCCGCGATGCCCGGCCCGCGACCTTCAATCGCCAACCCGCAGCTCTACGAATCGGTGAATGTTGGCGGAACTCTGGTGATACTCGAACAGGCGCGTCGCGCCGACGTTGAACATCTCGTGCTGGCCTCAACATCTTCAGTTTACGGCAAAACCAATCGCGTTCCCTTCCGCGAAGACGACAATACCGACCGACCATTGTCGCCATACGCTGCAACTAAAAAGGCGGCGGAGGTACTGGCGTATACCTTTCACAGTCTGTACGGCACACCGATCAGCGTCGCGCGTTTCTTTACCGTCTATGGCCCGCGCGGTCGGCCCGACATGACACCCTATCTCTTCGTGGAGCGCATGGTACGCGGCCAACCGATCACCCTGTTCAACGGCGGGGAAAATCTGTTTCGTGATTATACTTATATTGATGACATCATTGCCGGCGTGATCAACGCGCTTGACCGACCGCGCGCTTACGAAATTTTCAACCTTGGCCATTCGCAACCGGTTGAATTGCGGCGGTTCGTGAGCTTGCTGGAACAGATCACCGGCTATCGGGCGCAGATCGAAACCAGGCCGTTACCGGCTACCGAACCACCGATCACGTATGCCGATACCACAAAAGCTGCTCAGTTGCTCGATTTTGTGCCGACTGTCGCGATTGAAGAAGGGCTGGAACGATTCTGGGCATGGTATCGAGCCGAAATTAATCGATAGTCACAGTCATTTACGCATGCGTTGCGCGGCTCAGGTAGGATCATGGCAAACATCGAACCTTCATCTGCGACTACTTACAGGAAGGCTCACACATCTATGACCGATCAACCACCGGTGGTTGAAACACCAACCGGCGATCGTGAAAGCAATGGAGAAACGCGCGCGACCTTCTCACTCGGTCAACGTTTGCGCCAGCCACGGACGTTAATCTCGTTTGGGTTAGCGATTGCGATCATCGTATTTGTCACACGCAGCCTCGATATCGATCTGGCGACGACGTGGCAATATATGCGATCGGCCAATCCGTGGCTGCTGGGGTTAGGGCTGATAGTCTTTTACACGACCTTTCCCTTGCGCGCGCTACGCTGGCGTTTACTGCTGGCTAATGCTGACGTGCCAATTGCCGAAGGCCGACACAGTTGGGCATCACTGCCGGCATTGATCGAATATATCTACCTGTCGTGGTTTGCTAACTGTATTGTGCCGGCGAAGCTCGGCGATGCCTACCGTGGCTATCTGCTCAAACATAACGGCAATGTGTCATTCTCGGCCACGTTTGGCACAATCTTTGCCGAACGGCTGCTTGATATGATCGGACTGTTCAGCCTGCTTGTCCTCTCCGGCTACCTGACCTTCGGAGCGCATATGCCAGAGGGCACGCAGATCGTCTTTTTCTTCGGCGGATTGCTTGTCGTCGTGATCGTGAGTGGTCTGGCTGGTATGCGCTGGCTTGGGCCGCAGATCCGCTGGTTTATTCCGCGCCGGTTGCACCGCGTGTACGGCAATTTTGAGCAATCGGCCTTGAAATCGTTTCAGCCGAAGATCCTGCCTCGTCTCTTTGTTTTCACCGGAGCGATCTGGCTACTCGAAGGCTTTCGGCTCTGGTTTGTGATCGAGTCGCTCAACCACACCGGTCTGAACCTGAGCCTGGCAGCGATTATCTTTGTTGCCCTGGCTTCATCACTGCTCACGGCATTGCCAATTACCCCAGCCGGGTTGGGAGTGGTCGAAGGCACGATCACCGTTGTGCTGACTCTGTTCGGTATCGCCGCCAGTCTGGGTGGAGCAGTAACGCTACTCGACCGATTGATCAACTTTTGGAGCATCGTCGTTTTCGGATTCATCCTTTACCTGTTCAGCCAGCGGAAGTAGTCATGCGGATTGGGATCGACTTTACCGCAGGGATCTGGCAGGGCGCCGGTATCGGGCGCTACACGCGCGAGTTGGTGCGAGCTGCTGCGCAGGCCGGGCCAGATTTGTCATTTCACCTGTTCTATGCGGCTGGCGGTCTCGATCCCACCAGTCCTTTTGTTCGCTATGCCCATGATCTGGCAGCCAGCTACCCACACATTACGTTGCGCCCTTTGCCGATCAATCCCCGCTTACTCACCATTATCTGGCAGCGGTTACGACTGCCGCTGCGCATTGAGTGGTTCATCGGGTCACTCGATGTTGTGCATGCGCCCGACTTCGTTTTACCGCCTACCCACGCGCGCGCGCTGCTGACCATTCACGATCTAACCTTTCTGGTTGAGCCAGGTTGCGCCGAACCAAACCTGCGTCGTTATCTGAGCGAAGCAGTTCCGCGCTCGCTCCGGCGCGCCGATCTCATTCTGGTCGACTCGAAAGCCACTGCCGGCGATCTGGGTCGGCTGTATGGCATTCCCAACCAACGGATACGCCTGCTCTACCCGGCAGTCGATGAACGTTTCCGGCCTATCAGCCCTGCCGAATTGCTCATGGTGCGTGAACGGCTGCGCTTACCTGATCATTACCTGCTCTTCGTCGGAACGCTCGAACCGCGCAAAAATCTGGTGCGTCTGCTGCACGCTTTTGCCACGCTACGCGACGATTATCCCGATCTGTACCTGCTAATTGCCGGTCGGCGCGGCTGGTTGTACGATGAGATTTTCACCACCGTTGAACAACATCGGTTGGGCGATCGGGTACACTTTCTTGATTTTGTTGCCGACGATGATCTGCCGGCATTGTATAATCTAGCAGAAGCCTTCGTTTATCCATCGTTGTACGAAGGATTTGGCTTTCCGGTACTCGAAGCGCTAGCCTGTGGAACGCCGGTCGTGACAAGCAGAGTCGCCAGTTTGCCAGAAGTAGCCGGATCGGCTGCCATTATGGTCGATCCACTTGACACAGAGGACATTGCCGCCGGGATCCGCGCCGCACTGACCGATCCGACGCCATTGCGCGCAGCCGGTCCGCCACAGGCCGCCACCTTTCGTTGGGAACAGACCGGACAGGCGCTTGTGACGATCTACCGTGAGCTGGCGGCAACAACCGCTGCCACGTAAGGAACGAAGAGCATGATGCAACCGAACGATCTCACTGCTGAAGCGCTGAGCCGCGGCGCATTACCCGGGCGCGGCTACGCGATTGCCCGGCGTATTTCGCAAATCCTGCACCCGGTACCTTTGGGGGTCGTCAGCATTTTTATCGTTGGCGTGCTCGGCAGCGACAACCGCGTTAATGGATTATGGTGGTCGCTGTTCTGCTCGCTGCTCCAGGTCGTGCCACCGACAGTCTTTTTCAACATTCGGCTGCGTCAAGGCGCATATAGCGATGATGATATTTCCGTGCGCGCGCAACGCAATGAACTATACCTGTTCGGCATGGCAAATGTACTGGCAGGAATCGCTCTGCTCTGGGCATTGAATGCTCCGCTACCGTTGCTGGCAATGCTGGTATCGGTTGCGGTTATGAATCTGCTCTCGTTCATCATCAATTTATTCTGGAAAATCAGCATTCACTCGGCCAGTATCGGTTCGTGCGCAACACTGGCCAGTATCTACCTGCCGGCGCTCGGTGGTGTCTGTTGGGTCGCGGCAGTCGTGCTGGGATGGGCGCGACTGCGCACCCGCAACCACACATTGATGCAGGTTGTTGCCGGTATGAGTCTGGCGGTGGTGTGTGTCCTGGGAGTGTTTCGGGCGTTCAGGTTGATTTGAGGAAGGCGGTCTCCAATCGACATTCGATGTCATTGCCTTCAACCAAACCTGCCTGCCATCCGGTGCGCAGCTAACGCATCACTGTTCTTTACCGGTATTGTTGTTGTTCATCCTCACAGCTACTGCTCTGCCCGAGAGCAGCGAGTTGAAGGCGATGCAATCTGATTGCAAAGCGTAAGTGGTGAGGAATTTCCTTCTTTGTATCATGCTCACGGCATATCTGCATATCAGCGGCAACAATACCAGCTCTTTCAATCAGGAAAATTGCGCAGGAACGGAGAAGACTACTATGGCTCGCCGCGAGGGAATCAATCCCGACGCCGTCTATTCACGTGAAGAAGTTGCGCGCCTGTTAGGGGTAAGTCTGAGCACCGTCAAACGATTGATTAGCAGTGGGCAACTGGAAGCCAGCCGACCCGCCGGCCTGCGTCGGGTCTTTATTCGCGGCGCCAGCATTCTGGCAATGCTGGAAACAACCCGGATCGGCGGCGAGCAACAGGCTTCATCGTGAATGCTACCGGCAATCGATAGCCAGTCAGCGCGTTAACGTGATAGATCTCGATCTCCTGTTTCATCGTCAGGAGCCGCAACCGGCAAGGCGCGCACAATCACCCGTTGCTTAAACTTATCGGGACCGCTTGGCGGCCAGCAGGTTACCATCGTCACTACTTCGTAGCCGGTAGGAGCAATATAACGCGCATTCGCCAGCCGCTGTTCGGGTGGAACTCCTTCTTCATCGACGATAATCCGTTCGCTCACGATATAGCGATACGGCTGGCCGCGACTGTAAACGATTACTTCATCGCCCGGTTTGAGATAGAAGAGATCTTTGAAGACACGACCATAGCCACCCACATGACCGGCGAGAACGATATTATCACCTTCGCCGGGATTGGCTGAACCGCGATGCTGGCCGACAGCATATTCCGCCACCTGCCAGACCGAAATCAACTGACCGTTTTCTTCGATAGTCTCCCAACCCACTTCGATCACTTTAGAATCGAGCTTGATAGCGGGGATCACCAGTCGTTCGACTGCGGCCACCCACTCAGTACGCACCGGTTCTGGTGGCTCAGAAATCAGTAAACCGCTGTCAACCGATGGCAATGCGCCGGTAACTGACGAAGGCGCATCGGCCTGAGCGCCGCCGACGAATGCGGCAGGATCAAACGCATTGGTGGCAGCCGGCGATGTCGGGCTTGACCAGGAAACTTCGGGCACCAGCGGTAACGGACGCGCATCAGCGGGACGAAAACCGCTGGTAGTCAGTTGCGGAGCCGGCAATGGCGAGTCACCGCGCGCAGCCCAGCGATAGTACTCGATCTGCAACGTGGACAACAGGACATAGAGCAATAAACCGGCGCCGAGCAGCATCAGCGCTGTGCCCAACAACCAGGGCAATCGTCGCGCCGGTGGCACCTGTCGCCAGCTTACTCTACGCCAGATCCGGATCGGTAACAGGGGGAGATGGTGAAACATCGCCAATACACCTTTAATTTCATTGCGCAGCATGGTTAGTATACCACGCAGTCCTGAACATAGATGACAATTCCCTACCTGAAGCTACGAGTCGTCTGACGGAGCGGATGTACGAAAAAGTTAAAGGACGGGCAAGATACCCGTCCTGGTCGCCGCTATCAGGAAAACCAGCTCTTTATGCGATATTGGTTGGCTCATCGCGCTGAAGCAGTAACAAGCTCTCGCGCAACGCAATCTGATCGGCTTCTGACAGAGCAGACAACGACGGATCGTGTGGCAGCGTTGCGCCGTGCAAGAGCAGCAATGCGCGCAACGCGAGCGGCCAGGTTGCATCAGCCGATTCGGGAGACGGTAGAAACGACTGATCGCCGGTAAGCAGAGGTTGGTGTGAAGCAGGGGAAGTGCGATGAGCGGCAGTCATGGATTCTCCTCTCTATCTGTCATACAGGTAGTGTAGCCGGAAGCCTGCCGCTCGTCAAGCGGTTTCGGCGATCAATTCGTCAATTCGTTCCAGCACATACGTCGGTTGATAGGGCGAGCGTTCGAGATCGGAACGCTGACTATCACCGGTCAAAACGAGCGCCGTATCCATACCGGCAGTCATCCCCATTGCAATATCGGTCATCAATCGGTCACCAACGATCAGACACCGTTCTGGCGGCAAGCCGATCAGATTACTTACGGTACGCGCCATAATCGGTGACGGTTTGCCAACGATCACCTCACAACGGGTATCGGTACAGGCTTCGATAGCGGCAATAATCGCTGCTGCGTCCGGCTCGCCGCCGCCGGGCACCGGACAGAAGCGGTCAGGGTTGGTAGCAACCAACCGCGCTCCGGCCCGAATAGCATCAAACGCAATCTGCAATTTACGGTAGGTGAAGGTGCGATCGAACGAAGCTACCACAAAAGCGATTTCACCTGGTCGTTCGCTGAGCGGAAACCCGGCAGCTTCAAGTTCGCCGATCAGCGGCGCTTCACCGACCACAAAGAGCGGCGCGCCGGGAGCATTCGCCAGCAGCCATTCCACCATCACTGCCGAGCTATTGATGATCTCGTCGGGGCTGGCGGCAATGCCGAGCCGTTGCAGGCGTTCGGCATACTGCTGGCGTGTTTTGGTTGGATTGTTTGAAAGAAAGGCTATTCGGCGGCCTTCCCGACGCAACGTTGCCAGCATTTCGGCAGCGCCAGGCAAGAGAATGTCTCCAAGGTAGATGGTGCCGTCAAGGTCAAAGATATAACCGTCGTAGCGCGGAATGGGTTGCATACCAGCTCCAAACATATGACGATAAACACAAGAGCGCCGGATCAATATGGCAGGATTGTTTGCCGCGATAAATGTCTGCCCGGCGACAATCAGGAACAGTATCATATCACAAGCCTGCCTGCGCAGGGCGGCGCCGAAACGTCATCAGCGCGCGCTGATTGCGGCGCATCGCGCTCAGGAACCTCAGGCGAGTAGCGGGTTGCGCTCGCTTACGACAGAGATGGCATCACATCGCGCGCAAGGATATGAGAACGGCACGGAGAAAGCTGGAGCCGGACACCTTTACACGTCGCTCAATGCCATAAAATAAGAGGAACAGCGCTCGCGCCATTCCTCGATCAATCTATAAACCTGACAACTACAGCCCGAGGTAAGAGAGCATATCGCGTAGATCATTGAGCGAAACTGGTTTGAGCAGAAAATAAGACGCGCCCGCAGCGAACGAATCCGTTTCCACGCCTGGATCGGCTGAGATCATCACGATCGGCATCGTATATCCCTCCTGGCGGAGTGTCCAGATCATATTACCGCCATCCACTTTGGGCATATGGTAATCGGTGATGATCAAATCATACCATTGACGGCGGGCCTGTTTCAGGCCATCAGCGCCATGGTTGGCCGTATCGACCTTCACGCCACGCCGCACAACTTTCATAGCTTGTTGCAGAAATGAGCGCACATTTGCGTCGTCTTCTACGATGAGAATTCGCATAGTCGTCTCGCTGAATGCAATCAACAAATATCACATCATGAAACGAGGGGTAGAAACAAATTTCCGCACAGTTTCTATGACACTCTCTTAATCCGCTTTTGACAGGATGTGCTACGATCACAAGAGGCGCTAATGGCTTGAGGAGGCAACTATGCAACAACGACAGCGACTCGGCGTGGTGACCGGTGGATCGCTGCTGGAAGGGTTAACCGTTCGACTCGATGCCGGCACCTCGGTCGAGGATGTGCGAGTGGGTAAGTTTGTGGTTGTAAAAGGGCAGCGGTTGACCTTCTTCTCGATGGTGACCGATGTGCGGTTGGGGATGGCGACACCCAAGGTGATGCTCGATCCGCCGCCAGCGGATGAATTCTTCGCCAGCGTGCTTACCGGCACGACCACCTACGGCGAATTGCGCCTTGATCTTCGGCTGATGCTTCCCCACGATGGTAGCGCCGAATTGCTGCCGGTGAAAACGGTGCCACACCATTTTGCGCCGCTTTTCGAAGCCAGCGATGACGATTTCCGTCAGGTATTCGGACAAGAGGAGGGCAGTCGTTTCATGATCGGTACGCCGCTAGATATGAACGTGCCGGTTTGTATCGATCTCAACCGCCTGGTAGAGCGTTCCAACGGCGTTTTTGGCAAGAGCGGCACCGGCAAGAGCTTTCTTACCCGCTTGCTGGTCTGTGGCGTCATCCTCAGCGATGTGGCTTCGAACCTGATCTTCGATATGCACAATGAATATGGCTGGTCGGCGCGTTCGGAAGGAGCCAGGTTTGTCAAAGGGTTGCGTCAGCTTTTCGGCAGCAAAGTATTGATCTATACACTGGCCGGCAGCGATGGCGAGCCGATCCGCGCCAACGAAAGAACTTCAGATGGAACCATCGTAATCGGATACGACCAGATCGAGCCTGAAGATGTATTACTTCTCAGCGAAGAGCTGAATCTGAATCCAACCGCCGCCGAAACTGCCGAATTATTGGTAGATTCGTTTGGACAACACTGGCTGGCCAGACTCTGGTCGATGGATAGCGAGGATTTGCGCGCGTTTGCCGATGAAAAGAGCGCCAGTATTGCGTCGCTGAATGCGTTGAAACGAAAGACTTTACAGCTCAAACGGCTCGGTTTCGTCCGCGAGCAGGCCGACATTTCAGCCGTCGATCATCTGATCAATGCCCTTATGGCAGGACGCCATGTCGTGCTGAGTTTTGGCCGCTACGACGATCCGCTGGCCTATATGCTGGTAGCTAACATTCTGACTCGTCGCATCCATCAACGCTGGCGCGAACAGACCGAGCGGTATTTGTTGAACAAAAATGAAGCCGATCGACCCCGACCACTGATGATCACGATCGAAGAGGCGCACAAGTTTTTAAATCCGCGACTGGCCCGCCAAACCATCTTCGGCACCATCGCCCGCGAGATGCGCAAATACAGCGTCACGTTGCTGGTCGTTGACCAGCGACCTTCATCGATCGACAGCGAAGTGCTCAGCCAGCTTGGCACGCGGATTACGGCGCTACTAAGCGATGAACAGGATATCGATGCCGTTTTCACCGGTGTGGGCGGGAGCGCGCGACTGCGCACTGTGTTGGCCAATCTCGACACACGACAGCAGGCGCTGGTGCTTGGGCATGCCGTCCCGATGCCGGTTGTAGTGCAGACCCGCCCCTATGACGAAACGTTCTACTGTTTCATCGAACAACGCATCCGGCGCGCCAGTGATATGGAAACTGCCCAAAAAGAGGCTGATGAACTCTTCCCGGATTAATCTGGCAGATCGCCAGAGTTCGCCAGCCAGCGTCGCACCCGAATGATCTTATGGCCCGTAGGGAAACTGGCCACTCCCCTGAACCAGCTCACCCGGAGAGAGGCCGGTAGGTGAGAGAGTTCTAAACTGTACTGTCTCGGTCAACACATTGCCGTACAGATCGGTGATTCGAAGCGTAAATGGGCCTGATTCGCCATCGGCGCAACGACACTCGCGAATGAAATAGTTGTACGTCGCGCGGCTCAATTGCACCCACTGCCCTTGTGGGGTAAGATATTCAAGTCTGGTGATCGGATTCCGGTGATTGCGTACCTGAAAGGCCAGCCACCAGGGATTACTCCCATCCTTGAGATGAAACTGCACCGGACTATGCAACGGCGGACTGATGATGCGCCACGTGATCGACACTCTCCCCCAGTTACGTGGCGCAATGCGGTCAAATGCTTCAGGACTAAGATCGAGATGGTTCAACCCGCAGCCGGGATTATCCGGGCACATATCAACGATGCGCACCACGACACTCCCCTGCGGACCGAAGACTTCAACATAAGCGCCGCAATAATCGGCATTGCCGTAGTTGAGATAGCTGATCGCCGCCACCATCCGATCACCGGGAACAGGATCGAACAGGCACGCGCCGCTGCCATCGGCTTCATGGTAGTATGTTGCCTCTCCGCTTAACAGTGGATTTTGAGCTGGTCGGGTGATGAGCGGCACGTAGACCTGATACGGTGGCTGAGCGGCAACACTCGTCAAAGTCGCCATCAGCCAGAGTAGCAATAGCAGCCAGCCTGAATGGATGCGCATCACGCTTCACCTCGCGCCACGTTCCCCTCTTCGACACCAAACGGCCAGACCAATGTCAGGTGGGCCGCCATTGCTACCCGGTTGACTGTGGCCGATCAAATCGTCTCAACCCGTAGCAGACGCCCCCATCAGTTGCTCTAGCCGATCAATATACGATGCCATCACGGCAAACGCGCGCTCCACCGGTTCAGGCGAGGCAAGATCGACGCCAGCTCGCCGGAGCGTTTCGAGCGGGAAGCGCGAACCGCCGGCTTTGAGAAACTCGTTGATGTAACGTTCAGCAGCGCCTTCCTCACCGGCAATGATCGGCGCCGCCAGAGCGTGCGCGCCGGCGATACCGGTTGCGTACTGGTAGACGTAGAAATTGGCATAGAGATGGGTCGAGAACTGCGCCCAGGTATTGCCAACGCGCGCCCGATCAACAACTACCTCCGATCCGTAGCCTTCGGCAAACAGATCGGCCATCAGCTCATTGAAGATAGATGCCGTCAGTGGCTGACCACGCTCGGCCCGCTGATGAATGGCCAATTCAAATCGCGCCAGCGTTGGCATAATAAAGAAATAGCGGTGGAAATTGGACATTGCCTCTTCGATCAGAGCAATCTGCGCATTTCGATCGGTCAGCGTCTTGAAGAGATAATCGCGCACCAATGCCTGATTAAAATTCGAGGCCACTTCAGCCAGGAAGAGGCCATAATTCGAATAAATGACCGGCTGCGCGCGGCGAGTGTAGTACGAATGCATCGAGTGGCCCAATTCGTGGGCAAGCGTGCTCAAGCCGAAGATGTCATCATTGTATGACATCATAATGAACGGATGAGTGCCAGGAGCCCCGGTTGAAAAGGCGCCGGCTCGCTTCCCCCGATTGGGATACACATCAACCCAGCGTTGCTCGCGCAAGCCACGCCGCATGATCTGCACATAGTCGCTGCCGAGCGGCGCCATTCCCTCACAAATCCAGTCAACTGCCTGCTCGTAAGGCACAACTAACGGCGTAGCCAGAGGAGCTTTGGTATCGTAGACGTGCAGTTCATCCAACCCAAGCGCAGCCCGACGCACCCGCCAGTAGCGATGCCAGACCGGCAGGTGACGCTCGAAGGTCGCGATCAGGTTGTGGAACACCTCAAGCGGGATGAAGTTCGGTTTCAATGCCCCTTCCAGCGCCGAGGCATAACGACGGGCGCGGGCGATAAAGACATTCTGCTTGACGCCGGCAGCCAGACACTGAGCCATGGTATTCTCGACAGCGATGTGGGCGTCGGCATATCCTTCCCATGCGTGTTTGCGCAGTACGCGGTCGGGATGGGTAATGAGCGCGTTGATTGTGCCCTGGGTAATCTCGTGGGCCTGACCCTCGCTATCGTAAGCCGGCGGAAAGCGCAGCTCAGCGTTGGCTAACACCCCGTGCACGGCGCTTGCAGCCGCAAACGGATCGCGCACCTGCCCCAACAACTCTTCCACTTCGGCTGAACGAACATGCGCTGCGCGCGCGATCAGGCGCTCGAAGTAGTGGCGATAGGTTGCCAGGTGTTCGTTACTATCAGCCCATGCCAGCAATTGATCACCGCCGATTGTCAGCAACTCCGGCTCACCAAACGCCAGCGCAGCGCTGGCCCGCGCCTGCAAACCCAGCGCCCGATCACGCATCGCGCTTGCCTCACGGTCGCCTGTATCGACTGTGTAAAACATTGTGGCAAAGACCGTAATCTGACCGGTATTACGCACAATTGCCTCACTCAATTCCAGAAATCCGGCAATTGCCTGTGGCCCCTCGCCTAGCCGGCCCCGAAACTGAGCTACTTGCGCGATCATTGAGTCAGTTTCATCAATTGCTGCCTCCCACGCAGCCTTTGACGGAAAGATACTGTACGGATCCCACTTGTACTGATCAGGTATTTCGCTGCGTTCCCGAATTGCCACCATTGCAATCATCTCCTGCGGTACGATTGAGGCTCGCAGGTATTATAAACCTGTTTAACATTCGCAGATGCCATGCAATTCATGACAGGCCTTGTTACAATGCATGCGCCAACGCAACCTCACGTATAGCTAATAGTAGCAACCTCGCGCTAAGATGGAGCCGTCCATGAGCAGAGAACGACGCCAAATCCTGTTAGATCGCTTTGAACGCGCAACCGAAATTCCGCTTCTCTTGCTTTCAATTGGCTTTCTTGTGATCTTGTTTGCGATTGAGAGCGGTATTGGTAGCGCCGAAATGATCTCGATCCTGGAAGGGCTACTCTGGTTGATCTGGGGAATGTTCGGGATCGAATTAGTCATCAAGTTTTATCTCGCCCCGGATCGCCGGCAATATCTGCGCTCGCATTGGATTGAAGTCCTGATCATCGCCTTGCCGTTTCTGCGTCCGCTACGACTCCTATGGTTGCCTGTCATCCTCGCCCGGCTTTGGCGCCAATCGCGCCGCGCATTACGCCAGCGTATGCCGGCATTGATAGGCATCGCCAGTTTGATCATCGTGCTGACCGCCGCCACATTGATGTTTGTCGCCGAACGAGGTAGCGACGGTCCAATCAACTCATTTGCCGATGCAGTATGGTGGGCAATCACCACCATTACCACAGTCGGCTATGGCGACACCTATCCGGTCACAGCGATGGGGCGGGGCGTAGCAGTCTTTCTCATGCTGGCGGGAATTTCACTCTTCGGCTTATTAACGGCTAACATCGCCGCATTTTTTGTTGAAGAAGATGCGGACGACCGCACTCAGAGCGAGCTAGCCCAAATCAATCAACGGCTGGAACGGATTGAACAATTATTAGCCATTCTGTCCAGGCCGACCGGAGAACACTCATTCCCAGCCAGAGAACAGTAGATACAGAGTTCAGACGGGCGAGGAGTGGCGGGGCTGGCGCGACTCGAACGCGCAACCATCGACTTAGAAGGTCGGTGCTCTATCCATTGAGCTACAGCCCCGCGCGCCCATTACTATACTGCAAAGTACCCGATTCTGGCAAGAGTATCTGACTGATGGCCACCCATCGGATCAGGCGCGCAGAGCGGCGCTTCACGCTGACCAGCGGACGGCAGATCGTGAACGGCGGATCACGACATTACTCAATTTGCCGCAATCTGTTCAAAACTGAGCTGGTAGTTGCGCGCGGCGACATCACCTAGTCGCGCCGGCCACCGACCGGTCAGCGCCTGCGCAATCTTGCCGGCATGCTCGTGACAATTTTCAATGAACAGGGTATAACGCTGCTGGATACCGGCAGCCACCGTACCGGCGAGATAGAGACCGGGAACATTCGTCTCCATCGTATTCGGATCGTACACCGGCACCCGATTCGGCCCCTGCAAGATCACACCGGCCTGTTCAAGCAACCGTTGGTCACCTCGAAAACCGGTAGCTAGCAAAACAAAATCGGTTGGATGGTAAAACTGTTCGGCAGTTGGCAGTCCTTCTTTGTTGGTGTGCGCCAGCCACACCCCACCGGCGTCAATCGCCACTGGCGTGGTTTGGGGCAGAAACCGGATCGTGCCGGCCTCGACCTGAGCAGCAAAATCAGGCAACAGCCAGTGCTTGACTCGCTGAGCATCAAGCTGCGCCCGCCGATACGAGAGGGTCACCTGCGCGCCGGCGCGCCAGCAACGCAGCGCCGCTTCAACTGCCGAATTCTTACCGCCAATGATGAGTAAACGACGACGAAAGTAGTCGTGCGGATCGCGAAAATAGTGACTCACGTGCGGCAAATCTTCGCCGGGAATATTGAGTCGGTGCGGGAAGTGCATATCACCGATTGCCAGCACCACCCGCCGGGCGCGATAGCGACGCAGCCCGCTGAGGGGTTGGGTGATCAGCGTAAAACCCTCTTGATCACGCATCAACTCGATCACCGGTTCATACGTCTGCACGTGCAGATCGAATAGCTCCACCACCGAACGCAAATAGGCCAGATACTCTTCACCGGTAATCCGCTGCTGATGATTATTGGGAATCGGTACCCCGGCAATCGCCAGCCGCTCGGTCGTGCTGAAGAAATTGGTATTCCGCGGCCACCACGTCATGGTGTAACCGACCTGATGAGCATCGAAGTGAATATAATCGATGCCTGCCTGCTTGAGACAGACAGCCACTTCAAGACCGATCGGCCCCGCACCGATAATCGCCACGTCGTGTGCCGAGGTTATAGGCAGGCTAGTGGTTGTCATGAACGTATCCCTCCAGTGTCACTTTCTGATCGCCATTTGTATCATACCCGCAAAAGACACAAATCATCGCGCTCTACCATCGATCTACCGTCAATCCGAAGAATGACCAGATAAGCTGTGAACCGGCACGCAAAATTGTCTATTGACACAAACGTTCGAGTATGGTATGGTAGTAGCAGAAATTTACGAGGATCTACGCGCAAGGAAGAGGAGGTACCGCGATGCTGACCACAGCAGACATTCCCCAGGCCGATGTGATTTGGGATGTAGCGCGCGTTCCAGAAGCTATCACGCGCGGACGCATGACGGCGGAAGAGATTGGCGAATACATCGGCGCCAAAGGTCAGCGTCAGGGCCTCTACTATATGCAGGCGGCGCGGATCATTGGCCTGATCGAACTGAGCGAACAGACCGACTCAGCTCGGCTCACCAAATTTGGGTTAGCCTTTACCCGCTACAACCGCGCCGATCAGCGCGCGGCGCTCCGGCGACAACTGCTCCGCTACGAGCCAACCAAATCGGTCATCGCCGCGCTACGCGCCGCACCCGAAGGGCTTGAGCGGCGCGATATTGCCCGCATCCTGCAACAACTCGCCCCATTGGCCGTTTCAACGGCAATGCGCAGGGCAGCTACTATCACTTCCTGGTTGACCGAGATAGGTTTAGCTTACTGGCACGACGACCGCATCTACTACTGCGGGCCAGAGTTACCGCTACCGGTCACGCCACCACAACCTCCACGCAATTCAATGCAGTTTATCACCGGCGCGTGATCACATCATCGCAGGTCAGGCTACCAGGATCAGGCGAGACACTTTCATCAGTCCCTCCGCCTAAACGCAGTTCAGGGATAGATCGACATTTCACCAGACAACAACGTGCCATAGAGGCGAGACACTTTCATCAGTCCCTCCGCCTAAACGCAGTTCAGGGATAGATCGGCATTTCATAAGACAACAACGTGCCATAGAAGCGATGTAGACGGTTATTTGGTGACCATCCAGATAGAACGACCGTTATCCCACAGCGCGCCGTCTCCACCTGATGCCGGGCGCGACTTGCGGTGCCCTGCTGCCCCCGCGCTACCACAGCGCGCGAGAAGAAGCCAACGCCCGGCTTCCCAATGCCGGGCGTGACCTGCTGCGGCACACCGCCCCCGCGTTGCTACAGCGCGCAAACGCGAGTAGCGACCTCGCCTCGCTGCGAGGACGGAGGATGTTTAAGAAATTTCCTAAACTGCCCGGTGAAGACCGTAGAGACATTGCCTCCAACGTCCCTACGGCTCCCCACACCCCGGCAAACCAAAACATCAGCCGTCGCCCGGCGCTGGGGGTCGATCCCAGCGCCGCCCCCAGAAGTACCCGCCACCCCCGCCTTTCCTGCTACCACCCCTTTGACATCAGACCGCAGCTTCCTGATCTCCTGTCATTTACCTTGATGTCTACAGCGCTACGTCGCCTGTGAAGTCTGACTGACCGGCGCCGGCGCAGCTACACGCCAGTGCAGCGATGCCATTCCCAGCAATCCAACCAGGGCCAACACCACAAACATGGCGCTGTAGCCGGTCAACGTTGCCAGAACACCTACCACAATCGGGCCTAACGCCGCTACCGGCGCTAATGCCAGGTTGGCGACACCGATGTAGGTTGTGCGTTCAGCCGGAGGGCTGAATGCGAATACCAGCGTGAAGCCAGAAAGCTGATACCCTGCCTGAGATGCTCCAACCAGCGCGAAGATGAGGTAAAACCACGCGCTTGTTGGCGCCAGTATCGCTAATACCAGGGCAGCAATACCCATACCTGCCGACACGACCAACACCTGCTTGTGTCCCCATCGATCCGCCAGCGCGCCAAGCCCGATATTGCCTGCCGCCTGCGCCGCCAGCATCATGCCGGTAAGCAGACCAATCTCAGCGGCAGGCAGATGAAATCGCTCAAGCGCCGCCGCAGTGAGAAAGCTGTGACCGGTTAATCCCAGCGCAATTGCTGCCCGGCAGAACAGGTAGCGCCGAAACGCCACATCGCGCCGCAAGAGTGGCCGCAATCCTCGCATAAAAACATGAAATGGACGAGCCGGCACCGGTGCCTGAGCCGGTTCAATGGTCAATGCGAGGAAGATGTATGAAACCACCATGGCCGCAAAACAGATCAGGGACAGAATACCAACACTCTGTGGAAAGGGTTGCTGCGCCAAAATGGTTGCCGCCAGGGCGCCGCCGCCGATCCCCAATAGCCCACCCAGGCCAGCCTGCAATCCAAAAAAGACACCCCAACGCTGCGCCGGAATGACCCGCGCAATCAGGTCTTGCCACGCAATTGAAGTTAGCCCGGCGCTGGTTGCGAAGATTGCATACAGGCCCAGCACAATGACCAGCAACATGCTCGCCGGCAAACCTGGAAGAGTGAGCAAAATGATACCTAGTACCAGAAACGGTAAGCGCTCGCCAATCGTCGCTAGTAAGACCCACGGTTTACGCCGGGGCTGCGCTGCTACCAGTGGCGCGGTAAAAAGACCTGGTAACAACCAGCCGGCAAAGAAGATCGCCGGTATCAGTCCCTGCGCCCAAGGGGCATCGGTCAGCCGTTCAACGATGAGCGGCAATACTGTAAAACGCGAAACAAGACTGACGCCAAACGTGAAAATACTTCCATCCAGCACATTCAGCCAGAAATTACGCCGGGCATAGCGAGCCAACACCGTTTCTGACATCGTGGTCATAAAAGTTTTCCTGCCATTCGTCACTGATAGTTGCCCAACTCCAACGGCATCGTAGCACTCTCATTGCCAAAACGGATCATTCACGCGACGGATCGGTCTGCGCATGTGGAAGATTCGCCAATTTTCCTTCGCACCTCTTGCAATCTGGTTAAAGTGTGTTATACTTAGGAAGTCAGTCAACGTCGTGTGCTGCGAGACCGGCATCAGAGTTCTCTCGCTCCTGGTCGATCGGCAAAGCTTCATCGCTCGAAGCAAGAACGTTGTCGATCGCCGGGGCGAACGCCCGATGAAGTTATCATCGGCGGCGGCTGTACGAGAGGTCTTTGATAGCCGGTTTTTGACATGCCACGAATGTGTGTCAAACCAAGTCTCTGTGGAGTGTATGCAATGTTGGTGAAACTGTTCGTCGGGAATTTGCCGTGGAGTGTGGGTGACGCTGAGCTGGGTGCGATCTTCGAACCGCACGGCGAAGTGCAGAGTGCGC
Source organism: uncultured Chloroflexus sp. (assembly GCF_937129525.1). Classification (GTDB taxonomy): domain Bacteria; phylum Chloroflexota; class Chloroflexia; order Chloroflexales; family Chloroflexaceae; genus Chloroflexus. Next base: position 21,977 of record NZ_CAKZNK010000050.1, on the reverse strand, counting down.
GCGTGATCAATGACCGTGATACCGGTCGCTCGCGCGGCTTCGGGTTTGTTGAGGTCGAGACTAATAACGTTGCCGCACTGATTCGCGCAACCGACGGTCTTGAAGTGGGTGGCCGCAATTTGCGGGTGAATGAGGCCGAAGATAAGCCTCGCAATGCGCCACGTGGCAATTTTAGCCGTCGCTATTAGAGTCTGATAAATCTGCGCATATGCCTGATCAGTTCAGGTGGTTGCGCAGGTCATCGCTCACACAACATGGAAAGACCGGCAAACACTTGTGTTCGCCGGTCTTTAGCTTTTGCCGCGTCGGTTCTGGTCGAATAATCGACCGCTACCGGATACATTTTCTACACACTTTGTAATGAAGTCAATCAATTTCTTCGGACAAATAGTAACAGATAGATGATCTCTGCCATCTACCTGATCGTCTGCTTGAGGCGCTCAACCAGCTCGATGTAACGATTCATTGCCTCAGCAGCCGGGAGGCCTTTCAATTTGGCCCAGGCATCATACTTGAGTCGCCCTGTCATATCGAGCACGCCAGGACGCGATCCCTGCACATCGCCAACGGTTGCTTGTTTGTACAGGGCGTACAACTGCAACAGCGTTTCATTATCCGGTCGACGCGGTAATTGCTGTACTTCTTGCGCTGCACGCTCGAAGGCCGATTGGAGATCGCTCATATTGTACTCCTCACTCTGCGCGAATGATGGTCGTATCGTACCATACTTTTCCTTGCTTCGCCTGCCTGCTGCTCTGTTCCTGTAAACGCACTGCGTTATGCTGACACTGCGCGGCAATAAGCTGTCAGTCTCACGCACCCGCAATTGAGGTACAGCGCAAGAAACATTATTTGCGCGGGCAACGCAATGCCGGATTACTCGTCGCGCAACGCCAGTGCCGGACTGATCCGACTCATGCGCAACGCCGGCCAGATACCGGCCAGCAGGGCCGCGCCGATCGCAACTGCCAGTGCCTGCCCAAATACAGCAGGATCAACCGCCAACTCTAGCGTCCAGCCAAATGAACGCTTGTTGATCACGTAGGTCAGCACCAGTGCCAATGCAAACCCTAGCGGCGCCGCCAGCAGACCGGCAGATAGCCCCATCAGGCCAGTCTGACTGAGCACGGCGCCCCATAGTTGACCGGGAGTAAGGCCGGTCGCGCGCAACACTCCCAGTTCCCGCGCGCGTTCGAGCTGCAACGCCATCAACGCGCTCAAGATCCCGATGAAAGCAACAATCGTTGCCAGGAGTTGCAACACCGAGGTGATGGCAAATGTGCGATCAAAGACGATCAGGGTTCCTTCACGCAAGGCCCGACTTGAATTGACTAACACTGCGCCGTAGGCTGAACTAACGGCACGCACTCGCTCAATAACTGCATCAACATCGTAGCCAGCGCGCGCGTAAATCGCCAGCGATGAGATTGCGGGATCGTCCCACAGTTCACGGTAGGTTGTGTCGTTAATCCGCACTACGCCCCGGTCAGAGGTGTAATCGTAGTAGACGCCGGCAATCGGCAATTCGCGCAGACCGCGATCGGTACGCACGGTCAACGTATCGCCCACACCTAAACCACTGCGGAAGGCAAGCGGCTCAGAAATCAACACGGCCCCCCGTTCCCATGCCGTCCAGGTTGCAGCATCACCACCTTGCTGGAAACGCAAAGCCCGCCGACCACGTTCGGTCGCGCCACCAATCGCAACCAGCGTGGTCGGGCCAACTGGCAAATCGATCTGAACACTACGAAAGGTGGTAATCGACTCAACTTCAGGCAATGCCGCCAGCGCAACTGCCAATGTCGAATCAAGAGTAGTATCAATCCGGTTAGCAACGTTACTCGGTGGTGAAAGATAGATGTCGGCAATCAGGCTCTGTTCCAGCCAGTTGATGACCGTCTGCCGGAAGCTGCCAATCATGATACCGACGCCAATCGTGACCGAGACCGCCACCATCAACGCTGCCACTGCCACTGCAGTGCGTGACAGGCTGGCGACCACATCACGGGCAGCCATCCGCCCCAGAATGCCCAATGCGCGCCCCAACCCCGGCTGCAAAAGACGCATAAGCGAAACTAATGCCAGTGGAGTAAGGAATGCCGCGCCAATCACGATGGCAAAGAGACCACCAAAGGCGATATACAAACCGGGAGCGCCGGCCTGAGCGGGTAGGGCAAGCAGCGCTCCTCCTAGCGCGAGCAAAGCAATTCCGCCACCGGCTAACCGCGGCGTTGCCCAGCGTACCCGATCTTCGATGCTCGAACGGCGCAACACCGCGCGCGGCGGGGTATACATGGCCTCTAACGCCGGCGCCAACGCTGCCAGCAAGGTCGCGATCACGCCGAGTGCCGCGCCTTTGAGCAGCACCGTTGGCTCGATACTGAGATCGCGCACTGTCACCACAAAATAGAGATCATTAATCGTTTGGGTAACCAGCCCCACCAGCCCGCGCCCCAACACAACTCCCAACGCCAGGCCACCGGCAACACCGAGTAGACTGATGATCAGCGCCTCTGTCAGTACCAGTGCGGCAAGTTGCTCTCGGCTCACACCGACGCAGCGTAACGTGCCCAGCAACGTTCGCCGCTGTACCACGCTGAAGGTCATCGTGTTGTAAATCAGGAACATACCAACAATCAACGCCAGCAGACTGAGCGCGGTAAGATTCAGCTCGAAGGCGGCAGTCATCTGTTGGAGTGCGCCGGCGCGCGCTGCCACCGGCTGCACCGTTGCTCCTGCCGGCAACAGCGTGGTCAGCACAGTCAGATCGAAGCCTTCTGGCACAATGAGATCGATCCGATTAAGCCGGCCCGCGCTCTGCAACAACTCCTGCGCGCTGGCAATATCCACCACGATCATACCGGCCAGCGCCCGCCGGCTCAGATCATCAGCCGGATTAAGTATGCCAGCGATCTGGAGCAGAGCAGTGCGAGCGCCAATCTGGATCGGCAACTGATCACCGAGCTGCAATCCGGCTCGTTCCGCATTGTCGCTCGATAGCAAAGCAGCTCCCGGCTCAATCAGCAACGTAGCCAGGTCAACCGTTCCGTCACCGGCGAGATAAGGACGAAACGGCCTCTCAGCGAATGGATCAATCCCGAAGAGCTGATACACACCAGGGCCGAGAGCGGGAACTGTCACGTACCCTTCGACAACCGGCGCAGCGGCCAGAGCAGGGAAGCGGCGACGGAGATCGGCATACACTGTTTCGGGTAACCCGGTCGGACCACCAACAACGAAGTGAGTCGCCTGACCGGCAACGGTATCGCCGGCAAGTTGAAACGCGCGTCGCGCGCTGGCATTGGCCAGATCGATGGCAACCACAACGGCGACGCCTAATGCTACCCCCAGCACACAGAGCAACATCTGCCATGGATGGCGCAAGATCCAGCGAAGCGAACTGCGAACGAGCATAATCTCTCGAATCTAGGGCGCAACAATCAACAATAGCGCCATCGATGCGCGCAAAAGACCACTATGCGCCACGACTACCGCAGCGCACCCCCACCTCACCCAACCCTTCTTAACCTTACGTTAACCGACTAGCGTGGCACTTCCACCCGATTGAGCAGTCTTCCAATCACCATATCGGCATTGAGACCCTCAATCTCAGCTTCTGGTCGCAAGACAATACGGTGGCGCAACACTGGCCGGGCCAGCGTCTTCACCTCATCAGGCGTCACATAGTTTCGATCATTGATTGCTGCCATTGCTTTAGCCGCCAGCAGCAACGCCACACCGGCCCGCAGGGAAGCGCCGACCAGCAATTCGGGGCTGACGCGGGTCGCCTGCACGATCGAAACGATATAGTCGAGAATGCCCTGCTCGACCTGCACCTGAGCAATTTCAGCGCGACAGGCAGCCAGCGCCTCAGTGGTTACGGTCGGACGCAAACCGGCAGCGGCAAGGTGGTGAGCATCAAAACCGAGATGATAACGACGCAATACCTCAGTCTCCACCTCGCGAGGAGCGTAATCGATCAGTACCTTGAACAAAAACCGGTCAAGCTGGGCTTCCGGCAAGGGATAGGTACCTTCGTATTCGATGGGGTTCTGCGTCGCAATAACAAAAAACGGCTCAGGCAGAGGCAAGCGCTGCCCTTCAATCGTCACCTGATGCTCTTCCATTGCCTCAAGTAACGCGCTCTGGGTCTTGGCCGGAGCGCGGTTGATCTCATCTCCCAGCAATATCTGGGTAAAGATCGGGCCTTGACGCAGGCGAAACTGACCGCTACTCAGATCAAAGACCTGTGTTCCCACAATATCAGCCGGCATCAGATCGGGTGTGAACTGAATGCGGCGAAAATCGGCCTGGATCAGGTGGGCCAGCGTCTTGGCCATCAACGTCTTGGCCGTGCCGGGAGGGCCTTCAAGGAGCACGTGACCACCGCTCAGCAGCGCAGTTAGAAGCAAGGTCAAAGGTTCTTCTTGTCCAACCAGCGTTTTGCGGGCTTCGGTCAACAGGGATGCTGCCAGTTGCGCAGTTTGCATAGAATTGCTCCAGCGTTATAAGCATGGTACCACGAAAAGGATCAGAAATGTAGCGACGCTGCTCGGCAACGTCGCTACCAATGAATGGAATGACTGCTGCTATTCCCATTGCTTCACATTGTTAAAAACGCCAGACTGATCAGCAACAAAAGCGAGAGCAGACCAATGCCGGTAGAAAAGAGAATTCGCTCCCAGTGTAAAAATCGCCAGTCCGGAGGAATCAGATTTTCAAAGCCGTAGATGCCCAGTTGATAGCTCTCTTCTGATCGACCCAGATGAAACTCGATCAACGTCAGCGGAATAACTCCGATCTGCAATTCCGCCATGACGATGCGGCTATCCTGATCTATCTCGCGCTGCGCCTTTTCAATCATGGTCTTAACTTCTGCGATTTGGAGCCACTCTGGAGGCAGGATCAGGCGATTGATTCCTTCCTGCTGCACGCGCCGCCGATATACTATTTCCACCTTGCAGGCGCGATACAGCCAATTCTCATCTACATCAGGCAAATCGTTATGCGCCTTATCGCTCACCGGCCAGCGCGACCATTCAATCAATTTGCGTTGCATCAACCGGCCAAAGCCTGCGCAGCGTTTACAGGTCAACAAACCACGTCCCTGGCACTCTGGGCAAGGAATAGCCCGCTTGGGAGCAACAGACGCCTCGTGACCATCACCTGAAGTTGCGCTGCCTGGCGCGGTTGCCACATTCGGATCTGCCGGCACCACGCGCCGTGTGCCTCTGCACACCGGACATCTGACAGCGCCTTCCCCATTGCACGACTGGCAGGTAATGATCTGTTCAGAACCGGGCACAATCACACGTCCGCCCTGCTGAACACTAAACTCTTTCGGCGGGGGCAACTCAATTTGCCAGCGTGACAATTCACGCTGTAACGGAATTTGCTTCTGTAGTGTATCTGGTTCTTCCTCAGTGCCGGCATCGCGGCGCTGTTCGATTAATAACTGGAGACGGAAAAAGAAGACGTTATGGTGCTGTATATCGCGCAAGTCGATCACGCGTCCGAAATGCGGCAGCCGGAACGGTTTCTCTTGAGACCACCGATCGAGCAGCCGACGGATTTCGTCACTACTCAATTCCCGCGCCCGGATGCGTGTCCGCTTGAGCGGCTCGTGAAATAACGAGCCAACCAGGGCGCGCTCCACGTCGTTTGGCTCGATAATCCCAGGTGATGACTCTTTCCTGGAATCAGACGCCGCAGACCCGGATTGATGCGAGACGACTTTGGTCTGGACGAAATACGGACTCAATGCAGCTTCAAGATCGGCAGCGGCTTCACCAGCACTGGAGTATCGATGACTTGGATCGCGCGCCAGCATTGTACGGATGATTTGATCCACTCTGTCAGGGAGTTTTACGCCCAGCTCGGCCAGCGCGCGGATCCGCATTTGTTCTGGATAGGCCTTGCCCAATTCAGGCGTTTTATGCCATGGCTCTTCGCCAGTCAGCATGGTGAAGAGCACCACACCCAGACTGAAGATGTCAGACAGATGCGTAGCATCTTGCGCAGCCAGCATACACTCTGGCGCAACATAGCCGGGAGTCCCCATAACCTCTGAGGTCGAGGTGAGCTGTTGATCGGGATCATGGGCAATACCAAAATCAATGAGATATGCCTTTTCAGCTTGAAAATCGATCAAAATGTTGCCCGGGGCCAAATCGCGATGGACTATATCGAGGCGATGCGCATAATCAAGCGCGCTGGCAATTTGTTGAAAATAGCGCAATACCTTGTCAGGAGGCAACGGCAGCGCAGGCTCTTTCGCTCCCTTCTGGCTTTCGCCACGTCGGCGCGCATTGAGCAAATCGCGGAGTGAATTGCCGGAAATGTACTCAAAGACCACGTAATGAAACGGGTTTTGCACCCCATAATTGATCAGGCGCGAAATATGAGGATGGCGAAGGCGCGCGGCGATACGCGCCTCTTGTTCAAAGCGCCTCACGCGCTTTGCTTCCTGGCTCAAGAGCACTTTCAGGGCAACCTTTTGGTCACTGATCAGGCGATGGTGAGCCAGAAAAACCCGACTCGACGCGCCGCGACCAATTTCCTTATCAATCTCGTACTGACCGAAGATGCGCGGCAGACTCGCTTGCGAAGAGGTACTAGTCGTCATAACCTTGTGGATGCGCGCGATGCCACTCCCAGGCTGATGAGATGATCGACTCGAGATCAGGGAATTGCGGCTGCCAGCCCAATTCAGCGCGGATCGTTTCAGAGGATGCCACTAACACTGCCGGATCACCGGGTCGGCGCGGACCAACCACTGCCGGGATTGGATGCCCGGTCACCTTGCGTGCCGTCTCGATCACCTCACGCACGGTAAAGCCTTGACCATTCCCTAAATTGTAGCGGCGCTCACCCAATCGGTCGAGCGCTTCCATCGCCAGAATGTGGGCACTCGCCAGATCGAGCACATGAATATAGTCACGGACGCAGGTACCATCACGGGTCGGATAGTCATCGCCGAAGATGGTCACGTGGGGACGCTGACCAAGCGCCACCTGCAACACGATCGGGATCAGATGGGTTTCGGGATCGTGATCTTCCCCACGTTCCGGGGTGTCACCGCAGGCGTTGAAGTAACGCAGACAGGCGTAACGCATACCGTAGATACGCGCCATCCAGTGCAGCATTCGCTCGATAAAGAATTTCGATTCGCCATATGGTGAACCGGGAACGATCCGTTCGTGCTCGGCAATCGGGATGCGTTCGGGTTGATCAAACAGGTTAGCCGTTGAGGAAAGGATGAAACGGCGAACCCCGGCGGCAATCGCCGCTTCGAGCAAATTTGCCGCATTGGCGAGATTGTCGCGCAGATAGAGAAACGGCTTCTCCATACTCTCGCCGACCAGCGTATACGAAGCGAAATGCATGATGCCATCGATACCGGGATAAGCGGCGAAGATCTCATGCAACGCATTGCGATGGGCCAAATCCGCTTCAATGAACGTTGCTTCAGGCGGCACGGCTGCCCGATGCCCCTGGTACAGATTATCAACCACAATCACTTCGTGCCCAGCGCGCGCCAGCTCTGCGCTGGTAATACTGCCAATATAACCGGCGCCACCGGTAACCAGAATCTTCATATACAGGTTCTCCCTATCGGCTACGTATCAGCCGTGTTCTCTGTCGACTCAGCGCCGGCGTCTACCGGCCTTGATGTTGTTGACACCGATTCGGGCACCGCCGGAATGCGAACGTTATACAGTGCCTGAATTGCGCGTTGCGCCAGGCAGACGAAGGAGCGATGTTGCGGCGCGCCGCCGTTGATCGGGAAGATCGTTACGTTCCGCAAGGGGATAAAATCATCGGTCAGCTCAGACAGCATCTCTTCCAGTTCAATATCTGGTCGCCGATATATTTCGGCTCGCAGCGCAAATTCACTGGTAAAAAACATGACGGGCTGTGTAGCCCTTGGCAGCATTGGAACGTGATAATCCGGCGGCGGTTCCGGCTCGACCAGGACAGCGACCAGCAGCGCGTCACCCCACGAGACCAGCGCCTGCGGCACGCGCTGCGCCTGTTGCGGTCGCCAGAGTGGCGCAATGCTGACATCGTGCAAATTGATAAAACGGCTCAGGCGATTATTGAGCGCATCGCTCACCCGGCGATACAAGGATAACGTATAACTACCAGTGTAGAGCAGGGTGGGCGTAAAGATCTCGACCGTGAAGGTAAATGCGCCGTTCATGCGTCCTCCTGCACAGCAGCGAGCGCCTGCCAGAAACCAGGGTAGCTCACTGCAACCGCTGCCGGCTCCAGGATGGTGGTTTCGCCGCGGGCAACTAACGCAGCGATCGCCCATGCCATAGCCAGTCGATGATCGTGATAACTATCAAGTGTAGCGCCGTGCAGAATGCCAGAACGACCTGCAATAATCATCCCGTCAACGGTTGGTTCAACAGCCACACCCATTGCGCTCAAACCGGCGGCGACGGTCGCGATTCGATCGGTCTCTTTAGCCCGCAACTCTTGCGCGTCACGGATCACGGTTTCGCCTTCTGCGCAGGCAGCAGCCACCGCCAGCACCGGAATTTCGTCGATTAAGCGCGGGATCATTTCACCGGCGATTGTAGTGCCGCGCAACATTGAGGAACGCACCAGGACATCGCCAACCGGTTCGCTGCCTTCTAGCCGCTCATTCATTACCTCGATAGTGGCACCCATGGCGCGCAGGGCATCGAGTGCGCCAGTGCGAGTCGGATTGAGACAAACACCGGGGGTCATCAGTTCGGCATCAGGATGAATAGCCGCCGCTACCCACCAGAACGCTGCTGACGACGGATCGCCGGGCACGCGCAGGGAAAGAGCAGTGGGAGCGGTAGCCGCAGTCGGCGGACGCAGCACAATCTGATCAGTCGTGACCGTAATATCCAGCCCCATCGCTGCCAGCATCCGTTCGGTATGATCGCGCGAGTCGATCCGTCCGGTGAGAACCAGCGGCTCACTGGCATTCAATGCAGCCAGCAACAGCGCCGACTTGACCTGCGCCGAGGCAATCGGTAACTGGTAGTGACCACCGCGCAGAGAGCTACCCCGAATTGCCAGCGGCGCGCGATCACCATCAGCGCGACCGTCAATTTGAGCGCCCATCGCGCGCAACGGGGTCACAATGCGGCGTTGGGGTCGCGAACGCAGCGAGGCATCGCCGGTTAATACACTAAAGAAGGGTTGACCAGCCAGCAGCCCGGCCAATAAACGTAGCGTTGTGCCCGAATTACCACAATCGAGGACATCAACCGGTTCCTGAAAACCATTCAGTCCCACACCGTGGACAAGCAATTCGCGCTCGCCAGTCTGGTCTACGCGCGCGCCCAACGCCCGCACGCACGCGACTGAGGAAAGGCAATCAGCTCCGGGGAGAAAATTGGTGATGTGGGCAGTGCCAGTCGCTACGGCATTCAACAATACTGCCCGATGGGAAATCGACTTATCGCCCGGCACGTGAATCACGCCGCGCAATCGTTTTGGTGCAGTCAAGGTAATGTTTGTCATGGACGTGAACCATACAATAACCCAAATCTATTCAGACTCAGGCGCCACAATTAGCTTGTACCCAAACCCACGCTGGGTAACCAGATACCGCGGACGTGATGGATCCGGCTCGATCCGCTGGCGCAACCGATAAACCAGCGCATCGATCGCATTGTAATCAAAGATGGCGTAATCCCACACGTGATTAGCGATCTCTTCTTTGCTCACGACTTCGCCTTGCCGTCGATAAAGCAGGGCCAGCAACTGAAATTCTTTCACGGTTAGCGGCGGGGTGAGCAACTCTCCACGGATGTAGACCGACTTGGTTGGTTCGTCTACCCGGATCTCAGCCCGCGCGGCTCGTAGCAATGCCGGATCGAGGGTTCCCTTCATCGTTGCTGCCGGGTCGTTAAAAATAATAACGGTATCGGCAATCATAATTTGATCGGAATGATGCAGGCTACGCGCGCCAACCAACCGTTCCTGATTGAGAAAGGTGCCGTTGGTGCTTTCAAGATCGCGAACAAAGAAACCTTCGTCGGTCTGCTCAAAACGCGCATGACGGCGCGATGCCAGGGGATGGTCGATAATGATATCATTTGCGCCATCGCGCCCAACTGTTATGATGGGGCGATCCCAGACGATTTCACGGTAATCACCGTTACTCCGTTTGACAATTAACTGCGGGGCGGGAGCGGATTGCATCGTTCACCAGCCTCCAGCTTGACATGCTTTGAACAGGCGGATGCGATATGGTACAATCGCAGTGACTTTGCTGATTATACCATGGCATTTTCGCCTGTGGCAGGCGTTTCTTGCTGTCGTGCCGTGGTCTTGCCATTGGAGACCCTGGTGAGCAGTGTAAGTGGGCGGCGCATTGGCCGTTACGAGGTTATCGAAGAACTTGGCCGCGGTGGCATGGCGCGGGTATATCGCGCGCGAGATCCTCAGCTTCAACGAATCGTTGCCCTCAAAGTTCTTGCTGCTCAGTTAAGCCTGGATGCAGAGTTTATCAAACGGTTCGAGCGCGAGGCGCGAACTGCGGCCAACCTGCGACATCCCAATATCGTTACCGTGTACGATATTGGCGAGGATCAGGGTCTGCACTACATTGCGATGGAGTATATCGATGGCTTGCCATTGCATACCATCCTCGAACGGCGCGGCACACTCGGGTTGGAATACGCCATCGCCTTGCTCGAACCAATTGCGGCTGCGCTCGATTACGCTCATCAAGCCGGCGCCGTTCATCGCGATGTCAAACCGCACAATATCATGGTTGATCGCAACGGTCGGGTGGTGTTGACCGATTTTGGCATTGCCCAAACGCTGGAAGCCGACGATCAGCGCCTGACCCGCACCGGGGTGTTCATGGGTACGCCGGAGTATATCTCACCCGAGCAAGCGGAAGCGCGTCGCGTTGACGGGCGCAGCGATCTCTATTCACTGGCAGTAGTCGCCTACGAGATAATTACCGGTCGTGTCCCCTTTAGTGGCCCAACCCCGCAACTGATACTCGCTCACGCCCAACTGCCACCACCACCGCTCTCATCGGTAGCGCCCGATCTGCCAACTGATCTCGATCTTGTGATGAGTCGCGCCCTGGCCAAACGTCCGGAGCGCCGCTTTCAAACCGGCGCTGCGTTTGTCGCTGCTTTGCGTGACGTTGCTGATCGTTACGGAATCGCTCCGGCTGCTCCTGCCGATGTGGCAGCGCTCGTTGCCCCACCAGCTTCGTACCAGCCCGAACTAACGCTACCGGCTGCCGCCGGTTCACCGGTTAAGCGCGCCGAACCATCAGCGCCTGCCCCGGTCTCAAATCCCAAAGCGACACCCAACCGGTCAGCGGAGCCATCTGTCAGGTCATCAGGCGCTCAACGTTCCAATCCGACGCCACCGACACTACCACCTGACCAGCCACCTCCGCCACCTCGTCGCAATACGCCAGCTCAAACGAAGGCGCTCCCTCCCGCCAGCGATCGCACTGAGCTATTACCATTTTTGATTATTGGCAGTCTCTTACTCATCGTGGTTGTCGCACTCATCGTATTTATCGCTCGTAGCTTCAACGACAATCCACCTTCTCCACCTGCGCCAACTGCGACGCTACCGCCATCGCCCACCCTGGCTGCGCCCGTGCCAACGGCCACGGCCACCTTGACTCCGGTGCCGACCATTGCGCCTACAGACACTCCCGCCCCCACCATCACGCCATCGCCAACCGTGATGCCATCACCGACAACGGCGCCACCACCACCGCCGCCACCGCCACCACCGCCCATACCAACTGCAAGCGCAACGCCGACCGTCTCGCCAACACCGACCGAGACGCCAACCGAGACGCCGACCGTCTCGCCAACACCGACCGAGACGCCGACCGTCTCGCCTACGCCGACCGTCTCGCCAACACCGACCGAGGCGCCGACCGTCTCGCCAACTATTGCGCCTGCATCGACCGAAACGCCGGCGCCATATCCGTAGGTGTATAACTATAATAAGTAGTGGTTGCGCGGCTAACGGGAAACTATCAGCGAGGGAGTCATGCCGGTCGCATTCATAATCGAAGCGCATACGCTTTATGTGCGCCATCCTGGAAGACATCCTATCGGTGAAGAGCAACTCCACATTGCCACAGCCCAGATGCTCATTCCCCTTCTCGATCTGCTTGGTGAATTACAACGGCATCAGTTACCGATTGTGATTACGCTGGCGTGTTCGCCAATCGCGTTAGAACAGTGGCGTGATCCAATCGCGAACAAACATTTTACGCAGTGGCTCGAAACCAGAATCGCTCGTCACCAGGCTGAATTGAACCGCTTTGAAGCGGAGGGTGACCGGCACGGAGCGTATCTGGCCCGGTTTTATCTTGACTGGGATCGCCAGACTCTGCGCACCTTTATCACTCGTTACCAGCGCAACCTGGTAGGGCGATTGCAAGAGCTGGTCTCAACAGATGTGATTGTTCCGCTCTGCACGCCGGCCAGCTATGCGATCTTGCCATTGCTCAGCCACGAGAATATTGCGCGCGCGCAACTAGAGCACGGTCTGCTGTATATCTCGCGCCACCTGAAACGTCCAGAGGGTCTCTGGCTGCCCGGATACGCATGGCGTCCCGGCTTAGAGCAGATCGCGCTTGACCTGGAGCTGCGGTATGTGCTGGTTGATCCGGTCAGTGTGGCAACCGGCCACCTTCCCGGCTGGATCATTCCGCGTCGTCTGGCTGCTATCGGTGTGGAAACTGAACTGGCTCGCCAGATTGAGTCGAGTGAAATCGGTTACCCGGGCGATCCGCTCTACCGCAACCCTGCCGACCCCAGCGGTTATACTGCCAATGGCACCTTTGCGCCTCAGCCATACGATCCGTATGAAGCGCTGCGGCGAGCGCAAGAGCACGCCAATCATTTTGTTGAACAACTCCTGTGTCAGCTAAATCAGTTGCCTGCCGACGCCACGCTGGTCGTGCCGATTAATGCCCGCTGCTGGGGAACGCATTGGTTTGAAGGGCCAACCTGGTTACAGGCAGTCTTGACTCGCTGCGCGACCGATACTCGACTTCGGTTGACTCATCCGGGTACTATCATCACGAACCTGCGCCCAGGCGAGACAGTTACGATCCAATCCGAATCTCCTGAAGCACAGTCGGTAGAGCGCGCACTCCGCTGGCAATCCGTCGGCGCACAACGATACTGGCATGCGCTACACGATGCCGAACATCAGTTTGTTGATCTGGCTGCTCATTATCTGACTGCTGAAGGGTTGCGCGAGCGGGTATTGACGCAAGCGGCCCGTGAACTGTTACTGGCAGAACAATACGATTGGGCCGAAGAGCCACAAGATTCCGGCTGGCAACGCCACCTTGATCGGTTCGAACAGTTGCTGGCGCTGGCGCGTCAAGAATCGCTCAGCGCGACCGACCTCTTCGCTCTTGAGCAGATCGAGAGCCATGATGCCATCTTCCCGGTATTGAATTATCGCTTGTTCGGGAAGGGGTAATGGTATACCTGTCCCGATTGATGTCACCCGGGCATTCATGCTGCCATAGGAGCCAGATCACCGCTTGACAGAGCGCATTATTCCCATCCCGGCGGAACTGTATACGTTTCACGTCGCCAGCGCCATCCTGGTTCGAGGATTTCTCCCGGCTCGGCAAAGTAAAGGCTGTGTAACGCGGCGTGCAGCACGGTAAGTTGCTGAGCGCGATGGCCCGGCTCACCCAGTGGATGGCCGAACGGCCAGGCCAGATACAATGTGCGTGGCGGGCGCACCTGCTCGGCAATTGGCTTCAGGCTGATGATGCACACAGTGCTGATACCGGCACTTTCAATGATGCGCGCGATCAGTCCCACGGACTGATTGCACAACCCTCAAGCCGGAGTTAACAGCACGGCGTCAACTTGCTCTTGCTTGAGAAACATCGCCACTTCCGGCGCAGTCTGCCGCAGTAAAGTCTCCAGGTGAGGCGGTTCGATATGGCCCATGAAGCTATAGCTGGTTGCCAGACTACCGATCAGGCCGCGCCGTACCAGTGATTGCGCCAGTTCAAGCGGAAAGAGGATGTTAAGATCGGCTTCGGCATCGGTATGGTCATAGTAGTCATGGGTGATGGTGAGTTCAGCAAGCGGGGTATCAACCGGTATCCGGCGATAGGTTGGATCACCACGCGGATCGACCATGTCAAACGGTGGTTGGTCGCGACGATGGACGCCACCCGTTGTGACTAAGGCCAGCCGGCACTCATTGAGCGGCTTGCGCAGCGGCGTAAATGGCACGCTATCAAAATTGAGTGCCCGGTATGCGCTCCCCCACAGACGAGCCAGGGCCGGTATCTGAGAGAAGATCTGGCCGGTAAGCCGATAAAGGTCTTTCAGTGAACGATTGCGCCAGTCATCAGTCATAACCTGTCCCTTACCGCAATCAGGAGATGAGGCGTTTCGCAGCGCGTTCAGCGACCGTCCGCCGCAAGATTCAACGACCAGTCGTACTGGCGATAGACGAGCCGACCACGATGGGCCTGAAGCAACCAGGCCCGGCGCTCGTCATCAGGCAACGCCCGCCGCAACAGTTGCACAATCCCGTTTGGGCCGCCAAAATCTTCGCGGTACCAGTCAAAGATCCGCGATAAATGGATCTCGCCGCGCGCGGGATCGACTGTGACATCAGCCGCCACAAAGCTACGCAATGCCAGTTCGAGCTGAGCATCGATCTGATCGGCGTTGTAGACACTTATCGGCGGGCACGAGCGACTGGCGCAGTTAAGGGCAAAATGAATGCGCGGATCGGGCGGGTCGATAATCCAGGATAGACGCGGGTCGTTAGCGGCAAACTGCGGGCCGGGAATGAAAGGGTGTCCACGATTGGCGCGCAGGATGCCGTGTTCAATGTCATTTAGCGAGCAGCGCTGACCGCCGATGCGATAAGCCGCCGCTTGAAAGAAGCTGATCCCGGCCAGTTCATCAGCAACACTGCGCCGGACACCGAATGCAATAACGGCATCGATCACCAGCACGTTGTAGAGATTGATCCAGAACGCCAGCCGCGCCGCCCGGTCTGGCAACGTCGCCGGGTCGAATCGCTGCAATTGCGGGGTCAATTCGGTGCGAAAGGACAGATAGGCAGGATGGTCTCGCAGTCGATGATAGGCCACCTGAGTGCCACCGGCATCCATGGCCAGCGCTTTAAACTCGTTAACGGCGCGCCTGAGATGGGCCGCTAGCTTCGACCCGTCTACCGCATGCGCCGGCATCGTGCCGGTATTGAGCGCTTGTTGCGCCCGCTCACCCAGCATCATACCCAGCGCGAATTCGCGTAACCAGACCAACTGACTCATAGCGGTTGCTGCAATAACTGGCGGAACATGGTCAATGCTGCTGACGAACGAGGGCCGGGCCACGTCAACGCCATTCCGTCACAAAATTCAATTCGACAACGTTGGTCAACTGCGGCAAATACCGGCAAATCACGTTCGCTAAACGGGTACGGCTCGCTTGGCAGTAAGATCAATTCCGGTTCGAGGGCAAGAAACTCAGCAAGCGTCGCGCGCGGATAGCGTCCCGGCAACCTTTCAGCTACATTGATTCCACCGCTCAACCGCAACAGATCACCGGCGTAGGTAGCCTGACCGATAGCCATCCAGGGATCGCGCCAGATCAGAGCGAGCACGCGCCAATTTGGCGCAGGTGGGTCGATCAGCGCAGCGCGCAGCTCGGCCATCATTGGTGTAGCTGCCGCGCTGACATCAAGAATCGCAGCCAGCGCCGTTAACTGGGTCACCACATCGGCTACGCTACGAATAGCGGTCACATAGACGTTGATTCCGGCTTCGATCAGGGCCTGCACGTCGCGTTCACGATTTTCTTCCTGCTCAGCGATGACCAGATCGGGACGCAGGGCAATAATTGCCGCTCGATCGGGGTTTTTCGTCCCGCCGAGGCGTGGCAGATGAGCGATTGCCGCAGCCGGTTCAATACAAAATCTGGTGACACCAATCACCCGCTCGCCGGCGCCGACACTGAATAGCCATTCGGTCATGCTCGGCACGAGCGAGACGATGCGTTGAGGAGGCGCAGCCAGCTCAATGATCCGACCGAGCGCGTCGCGCACCTGCGTCATAGTCTCATCCATCGATCACAAAGACCGGTACCGTGCTGCCGCCGCCGGCAGTCACATTGAGCAGCGTCACCGTCGAGAGACGGCACAAACATCCGTTCACTTCGGTGCCGAACAAGAACGGATCGCTATCAACCAGGCGTTCACCGATCACAACCTGCCCATCAACCAGCGCCGGATAAGGCTCGTAAGCAATCGTCACCCGCTCTTGCACGACAAACGGCGACTCGAGCGCCGCTTTGAGCGCGGCATCCCACTCAGAATCACTCACTTCCCAGCCGATGGTAATGCCTTTGCCACCGTATTCATCGTTTGGCTTAAGCAGCAACCGCTCTCGATTAGCGCGAGCAAATGCCAGCAGATCGATAGTCTCACCCTGGTAGGTTGTCTGCCCCGGACGCACTACCCGCGTCCAGGGCACATGAGCGGCAACTGCGGCGCGCTGCGCGACGCCAAGCGGATCGTGAAAACGCTCATCGGACAACAGTGCAAAGAGTGACTTTTTATGCAGAAGCTTGGCGCGGAACGAATTCACGATGACACAAGCGCCGGCAGCATAGGCCAGTGCCAGGGGATGCTGGAGCGCATCATCGCCATAATGCGAGAGAAACTCACTGGTCAACACCCGCTTGAAGACAATTGTCACCAGTGTCTCAGTGCCATCCTCTGTTTTCGCCCACAACCGACCATCGCGAAACGCGAGATCTTGCGGCGCGCAAATGACGGTTGGCAAGCCATGCTCCACAAAATAGCGCTGGAACATCACAAACTCAGTTGCAGTTGGCACGCCGCGCCAATCCACAATCGCCACTCGCGGCTCGCCGCCAGGACTGCCGGCAGCGCGCCAGCAATCCATCAATGTGCGCAGCATATACTGACGGGCCGGCAACGGCATCACCGGATATTTTCTGGTAAATTCTTCCATCACCGGCATGGCCAAAAATGCCTGCGCCAGCAAATCTTCGTAGGCAATTGCCGCCGGACTTTCGGCATTGTATTCAACAAATTGCAACGAAGTACCATCAACGGTAAGGAAGGTATCCATCCGGGAATGGGCACTTGGTTCGAAATAGCCTGGATGCATCGCGATCAAGCGCTCTTCCAGGGGGGTGAGCATCAGCACTTCGCGCACCGCCCGCCCGGTCTCATCGAGATCGAGCGCGGCAGCCACGATTGCGCGCGCCGCTTCGGCTACCTGTTGCGTTCCGTGCCGGAGCAAGTCGTATTGTGATGAAGTGATCAGACGTGGCCGCAATACCGTTGCCAGTGGTCGCTCACCAAAGTAGAGCCGTCGAGCGCGCATCTCTTCAGTAAGCCGTTGCCACGAAGCAACAGCCATGGCCGGATTGAGCAAAGCATGGTAGTCAGCGATGGCCTGGGCAAGGGTCATAAACGTCCTCTTGAGCAAGGTATGACGTTGATGAAAAGGCGCGAAGCTATCGGTAGTTTACCATACGCTTCGCGCCCTCATATCAGGAGACTAGGCCTCTTCAGCCGCCTTCTTCTTGCGCGTCGCGCGGCGCTTGGGCGCAGCGGTTTCCGCTGCCGGCGGATCATTATTGGGTGTCGCAACTGGCGCGGTCGGAGTCATCGGCCCGTTGAGCAAACGGTGCCAGGCAAACTCTTCCGGTTTGGCCCGGCCTTGCAATGCCAGCTCGATCGTGAAATCGGCCATCGTGCGCACTACCCAGTCGAAATAGAACGGGGTAAGCGAATTGACATCAAAATCGGGCGCGGGGTTGGTAAAGTCGATGGCATAAGCGACGCCGCCGCGGATGGCGAACTCGACTGTGTTCATGTCATAACCGAGCGCTTGATTCAGCTTCAACGCCGCGTCAACGACCTGCCGACCCTCATCGGGGGTGAGATAATTATCGTCGCGGAAGTAGCGGTGCGGCCACGGCGCATTGGCATCGAACTTAATCGTCATAATGTGACGGCGACCGATTACGATGCAGCGCACATACTTCTCCCAGGCGATATACTCTTGCAGCATCATGCACTCGATACCGGTCTCGTTGTAAGCCCGCCACAACTCCTCATACGAATGCACTTTGTACACCTTCTTGAAGCCGCCGCCCCACGCCGGCTTGAGAATGACCGGAAAACCGCCCACGTAGTCAACGTGATCTTTCCACGGAATCGGATATTGCAAATTGCGCAGCGATTCTTCGACCACACCCTCGATGTAAGAGTGAGATGGCAGAGCCACGGTGCGCGGGTGGGGAATGCCTAATGCTGTAGCCAATGACGCGCCAAAAAACTTATCATCAGCGCTCCACCAGAATGGGTTGTTGACGATACGAGTGCCGCTGAGCGCCGCTGTCTTTAGAAACGTGCGGTAATACGGAATCTCATGGCTGATGCGATCGACAATCACGTCGTAGTCGCACAACTCGGCCATGCGCGTTCCCCCCAGCTTGATAAACTCTGCCCGCACGCCGGCATTGCGTCGATTCACCTCTTCGATAAAAGCGGGCGGCCAGGACCACTCGCGACCGACGAGAATGCCGATCTTCTTGTCACTCACAGTAAACCTCCTGAAATATATCAACAGAGAGATGTCTATCGAACGGCACGGCTGATTGTAGCACAAGGTACGCCGTCTGCGGTAACCGATCGTCCCTTGCTCTGTTCATCTCCCCGATTGACCGGCTGCCGGCATCTCAGCCATGGTTTCGACGCCGGAGATCGGCCAGATCAGATTTTTCGAGTTCTACAATCCGGGTCGCAACCGAACGCAGCGCCCCTGTATCATCTTCAGACAGACCAAGCTCGGCAGCCGCGCGAGCAGCCGCGCGTACAAGAAGCGATGGTTCCCGCGCAGGCGGCGCGGGAATTGTTGGTCTCTCCGTCGGTGGTAGAACTGGCGCAGGATCCCAGAGCGGTTCGGGTCGAATACGTTGCGGCGCAGGCCAGCCATACACGGTAGCAAGCGCATTGATCATTGCCTGAGCTGCGCCAGCCAGCGTATGGTTGGTTGCCACATAGGCCCGCGCCCGCCTCCCCAGGGCAGTTGCCAAAGCCGGATCGGTTAGCAACCGCCGACAATACGCAACGATCAGGTCAGTCTCGCTGTCATCAACGTCAACCTGAGCCACTACATCGGGTGGCAACTCGCAAAAGGCATCAACTGCGCTCACCAGAGTCGGTTTGCCGGCGCCAAGGAGGCGCAACAGGCTCGCGCTCGTCTCGCCCGCAGTCGGGTAACGTAGATTGAAGCAAACATCACTCGCCGCAACGTAATCCTCAAACTGTGCCCGCTCGACGTAACCGGTGACGGTCACTGCATCTTGTAGCCCCAATCGCTGAATGACGCTCTTGAGGTCATAATTGGGTGAGACTGAACCAACCAGCACACAATGGGCATCAATCCCCTCACGGCGCAGCATCGACAATGCCCGCAAGGTCGGTTCAATCCGTTTCCAGGCATTGATATGACCAAAACTGGCCAGCACGGGGCGGTCGAGGGGGATGCCAAGACGCTGGCGCGCTTCGGCCCGATCGATCAGGGGCGGTAGCGGCACTCCCATCGGTACGTAGGCGCGGGGAAGTTCGGGACGGATCGTCGCTACTCGCTCGAGCAGATACCGACTATGACCAATCACAGCTTTCGCTGCCGCCAGCACATCTTCGTTGCACGGAAACATAAACGCCGCAGCGCTGAAACGTGAACGAATCATCAGTTGCGCGACGTGTTCGCCATCAGATCCATAGCGGTCGCGCATCATTGCCACGTAACGCCGCGCGTCGCGTTGCACATTGGCGGCATACCAAAGCATAAAATGGTGTAGCACAAAATCGTGCAACACTATCACGCCCGGCACGCGCTGAGCAACTCGCCAGATACCGGCGTGAGCCGGGCTGTTGCCCATATGGTACACAATTGCATCAAATGCGCCGCGCCGGGCCAGACGTTCCAGTTTGCTGATCGGCTTAATCGCGAAATGAGTGGCAAGCTGCGAATTGGTTGGCCGCAACCCATCTTCAACAAACAGCGTAATCTCTGCGTATTGAGCAAGGTAGGGCAGTAGCTCTTCGCTGTAATCGGAAATACCTGACGGCGCCGGATTGACCGGCGAGCAGTAAGCAATACGCAGCGTCATGCCCGTTCCACCAATGCGCCAACCAGCTCGCGACAGAAAGCGGGAATATCGGCTACCACTCGCCCCCAAACCAGATGACCGTCACGGAAAGCAGCTTCATCCACCCAGGTCGCGCCAGCATTGATCAAATCGTCTTTAATGCCGGAAGAACCAGTCGCCCGTCGTCCGCGCACAATCCCGGCAGAAATTGCAATTGAACCGCCATGACAGATGATACTGATGACCTTGCCGGCGGCATCCATTGCCCGCACCAGATCGGTGACAACCGCGTAACGACGCAACTTATCCGGCGCCCATCCGCCGGGCAACACTAACCCAAACAGGTCATCGGCGCGCAGTTCGGCAATTGTTGTCGTCGGCGTAATCTCCAAACCATTCTTGCCGCGCACCGGACGCAGATCGAGTCCGGCTGCCACTACCTCGGCGCCTTCCTCCTGCAAGCGCATCATTGGCACGTAAAACTCGAGATCTTCGACCCCTTCCGCCAATAGAACCGCAATGCGTTTGCCTGCCAGTCGCATCATTGTCACTCCTTACTGCACACTCTCGCCAGGAACCCCGAGTAACGTCCCTGTCACATACCGAACTTATGAACCGGTATCGTACCAGGCACCCAACAACACAATCACCGTTTCACGAGCGGCGGAAATCCGAGCGATCCACTGCTCTCGAACAGCGATCATACCATTACCGCGAGGAATGAATGTCGTGATCGGGAATACACAACTAGCGCAGGACTGCGCTCCTGGCAATTGACTACAACCTCTCCAGCTCACGCCGAGACCGCACACAATTGCCACCAGCCATCTTTGCCGCGCGCAGTGCCTCGCCGACACGATTCATTAAATCGACTGCATTGCGCGCATCCTGGGGGAACGTTGCCACACCAATCGAGATCGTCACCTGCAAATCGAGTGTACCGGGACGAATCACCGTTTGGGCCACGATCTCGCGCCACTGCTCAGCGCGCAACAAGATTGTCTCGCCAGTCACACGTGGTAACACCAGCAATAGCTCGTCACCACCATAACGGCAAAAAATGTCGCCGCCGCGCACCTGCCGACCGATCAAGCCGGCCAGATGTTGCAAAACTACATCGCCGAGAGCGCGACCGAAATGCCAGTTGATCTGTTCAAGCTGGTCAATATCAATCAAGGCCACGCTCAACGCAATCTGCTCACGATCGGCACGGCGCAGCTCGCGGTCGAGTGTCTCGTTGAGGTAGCGACGAGTATACAGGCCGGTCAAGGGATCGCGAATCTGTTCATTTTGCAAGCGCACTGCCAGCGACTGTGCTTGCGCGCGCGCTTCGGCCAGTTGTTGGCGACGCATCTGCTCGATCTGCCAGCGGATTCGGGCAGATTGAAACGCGCGGTTGAGACACAGTGGCTGCGCTTCAGCGATGGTTACGGTTTCATGAATACCTGCTTGCAAAGCTGCAACGGCGCTTGCGACATCGGTGACGAGACCAATCAGCGGCGCCTGCTCAGCCAGAGCGGACAGATTTGCCGGCATCTGCGCGCGCAGATCGATCAGATGGGGCATAGCCTCAGCGACTTCCATCACGACGACAAGTTCCCACTCTGACCCAAGCTGCGCTGCGAGGTGGTTGGTCAGCGCAGGGTCGTTGGTGATAACCGGCAAATGGTGTGTGACGGATGTCATAGTCTGCCCGCAGATACCTTCATGCTCAGTGACAACATAGCATATCTGATTGCGATCGACAAGCCGATAGCCGATAGCCGATAGCCGATAGCCGATAGCCGATAGCCGATAGCC
>NZ_CAKZNK010000049.1 GCF_937129525.1 uncultured Chloroflexus sp. | reverse complement strand
GGCGAGAAGAACGAAAGATGAAATCCTGAATCTTATCGGCTTCGGCTGCCAGAAGATAGGGCATAGCAAACCTCCATAGTTTGCCCACCAACGAGCAAATCGGCGCTCGTGATTACACTTTCCCCCGCGCTGCATGGAACCAAATCTCTAATATTGTATACCTGTACCTTCGTTTTGCCCTCCCCACCACTACCGATATTCTCTCAGCACCGCTGCTGATACACTATCGGGAGCGCGGGATGGTAACCATCGGTAGACAGGCACCATGCGCTGTGAGCAGGTGAACGAGTTGTTCGATATTGTGGCATATATTGGGCTACAAAATCTGATCCTTTGAGCAGGGTGAATCATAGCATACTGCGCGGGAAGTTTGGAGTGGCATTGAGGCAAGATTTGTCGATTGATTCACCTTTCGCGAGGGTGCTTAACAATCGCTTAACAATTTGTTGACGAAGATTTAAGTGAGATATGCTATCATCAACTCGCAAAATCATTGCACACGTCGATGCAAATCTATGCGCTTTGCGACGTACCTCAAACAACTGCAAGCCGCGCTGCCTCAGGGCGCAACGCTGTACCTCTTTGATGCTGACGGCATTGTTTACGCGGTTAGCAAAGGTTGCTTGCGACGCCTTGATCCAACCCGCCGGGCCGAAGATTGCGCCGAGATGCTCCGTTTCATCGATAGCGGTCAGTACACGAAGTATTTGATCGGTTCCGCCGCTACCTCAGACGACAATCCGGCAAATGCGACGTTTAAGCTTGGTTTCGTCCGCCCTCATAGCGCCTTCACACCCCACGCTCACGGCGCCGAGCATTTTGTGCTGAGTATGGGATACGCTTCGTGTGGGTTGTATGACCATGAACGCGCGGCGGTGGCGCATGTGCGCCTGATACCCGGTTCGATGCTCCATATTCCGGCGTTGATGCCACATTCCTTCAATAATCGCGCTGACGATCCACTGCCGCTGGTGATTGCCAATACCGGCATGGGGATTGACCACGATGATTATGCAATTACCGCTGCAATGGCAGAAGAGCGCGCCCGCAGCGGCGATGAAACAGCGGCGCGCCTGGTTACTGCGCTCCGGCAGTTGGAAGCGGAGATGGCAGTTGATCGGCTGCACGTAACGGTGTCGTGGCGGGAACGTATCGCCCATCTGCTGCGCCGATTGGCCGGCGCGCTGGAAGGAGGCGCATGAATGAAGTGTCCGCATTGTCTGGCAGACTTGCGCTACAGAGAGCGTTCAGGTCGAACTTGCGCGAAGTGTCGGCACCCGTTTGCCCTGGAACCGCGCGCGCACGAGTTGAAGCTAAGTGATCTCAAGTTGCGCAATCTGGCGGAACGCTTGAGTCGCCACGGTAGGTACACATACACGTCAGCACAACTGGGTCATTTCGCTATCGCACAGTGGATTAAACCTAGATACAAAGAGGGGTTCTCATGGCCATATAAAACGTCTTTTGTTGAGTTTGTCAGACAAAAACCTGTTGCATTATTTGATTTTTTCCATTTATCTACCTTTCTTTTGTGTCCTTTGGTATATTTTGGCTGGTTTTTAATTCTCTTGATTTTGCAATTAGTAGGTATGCCTTTTTAATCTTAGTTCCTATTTTGTTTTCAGCAGTACCTGTAATGTTCATGATAATGTTCATGAAAAAGCTTATTTCTGATCCTAGCGTATTGAATCGCGCTCGCATTCCTGATGTGGCATCGTTTGAAGCAAAGACGATCGAGCCATGGGAACGCATCCACGGTTTGCTACCCGGACGCATTGAATCCGTTACTGCGCAACAGGTACTGGTTAATTACGTTCCGCCGAAGCAGGCACGCGCGCTGGTGGTTTCGCCGATTGACGATATCCTGATCTGCCTGCTGGCAAATGGCTTGCCGCAGCGCTTCGACCTGGGGATAGTCCGGCTCAATCGACCGCTGCCATTTCAGGAACGGCTGATTGATTGGGTGCGTCGCAACCCACAGGTACCGATCCTCCTGATACACGATGCCAGCCTGGCCGGCTGTCTCCTGCCTCATCTTTTGCCGGCGCAGTGGGGGCTGACGTCAGACCATCGCATTATTGACCTCGGTTTGCGCCCGCGTGACGCGCGGGATCGGCAGTTGCCCTGGACGTATGCAAAGGCGCCGCCGGCGCTGGCGCGGATCTTTGACAAGCTTGCAGGTCAAGCAGGTAAAGTGGATCTAGATCAGGATGAGATTAAATGGCTGCGGGCGGGTTCGGTCACGTCGGCGCTGTACCTGCCGCCCGTGCAGTTGCTCCGGCTGGTGACGCAGGCAGTGGCGCAACACGCGCCGCAGGTGGTCGATCCCGAAGCGGAAGCGCAGGCGCAGGCGCGCGCGGTTGGGTTTATGACCTGGCCGCAGCCGGTGGCGCGGTGAGGGGTTGGCTATGACGGTGAGACTGAGATGCTGGCAGGTGGCTGTTGGGTTGCGCCGATTGGCCGGCGCGTTGGAGGGAGGCGCATGAATGAAGTGTCCGCATTGTCTGGCAGACTTGCGCTACAGAGAGCGTGGAGGGCGAATTTGCCCGAAATGCCAGCGCCGATTTGCGATTGAGCCGCGCGCAAACGATTTTAAGCTGAGCGATCTGAAGTTGCGTGGCCTGGCGGAACGCTTGAGTCGTCAGGGCAAGTATGCGTACTCGTCAGCGCAACTCGGCCATTTTTTGGCCTTGCGGGAGATGAAATCTGTGTACAAGAAACAGTATCCATGGCCCCATGGATCACTGTTGTTTAGATTATCTACCCGGTATCCTGCCCGATATTGGCTTTCCGCGTTGTTGTTTTTCTTTATATGTGTTGTTGTAATTTTTTATGGAATTTTTATTTTATCTACTTCTTCAATATTATCCATTTTGTTTATGTGTGTGTTATCAATACTGATAATCTGGATGCTTAGTAGACTTTTTCTTCCAGGCAAATCGGTTGACATTTCATCATTCGAGTCAAAGTTTATCAAACCCTGGGAGTCCATCCACGGGCCGCTGCCGGGACGGATCGATGCTAACGCCACCCGGCAGGCGCTGGAGCGCTGGACGCCAACGGAGCCGATCCGCGCGCTGGTCGTCTCGTCGATCGAGGACGTCCATCTCTGCCTGTTCGCCAACGGCCTGCCGCAGCGCCTTGGCCTCGGCCTCGTCAATCCTGACCACCCCGTCTCGCCCTCTCAGGCGCGCTGGATAGAGCAAGCGCAGCGCGACCCCCGCCTGCCCATCGTGTTCCTCCACGACGCCAGTGTCGCCGGTTGTCTCCTGCGCTATCTCGTGTCGGCGCAGTGGGGCTTGACCCCAGACCATCGCATCATCGATGTCGGCTTGCGGCCAAACGACGCGCGGGATCGGCAGTTGCCCTGGACGTATGTGAAGACGCCGCCAGCGCTGAAGCAGTTTTTTGACAGGCTGGCAAGTCAACCGGATACCCTGGATCTGGAGCGAGACGAAATCGAATGGCTGCGCGCCGACGCAACCGCGTCGGTGTTGTACCTGCCTCCTGCGCAGTTGCTCCGGCTGGTGACGCAGGCAGTGGCGCAACACGCGCCGCAGGTGGTCGATCCCGAAGCGGAAGCGCAGGCGCAGGCGCGCGCGGTTGGGTTTATGACCTGGCCGCAGCCGGTGGCGCGGTGAGGGGTTGGCGTGACGTGATTAAACAGCTTATAGTAGTTCGATACAGACGAGCAGATACCGATGAATATACCGTTTACGAAACTGATCAGATTTGGTTTGCGCCCGCTTGATCCACTAATTGCCTTGCGGCAGACAGTAGCGCGGCTGCGCGAGGAAGGGGTTTATTATACTCGCCGTCAACTTTATTATGAGGTTTGCCTGACTATTGCGCAGCCTGAGACAGCGGTGACAGCAATCAGTCAAACGGTGGCGCTGCTCATTACTGAACTGGCATTTGCAGCGCGTCGTCCTCGCCCCTTCTGGTCAGGCATTGCGCGTACCGCCGCGTTGATCGGCGCGCCACCGCTGGCATGGCGGTTGCCATTCACGATCACGCCACCGCTAGACGAGACGGCATTCAACGAGGCGTTGACTGCGTACAAGGCGCGGTTTGGGCAGCCAGATCTGCTACTCGCTGATGAACCGCCACCATCGGTTGTCACTACCCGTGAGCCAGATCTGTACGACTATGGCGTGCCATTCGTCATTATCTGTCAGGACATAACCATCGCGCGGATGTTGCGCGCCAATGCGCTGCATATGGAGATGGGTTGCGCTATTTTGGGGCTGCCTGAAGCGTCGCCCTTTCCCGACGGCTTGCTTAGCATGTTGATGCTCACGCCGGCGCCATATGCGCTCCTGTTGCACGACGCAAGCTTTGCCGGATTGCGCTTCGCTAACGAGGCGCGCGATGCGCTCGATCTCCCACCGACAATTCAGGTGCGCTCGCTGGGCTTGCGTCCAGGTGATGCGTTGCGCCAGCATCTGTTTACCACCGGTAACGCTCTTCCGCCATCCGAAGCATTAGCTACAATGAACTTAGGACTCATCGAGCGGCAGTGGTTAACCGCCGGTTACTCGGCTGAGGTTGCCGCAATTCGACCACTGAAGCTGCTTCGCATACTGCGCCAATCGGCCCCCTCACTTCGCCGTTCCTCACGCTGGTTTACCAATCTGCGGCGGTGGAACGGATCTGGGTATATGAGTTGGCCCGATCGGTAGCCAACAGAGATTACCGCGATTTCATGCAGGTTTTCCAGATCTTCAGGAGGCGCTCGTGGAACCAATGGTGATAACCTATCAGGATCAGTTGCTCTCTGATGGTAGCGTTCGACGCACCTTTAGCAATGGTCAATATGAATGGCGGCGACGCTTGCCCGACGGTCGGGTGGAATGGAGCGATAGTCAGGGCAATTCCGGCACCGATGAATTGCTCGGCGACGGTATTATTAAGCGCACCTTTCGAAATGGCAAAGTGATCTACGCGCGCGAGCAGGGGTATGGTCGCACGCTCTGGTATGGTGGCAGAGTCATGACTGTCAACCAGAGTTCTTTCGATGGGCGGATGGGCGCTATCTTGATGGCAATGGGCGCCGGCTTCTTGCTTGGAACGCTGGTGCCACCGCCAGATTTCTTGAGCCCTGAAGAAGAGGAGATGCTACGCCAAAAGCTGGCTCAGCAGGAACAGACAACATCCAGTAGTGGTAGTAGTGGCGATATGATAGATTTCGGATGATCCCTTTTGTGCGGTAGAACAATGATAGCAATGAAATCGATCCAGGAGACGCAGGATGACCAGTTCCCTTCACGCAGTGGCAACTACCAACCATCTGACACGTCGCGTGACGGCGCTTGACTCTGAGCCGGTCTTATCGAGCGTCCGCGCAGAATTGCCGACGTTACTTGAGCATCACTTCGTCGTCGGTCACCTGATCGCAATTGGCGCTGTGACGCTCTTTAATCGCACTGCGATAGCGCAGACGCTCCAACGCGATGGAGTTGCGCTGACCGACAATTGCGCCGACGGCGAGATCCTTCTCCATCTCTACGCCAGATACGGTGCTCGCGGCTTTGCGCTGGCCGATGGGATGTTTGTGCTGGCAATCCTTGATCGCGACGAGATGGTGCTGGCGCGCGACCATGCCGGAACGCGCGCGCTGTTCTACACCTGGATCGACAACCGGTGGCTGGCTTCGCGTTCGCTCCGCGCCTTGCGCCGCCAGCGTGACCGAAATGCGCGACTTGACCTCAACGCCATGCGGGCCTTCCTGACTTTTGCGTATCTCCCCGGCGATGAAACGCTGATTGAAGGGGTGTATAAAGTGCTGCCGGGACGTTGCCTGCGCTTGCGCAACGATGGCAGTTGTCAGGAAGAGATCTTCTGGGAACCGCGTGAGGAGCAGTGGGATGAATACACTCCGGCTGAAACCTACGCGCAACGCCTGCGTCACTTGCTGGAAGAGGCGGTCAGAGTGCGGCTGCCTGCCGACCAGGACGTTGGCGTCTTTCTGTCCGGCGGGATCGATAGCAGTCTGGTGACAGCGCTGGCGACGCGGCTGCATCACCGAACTGTGCGCACCTACTCGATCAATTTCGGCCACCATTTGCCAAATGAGCTGGCCTACTCTGGATTGGTTGCGACCCATTGCCGTACCGAACACACAATTCTTACCTTTGATGGTCAGCAAATCGCCGATCATCTGGCAGAAACAGTGGCGCTGCTTGATTGTCCAGTGGGCGATCCACTGACTACGCCAAACCTGTTGCTATCACGCGCTGCTGCCCGCGACGGCCTGACTGTGATCCTGAACGGCGAAGGGGGCGATCCGGTCTTTGGCGGCCCTAAAAACCTGCCGATGATAGTCTTTGAACTGCATCGCGATGATCCGACTCCGGCGGCGCGCGCGCGAGCGTACCTGCTATCGTACCGAAAGTGTTACGACCAGCTTGAACGGTTGTTGTCTGCCGATGTCTACGACGCCTTGCGCGCCGCTCCGTCACTGGAACGGCACGTGCAGCCATACCTTGAGGCGCCACAGATGTCGTCGTTCCTTAATCGACTGTTGTATACCAACATCCGCACTAAGGGCGCGCATCACATTTTGCCCAAAGTTGAGCGTCTCACGACGGCATGCGGCCTCGAAGGTCGGTCGCCGCTCTTTGCGCCATCGCTGATCGACGCGGCATTTGCCATTCCTCCAAGGTTAAAGTTGCGCGGCCTGGACGAGAAATGGATTCTGAAACAGGCAGTGCGTGACCTTCTGCCAATCCCCATTCTTACCCGTCCCAAAAGCGGCATGATGGTGCCGGTACAGCACTGGCTGCAAGGCCCCCTGCGCGACCTGGCGAATGATCTGTTGTTCGGGCCGCGAGCGCGCGCTCGCGGTCTCTTCCGTGAAGCGACCGCGCGCAGTTGGATCCAGGGTCAGGGCATGGTCTGGCGCCGTCACGGTCAATCGATCTGGTTGTTGATCACGCTGGAGTTGTGGTTGCGCGCTTATGATCTCTGATATTCCCCTGATCGCGCGGCATCCAGACAGCGTTAGCGATGAATTGCTCGGCAAGTTCACGGCTAACCGGCTTATTTACGGTTTTGGCGAAACCTATGCTTCATTGATTACGCCATCTTCATGCATTCTTGACCGCGCGACACTTGCGGCTATCACCGAAGATCTGATCGTTTTGCGCCGGTTCTACCGCGCCTGGAACGAGCTGTATCGCGCTGCGCTGGCCGGTGAGGAACCGCGCTGGATTGCCGATTGGTGTGAATACGGTCTGCCGCCAGAAGCAGTTCAGGCGCAACGGCTAACAGTTACAGCCGGACTGGAACCACGGTTTTGTCGGGTAGACTATATCTCGTTCAGTCCACGCCGCATCATTGCCGAAGTCCAGTGGAAAGCGGGCGGTTTAGGTCTCTTCTTCGGCATTCACGATGTTTGCGCATCGGTTGCGTCTACCTGCGGCGCATATGTCGGCAATCCGGTTGGCGGGTTTCGCGCGCTTGTCACCGGGTTGAGTGGGGATGAACCGGTGGTCGTTAACCCGGTGCGCGCAGTCTGGCTACAAGGCGAAAGCTACTTACGGCGAGCGCTCGAGCAGCAGGGTGTGCGGTACATCGTTTTCGACCGTCGCGACGGCGCGCGTCGGATCTTCGAACGAAACGGCGCGCTGGTTGTCGCTGAAGGTGGACGACTGTGGCAAGTCGATGTGTTGTACGGACAGGAACTATTGCCTGCGATCGCGCCGGATCTGCTCGCGCGCCTGGCCAGGATGGCAATCGATGGCCGAGTCTGGGCTGAAACGCCGCTCAATTACATCTACCGGCAAAAATGGGGAATGGCTCTGCCGTTTATGACCAACTATGCGCGCCTGTTCGACGACCGACTGCGCGAACTGTTGGGCGCAGTTGCGCTGTTGCGTCAAGAGGCGGTTGATCTCACGCCGTTGCTTGACCACGCGCCTCCGCCGGTAGCGCAACAATTGAGTGCAGTCAGAACAATCGATGACCTGGCGGAATTGTCCACAGCGGCAAGACGGTTACTGGTATTGAAATGTGGCGCTGGTAACGGCGCTTACTACAGTCAGGGACGCGGAGTCTTGCGCATCAATGGATCGCATCGGGCAGCGCAGAAAACGATCGCCTTCGTCAAAGAGCGCCTGGCGCAAGGTGAGCCATGGATTGTTCAGCGCTATATTGACACAGTGTATTTCATCGATGTCTGTCCACCCTGGGACACCCATACCCTGCATCGACTCAACGCCCATGCCCGTTTCATGGTGTACGCCACCTTCGACAGTGCCGGGTCGCCGCGCATAATCGGCGGTTTGGGCAATTTCAGCCATTACTGGAAGGTCAGCGGACGATCAGCCCACTACGATACACACGGGCAACTCATCGGGGCAGCCTTCAACGATCTCAGGTTTGCTCGCGAATGCTACCCAGAAAGTCCCATCTCCTGGCATTCGCAATGAGGCAAACGACTCGCGCTGGCAAAATGGGTTGAATCTTTTGGATCTAGGCATACGCCGTTCAGGTCTGCTACGATAAATATTATCAGAATGACCTGTTACACTATAAGGAAAGCGCTGTGCAAATCGATCTGGAAGCCTGGATTGCCCAACATGCCCGTAATGCTCGGCTCAATTGGCGTCAGTTGCGAGCGCGTATCGGTCGAGAAGAGGGGGCGCTAGTATGGGTTTGGTGCTTGCGTCTGAGCGGCCTGATCTTCCTGATCTTCTGGGCATGGCGCAAATCTGATGAGTTGCCGGGCTGGCAACTGATAATTGGCTGGTTAGCTATCGTTTTGATGGCATTATTCCTGATAATCACTGCTATTTGGGGCATCCGCCGGCCATCTCATCTTCGCAATCACAACGTCAAGCTGGGACAGAACCTTTTTGAAATCTTACTCCTTAGCATTGCTATCGTCCAGTTCAATAGTGCGTATAACGTCCTGTGGATGCTCTACATGGTGCCGATGGTCAGCGCGCTGCGCTTCCTTAATCCCCCATATGACGCCATCGTGATCAGCGCAGCCATTATTGCCGCAATAGTGACGGGTGCAACCCTTTCGATTGAGCTTATTGGTCTCAGCATTCCATTTGCGACGACCGTCTTTGGCTTTCTACTGCTCTTTGTGATGCGTCGCACCTCGCTCAACCCCGACGCTTTTGCTGATCAGAAGGCTGAATTAGTCCAGATTCTCCAACAATACCAGAGCGGAATCTGCGTCATCGACAGTCAGCGTCACCTGGTCTTCGTCAATAGCGCGCTCCGCCAGCAATTTGGTCCCTGGACTATGGAACTCACCTGCTACGAGTATCTACGGTGTGACTCCGAGAACTGCGCCGCCTGTCAAAACCCCACATCGCAACCGCAGCGTATCACAACGATGCCTGCCGGTGGGCGCAAATTACAGTTTGATGTGGAGTCGCAGGCGATTGCCGACGGCTCGCAGATCTTGATGTTCTTCAATCGACCGCGAACGATCCGGATTGATCTCTATGAAGATTTACTGAACACGATCGTTGAAGGGAACGAACAGCGCTACGAGGAGGCGCTACGTCGTCTGCTCGATTCGGTGTGCGACGATTTCAATGCAGAGACGGCAGCGATTTTCTGGTTGCGCGATGGCCGGTTGAAGCGGGCTATCCATAGTGGCCCAACATTGGATTTTGACGAGTATTACGAGCCGGGGCAGGGAATCACCGGCCTTACCTTGCTGAGCGCCGGTGGGACAACCTTAGGGCGGACGATCGTGGTCAACAATCTTGATGAGTCGCCGGTTAGAGTGCAAAACCTTGCCGGGCATCCGCTTGCATTACCCAAGTATTTCGCAAACTACAAAAGAGCGTTACCAAGCCGACAGGTGCGGCATCTGCTCGCCGTGCCGCTCAACGGTCGTCGTGGTATTATCGGCGTCCTGCGCCTGGTCAACCGGTTAGAAGAACAAAACAAGCTGAGCGCGACCGGTTTTCAAAGCATCCATGAAGTTGATCTGAATCTGATTTGTGAGCGACTGGCGCATGCAATTGAGCACCGTGAGCTTCACCGGGAGCTGCAACGACAATTCGCAGAGATCCAGCGCTTTTATCAGATTTACCACGCCACCGCGCGCGGTCAGGAAGTGTTTGAAACGATTGTGGACGAGGCGCTGAAAGCATTTCCGGACGCGCGCAAATGTGAAATTCGTCGCCTTGACCGGAATACGCAAACCTTGTATTTGATTGCGGCTCGACATCGGCATGGTTTCGACTACGGCGCTCCGCCAAGCCCACTGGTTGGGATCAACGTCCGCGCCATTCGCGCGGGCGAGAATCAGTTTGTGCCTGACACCACTCAGGACCCTGATTTCGTACAACGTCCACGCCCAATCGGTGCGCTGATGGTTGCGCCGTTGATCGGCTTACCCGGCATTATCGGTATATTGACCGTCGATTATGCCGAACCGCGCGAATTTACCGCAGACGAGCGTCGTCGCTTTGAAGCGCTGGCGATCCATTCCCGTCTGGCGGCGGCTATGATCTGGCGCAAACAACAATCAGAGCGCCTTCGTGAACATATCCAACGGATCGGTGATCTCGGCGAGGGATTGAAAGATGTTTATCGCAATGTACTGGTTGCCTATCGTGATCTGATCGGTTACGATAGCGCCTCGATACAACTGCTGGAAGGAACCTCTTTACGCATTGTGGATTGCGATGGCTTTACCGATCACCTGGTTGCCACCTCCCTGACGTTCGACATCACCGATAAACGCTTTCCTCACGGATGGGTGGTGCGTGGACAGCAACCGTTGATTATTGATGATGTGCCATCTAAATATCCTGATTTCTATCATGAGATAGCAGATTACCAGCCCAAACCTGTCTCCAGCGTTCTCTATACCCCGTTGTCGTATCGCAATCGGATCATCGGTATTATTGCGCTTGAGAGCCACACTTCATCGTTTTACCGCAAAGATGATGTTGTGCTGAGCCTGCTGATCGCGAATGCAGCGGCATCGGCAATCGACAATGCGCGATTGGTCGCCCAACTGCAACTACAACAGGAACAGTTGCGTGAACTGCTAAAGAGCAGTACAGCACTGGTAGGATTGCAAGACGAGCGCAAATTGCTCGCTTCATATGCGCAATTGGGAGCGCGTCTCTTTAGCAGCGAACATTGCGCTATCTTCTTGCGCCACACTCCACTCACCGACTTTGAGCTAGCGGTCTCGTCTCTGTCTCGTGAATGCTTCGAAAACGAACGCTACCAACAGATTGCCAACACCATTGCCGAACGCAATGAGGTTATCCATCTCACCGGCACTGAATTGATGGAATTCTATGCCGCGCACCTGTTACAAGGCGATGAGTTAGACCATCTTCCCACTGCGCGGGGTCGCGCGCTACTGGCCGGCCCGATTCGCGATCATCGCCGGATGGTCGTCGGAGTCGTGATGCTCGAAAACCGCGCGGCGGAAGATGGCAGCGAGGAGTTTACCGATACCGATACCGAATTGCTCGCATTGTTCGCCGAACAGGTATGGCACGGTTGTGCTATCGTTAATCTTCGCCACGCCGCCCGCGAACAGTTGGGGCTTGATATACACGATCTGCTCAATTTCGTCCAGAGCACCATCATCTTTCCGCTGAATATGATGACCAAACAGCTCGAACGAGGCGAGCCGGCCACTTCCCTCACCCATCACCTGTTGCCGGCGAACCATGCCGCAAAATTTCTCTACCAGCAGTTGCAATGCATTCAAGACGACCTGCGCGGTCGCACCGATCTCAATCAACCCTTCACTCAGATGATAAAAGAGTATGTCAAATTGATCAAAGAATCCAGGCTGCCGAACGTTGACTTTCGCTTCGACCTCCCGCCACAGCCAGACTTGCCAACCAGCACCGCCTACGTTCTGTTCCGTATCTGTCAAGAGGCACTGGCGAATATCGCCAAACACGCCGGCCTTGATGCCAGGTCAGATGGCGTTGTCTGGATCAGGTGTCAGGCGAACGATGCCGGGTTTGTGCTCACCATTGAGGACAATGGCCATGGCATTTCAGAGGACGCAATCAATCTGCGCCGGCGGGGAGCATATGGATTAATGGCCATTCAACAATGGGCCGAACGGATTGGTGGACGCGCAACTGTGCAGCCACGCGCTGAGGGTGGAGTCGTTGTCCGGGTTACCGGTCAGATCAAGGAGGGACAGGAATGGGGGATCCTATCAGGCTGGTTATCGCCGATGACCTGACCTTCTATCGAGAAGGCCTGAAAAAGGTGTTGGCATACGTTCCAGGCGTGCAGCTTGTCGGCGAAGCAACAACCCCTCAGGAGGCAATCAGGCTGGCAAGTACCCTCCAACCGCACATTATCATGATGGATTTGTCGTGGTCTGGTGATAAATGGATAGGAGTGAATGCAATTGAGCAGATAAAACGCCAGGCGCCGCGGGTGGCAGTGATTGCCATGACAGCCTATCCTGAATTGGTCGAGCAGGCCTATCGTAAAGGGGCTGATTCGTCAGTCGCTAAAGAGACGTTTAACGATCCCGATCAGTTGGAACACCTGTTGCGATCGGTGATGCAGAAAGTACAGCAGGATTATACGCGCTACATCATTACCACGCCGCTGACTGAACGGGAAGAGCAGACGCTCAGATTGATGGCGCGCGGCCTCTCGATCAAAGAGATGATGCTTCAGATGGATTGTAGCTCCGGCACGATTAAGCGGTACGTCCAGAACATCTGCGAAAAACTGCAGGTTACCAATCGCGTTCACGCGATTGCCCGCGCCTATGATCTCGGCATCTTGAAGCAGGGGAGCAGTTTCTCTCCAGAATAGCGAGCGCACAATATACGATGAACACACTCAACGGTGCCATTGTTGGCGCCGTTTTTTGTTGTCAAGAAAAATGCTAGAAGTAATCGCTCTCTTGATATGAGTCATGATCCATTTGGCGATCATTATTATGCAAAGATGATTCATATGACAGATACTTTATCTAAGACTCTTACGTACACTACTAGTAACAACATCCTCTTCAACGACAACCGGTAAGCAACAGATAAGGAGGTATTTGCCGCAATACGTGTCATCGGCAGGCACACGACGGAAAACAGGCACTGGTCGCAGTTCACGTGAAAGAACCGACTACGCGCCACGTAACAGAGGAGGAGAACCATGGCAATTCTGCATCAGTATCCCCCGAACATCTTCCGTCGCCATCCGTCGCGGCGCCTGCCGCATTACGCAGCTCTGGCAGCTCTCTTTGGCGCATCTCTCGCCTTTGCATTTCAGGCAATGAAATCGCGCTACGAAGAGCTGGCTATTGGGTTAACGTTCGGCAGTATCCTTTGTCTGCTCGCGATCTTGCTTCTGGCCTGGCAAGAGAGCCGGTTTATGCTCATCATTACTCGCCACTCTCTCATCATCGACGAAGGTTTCCCTTTTGGCCCACGCTGTACCATTGAGCGGATCTATGTCAGACGGCACCGCTGTTTGCCCGGCATAGTGAGCTGGTTGACCGACAGCGGCACACTCGAGATCGAGTTTGGTGATGAAACTATCGTCTTAACCGGATTAACCCCGTTTCGCGCCCTGAGAGATGCTCTGGAGGTGTCGTGATGATGGCGATGGCGGGTGTCGGGATGGTCGGCAAGCGCTTTCAGATCGCGCGTCAACTACACCGAACTGCCCATAGCATCGTTGTTCTCGCCTACGACACGTGGGATGATCAGATGGTCGTGATCAAGTGGCTGGCTCCCACCAGGTTCAGCATGCCATTCACCCAGGCCATCCGCGCATTTCGCCGCGAGATCGAGATTGTGCGACGCCTGTCAGAGCTAGAACCCGATACCGCAGGATGGCGGCGATTTCCGCTTCTGATCACTACCGGTAGAGACCGTCTCGGGTACTATTATGTCCAGCGTTACCTGCCCGGGCAAACCCTGGCAGAAATTCTGGCCGCCGGTCGTCCTGACGACGCGATCCAGATTGCGATCAATCTTTGCTGGACATTACGCATCTTGCATGCGTATGGGATTATTCATGGTGATCTGCATCCACAAAACATTATTGTTGGGATGCGCGGAGAGGTTGCGCTGATCGATTTTGGCCTGAGTCGCTACCGCTACCAGGTAGCGCCGGAATTGTCCGGCGTGGGCCGACCGCAGTACACGCCGCCTGAACAGCTCTACGGCCAGCCACTTGATGAACGGAGTGATCTCTTTGCGCTGAGTCAGGTATTGCAGCAGTTGCTGGCAGTCGAACAGTTACCTCCCTCGACGCAGCGTTTGATTGTGAGGATGGGTGAGCCATTACTAAACCGGCGCGAGCGGTCGCTGGCCGCATTGCAAGCCGAACTTGAGAACCTTCAACCGCCGGCAATTCAATTACCACCACAATGGTTGCGCAATGGCTTAGTTATTGCCAGCATAATCGTGATTGTTCTCTTCTTCCTGGCCTTCCCCCTGCGGTAATTTGCCCAAGGGTTACTCGCCCTGGTAGAGGTCGCACAGGCGTTCAGCAGTCTTGCGGATCATCGCGACAAGTTCTGCCGGTTCAAGCACGCGGCAATGTTCCCGGTAGCGGAGCAGGATCTGCTCCGCCTGCCACAAATCGCTGGTTTGAGCCGTCACTTCAGCGCTACCATCCGCATTGTAGGCGACACTGCTGTGAGGAAACCAGATTGCCACATCGCGGTTACGGGCCACCTGAGGCGAGAGCCAGTACCGTAGCGACCACATTTGGCGCGGTGGCAGGTCAGGAGGCAGAACGCGCCGTTCAACATGGAGGGTTTCGGGGATAATCCGGTCAACCCGGTAGGGAATATACCTTCCCACCGTTGCCTCGTGCGGCGAACTGTAGCAGTAGGCTTCCAGATAGGTATGGCCGTCGCGCACAAAGAGTCGAACTGGCGCGACGCGGTGCGCTTCCGGTTCATTGCTGAAGTTTGATCGGTAGTGGAAGCGGAGAGCGTGGCGGCGCACGTTGCGACGGAGCCGGGCCAGCAATTGCTGATCGATGACAGTACTGCTTTGAGGCAATTCGACCTCTACTCCTAACTGCTGACGGAGATTCGATTGCCGTTCAGGTGGCAGCAGCGCGATGACGTGATTGAGCAAAGCGCGCACCTGCGGGCTATTTGGCCAATTCCCCGAACCAAACAGCTCAACCAGAAACATTAAAGCTTCCAGCTCGTCATCGGGAAGATTGAGCAGTGTCAGGCGACCAAAGCCGGTCAGCATGTAGCTACCGTTGGGTTGCCGTTCGATGGTGCAGCGAAATTCGTTCCGCAGCGCGTTGAAGTCGTGACGTAGTGCCACCAGCGCGTTGGGTGGGTAGATCGACTCACCAAAGACACGCCGGGCATCGGCGATCAACTCGGCAGGAGTAGCCGGGCCGTACACAAAGCGACTCACCAACCACAGGCGACGCTGAACGGTAAGCGCTGAACTGCGCTTCTGGCCGCGACCACGACGAGATCGCAGATTCGCCACCCTGA
Source organism: uncultured Chloroflexus sp. (assembly GCF_937129525.1). Taxonomy (GTDB): domain Bacteria; phylum Chloroflexota; class Chloroflexia; order Chloroflexales; family Chloroflexaceae; genus Chloroflexus. Next base: position 2,843 of record NZ_CAKZNK010000049.1, on the reverse strand, counting down.
TACCTCTTTGATGCTACATATGCCACGGATTCCTTCCCCGCATTATACCAAATCGCGTGAACTACGATAGCGTTTTATGGCGATCATGCGGCGCAACATACGATCAGGGCACGGTATGACCGTGCCCTGGCCAGACATCGATACGATTAGTAATGCTACTCCATCAATGGCGGCAAATCCTGACCATAGCTGCGCTGCAACGGCAATTCAGGAATGAACAATGCCAGCGCAAGACCGATAACCGCCAGCCAGATTGCATACCAGTAGATAGTGGTCACACTCCGGGTAAAGGCATCTTTCAACGCCGCGCTAATCTGCTCGCCGATTGCCCGTCCCTCGGCGCGCGCAGTCTGCTCTGCTGTATCGAGCTGCGCGAGTACCCGCTCTAGCGCTTGCGCGCGCGCTGCTGGCGGCAGTGAGTCGATCATTGTTAGCATTGCTTTCTGCTGATCGGGCAATTGAGGATCGGCCTGTAGCGCTGCGATTGCCGCCGGATCGGCATCGCGTAGCGCCCTGGTTATGAGATCGCGGCGCGCGGCAAACTGATCAGTGATAGCCTGCTCGATCCGCGCCGCCGGATCAACCGCTTCACCGGTTGCTCCCTCACCGGCACCCATGCCATTGCGCAAAGCGTTGCTGTCGAAGCGCGCTGCGACTTCTGGCGGCAACTGCGCCTGGATCGGCGCCAGATTCGCGCTCAAGGTCGTGGTTAGCACACTGGTCAGGAGCGCGCCAAAGACAGCCGAACCAACCACCTGCCCGATTTGCTGGAAGAACTGCCGGCTTGCCGTGGCGGCGCCGAGATCGACCCGCGGCACCGCATTTTGCATCGCCAGATTCAGGATCGGCATCGATGGCCCCAATCCCAACCCTAACGCAATCATCCGCAAGCGCACCATCCAGATCGATGTTTCAGGAGTCAACGTGGTCAACCACCAGAGCGAGGCGACAATGATGGCCATACCGCCGATAATGACCCACTTGTAGCGACCTGTACGCTGCACGATTTGCGACGAAACCATTGCGCCAACCACCAGACTCAGCGTGAGCGGGATCAAGGTGGTACCGGCAGCCGTTGCGCTAACACCCAGCACATTAACCAGGTAGAGCGAGAGGAAGAAGATCGCAGCAAACAGGGTTGCCCCAACCGTCACTCCGATCAGCGCCGTGAGTGTGAACGCGCGAATGCGGAAGAGATGTAACGGCAAGATTGGCGATTCGGCCCGTCGCTCGATCAAGAGAAAGAAGGTCAAGCCAAGCGCACTGATGGCAAACAGACTCAGGATGAGTGGCGATGTCCAGGGAAAATCATTCTTGTCCAACGTCAGCGCCAGCAAAAACGGAATAACGGTCAGCAACAACGTCGCAGCGCCAGCGTAATCGATTGCCGGCTTGAGACCGCTATGCAAACGGGGCAATCGGGTGACAATAAAGCTTAAGGCTACCACGCCTAGCGGCAGATTAACGAAAAAGACCCAGTGCCAGCTCAAGTGATCGGTGAGCAGACCACCAACAAACGGCCCGACCACACTTGATAAACCAAACACAGCGCCAAACAAACCCATATAGCGGGCCCGTTCCGCTGGCGCGAACAGATCAGCCGGAATGGCAAAAGCGGTTGACGTAAGCGCCGCCGCGCCAAAACCCTGCAAACCGCGATAGATTACCAGTTGGATCATGTCACCGGCCAGGCCACACAAGAGCGAACCGAGCAGAAAGACAACGATGCCAAACAGTAACACATATTTGCGGCCATAAATATCCGAGAGCTTGCCATAGATCGGCACCATTGCCGTTGAAGCGAGCAGATAGCTGGTCGAAACCCAGCCAATCAGCTCAATTCCCTTGAGATCGGCGACAATCCGCGGCAACGCGGTGGAAACGATGGTTTGATCAAGCGCGGAAAGGAAAAGACCGAGCAACACCCCAATCAAGATGAGCACTTTGCTCCGCTGATCAAGGGTAGCCGCGTAATCGATCCGGGTAACGGATGCTGCTGTTGAAGGGGTTGTGGTTGTCATACTACCGGGATACTCCTGAGAAAAAACAGTCACCTACAGCAGCGCTCCATATGCGCTGCTCCTGCAAACTGCCAGGGTTTTGCTACATTGAAGGCTGGATGAAGTCGGCTTAATCCTCTACCGCGGTTAGTTGCCATTCACGGCAGGCAGCGCTAAGCGCCTGCCCCAATTGGGAAAGCAATTCTGGCGGCAACTTGCTCAGAGAGCGGCTGGCTTCATTAAGCCGGATCTGACGCGCTTCAGCTACTACTGCTTCACCTGCCGGCGTCAGCGAGATTAGCTTCTGACGCCGATCATGCGGCGCTTCCCTGCGTTCAACCAGACCATCTTGCACGAGCTGGTCGATCATCTGACTGGTTGTGGCCGGTGATAGATTGAGATGCTCGCTCAGCGAAGAGATGGTCGCCTCGCGCTGACGCTGGATATGCATCAGTGAGACCAGACGCGGCATCGAGAGATTCGCTCGCTGCAAAAACTGCAAGAGTGTCTCCATACTCTGGCCCATTAGCTCGCTGTGGACGAGGTTGAACAGTTGCGCTACGCGCGCTGGGGTGTAGGGTGGGTCAAGTTTGTGAAACATGCATTGTTTCCTCAAATATTTTGATTTTTCAAATCATTTGAATAATACAACTGTTTTCGCGTGATGTCAAGCTTTTTTGATAGGCGATGGGCGATAGGCGATGGGCGATAGGCGATGGGCGATAGTTCATCGTTGCGTGTTACGGGGAGCGGCGGGCGGAAAGGGGGTAGGGGTAGGGGCGCAGCGCTGCTGCGCCCCCATCTACCAGCGGGTGGCAGGCGCGTTTGGGGATAGGCGATAGG
>NZ_CAKZNK010000048.1 GCF_937129525.1 uncultured Chloroflexus sp. | reverse complement strand
CATGTGACTTCCCAAACGTGTTTATCGATTGCCACTATGCCCATCATAGCAGGCGGCAAGCACGGCAACGTTATACATTTGAACAGGCGCACTCACCAAATTCCTCCCGATTGAATACCATCAGGACACATACGGCGCAAACAGCATCTGCATGAGGCGCTCATGATCGGGATAGTCGCGCTCGACCCGCCGATAGAGGGTCATCAGCCGCGCCGCCTGATCACGCCGTTGCCAGATCGCCTGCGCAAACCGATCATCGGCAATAACGCCACGATCGCGCAGAAAGGCGTAAAAGTGCCTCATCGAGCCACACATCTCGCGAATATACCGTTCTGACACATTGTTGTGATGGGGATAATAGTAGAACAGAAATTCGTCGAGCGTGGCATAGCTGCCTTGATCGAGGGACTGGTAGTAGAAGGTGGCCAAAAATTGGGCATACGGCTTCAAGAGACGCGACTGGAAGAGAGCCGTTGAGCGTCGCTTACCCATCTCTTGCAGATAGTCGCAATACAGGTTCATCAGATTATCGCTCTGCCCGGAAGCCGCGAAGATGATTTCCTCCTCATCATCTTCGTCATCGTCTTCATCATCCCAATCGCTATCCCAGTCTGCAAAGAGATCGTCATCATCCGCGTCGTATGACAGGCTGTCATCATCAAACAGCATGTCGGTATCGGCAACGCTCCGCTGATCGATCAATGTATCACCCGGCGTTGACGCAGCCCGCAGATCGAGCTTTGGAAAGAGTTCAGGCGCCTTGACCAGCAGATAATTCAACTGACTGCTTAAGATGACTTCAACCTCTTCACTGGTTGCCCTGGCCAATTGCTCATTCACTTCTGCTGGCAGAACCTCTTGCAGCCGCTGTAAGGCACACATTTTTTCATCAGATACCGAGAAGAAAACATCGATAAAATCATCGGCATCTGCCCAGAGTTCAACCTCCGCAGTATCGGCTTGCCATGATTTGCGCGCCAGCTCGCCATCCCATAACCCGGCATGTTTATCCTGATCGCGCGATTGCTGCATCGCTTGCTGCAACGCGATAATTTCGTCAAGCACTGCCTGTTCCACCGGCAATTGAACCGGCGATGACACCAGTGACTGATGAAAGATCACATCATCGGGTGACGCTCTCTGGATCAATGTTCGCCCAAGCTCGAAAGAGGTGTTAGCTGCTTCCAGCAATGCATCTTCGATCAGCGTCAGACGCGAATCGGACAGCACCAAATATTGCCATGGGCGACCAGGATAGCCGGTTCGCCAGGGCGCGTTTGCAAAAACAGGCAAAATAATGTCTTCGCAGGCCCGCAGGCCTTCGTTCACCTTCTCAACAATGGCATTGACCAGCTCGCGATCTTGAGCCGCCACGGCGCCAGACCGAAAATCCGCCGCCGATTCATAGGAAAAGTGCAATTCGGGCTGCGTTCGGTAGCGAACTTCCACCAGAATACTATCGCCGGCGGCAAAGTTATGGCGCTGGAACCACTGTTCGATGACCACCACCGGCTGAGCCGCAAAACCGGTCGTATGCGGACGAGGCTCCTCGATCGACAGGACATTCCCCTGTTCATCGTAGATGACCGGCCAGGATTGCCGGCGGAATACGGCAAAGGGCTGCAGATGAGCAATTGGCAAGCGACCCGCGACGACATCTTGCGGTCGCGGCCAACAGCGAAAGCGCAAACCGTCGAGCGCCAGACGCAAGGGAAGATATTGCTTCCGGTTGAGCTTCACCCATCCCAATCTAACCCCTTCCCAGCGCAAACTGGCGCGCACTGAATTGAGCGCATACTGCACTGACCAGCGCGATTTGATCAAATCACAGATTTCAGCAATGCTTACTGGATGATCCAGTTCAGCAGCTAAGGCTTGCAACACTTTCGGGATGGTCAGCTCGGACTTTGACATTGCACTCTCTCCTGCTGGCAGAGCTGAATAGGCGGTACTACCAGGGTTCAACCGATCACAGCAGACGCTCCCTGCGGCCCCCATCCGGCAAAAAGTTCAGGATGAATCAATTCAGCCAGAAGTTCCAGACTATCAACGATCCGCGGTCCTGGTCGGCTAAAATACGCATTGCCATCAACAGCAAAAACCCTCCCGGTTCGGACTGCCGGCAGGGCATACCATCCGGCCCGTTGCGGCAAAATCGATTGAGCTTCAGCAACTGCGCGCTCAAGGCTAAAACCGCACGGCATAGCAATGATAACTTCTGGAGCACAAGCAATGACTTCAGGCCAGGTCACTCGCTGAGAACGTTCACCGGCCACGCCGAGCAATGGTTGACCGCCAGCAATAGCGATCAATTCTGGCATCCAGTGACCCGGCCCAAACACCGGATCGATCCACTCGAGACAGGCAACACGGGGACGATAGTTGACCTGGAGCGCCTGCGCTCGCACCCGCTCGACGCGCATTGTCAGATCATTAACTAACGCTTCCGCTCGCTCAGCCACACCTAGCGCCCGCCCAATCGCCTTGATCGAGCCAAAGATACCATCCAGGCTAGTCGGCTCGAACGACAACACCTGCGCCGACCCGCCAGCCACTACCATTTCGACCTGCTTCAACGGCACAGCGCAGACATCGCAAAGGGCTTGCGTTAAGATAACATCGGGCTGTAGCGAGGCGAGCAATTCGTGATCGAGCTGATAGATCGAAAGATCGTTGCGCGCTCGCTCACGGATAGCGGCATCTATTTCAGCCGACGAAACCTCTTCATGGTGATCGAGCATACTGCGCGTCACTACCGGCAACCCCCTCACTGTCGGCGGATAATCACACTCGTGAGTGACGGCGACCAGATGGTCGCCGAGACCTAATGCGCAGACAATTTCGGTTGTTCCCGGTAGCAGAGAGACGATGCGCATGGTCATCCTGCCCAACGTGGTCTGTCGTTATTTACAAGCGTAGCATTCGATGGGGCAGGTGTCAAGAATCCTACTCAATTGTAATAACCTTCAGAAAATTGGTTGGCCCGTAGCGATAAACCGGATGTCCACCGCTCAGCACGATCAGATCGCCGCGTCGCACCATACCCAATTCGCGCATATGACGCACAATCTGAAACTCCAGTTCATCGAGCCGATCACGCGCTTCGATCACGATTGGCTGCACTCCCCAATACAGGCTTGTGCGCCGCGCAGTCTCTTCGTTGGGGCAAAAAGCGAGGATCGGCACATCGGGGCGATAATGCGACACCAGGCGCGCGCTCGAACCGCTTTGCGTCAGCACCGCGATAAAGCGAACCGGCAGGGTGTTGGCAATCGTGCATGCCGCTGCCGCGATAGCGCGCGGCGTTGATTGTACCGGCGCAATTGACCAGCGCGGCGTAGCCGGGTGTTGACCGCCACCACTCAACGATGCTTCTACTGCATCGGCAATCAGCGCCATCATTTGCACAGCTTCAATTGGATAGGCGCCGGCAGCCGTCTCACCACTCAGCATCACCGCATCGGTGCCATCGATAATAGCATTGGCAACATCGCTGGCCTCGGCGCGGGTAGGACGTGGATTGTGGATCATCGACTCGAGCATTTGCGTTGCCGTAATCACCGGCAACAATGCCTGATTGGCGGCAGCGATAATCTGCTTCTGCACAATCGGCACCCGTTCCGGCGGCATTTCAACGCCAAGATCGCCGCGCGCCACCATAATCCCATCAGCTTCGGCCAAAATCTCCGGCAACACATCGAGCGCCTCGGGGCGTTCGATCTTGGCAATCACCGGCGTCTGCTTGCCGGCGCGACGGATAAATTCCTTCACCTCGCGCACATCACTGGCCCGTCGCACAAATGAGAGAGCAACGTAATCGACGCCGTGTTCGAGACCAAACGCCAGATCGGCCAGATCCTTTTCGGTGGCTGCCGGCGCGCTCACCCGCACGCCAGGCAGGTTGATACCCTGATGTTCACGCAACCGACCACCATGAACCACTTCGGTCTCAACCTCGGTATCGTTATGACCGGTAACAACCAGCTCGATCAAGCCATCTGACAACAGGATGCGATCGCGTGGACGCACATCGAGCGGCAAGGCGCGATACGTGGTACTGACCCGGTTAGCGTCGCCAATAATCGGCTCAGTAGTGATCACAAACCGCTGGCCGGCAACCAATTCGACGGGTTGACCATTCGCCAGCGGCCCGGTGCGAATCTTTGGACCTTGCAAATCTTGCAAAATCGCCACGTGACGGCCAGCCTCCGCCGCAGCGCGTCGCACCATGGCAATTCGCGCAGCATGATCGGCGTGGGTGCCATGCGAAAAATTGAGCCGGGCAACATTCATGCCGGCCCGAATCAAGCCGGCGATCCGTTCCGGTGTGCTGGTCGCCGGCCCAAGGGTAGCAACAATTTTGGTGCGCCGCATATACTCTTCTCTTGCCTTGATCGACTTCAGACGAAGCGATCGAACTGCTGCATGCTCTCAAACAAATGGCACATCGTCACTCGGACACCGAGACCGTTAAAGATGACAATCCTGTCTGAGCGGCGTGCCACCACGAGTATATGCCACTCCCCCGATTTGTGCAAGGTTGTTGACGCAATTATTGCTCATGGATCGATTGTGACTAATGGCGCAATCTGCGCAAACAACTTCTCACCGATCCCGCTCACTTCACGTAGCTCTTCAACACGCTGGTACGGCCCCTGACTTTCGCGACGGGCAATGATGCGCGCCGCCAGCGTAGCCCCAACGCCCGGTAACTCCTCCAGTTCGGCAGCGTTCGCCCGGTTGAGATTGATCAGGCCCGCAGTATTGACGGCTGCGGAGTCGTTTGCAACCGGCGCTACCGGCTCAACGTCGCCCACATACGGCACCCGCAGATGCTCGCCATCGCGCACCGGCGCGGCCAGGTTAAGATGACTGATGTCAGCTTGCGCAGCCAGACCACCCGCCGCCTGGATCGCATCGACGACCCGCGCCTCCGGTGACAGACGGTAGACATCGGGCGCTCCCACTGCTCCTGACACATAGACCACCAGCGGTTTCACGGTTGGAGTGGGTAAGACAGCGACCAATAAAGGATCGGAAACCGGGGCTTGCTCGACCACTGACGGCCAGAGATACAGTCGCGCCTCAGGCCCGAACGCAATCAGACAACCGCCAAGCAAGGCACAGATCACTGCTGCAATCCGTTGGGGTCGCCGATACCAGGGTTGTTCTTCAGAGGGCACCGCTTGCCTCCATTGCTTGCAAAAACATTATCGCGGTGACATATCAGGGTTTCACTCATTCACAGGTAGCGTTACCGGTCTTGCCGAAATAGCGCAGAAAACAACTCGTTTTTTCGTCTCATATAGTAAACCGCAGCAACTGCGCAAACGTTGCGCTTATTTTCCAATGCAACGCTAACACTGCGCTATCGCGCCGCAGATACGGTTCTGCTACAGTGTAATCAGCATCAGACAAGGAGGTAGACGTATGTCCTTTAATACGAATCGCTTTACGCAAAAATCTTATGAAGCTATTGCAGCGGCGCAGGCAGCAGCCGAACGGCTGGGCAATGCCGAAGTGCAGCCGGAACATCTGCTCTATGCCCTGCTTGATCAGAGTGATGGCGTCGTGCCGCAGGTTTTGGCCAAACTGAACCTGCCGATTGGCGCTCTCAAGCAGCAGATCAATAACGAAATTACCCGCTTTCCGCGCATGAGCGGCGGTGGCGCGCAGGTGCAACTTGGCGCGCGCTTGCGGACGGTACTGGTCAAGGCACACGATGAACTCGCCCAGTTTGGCGACGAGTATGTCAGCACCGAGCACTTACTGCTGGCCATCCTCGACCACGCCGGCGGTGGCGCCGAGCGCGTGCTGAAACAGGCCGGCCTGACGCGCGATAAACTGCTGCTGGCCCTTCGGGAAGTGCGTGGCGCGCAGCGCGTAACCAGCCCCAACCCGGAAGGGACATATGCGGCACTCGAACAGTATGGCCGTGACCTGACTGAACTGGCGGCGCGCAACAAGCTCGATCCGGTGATCGGTCGTGATGAAGAGATCCGGCGCGTCATTCAGATCTTGTCGCGTCGCACGAAGAACAACCCGGTATTAATCGGTGAACCGGGTGTTGGCAAGACGGCTATCGTCGAGGGTCTGGCGCAGCGCATTGTGCGCGGCGATGTGCCAGAATCGCTCAAGAACAAGCGCGTGATCGCGCTTGACCTGGGAGCGCTGATCGCCGGAGCAAAATACCGCGGCGAATTTGAAGAGCGGCTCAAAGCGGTACTCAAAGAAATTCAGGAGCGCGATGATGTCATCCTGTTTGTGGATGAGCTACACACCGTTGTCGGCGCCGGCGCAGCCGAAGGCGCAATGGACGCTGGCAATATGCTCAAGCCGATGCTGGCCCGCGGCGAATTGCACATGGTCGGCGCAACTACGCTCGACGAGTATCGCAAACACATTGAAAAGGATGCCGCCCTTGAGCGGCGCTTCCAGCCGGTGATGGTCGATCCGCCATCGGTGGAAGATACCATCTCGATCCTGCGTGGCCTGAAAGAGCGCTACGAAACGCACCATGGCGTGCGCATTACCGATGGCGCAATCATCGCTGCGGCGATGCTCTCAGACCGCTACATCTCTGACCGCTTCCTGCCCGACAAAGCGATTGACCTGATCGACGAAGCGGCGGCGCGGTTGCGGATGGAGATTACTTCCGACCCGCAAGAGCTTGACGACCTGAAGCGGCGGATGATGCAGCTCGAGATCGAGCGCGAGGCATTGCGCAAAGAAAAAGATCAGGCCAGCAAAGAGCGGCTTGAGAAACTTGAACAAGAACTGGCCAATTTGCGCGAGCAACGGACGGCATTGGAAGCGCAGATCCAGCGCGAGCGCCAGGAGCTGGAGCGCATCCAGCAATTGAAGGAGCGGATCGAGCAGACGCGCGCTGCGATTGAACAGGCCCAGCGCCAGTACGATTACAACAAGGCGGCGGAATTGCAGTACGGCACGCTGGTCGGCCTGGAACGCGAACTGCAAGAAGCGGAAGCGAAGATCAGCAGTCAGAGCCGTTTGCTGCGTCAAGAGGTCACCGAAACCGACATCGCCGAGATTATCTCGAAGTGGACCGGCATCCCGGTGACGAAGCTGCTCGAAGGCGAGCTTGAGAAGCTAGTGCATATGGAAGAGCGTCTACACCAGCGGGTCGTCGGGCAAGACGAAGCGGTCACCGCAGTGTCGAACGCAGTGCGGCGCGCCCGGGCCGGATTGCAAGACCCCAACCGACCGCTCGGTAGCTTCCTCTTCCTGGGACCGACCGGCGTGGGCAAGACCGAGCTGGCTCGCGCGCTGGCCGAATTCCTCTTCGACGACGAGCAGGCGATGGTGCGGATCGACATGTCAGAGTACATGGAGAAGCACTCGGTGGCCCGCCTGATCGGCGCTCCGCCCGGCTATGTCGGCTACGATGAGGGTGGTCAACTGACCGAGGCCGTGCGACGCAAACCGTACAGCGTTGTCCTGTTTGACGAAGTTGAGAAAGCGCACCCCGACGTATTCAACGTCTTGCTGCAAGTGCTCGACGACGGTCGGCTAACAGACGGGCAGGGCCGGGTGGTCAACTTCAAGAATACGGTCATCATCATGACCAGTAACATCGCCAGTGCGACCATTCAAGAACTGGCCCGCGCCGGCGCGTCACAAAGCGAGATCCGCGCTGCGGTGATGGAAGAGCTGCGCAGTGTGCTGCGGCCAGAATTCTTGAACCGGATTGACGAAGTCATCGTCTTTGCGCCGCTCAGCCGCGAGCATATCGACCGTATCGTTGAGATCCAGCTCAATCGGTTGCGCAAACTGCTGGCCGATCGCAAACTGAACCTGACGCTCACCGACGCAGCGCGAGCGCAATTGGCCGCCGAAGGGTACGATCCGGTCTACGGCGCGCGGCCACTCAAGCGGGTCATCCAGCAGCGGATTCAAAACCCGCTAGCGCTCCAGTTGTTGCAGGGCGCCTTCCCGGAGGGCAGCACCATCGTGGTTGATGTTGACAACGGCAACTTCGTCTTCCGACGCGGCTAATCGGCCCACTGCCATAAGAACGCCACCGGCGCGAGGGGCATCTCCTTCGCGCCGGCGCGCGCGACCACCGGCAGCGAGCGGCACAGGCGAGCGTCACCAAATTAAAGGCGAGCGATACCAGCCATCCTCAGCCGGTTACCGCCGTTGCCGCAATGTGGCAATAATCTGCTGAACCAGATCGATTGGCAACAGTTCATCAGTCTGAACCTTCACATCGGCCAGCGCAGCGTAGAGTGATTCGCGAGCGGCGCGCAACGATGCCAATCGCGCCGCTGCATCGCCGCGCAGCAACGGGCGCTGTTCAGCATCGGCGGCAAGGCGAGTCAAGATGGTAGTATCGGTAGCGTCAAGCCAGATAATCGTAGCCCGTTCGCGCAGCATCTGGCGATTTTCCGGCTGCAAGACAATTCCGCCGCCGGTAGCAATCACCTGAGTTTCCTGCAACGCTTCGGCAAGCACCGCCGTCTCACGAGCGCGGAACTCTGCCTCGCCGTAAGTTTGAAACAGATCGGCCACACTCATGCCAGCCGCCGCCGCCACTGCTGCGTCGGTATCATACCAGGGACAACTCAGCGCGCGCGCTAACAAGCGGGCCAGGGTTGACTTCCCGCATCCGCTCAGACCAATCAATGCAATTGGTCGTTCAAGCCAATTTGGATCCCAGACCATTATGCCTGCTCCTGTACAGTTGTCTGCCCAACACTTCGTTGTAAGCGCAGACTCAAGATCGTCAGCGCCGAGAGAGCATAAGCCATCGCTGCCGCCACAATCTGAGGCCAATACCCGAACATCGGCGCGACCCACCCCCATATTACTGCCGATACTGCCCAGCCGCCAGCCCAGAGCAAACTCATCAAGCTCATCGCCAGACCACGTTGTGATGGCGGCGTCGCGCCCATCACCAGGGCATCATTCATCGGATAACTGGCGGCGACAAAGAAGCCGCGGGCGAAGAAACCGATGATGGCAAGCGGCAACCAGGGAGTTAACATCAACAACATTGCCGGCGTCGCGCCAAGACGCAACAAAGCTGCGCCGCGTTGCAATCCGATCCGACGCACAACTGGGGCGCCAACCAGCGCGCCGATTCCCCCGCCCACAGAGGCCACTGCCAGCGCCATGCCGACACTTGCATCACTTAACCCAAACTGATCGCGGAAAAAGAGATTTTGAAATGGCAAGATTGCGCCACCACCGATACCGAGCAAAAATGATGGCATAGCCAGCCAGATCAGCATTGACCAGGAATGCCGTGATGGTACCGCCAGGTCGGCGCTCTGCGCGCCACTCGATTCGATTGCTACCGGGATACGGGTCAGCACCGGCAGCAGCGCGACGACACTCAATCCGATCACCGTCGTCAATGCCAGTCGATAGGCCGTTGTCGATTGCGGATCGACAGCCACGATGCCCGCTGCCAGCGTTGGCAAAACGCCACCAACCGCGCTGCCCAACAACCCGACCACCAGAGTGGCAGAAGCGTTCATTCCAAACACGAATGGACGCTGCGCTTCACTGGTCACCTGTGCCAGCAATGGGGTGACCGCCGTTGCTGCCAGCAGATAGCAGGCGCCGACCACAAACTGAGCGACGATCAACCATAGCAAGACAGGAGCTTGCAAGAGCGCCACCCAACCGAGCGCATAACCAACCACGCCAGCAATCATCGCCTTCTGCGGCCCCAACCGGTCAATCAGCCAGCCAATTGGCAACCCCATCAGCATACCGGCAGCTCGACTCACCATCGAGAGCAGGCCTACATCATTGACGGTATAGCCCTGGCTGACGAGATAAAAATTGAATAGAATATCGGCAATGCTGAGCGCAAAACCATACAGAAAGCTATGGAATAAAATGCGCCAGACTGCTATCGGTATCCGGGCCAGTGACAGACGAAACGTTGATGCCGCGGAAATCATACCTTGCTCCACAATGGGTTTGGCGAGCGCTACCGAGGGTGTAGGATACCACAAGTTATCGACAATCAAAAACTACTACACTAACCATAAAGATATCGACTCAGGTGCGTGTGTCATCCAACCACCTGGCCTGACCGATTTATCAAGCAGGAACAGAAAGCTTCTGACAAAGGTCTTATACTTGTGTAGTTGCAGAGCAGTCGCCAGTGCGCTATACTCAGTAATGGTTTCGCATAACTGGCACAATGTAAAGCATAATACTCAGACAGGTGGCCTGTGGATCTGGTGCGTGCTCATGTATTTATATCTGGTCGCGTGCAAGGAGTAAGCTTTCGAGCTTACACGCGCGACCGGGCCCGTGAAGCGCAGGTCAAAGGATGGGTGCGCAATCTGAGCGACGGTCGGGTGGAGGCAGTCTTTGAAGGAACGCGACCAGCCGTTCAAAAACTCATTAGCTGGTGTTACAGCGGCCCCAGTCAGGCGCAAGTCGAACGGGTCGAAGTTCACTGGGAAGAACCTACCGGCAAGGAAGGGATCTTTTCCATTGTCTGGTGAAAGACGAGGCTCCACCATGAGGCGGGAAGGGACGCCTAAACGTTTGCGCAAATTTGCTGATGGCGCCCGAAGATCTAGATCATTAAGAAACCAGCCGACCGAACCGCCTCGTCGTGAAAGGACGTTTATGGGTGTGAAACGCTGGAAATTGATCACGAGCGCGATCATCAGCCTCGGCATCATTGTTCTGGCAGTCCTTAACCGCCACTGGATTGTGGAAGCCTTTGGTCTGCTCAATGATGCCAAACCGGGTTGGTTGCTCGCAGCGCTGACGCTGATTGCGCTCAGCTATCTGATGAGCGCGCAAGTGTTTAACGTGGTACTCCATTCGCTAGGGTACCGGATAAGCCTCCTCCGTTTATGGGCAACAGCTCTCACCGCGATCATTATCAGTCAATCGGTACCGGCAGGCGGCGTCGGAAGCTATGCGTTTCTTATGAGCAATTTCAACCGGCGTGGCATTCGCACCGGTGAATCGGCGTTACTCGCTTCGCTTGAAACGCTCAGCTACGTCGTGGCAATGCTGCTCGTCTTTTCGTTTAGCCTTGCCTACTTTGCCTGGCACGGCTTGAGAGCCGCTGGCGCCAGTTATATTGCCGGTCTGGTTGGCCTTTCGGTGATTGGGATCGCGATCTACGTCCTCACCCGCAGTGAAGCGACATTGCGTCACTGGCTCAGCTCGATCCATTACGCGCTCAATCGTTTGCTTAGACGCCGCTGGAGTGACGCATGGGTTGACCGGATTGCCACTGATATAGCGCGCGGTCGCAGCCTGCTGATCCATCGCCGCCGCGATGTCATTCTGCTGGTGTTAATCCAGTTAACAGCATTGAGTGGCCATAGTCTGGCGATGTTGCTGGTCTTGCGCGCGTTAGGCACTGAGGTGAGTTTTGCCATAGTGCTGGCTGCGTTTGGCGTGGCGCTGGTTACATCGACGTTCAATGTGCTGCCCGGCGGCGGCGGCACGGTTGAAGCTGCATTAGTTGCAGTCTTTAGCCAGATGGGAGTAGGTCCGGCGGCTGTGCCGGCTGCGATTATCTTCCGACTGTTCAATTACTGGCTGGCAGCGCCAATAGCAGCGATCTGCTATCACTGGCTGATGCACGAACACGTGACACCACTCATAAACACCAAGCGTCGCACCATGCCGCTTGAAGCGCCGTCACACGACTAGGCGATAGGCGACAGCCGATAGCCGATAGCCGATAG
>NZ_CAKZNK010000047.1 GCF_937129525.1 uncultured Chloroflexus sp. | reverse complement strand
CAGATCCACTCTCACCTTTTGCCCGCATTGCAGCTATGAAGCTGGAGCAAAGAATGACTCAGACAATCAACACACAAACATGGCATAATAATATGCAACTGCGCATATCATTGCCCGGTATACGCCAGCACTGGGGCATACGTTGAGCGGAGCACATCGATGACGATCTTCACCTTGCGCGAGCGTGTTCTGGCCGATTACCGCGATTTTGTCCGTTCTTTCCTCAACATTGCCGACGATCGGGCACGCGCATTTGTCGATCATGCACTTGATGCGGAATCACGCCTGTGGCCAGATTTTTTGTTACAACTCAGTCCTTCCTACCGGCGAACAGCAACGGTAGACGAGCTTGCCCAACAGCAGGTGATCCATCCAACCACGGCCCGTATCTTCCGCGCGCAGGATGGAAAGCCGTTTTCACTGTACCAGCATCAAGTCGCAGCTATCGAACGCGCCGCCCGCGGTGAAAGCTATGTGGTCACCAGTGGCACCGGTTCTGGCAAAAGTCTGACCTATTTTCTGCCCATTATCGACTCGCTGCTACGTCATCCGCCAGCCACCGAGCGAGTGGTGGCGCTGGTGATCTATCCGATGAACGCGCTGGTCAACTCGCAGTTGCAGGCGCTCACCGATCTGAAGGAACGGTATGAACGCCAGACGGGTGAACCCTTTCCAGTGCGTTTCGCGAAGTACACCGGCGAGACCGATGAACGTCAGCGCGAAGAACTCCGACAGCATCCACCCCAGATTCTGCTCACCAACTATGTCATGGCAGAACTGTTGCTCGTGCGGCCTGAGGATCAGCGGTTCCTCGCGTCTATCTCTTCGTCTCGCCCCTCCACCAAACAGGGAACTGAAGACGGTCTGCGCTTCCTGGTGCTCGACGAGCTGCACACCTATCGCGGACGGCAAGGCGCCGATGTGGCGATGTTGATCCGCCGCCTGAAGACACGCTGCGGTTCGGCCAACCTGACGCATATCGGCACATCGGCAACGATGGCGACTTCTTCCCCAACCGGATCGGGCAGTGGCGAGGAGCGCCGGCGCGCCGTTGCCGATTTCGCTACCCGGTTGTTCGGGCATCCCTTTAGCGCCGACCAGGTGATCGAAGAGACGCTGGTGCGTTTTACCGCAGGCGAGCCGCCTGCCCGTGATGAGCTGGCTGCGGCGCTGGCTATGCCCCTGCCTGATGACTGCGAGGAATTCCGTCGGCACCCGCTTACCCGCTGGGTGGAAGCGGAATTTGGCGTCGAAGAGGACGAACAGGGATCGGTGCGACGGCGCGCGCCGCAAACGCTGAGCGATGCGGCCCGATGTCTGGCTGAGGCGAGTGGGGTCGATCCGGCTACCTGCGCCGAGCGGCTGCGCGAGGTGCTCACCAAAGGCGCGACGCTGTTTCCCGCCGGTAGCGACTCTTCGTTTGCGTTTAAGTTGCATCAGTTTATCAGCCAGAGTCATACCCTGTATGCCACCCTGGAACCGCCCGATCAGCGAGAGTTTTCGCTCGATGGAAGGTTGCAGGCCGGCGAAGGACGCTGGTTTGTGCCGCTGCGCTTCTGCCGGCAGTGTGGGCAAGACTATTACCTGGTGTTTCACGATGCGGATGCGTCCCGCGTGACGCCTGCACTGGCCGACCCTGACGCCTTCGCAACCGAGCGCGACCTGACATTGTGGTATCTGATGATTGCGCCAGCCGAAGGCGACTGGAGCGACGAGCATATTCCAGACGAATGGTACGATGCGCGGGGAAGATTGCGCAAGGATTGGCGGGATCGGATTCCCAGGGCGGTATGGGTGTCGCCGGACGGGACAGTGCATCCCGATCAGGTGACGGGCGCGATCAAGATGTGGTATCAGCCCAAATCATTTACGCTGTGCCTGCGCTGCGGCGAATTCTATACCGAACGCGAACCCGAGTTTGTCAGACTGGCCACTCTCTCCAGTGAAGGGCGGGCCAGCGCGACCACCGTGCTGGCCACCAGCCTCCTGCGGCATGCCGCGAGTATTGGTGTGGTGCGCGACAAATTGCTGACCTTTACCGATAACCGCCAGGACGCTTCGCTCCAGGCCGGTCACTTCAATGATTTTATCAGGGTTAGTGTCCTGCGCGCAGCGCTTTACGCGGCGTTGCAGACCGAGAAGGACCATACCATCGCTGCCGACCGTGTTGCCGAGGCGGTCGTCGCGCAGTGCGGGTTGTCCCTGCGCGATATTGCCAGCAACGTCGATCTCGATCCCACCACCGAAGCGGCGCGACGAGTCTGGCAGGTGTTTCGTGAATTGACCGAGTATCGGATCTATGAAGACCTGCGCCTGGGCTGGCGAGTCGTGCAGCCGAGCCTTGAGCAGGTTGGGTTGTTGCGAGTAGATTATTCCGGGTTGGCGGCACTCTGCGCGAACGATGAAGTCTGGCAGTTCCATGAGAAATTTGCGGCCCTATCAAGCGCGGAACGGGAGCAGATCACGCGCGCTGTGCTCGATTATTTTCGCCACCGCCGGGCGATTAATGCCGCCGTGCTGCGCGCAAACGAGCAGGACTCGCTGCGCAAACGGTGCAATCAGGCGCTGAATGAGTTTTGGGGGTTGGATCCCGATAGCGCTGGCAACGATGTGCGTCCTGCAACCTGGTTCGTGCTGCCAGGAGCCAGCGGTGGCCGTGATGTTGAGGGGCCACGCCTGACGGCGCGCAGCAAAGTGGGCCAATTCCTGCGCGCGCGCCTGCAACTGACCGAGGCCGACTATCAGGGTCTGATTGGTTCCTTCCTGAGCATACTCGTCAAACACGACCTGCTCAGGCGGCTCGATCCCGACGGCGACACAGAGCGCTTCCAGCTCAATTCGGCCTGTCTGCTCTGGCGCCTGGGGAACGGCTCGCCGCCACCGGCCTCTCTCGTTACCCGTCGTGACACACATGATCGCGCCAGATCTCATCAGGTCAATACTTTCTTTCAGCGCTTTTACCAAACTGCCGCGGCGCAGCTCGCCGCTCTGGAAGCGCGCGAGCATACCGCGCAGGTGGTGAGTGCCGGTGAGCGAGAGCGACGCGAACGGCGCTTCCGCTGGGTTGCGTCCGATCAGCGCGCCACAACTGAGCTTGGCCGTCGCCTGCCCTACCTGGTCTGCTCGCCCACGATGGAATTGGGGGTGGATATTGCCGACCTCGAACTGGTGCATCTTCGCAATGTGCCGCCGACCCCGGCCAACTATGCCCAGCGCAGCGGACGGGCAGGACGCCAGGGTCAACCCGGTTTGATCGTAACCTTCTGCGGAGCGCGTCACCATCACGACCAGTACTTCTTTCGGCGCCGTCAAGAGATGGTGGCGGGCAGCGTGCGACCACCCCGAATCGACATCGCCAACGAAGCGCTGGCGCGCGCCCATCTGCATGCAGTCTGGCTGGCGACCGCGCGCATTCCGCTTGGTCAATCGATCGAAACCATCATCGACCTCGACCAGGAGACGTTGCCCCTGCGCCAGGAGGTGGCAGCGCAGATCAACCTGAGCGAAGCGGCCAAAAACGATGTGCTGGAGCAGATGCGTCAGGCGCTGGCCGCCGATGTCGGCCCGCTCACTGCGGCAGGCTGGTGGAGCGAGTCGTGGTTGCAGCAGGCCTTGGCCGATGCGCCGCGACGCTTCGACGAGGCATTCAACCGGTGGCGCGAGCTATACCGGGCTGCAACCCGTCAACGCGATGAGGCGCGGAAGAAGAAAGATCGCGCGCGCCGTAAGGAAGATCAGGAGCTTGCCGATCGTCTGGAACGAGAGGCCCAGCGCCAATGCAATCTGTTATTGCAA
The DNA here is from genome assembly GCF_937129525.1 of uncultured Chloroflexus sp. Taxonomy (GTDB): domain Bacteria; phylum Chloroflexota; class Chloroflexia; order Chloroflexales; family Chloroflexaceae; genus Chloroflexus. The sequence continues at coordinate 7,888 of NZ_CAKZNK010000047.1, read as the reverse complement.
ATCGATGTGCAACGCGAGGAGGGTGACTTTTACCCCTACCGCTATCTGGCCAGCGAAGGGTTTTTGCCCGGCTACAACTTCCCGGCACTGCCGGTGCGGGCATGGATTCCGCGTGGTGATGGCGAGTTCATCAGCCGACCGCGCTTCCTGGCAATTCACGAGTTTGCGCCGGGCAGCTTCATCTACCACGAAGGGGCGAAATGGGAAGTCGTCGGCTTCCAGGCCCCGCCAGGCGGGATTGAAGAGCGATTGAGCCAGCGACGGCTCTGCCGCACCTGTGGCGCATTCTCTTCCGTTGACGTTGATCTCTGCCCGGTGTGCCGAACGCGCTTCGATGGAGAAAACAGTCTGTTTGTTTCCGTCCTCGACATGCCGAACGTGCGCACCCGCCGACGCGAACGCATCACCTCCGAGGAAGAAGAACGCCGTCGTCGCGGCTATAAGCTGGAAACGTACTATCAGTTTGCGCCCGACGCGGGGAAGTTGCGAAGCCAGCAGGCAGATGTTGTGGTGCAGGGACAGCCACTGCTGCATCTCATATACGCGCCGGCAGCAACGCTCTTGCGCATCAACCACGGACCGCGTGGAGAAGGGTTTCGTATCGATCTGGAACGCGGTGATTTTGTCACTGACGAAGAGCAAACACGGCCAACACGACCCACCGATCGTCAACCCCGGATCGAAACCACGCGATTGGCGGTACAGGGTACCCATAATCTGCTCCTGATCCGGTTTGCGCATCCGGAGCTGCGGATAGATCGACGTCTGGAAACGACCTTGCAGTATGCGCTGATGCGTGGCTGCGAGCAGGTCTTCCAGCTCGAAGAGACGGAACTGAGTGTTAGCCTGATTGGACGCGACGATTTTCGCGCGATCATGCTTGCCGAGACCAGCGAAGGTGGCGTAGGGGTGCTGCAACGATTGGCGCTTGAGGCCGATGCCATTGCGCGCGTCGCTCAAGCTGCGCTCGAACGCTGCCATTTCGACCAGAACGGATCGGATCGGCGTCCGGATTGTCAGGCTGCCTGTTATGAATGCCTGCTCAGCTTCTCGAACCAGAACGAAGCTTTGTTGCTCAACCGCTGGCATGCGCGCGACCTGCTGCTCGAGCTGACAGCGAGCGTTACGCAACTGCGCTACGCTGAACGTGACTGGCAATCTCATCTTACCTGGTTGCGCTCGCTGACCGATCCCCGGTCAGAGCTGGAGCGGCAGTTGCTGGCGGCTCTGGCAGACGGACGGCATCGCCTGCCTGACGATGCGCAACGTCGGATCGACGATCCCCACTGTGTGGTCGATTTCTTCTACGAGCCGAATGTATGTGTCTTTTGTGATGGCACAGTACATGATGCAGCGGCGCAGCGCGAGCGTGATCGCCTGACGCGCGATGAACTGGCGCAACGCGGCTATCGGGTGGTGGTCATTCGTTACGACCAGCCGTTATCGGCGCAGATTGCTCGCTATCCAGAAGTCTTTGGACAGGCGCGCACATAACTGTAATCACTGGATCCGGCATACCACTCCATCGCCGCTCCGTTGCGCGCTGACCCTGGCAGAGCGATATTGTGGATCAAGAATGTTGCCTGGCATGCTCTGTGGTAGGCGTGAAGCAGAGATCCCGGTCCATAACATGCCGGGTCGCTGGTTCGGATAAGCAACTGGAAGACGACGATAGCAATCATCCGAGCGCCGGCAGATGCTGGCGCTCGGATTAATCCTGTCAGGAAGAGGTGAGGCTGCCTGGGCGGCCACCATTCCCCGCTCGCCGAATGTTGCCACGCACTGACGTTTATGCCTGCCCGCCAACTACCGGCTGCAACACCAGCACACCCAGCACATCCGGCGGTAGACACGGCTCCACCTTCAACTCGCGAATCCGCAGCTTCGCCGCCTGGCGGATGCTTTTGTAAGCCGCAGCCAGCTCCGTCGCGCGGTCGCGCAGGCGCTGCGCCAGCAACGGCTCAATCGCCGGCCAATCTGCCAGTGCCGCTTCAATCCGTTCACGTCGTTCAGCTTTTGGCACATCGTCATCAGGTCGCGCCTCGTGGAGTAAGCGCAGCGATTCATCATCCGGGAGCCAGGAACATGCGGGGGATGATTTGAAGTAGCCTGCAACACGAACCTCTTCCGCAAGCAGCGGTGATCGTTCTGGCAACTGGATCAGATAGCGCACTCGTAACAAGAGCAGGGTCGTCAGCCGACTCACTGCGCGCGTGACAATCACACCACAGCGAGCAGCCACCGCCGCGCCTCCCCTGCTCAACGCCTCATCAAACAGATAGCGCGCCAGTGTTGCTACCAGGGGATGATTCCGTCCCAGATAGATGGCGCCCTCTGGAGTCGGCGACTCAAAGCTCACCAGCCACTCACCACTCGCGCGCTTTGGCAACGTGGAGCGCGCGATTTCCCGAATCGGTTCAGGCGAAGCTGCTGTCACGGTCACCCGAAACACTCCCGCGTGGCGGGCAGGTTGGATCGGCAGGTTGAGCCGTTGCGCCGCCTCGAGAACAAAGTTCTTGACCGCATTGCTGTCACCCAGCACAGCATCAATCGCCTCTAGCTCGCGCTGAACGGCCTCTGGCTTAAGCGATCGTTGGGCAAAACGGGTGCGAGTGATCCGTTCCCGATCAACGTTGCGCTGCCAGCGTTCATGCAGGGCCTGCACAGCCGGCACATCGAGATCGAGCGTCAACTGCAAAGCAGGCGCGCGCCCACCTGACCAGCCGCGCAAAAAGAGCGCATTCAGCACGGCTTCGGTCACACTTTCACTCTCTGCCGGCACCGGCACATAGGTGCCCAGCGCGCGATGGATCTCGGCGGCTTTGTTGAGCAACACATCGAGCACGACGCCATCAACCGGGTTGTCAGTGCCGTAGATGCGCGCGACCTGCACTTCAGGCGATGGCTGTCCAAAACGATCGACTCGTCCTTCGCGCTGTTCAAGACGGTTCGGATTCCACGGAAGATCGTAATGAATCACTGCATTGAACGACTCTTGCAGGTTGATCCCCTCTGAGAGGCAATCGGTCGCTACCAGCACGCGCGGTCGGCTGACATCAATTTCGGCGATCCGATGGCGACGTTCGTCATCGGGTTGTCGTCCGGTCAGGCACTGCACCTGAATGTTTGGATCGGCAAGACGCTGCCTGAGCGCTTCGGCGACATATTCTGCCGTTTTCACATAGTGACACCAGACAATCGGGTGAAACGAATTGTCAATCAGCGCGCGCACTTCCTGAACGAGCGTATCAAGCTTGGTATCAGCATTCGTTTCGCGCACCGTGAGCGCAAGCTGACGCAACTCGCGCAGCTTGCGCCGCTCGGCGTCAAGCAACGTTGCGGCAGTCCGTTCGAGGAGCGGCAGCGGCATCTCGTCATCGACGCGATCATCGTCTGGCTCAAACACGAATCCGCGAAAATCGATCTCGTCCACCACCTCATCATCGATCAGCGCCAACGCAGTACCGTCCGGCTCTGCGGAATCGCTCCGTCTCTCCAGCGCGGTCAGCGCCGCCGCCGGGCTTGACATGACGCACCGCAACAGCGCCAGCGCTCCCCAGTAACGCACCCGGCGTTTGCGTTCCTCAAGCTTTTGACCGGTGCGAACAATCTCGGCACAGAAGTCGTAAGTCTTCCTGAACAGCGCGCGATAGGTATCAGAGAGGGTATAGGGTCGGTCGGCAGCCAGACGCTGCGGAAAACAGGAATCGCGCGTCCAGTCGCGTTCAATGTCACGACGGGTGCGCTGCACGAAATGTTGGGACAGTTTCTGTAACCGTCTCTCGTCCAGGTCGTGAATGTCCCAGGTAGCAAAGTCGGGATCGAGTAAGCCAAGCAGTGATTGAAACGCCTCTTCAACACCGCTGTGAGGTGTGGCAGTGAGCAGGAGCAGGTGGCGTTGTGGATCTTTCGCCACTTCCTGCACCAGGCGATGACGCTGTTGCTGGTTTTGGTTGTGCGCTTTGGCCGCGCCATGCGCCTCATCGACGATGACCAGCTCGGGCGTATGGAGCAAGAAGGTATGGCGATTGCGATCACTCTTCACCCAGTCGATGCTGATGACCTGCACGGGGAAATGTTCGTAAATCGTGCGCTGAGGCGGCGTTTGTCGCTCTAACTGGCGCACCGTGCCGGAACGAACGATCACCACTTCTGGAAAATTGAACTTCTCCGTCAGTTCCGCATACCATTGATCGCAGAGATAGGGCGGGCAGAGCACAGCCAGACGTTTGATCTCGCCGCGATCCCATAATTCCCGCGCAATCAAGAGCGCTTCAATCGTCTTGCCCACCCCGACATCATCCGCAATCAGCAACCGCACCGGATCGAGACGGAGCGCCATCAACAACGGCACGAACTGGTACAGACGCGGACGGATAGAGATGTGCCCAAGCGAACGGATCGGCGCCGCGCCGTCGCGCAGCAGCAAGCGGGCCGCCTGCCAGAGCAGATGGGTGGCGCTGGCGTTACCCAGATCGTCTGGCGTGGGCAGACGAAAGAACGAAGGGCGGATACGCTCTTCAGGGAGGGTGTAACTGATCAGATCGGCCAGGCCGCGATGAATAGCCACCACGTCATCGGTTGCGCCGGTCAGCGGACGCAGACGCCAAAGCTGGTCATCGTCGCCGGGCAACAAGACCCAATCGCGGTTGCGACAACGCACGATTGAACCAGGAGTGAATTGAGTAGTCGTCATCAAGCCTCCTTCACAGCGCTTCCCGCCTGACTGCGCGCCGACAACAAACCTGCTCGCGCTGACTGTATTATAGCGAGACTACGCGCTCCCGGCGTTCGAGTGATGAGAACGATTGCCAGACACAGCAACGCTCACCGATACATCGTTTACCTCAACGCTCATCATTTCGTAACGTTTCGCCTGCCGTCAATACTCACCACTATCGTTGATCAGCGCGAGACCACAAAGCAATGGTATTCGAACAGTGGAGGCGCGTATGCCGATAACCCAGCGATCGTTACTTCGTCTGATCCCTATACTCTTCACCGTCGCACTCGCGCTACTGATCGCAATCTGGAGCTGGCCCGCCAGCGCGCAAACCGCCAGCCTGACCGTCTCGCCAACCGTGGCTTACCAGAACACAACGGTTACTCTTAGCGGCAGCGGTTTTCTGCCCGGCGAAACGGTGAGTGTCTGGATTACCTACCCCGACTACACTGTGTATGGCGTCACCGTGACCACAATCGACGATCAGGGTCGGTTCAACCACCCCTATCTACCCGACTTCCTCGGCGCGACCTTCACGCCCACCGGACGCTACACCTACACCGCGCGCGGCTGGCAGAGTGGACGCGAAGCGTATGCCAGCCTTACCGTTGAAGTGGCGCCGGCAGTGGGAACAACCGGCAGCGCGCGGCTCACCGTTGATCGCCCCACGCAGGCCCAGGGCGCTATCTTCACCTTCAGCGGCAGCGGTTACCGTCCCGGCGAACGTGTAGCAATCTGGTTGCGCTACCCCAACGATGCCATTGCCGACCTCGGCGCACAGATAGCTGATCGCGACGGACGAATCGGCCTGGCCATCGCCAGCGACGGCATTCCGGTCGGTCGCTATGCCCTCACTGCCCGCGGCTTGCAAAGCGGCGCGAATGGCATTATCGATTTCGAAGTGCTGGTAGGTGACACGTTACGTCCGCGTGGCAATGCCGAACTAACGGTCGAGACGGCGAGCAGCCGTCAGCGCAGCGCCATACGTCTGCGTGGCAGCGGATTCTTGCCCGGTGAAGTCATCACGGTGTGGGCAACCTTGCCCGACTACTCAACCGAATGGCTCGGCGACGTGACGGCAACGAATGAGGGAACCTTCGTCGCCGAAGTATACCTGAACGAACGGGATCCGGTTGGCCGCTATGCGATCAGCGCCTACGGCAACCGCAGCGAGCGGCGGGCAGTGGCTGAGTATACCTTGCTGCCAGGCCCGTGATCTGAACGCGCTCACTTGATCGACTGCGGCAGACGCATAATCGGCGACAATGTCGATCCCGACTATCCCGGCCCGACTGACAGACAGGATTGACGAAGACTACACCGCCTCCGGTGAGGCGGTGTGGTTATCTGTTGTCATGGCTATCATTGCGGGGTACAATTCATACCACACCCCTCAAACCTCCTCAGACTGCTTGTGGTCAGCCGGCCAAAATGCACCAGATCGAACCCTTGACAGAAAATATAATATATCATATACTTTCTAATAACCTGAAAGAATAAAAATCATAGCGATCACAAAGACGTAAAGAACCATCCATCGTGACTGCGACGCCAGCCAGACATTACTTGCCTCACCCCAACACGGCGATCACCATCCAGGCTGTCCGGCGTTACCAACGTTCTGCGTGATCCACCGGTCAATCGGTTTACACCCTCAAGGAGGAGAACATGGCGCTTGATGCTGCAACCAGTGCATTCCTGGCCGAGATGGCCAAAGCCGGCGGGAAACAGATCCACGAAATGACCCCTGCGGAAGCGCGCGCACTCGGCGCTACCTTATCATCAATGTATGGCCCAGCACCTGATGTGGCTCGCGTCGAAGATCACACCATTGCCACACCCGACGGCGGCTCTATCAGAATCAGAATCCTCTTCCCTGAAGGCACTCCACGCGCAATGATGATCTACTACCACGGCGGTGGCTGGGTCATTGGCGCGCTGGAAGAGTTCGATAATCTTGGTCGGCGGTTAGCTACCCGCACCGGTTGCGCAGTAGCCCTCGTCGATTACCGTCTCGCCCCCGAACACCGCTATCCCACTGCGGCTGATGATGCCTACCTTGCCCTTGAGTGGGTGGACAACTATCTGAAATCGAACAATCTGTCGATGCCGATCATCGTCGCCGGTGATAGCGCTGGCGGCAACCTTACGGCTGTCGTTGCCCGTCGCGCCCGTGACCGCCATGGGCCGTCCATTGCGATGCAGATTTTGGTCTACCCGGTCACCGATGCCAGCTTCGATCGACCCTCGTACCTTGCGCCCGAAAATCAGCTCTTGCTGACACGCGAAGGGATGATCTGGTTCTGGGATCATTATGTGCCCGACCCTGCCCGTCGCGAAGAACCCGATGCCTCACCGCTGCGCGCCGACGATCTGAGCGGCCTGCCACCGGCTGTGGTGATCCTCGCCGAACATGATGTGCTGCTTGATGAAGGTGAAGCCTACGCCCAACGCCTGATGGCTGCCGGTGTGTCGGTTGAATCGAAATGCTACGAAGGCCAGATGCATGGCTTCTTTACGCTCCTGATGCTGCCCAGGTCAAACGACGCCATCGAACAGATCGCGAACGCAATCGAAGCGCATCTCACCCCTCAATCCGCTTAGACACTGGCTGCCGTAAACCGGTAAGGGCAGGGTATACCTTCTCACGATACTCTGCCCATCTTCACTATTGTCTGCAAATTCCGGCAACAATGGCGTTACCACGAATTGGAGAGGAGAGCAACGATGACTCATACCGCAGAGAGGTTTGATGCTGTGGTGGTAGGAGCAGGGTTTTCCGGGCTTTATATGCTCCATCGCTTGCGAACCATGGGATTTACGGTACGAGTTTTCGAGGCTGGTAGCGATGTTGGTGGTACCTGGTACTGGAATCGCTATCCCGGCGCGCGCTGTGATTCTGAGAGCATCTTCTACATGTTCTCTGATCACGTTTCAGAAGAACTGCTGCAAGAGTGGAACTGGAGCGAGCGTTTCGCCGCGCAGCCTGAGATTCTGCGCTACCTGCAATTTGTCACCGACCGATTAGATCTGCGCCGCGATATTCGGTTCAATACCAGAGTCACCGGCGCGATGTTTGACGAAGCGGCTAACGAGTGGGAGATCACAACCGAGCAGGGCACACAGGTGCGCGCCAGCTTTTTGATCACCGCCGTCGGCTGTTTG
>NZ_CAKZNK010000046.1 GCF_937129525.1 uncultured Chloroflexus sp. | reverse complement strand
GCTCCTCGTTCGCTGACGGTGCAAGGGTGGGAAGGGAGCAGACGCAGGTGCCCGGCGCGTCGTGCCTCCTTCCACAGTGATGAAACGGAGAGCGTGACATGTAGTCCTCGTTCGCTGACGATGAAAAGGGCGGGAACGAGGCCGGAATGGCCGGTAGTAAATCGTACCTCATTGTATTGTAGAATCGTAATCGGAAAAGAGCGAAGAGGCGCGCAGGCGCCTCTCTTGCCAGGCTTTTAGGTTTTGAACCAATTCCCTATGACTGGCGGCGCTTGATCTTGTTCAACTGCGCAACCCGCAGACGCACCATCTCTTTGCGCAGTTTAGCCTCGGCCAGCGCCATATCACGCTCGCTTTGCGCTTCGCGCCGCCGGGCCTCAGCTTCCGCTCGCGCCGCTTCCGCTCGCGCCTCATCAATCTCATCGGCTCGCTCAACCGTGTCGGCCAGAATCGTGACCCGGTGCGGCAGCACTTCCATAAACCCGCCCGACACAGCAAACGGCGTCCGCTCGCCATTCTTGATGATGTCTAGCTCGCCCGGTTCGAGGATCGTCATCAGCGGAGCATGGCGGGGCAGGATTCCGATCCGGCCATCTTTGGTCGGCGCGCTGATCATATCAACATCGTCCGACAAGATCACCCGCTCGGCAGTGACAATCTCTAAGTGGATGGGCATAGACTGCTCCTTCTACCTGCCATTCAGCTCAGGTGGCGGCGCGGGTAAACCGCGCCGCCGATCCGAACTTATTTCTGGCTCGCCTCGTAAGTGGCCAGCACGTCATCGAAGTCGCCCTGCATATAGAAGAACGACTCGGGGATGTGATCACCCTCGCCGTTGAGCAGGCGGGCAAAGCTCTCAACCGTCTTCTTCACCGGCACATACTTGCCAGGGCGACCGGTGAATTGCTGCGCCACAGTAAATGGCTGCGAGAAGAACAGCTCGATCTTGCGCGCGCGCTGAACGGTCAGCTTGTCTTCGTCGCTCAGTTCTTCCATACCGAGAATAGCAATAATGTCTTTGAGGTCTTTGTAGCGCTGCAACACGCGCTTGACCTCTTGCGCTACCCGGTAGTGCTCCTCGCCCACGATGTTCGGGTCGAGAATGCGCGAAGTTGACGCCAGTGGATCGACGGCGGGGAAGATCGCGCGTTCGGCAATGCTGCGCTCGAGCGAGATCGTCGCGTCGAGGTGACTAAACACGGTTGCCGGCGCCGGGTCAGTATAGTCGTCTGCCGGCACGTACACCGCCTGCATCGACGTAATCGAGCCGCGTTTGGTCGAGGTAATCCGCTCTTGCAGTTCACCCATCTCGGTGCCCAGGGTCGGCTGATAACCCACCTGCGACGGCATACGGCCCAAAAGCGACGACACTTCAGAACCGGCCTGCACAAAGCGGAAGATGTTATCGATAAAGAGCAGAATATCACGCCCCTCATCGCGGAAGTACTCGGCCATAGTCAGCGCGGTTAGTCCTACCCGCAGGCGGGCGCCCGGCGGCTCGTTCATCTGACCGAAGACCATCACCGTCTTGTCAAACACGGTGGTATTTTCGTCGATACGAGCTTCCTTCATCTCGTGGATGAGGTCATTACCTTCGCGTGAACGTTCACCGACGCCGGCAAACACCGAGAAGCCCGATTGCTCTTTCGCGATATTTGCGATCAGCTCTTGAATAACGACCGTCTTACCCACGCCGGCGCCACCGAAGATAGCCGTCTTACCACCGCGCGTAAATGGCGCGATCAGGTCGATCACTTTAATCCCGGTTTCAAAAATTTGCGCCTGCGTATTCTGCTCTTCAAAGCTCGGCGGATCGCGGTGAATAGGGCGACGCTCAGCCTCTGGACCGATCGGTGGCAGGCCATCGATCGGATCGCCCAATACATTAAACACTCGTCCTAGCGTGGCCGGGCCAACCGGAACGGCGATTGGGCGACCGGTGTCGATTATTTCGAGGCCGCGGCGCAAGCCGTCGGTGGAACCCATTGCGACCGCCTTCACCACGCCATTGCCGAGTTGCTGCTGCACCTCGCAGACGAGGCGATCGCCATTTTCCAGTGGAATTTCGATTGCGTTATAGATTTCCGGCACCTGATCCTCAGGGAACTTCGCCCGGATCACCACGCCGATAATCTCTTGAATAACCCCCTTTGCCGGCATCGGCTCCTCCTCTAAGCATTAACTGGTGTGAGTGCAGCGGCGCCCGAAGCGATCTCGCTGACCTCTTTGGTAATGGCGGCCTGCCGCGCCTTGTTGAATGAGAGCGTTAGATCGCGCACGAGATCCTTCGCATTGTTGGTGGCATTCCGCATCGCTACCATACGCGCGCTATGCTCACTGGCGATACTTTCCAGCACGGCCTGGTAGATCTGGGTTTCCACATAACGCGGCAGAATGCTATTCAACACCTCTTCTTCGCCCGGCTCGTAGGTGTAATCGACGTTTGTCGTGGTCGAGATAGCGGGGCTTTCGACCGGTAACAATTGTTTAATCGCCGGTCGTTGCACAAGCGTATTGATGAACTCGCTGTAGACAATATAGAGTTCATCATATTTGCCCGACTGGAAGCCACTGATGGCACTGATGGCCACGCCGAGGATGGCCTCGAGCTTTGGCGCATCGCCAAGCCGGGTTGCTTCACCGGCGGGCGCAAAGCCGGTGCGCAGGAAGAAATCGCGCCCTTTTCGCCCGAAGGTATAGACATCAACCGTGCGTCCCATTGCTCGTTGCTCGGTAATAAAGCGCCCGGCGCGGCGCAAGACGTTGGCGACCAGGCTACCACAGAGGCCGCGATCCGGGGTTACCACCAGCAACGCCACACTCTTCACTGTCTCGCGTTTCTCGAGCAGCGTCCCGCGGCGGGCCGCGCCGACGACCCGCGCTGTCAGATTGGCCATCACCTCCCGCATGCGGTCAGCGTATGGCCGGGTAGCTAACACATTTCGTTGCGCGCGCCGCATCTTGGAAGCCGAGACCATCTCCATTGCTCGCGTAATTTGAGCAACGTTTTTGACCGAACGAATGCGGCGCTTAATCTCGCGACTGCTCGCCATATCGAACCCTTTACAGTCAATCAGCCGGCGAGCGGGCGTATGATCCGCCCGCCGGTGTTGCTGTTAGCTATAGTTGCTGGTTGCCTTAAATTCCTTGATTGCCGATTCCAGGGCCTCTTTCACTTCAGGCGAAGGGAACTTGCGATCAAGACGATTGTCGTAGATCAGCTTCCGCACCTCTGGATGGGCGGTGCGCAAGAAGGCCAGGAAATCATCACGCCATTTCGTAATCATCGGCACCGGCACATCATCAAGGTAGTTGTTGGTTGCCGCGTAGAGCACGGCCACCTGATCCTCGACGGCCAGCGGTTGATACTGGGGCTGCTTGAGCAGTTCTTGCAGGCGCTGACCGCGTTCGATCTGCGCTTTGGTGGTCGCGTCGAGATCGCTGGCAAACTGGGCGAAGGCAGCAAGGTCGCGGAACTGAGCCAGCTCGCCTTTCAGCTTACCGGCTACAGCGCGCATTGCCCGGGTTTGGGCTGCGCCACCTACACGCGACACCGAAATACCCACGTTGAGTGCCGGGCGCTGACCGGCGTTAAACAGGTCAGATTCAAGGTAGATTTGCCCGTCGGTAATCGAGATAACGTTCGTCGGAATGTAGGCCGACACGTCGTTAGCCTGGGTCTCGATCACCGGTAGCGCCGTCAGCGAACCGCCACCGTATTCCTCATTAAGGCGGGCGGCACGCTCGAGCAAGCGCGAGTGCAGGTAGAACACGTCGCCGGGATACGCTTCGCGGCCTGGTGGGCGGCGCAGCAAGAGCGAGACCTGCCGGTAAGCCACAGCGTGCTTGCTCAGATCATCATAGACAATCAGGGCATCCTTCACCAGTTGCCCGTTGAGCATTACGCCGTTCTCCATAATCTCTTCACCCATCGCGCAACCGGCGTAGGGGGCAATATATTGGAGCGCGGCGCTCTCGGAGGCAGTTGCCGACACCACAATCGTATACTCCATTGCGCCGAAGCGCTCAAGAGTACCCACCACCTGCGCGACCTGGGCGCGGCGCTGACCGATCGCGACGTAGATGCACACCATCCCCTGACCCTTCTGGTTAAGGATCGTGTCGATGGCAACTGCCGTCTTTCCGGTCTGGCGGTCGCCGATAATCAGCTCACGCTGACCGCGACCGATCGGGATCAGGGCATCGATAGCGATAATACCGGTCTGAACCGGTGTATCGACCGACTTACGGGTAATGACACCGGGAGCGATGCGCTCAATCGGGCGTGTCTTCTCATAGACAATCGGGCCTTTGCCATCGATTGGCTGACCGAGCGGGTTGACCACGCGGCCCAACAGACCCTGCCCGACCGGAACCGAAATCACGCGCCCGGTCGAGGTAACCATATCCCCTTCCTCAATCGTTTCGTCATCGCCGAGAATGATTGCAGCGACGCTATCCTGTTCGAGGTTAAGGGCAATGCCATAAATCGACTCATTCCGGCCAGCCTTAGGCGGGAACTCTACGATCTCAGAGGCGACAACCTGATCAAGGCCGGACAGCCGCGCGACACCGTCACCGACGGCAATCACCGTGCCGACATTGACCTGACGCGGCTGAAGGTCGACGCCGCTGATGATCCCCTGCTTCAGCCGGGCGATCAATTCTTCAGTAATCGTCGTCATGCTCTACTCCGTCGCGCTGGTAGCCGGCAATACCGGGCCAGCGAGCTGAGTGCTGAAATTAACTTGCCTGCAATGCGCGCTGAATGGCGCTGAGGCGGGCGCGCAGGCTATTGTCAAGCACCTGATCGCCTACCCGAATGATCAAACCGCCAATCAGCGTCGGATCAACATGATACGTCACATGCACATCGCCGTAGCGTCGGCGCAACTCACCGGCAATGCGTTCCTTCTGCTCACTGTTCAACTCAATCGCGCTGGTCACACTGGCGTCGATGACGCGACTGCCGGTTTCCAGGTAAGTCTGGATGGCTTCAGCCACTGCGTGCAATTCGCCGGTGAGACCTTCTTTAGCCATCGAGAGCAAGAAGTTACGCACCTGTGGCAGCAGATCTGCCGGCAGGGCCGCCGCAGCATCGCTGGCCGACAGGCCAGCAATCCGCGGCGCCACTGCTCGAATCTGCTCGGCGGCGGTTGTTAGCAGCGCTTCTATCAGTGGGTTGGCCAATGCCCGTGCATCAATGGTCGTTGCCATACTCTCTGTTTCCTCACGCAGCCTGGATCAGACCAGTGCCACGACGTTAGTTGCGGCGATCGAGCGCCGCCAGCGACTCGGCAATCAACGCATCGTGGCCGCGGGCCTGCAATTCGGCGCCGAGCACACGGCTAGCCGTCAACGTTACCAGATCAGCGATCTGGCTCTTAGCCTCGCTCAACATCCGGGCGCGCTCTTGCTCAGCCTGGGCGCGCGCCTCTTCTTTCAGACGCTCAGCTTCGCGGCGGGCCTGCGCAATGATTTCAGCTTCCTGCTGCTTGGCGCGCTCTTGGGCCTGCGCCACGATCCGGGCCGCTTCCTGGCGCGCTTTGGCCAGCTCAGCTTCGTAGTCGCGCCTGGCATTGGCCAACTGCTCACGCACTTTCTCAGCGTCGCGGACGCTCTCTTCGATCCGCTTGGTGCGCTCGTTAAGCAGGTTCATTACCGGCTTGTACAACAGCGCGCGCAGAATGAAGATCAAGAGCAGAAAGTTGATCAGTTGCGCGAGAAATAGGGTCAGGTTAATGCCTAATGCTTCCACCCTTCAAACCTCCCGTAACGCGCAATGTGCTCTACTGCAACACGCCAAAACCGATCAAGAACGCAATCACCAGACCGAAGATTGCCAGCGCTTCGGTAAAGGCGATACCAATAAACATGTAGGTAACGACCCGATTCTCGATTTCAGGATTGCGGCCAATCGCCTGCACCGCGCCTGACACGATGATACCGATGCCGACACCCGGCCCAATAGCGCCCAAACCAACTGCGAGCGCGGTTGCGACGAGATTCAAACCCTCCATGATTGAGATGCCTCCTTATAGCAAACTCTGCGACGAACCCTTGCAATGAAACACTCGCGGCTGACGCCGCGCGAGGACGCAAACTAGTGTGCATGCTCCTCATCGTGGCCGGTCACGGCAATGTTCAGGAAGGCGTAGGTCAACAGCGCAAAGATCAGCGCCTGGATGAAACCAACGAACACCTCGAAGCCGTAGAAGGGAAGTGGTAGCAAGAGCGGCACGAGGAAAGCCATCACTACCAGTAGCACTTCACCGGCAAAGATATTGCCGAAAAGACGGAAGGCCAGCGCAAAGGGCTTGACGATTTCTGAGATAAACTCGATGATACCGACGAACGACATAATGCCGTTGGTATTGAAGAACTTCTTCAGATAGCCAGGGCCAAGCGCGCGGAAGCCCCAGTACTCGATGAACACGAACGAGATGACAGCAATCGCGAAGGTAAAGTTGAGGTCAGCCGCCGGCGCGCGGAAGAGGGGCACCAGCTTCTTGCCTTGCGCGGCGCATGTGTCATACGCCTCCTCGCTTTCGGCTGCCAACACGCTAGCCGGCCCGGCGAGCGCCAGGCGCTCTTCAATCATCGCGCTATGCTCTTCTTTGTGCTTCTCGTGACAAACGCCAATCGAGCCGACACCCGGTAGCAAGCCGAACCAGTTACCGAACAGTACGAAGAGGAAGATCGTTGCTACCAGCGGGAAGGCAGTCGCGACATACTTCGCATTGATGTTGCGGAAGAGATTGTACAACGATTCGAGGATGAACTCCATCACGTTCTGCAATCCGCGCGGCACCATTTGCAGATTGCGGGTGGCGGCTACGGCCAGCGCAATCACAAAAATATCAATAATGATGGTGACGACGAATGAATTGGTGATGGGAAAACCGGGAATGCCATCAAAGATGACTTCGGCGGCAACTTCGACGTGCGGTGGGCCAGTATAGAGGAAGAAGCGACTGGCGATCGAGATGATGAGCGCCCCTACGATAATGAGAATGTTTCGAGTCCGCGTTGACAACGCCTACCTCCTGTTCGACAGTGCCGGGCATCGCGCAGCATTCACGGTGTCATAGGACGCTGCTGCCTTGCTCAGCGCGAACAACCACCTATTTTGTTCTACCTTTCACAATCAGTATAACGTACCTCGCAAATTTTCGCAAATTGATTATTCTTCTGCTATGACGGTTGGTGCTGTTTTGCGAGGCCGTCGCGAGTATACCATAGCTGTGCGCTATGGGCAACTCGCGCAGGGCGGCGCGGCGCCGTCGCGCGACGACGCAGTTTCGATATGGAAAGCGGGTGTCACCCGTTCTTATGATCGGTGGTTGTAACCTGGTTGACGGGTCTGCCATCGTTATCTGGCAACAGTACAGGGGCGAACATTGCTGCGCCCCTGTTGTTCGTGACAATGTTTCGGTTTTTTGGTGGAATGGTGTAACTATTGTCGGGGTTGCGATGTGAGTCGTTCCCCGCAGGATAGTCTGGCGCTACCGCGCCAGCACATCGCGCAATTCGCGGATCGCGCGTTTGGCATTGACCCACACAGCGCCAATCTTTGAGCTGGCTACTCGCTTGTTGAAAACCAGCACCAGCAAAAATCGTTGCGCGACATCAAAGCAATACAGGTCGATGTTGGCGCCTTCGTGAATATAAACGCTGGTTGCATCTTCCTCGCGAAGCTGGCGAGCGACTTCGCCGGTGGTCGAGAAACCGGTTGAGAGGAGTGGCAAAACAACCATGAGGGGCAGGTTCCCTTTGTCACCGGTTTCGACCAGGATCATGCCCGCGCGATCGGTCAACATAATACTCTGAGTGCCGAGATCCTGACCAAGCTGACTCATCACGCTGCGAATCGCCGCGATGTTTTGTTCGGTGACGATCAGGTTACGACCATCGCTTCGCCATCCCAGCGGCGGTTCTGGCGTAGCTGGCGATGGGCTGGCCGATGGCGTAGTTGTCTGGGCAGCGCGCCGATCGGCGGCGGCCCGCGTTCGGGCAGCCAGGCCTCCTCTGGCATGCGCTTCACGAGCGGCGCGTTCGGCAGCTTCGCGTTCAGCAGCTTCGCGTTCGGCGGCCTCGCGAGCAGCGCGCTCGGCAGCTTCACGCTCGGCGCGTGATGGCAATACGATTCGCGCCGGGGTGAAAGAGCGGCGTGGAGCAGAATCTTCCGCTGGCGGCGCCGATTCTGCTGCTTTGCCAGCCGGCGGCTGGATCGGGCTTGTCGCAGCAGCCGGACGGGTAGATTCTGTGGTTACAGGTTCGGGTTTAGCCGCCGACGATGATGTTGGATCAGGTTTGTCGGTCACCGGATGCGCCGGAGCGGAGTGCGCGGCAAGTGATACCGGTTCGGCGCGCGGTGTGTCGAGCGCAGTTGCAACAGCAGCGCGCACCGCATCGAGGCTGATCTCACCGCTGAGCACAGTGGCAACACCGGCGGCCCGCGCTCGTTCACGGTCAGCGGCACTCAACCCCTTCCCCCATAAGACAACGCGAGTGTGGGGGTCGAAGTTAGGAACAATCTCGGCCAGATCGAGACCACTCATCTCATCGAGATCGAGTTCGCTCAGCACCAGATCCGGAGGTTCAGTGCTGATCGACCAGAGCGCATCATTGGCCGATTCAAACATTTGTACCTGTGCGTCACCTGCCAGCGCTTCGGGCAGGCGGCGGAGCACGGGGTTTGTGCGGGCGACCACGACGATACGGTAGGTCATTGAATTCTCTCGCGGTATCGCTTGATGTGTCATTATTTACTATCGACCACTAGTATACCCGAAATAACTCTAGCGTGAAACAGTTTTTCGAGGCGAAGTCGGTCGATTTCAGGCCAGCACTTCAATGCAGCTCCGCGGCAGCCAGATCGCTTCGCCAGTGTTGAGTAGCACTTCAACCGCAGCCGCGCGCACACCAGAAGGGAGACGATAGGGCAGGGGCGGCAGGTTGCGTACCCGTCCGGTTTGACCGAGGTGATCGTGGTCGAGCAAACGCACCAGGGCGCCAGGCCGAAGGGGAGGACGGGGTGGTTCGAGCGCAGTGGTGCTGCTGCGGGAAAGGGGGATGATGATCTGCGGACGGCGATGAGGCTGGCGTAGACTGGTATTGCTCTCGATAAAAACTTCGCGTCGATCGTTATTGGCGAGCAGTTCGAACAGCGGCGCGGCCATTGGCGCGTTTCCAATTCCTTCGGTAAGCACAATGGTGATGGGTGAGTCGGTTTGGCCGGCCCACTGCCAGTTGCGACTTCCGATTTTCCAGGGTATGCGTTTAGCCCACTGGAAAAATGCGCGCAGTTCACGCTCGGCGATGCTACCAATAATGATTCCGCGCACCTGATGTTCAACCGCCTTGCGCAATGCGGCAGCGCTGATGCCTTTACCGCCGATGATGACCGAGTATATACTTTGGGCATCGACCATTTCGGCAGTAATCGGCTCGTCAGGATCGAACGTCAGCAGGCGGGTGACACCATTGCAATCGGGCCCGAATCCGCAAATGCCGTACAGTTGGGCCGCAGGTGTTTCGATAACCACGCGCTGATTATCGATAATCTCCATGACAACGCCGCGAATCCCGGCAGTCAGCGTGATTTGTTGTGGTTCAGGCCTGATGAAGGCATAGCCGGTTGCCGGATCAACCGCATGCAGGATTCCATTGACAGGGCTTATGACCCGACGACCGGGCAATCCGCGCCGACGGGCCAGCACTGCGCCGGCATTAATTGGCTGACCGATTGGGGCAACAACGGCCCGTGCCGCCATGGTTGGGGGTAAGGATAAGGCGCGAGCCAGGTTGATGACATATGGCGGATTTGGTCGCAAGCCGCGCGCTATCACATCATCCGGTTCGACGCGCCCTCCCTGCCTGACCAGAATCTCACCGGGCTGAGGCAAGGCGCGTTCGAGACGAGCGAGCGAGCCGGTTATGAGCGGCGGCACGCCATCAGGTACGTAGAACATAGCGGCATCCGTTGGAGTTGAAAGAGCGCGAGTATTGACGCCATTATAGCATGTTGCGATTGTAAGCGACGATGATGTTGGCGGGCAGTGCTGGTTGGATGGTAACCCTATGTGTCAATACACTGTGACCGCCACGCCGAGATCGGCCCATTCGTAGAGCCATTGGGCGTCATCGATCCGCAGATTAATGCAGCCATGCGACATCCGCGCGCCGGTGCCGTGGGCATTGTGCCAGTAGGTGCCGTGCAGCGCCACGCCGCCAACCACATATTGTACCCAGGGAATGTTCGGGACGTACCAGCATTCGCCTCCCAGACAATCGGCCATTGTCTGTTCGGGAAGTCGATAGTAGATCGTAAACTCGCCGCGCGGTGTATTAAATCCATCTCGACCGGTTGCGACCGGCGCAGTAAAGACAAGCAAATCGTCTTCGTAGGCAAAGAGATATTGACGACTCAGATCGACTTCGATCCGGCGCGACCATAACGCCGGACTCCAATCGACTGCGCCGGGCAGGCGGGCAACCGGCCTGGTGTTAATGCCAAGCAGATGGGCGAGCTGGTGACCAAGGTCATCGATCTGCACTTCGTGAAGCGCATCGAGATCAAAGCCGTAGATAGACTGTTGCCGGCGCAAGAATGGCGAGAGCGCTTCGGGATGGTAACGGAAGCGCGCGCGTTCGAAGTATTGTACGATTGTCCCGTCTTCTTGAGTCTCAGCACTAATGGGAAAACCGAAAATCGGCAAACCGCCTCGTCGCTCCCAGAACTCTAGAAACTCTCCGTCAAGCGTATATCCTGTTTCGGGGAAGAAGGCGCCGCTGTTGTTTGCCGCAACAGCCGGCTTCAGTAAACCTGATCGTTCAAGCCATTCCCGTCCGATCAGACCAAGCTGCACTTGTTGCGGCTTGCCGGCGTATTCAGGATGGTATTCGAAGCGAGCCCGCTCGAAATACTGAACGATACGACCGTCGATGACCAGTTCTTCGCTGATCGGCATGCCGAAGGTGTGGAGCTGGCCGTTGGCGCGCCAAAAGTCGAGGAAGCCAACCCGGTTAGACAGGTGATGACCGGTGGTAGGAAAGTAGACCACGCGCGCCATGGGGAGGCGATGAAGACTGGTGACTGGCTGCGCGGCAGCGGCAGTAACGATCCAGATCAGACCCAGGCTGCCCAACCAGAGCGTGAAAAGTGCGGTCAGGATGAGTCTTTGACGCGCCGAATTCCTGCAGTAAACAATCGACATAGACTACCAGGATTTTCGCAGGCAGGTGGTGACAGGCATTTTTTATCATCATATCAGATCAGGTCAAGCTATTGCCTCTATCTCTTGCCGAAGATCGAACTCTCTGGCTATACTTACAGCGAAGATACTATACGAGTGAGTGTGGTATGGCTGATCTCTTCACGCCGCTTCAGGTCGGAGGCCGGTATTTGATCAATCGGATTGTGATGGCGCCGGCGCCGAGTGGATTGGCTGGCGAAGACGGTTTCTGCCATGCCGCGCTGACCAGTTATTATGAGCGACGAGCGCAGGCAGGTGTAGGCTTCATTATTACCGAACCACTGCTCGTTTGCCAGCCATCAACGGCGATTCCCCATCTGGGAATCTGGCACGATTGCTTTACGTCGGGGTTGCGTCGATTGACAGCCGCAGCGCATGCCTTTGGCAGTCGGATCGCCTTTCTGCTTGAAGCGCCAGCCGGCCAGTACCCGATTGCGCAGCTCAGCGAACAGTATCGCCTTGCTGCCTGGCGCGCGCTGGCCGCTGGCGCAGATGGTATCTTTCTCTCGATTGCCGATGATGGCGCGCTGGCAGGTCTGGTGTCACCGACGCGATGGTCAAGCAATGGCGCGCATGGGCCAACAAGCGAACGCATTCAGCCCATCTTGCTCATGCTGGAACAGTTGCGTCAGCAGTTCGGCCGCCAGCTCTGGATTGGCCTCCGTATGCCGGTCGCCGAACTGATTCCCGGTGGCCTCAGCCATCAAGATGCGCGCTTGATTGCCCGACGAGCAGTGGCTGCCGGCGTCCAACTGCTCGATGTGACTTTGAATCGGTATACCCCCGATGTGGCTCGCTTTCCCGGTTGGACAATTCCGCTCATAGCCGGCGTGCGCCGAATTGTCAGTGAAGCGATTGTTATCGGTTCGGGTCAGCTCAGTGATCCATGGCTCGCCGATGCCGTTATACAAGAAGGCAGTGTTGATATGGTTATGCTCTGCACGGCATTGCGACTCTTGCCCGAATGGCCACAACTTGCCCGTCGCCTGCTGGCGCCGGTCAGCGTAAAATGACCAGCAATACGCCGGCAGCAACTGCCGAACCAATCACGCCAGCGACATTTGGGCACATTGCCTGCCAGATCAAGAAATTTTGCCGATCTTCCTCCTGAGCTACTGAATGGGCAACGCGAGCAGACATCGGCACTGCCGAGACTCCGGCGGCGCCAATGAGTGGATTGATCTTGTTCTTTGTGAAGAGATTATAGAATTTAGCGAATAATACGCCACCCGCGGTTGAAATAGCAAATGCGCATGCGCCGAGAGCGAAGATCGCGATTGAGCGTGGCGTGAGAAAGTTACTGGCCTGTGTGCTGGCGCCGACGGTCAATCCCAGCATAATAGTGACGCTATCGATAAGGGCGCTGCGCGCAGTGCGGGCCAAGCGCTCGGTGACTCCGCTTTCTTTGAGCAGGTTGCCGAAGAAGAGCATGCCGAGGAGGGGAAGCGTATCGGGCACAATCAACACGCAGACGATCAGGCCGATAATGGGGAAAAGAATGCGTTGCGCGCGGCTGATTTCTGCCGGTGGCGGCATGCGGATCAGGCGTTCTTCGCGGGTTGTGAGCAGGCGCATAATCGGCGGCTGAATAACCGGAACCAGTGCCATATACGAATAGGCCGACACCGCAACCGCGCCAAGGAGATCGGGGGCCAGCCGCGAAGCAATGAAGATGGTCGTCGGACCATCGGCGCCGCCGATAATCCCGATCGTAGCAGCGGCGCGCAGCAGACGCATGGGATCGTCGGCGCTGGCCAGATCGAGGAATGGTAAGCGCGAACCCAGCAGGACTGCCATAATCAGGGTAAAAAAGATGCCGAGCTGAGCGGCAGCGCCAAGCAAGATCAGGCGTGGTTGCGCAATCAACGCCGAAAAGTCGGTCATTGCGCCGATGCCGAGAAAGATCAGGGGTGGGAACACACCGGCGATCACACCGAAGTAGATGTAGTTGAGGACGCTCCCCTGATCGTACACACCCTGCCCCATTCCCGGCTCAAACGGCATATTGCCGAGAATGATACCAAAACCTATCGGCACCAGCAACAACGGCTCGAAGTTGCGGGCAATCGCCAGGTAGATAAACACAGACCCGACGATGATCATCAGCAGGTTGCCCCAGGCCAAATGAGCCAACCCGCTTGCCTCAAAGAAGCCGATCAGCCATTCCATCAGGCAAACTCCAGCAATGGTTGACCTTGCCGCACTGAGTCGCCAACTTTCACATTGATAGCGCGAATAGTGCCGGCGACTGGCGAACTCACATTCGAGTTCATCTTCATCGCTTCAATAACGACCAAAGGATCATTTTCTTTTACCTGATCGCCAACATTCACCTTAATCTCGGCAACGATGCCGGCGATAGGTGAGACCAGCACTCCTGGGCCGGTTGCGCTGGCGTTAGGGGTGGCGGCTGATGAAGGCATCGGTGGCGGATGGTCAGATTTGGCGGGTGGCGGCAATGCATTGAAGCTGGTAGGCGCATGCAATGCCGCCTCGTCATCATCTGCCAGCACCTCCACCTCGACTTCGTAGCTCACGCCGTTCACGGTAATCCGTAAGCGTTTCATACTGTCTCCACTCGCTGTAGTCTTTACCGACAACGTTCAGACATTATCCTGTGGCTATCAGCGCGAGGCATATCAGCGACGTAACTGACGCGCCGCCATGACGCTAACGCGGCCAAGGCGCGCCCATACCAGGGGTGGTTGACGATAGTAACGCACTCGCAGCACGCGCACCGGACGGTCAAGCGCCGCTACGGCGGCAGCCGTCAAAATGGCGATCAGGTGAGGATCGAGCTGATCGGCGGCCACCGGTTGCGATGCTGGTGGCGAGACAGGCTGGTCCAGCGCAGCCTCTTTGGGTTGCAACAGTCGCTGGCTGACGCTCAATGCGCTCAGCATTAGCGCAACAATCGCCAGCACGATGAAAACAATGCTTAAGCCGGTAATCGTGATTTGCAGCGCAACGATCAACGGATCGGCGGTAGGGTCGATCATGCAGCCTCCTTCGGTTTTACCGACATGAATAGTTTTTACAGAGGCACCAGGCCGTGCTTTTTCTGTGGGCGAAATTCGCGTTTGGTGCGCAATGACGCCAGCGCCAGACTGAGATAACGGCGCGTTTCACTGGGAGCAATGATGCTATCGATCAGATTGCGCGCGGCGCCAACATAAGGAGTGGCGAATTCAGCCCGATAGAGGCGCAGGAACTCGGCGCGGGCGGCAGCCGGGTCTTCCGCCTGTTTAATCTGGTCGCGGAAGATGATGTTAACCGCGCCTTCCGGTCCCATCACGGCAATCTCACTACTCGGCCAGGCCGCCACGCGGTCGGCGCCGAGGTCTTTGCCGCACATTGCCAGGTATGCGCCGCCATAGGCTTTGCGCAAGATGATCGTGATCTTGGGAACCGTCGCCGCCGAATATGCGAACAGCATTTTGGCGCCGTGCCGAATGATTCCACCACGCTCCTGAGCGACACCGGGCAAGAAGCCGGGCACATCAACGAAGGTGATGATCGGAATATTGAAGGCGTTGCAGAAACGAACAAAGCGCGCAATTTTGTCTGAGGCGTCAATATCGAGGACGCCGGCCATCACCATCGGCTGATTGGCAACAATGCCAACCGTATTGCCATCGATGCGGGCGAAGCCAATCACCGCGTTATCGGCAAACCCGCGCTGCACTTCAAGCAGGTCACCATCGTCTACCAGTCGCTTGATAATCGGGATGACATCGTAAGGTTCGCGGGGATCATCGGGGATAACTGTATCGAGCGCAGGATCGGTGAAAAAGCGCAATTCACCATCGCTGCGGTCAGGAGGATCTTCGAGATTGTTTGACGGCAAAAAGCCAAGCAAGCGCTTGCACAGGGCAATTGCCTCCTGGTCATTGTCGGCAATAAAGTGGGCGACGCCACTCCGCACTTGCGCTTCGGGACCGCCGAGTTCTTCGCCGGTTACATGCTCACCAGTTACCTGTTTGAGCACTTCCGGGCCGGTAATGAACATCTCACTCCCGCGCACCATAATGATAAAATCCATGAGCGCGGGCGAATAAGCGGCGCCGCCAGCGCAAGGCCCGGCGATGATCGCAATTTGTGGCACAACCCCAGAGAGGAGGACGTTGCGATAAAAGATGCGGCCATACCCGCTCAGCGCATCAATACCCTCTTGAATGCGGGCGCCGCCACTGTCATTGATCGTAATGAATGGCGAACCACATTTGAGCGCAAGATCCATCGTCTGACAGATCTTATCGGCATGCATCTCACCAACTGAACCGCCGGCAACGGTAAAATCCTGCGCTGCTACAAACACCTGACGACCATCGACACTCCCGCAACCGGTAATCACTCCCTCGCCGGGCATCTCTTTGTCGGCCATGCCAAAGGCAGTGCAACGATGGCGCGAAAAGAGGTACAGCTCCTGAAAGGTGTCGTGATCTATCAGTAGATGAACCCGTTCGCGGGCAGTGAGTTTGCCGGATTGATGCTGGCGGGCAATCCGCTCAGGGCCGCCACCCTGTTCAAGATGGCGACGGCGTTGCCGTAAGAGTTCAATGCGGGCGCGAAGAGTGAGTGGCGCAGCGGCATTTGATTCAGTGTCGCGCTGAGTCATTGGCGTTCCTCCATGTGAACGAATGATCGCGCTCGCTCGCGTCAGATAAGTCGCGCGGGCAACGTTGCTAACAGTGCGTTGAGCGATGGATCGACTGGATATTGGCGAGTCTCAGTATAGCATGCGCAATAGTTGCGAGCGGTAAAATAGTGTCGCGCTTTGGCAACTGTGTATTGTCGCTGTATTTACGAAGTGGATAGATCGCAATTATTCGCTGGTCATTCTGGCGCTGGATCTCGTTTGTTGCCACGGAACATACAGTTGCGCGACAATGCCCGCCAGACATGCGGGATGTGTGCTCCAATGGTATTGCTGATATCTGGCGCATCTTGCCAGTGCGCAAGCGCGTGATATGATGGCGCGGATATAGCGCAGCACCAATATGACTGATGAGCCGGAAGAGCACTCTATGCGTATCAATCTACGCCAGACGATGCAAAGGTGGTGGCTGGTCGGTTGGCCATTGTTCTGGTTTTTTGCGCTGACCGTTTTCTGGACATGGCCACTGGTCTTCAATCTTACGACGGTCGTGCCAGGTCATGGTGTCGATCCGCTGTTTCAGATGTGGACATTGGCGTGGGATGCTCATGCGCTGCTCAATCATCCAACCCGCGTATGGGATGCGCCAATCTTTTTTCCATATGCCACCACGCTAGCTTACAGTGATCATCACCTGCCACTGGCTCTATTGATGTTACCGATCCTCGCCTGCGGGCAGGTGGTGTTAGCGTATAACCTGCTGGTGATGCTCAGTTTCGCGCTCTCCGGATGGTCAGTTTTTTTGCTTACTCGCAATCTTCTGATTGAGGACACTGGCAAGTCGGCGGCTACGCTGGGCGCATTGCTGGCAGGTTCGTTGTTTGCGTTTAGCACTTACCGGATGGCACATATCGGCCATTTACAAATGTTGCAAATGGCATGGCTGCCACTGGCATTGTTCTGGTTGCGTCAGATGAGCGCGCGGTCAGGTGGGGCATTTTGGCGCGCGGCGTTACTAACCGGTTTGTTTGCCGGATTACAAGCGATTACCGCAATCTATTACGCGCCAATGGCGGCGTTGGCATTGGGGCTTGCGGCGGTGATCTGGTTGTGGCCGAAGCGGATTCGGTCAGTGGCAGGATGGCGAGAGCTAAGGCGGTATCTGGCTGGCCTGGCGCTGGCGGGTGGGCTGGCGGCAACCATTACTCTGCCGTTGCTGTGGCCTTACATGCATGTGTATCGGTACATTGGCGTTATCCGCTCGATCATTGAACTTGACAAATGGTCAGCGCCGCTCGAAGCATATCGGGCTGTGCCGGTTGATAATCTCTGGCATCGGATATCCGGTGAACTAGTCGTCGCCTCCGGCGGAAGTGGTGAGTTAAAGCTCTTTCCCGGTCTGATTGCGGCTGTCATTGCGCTTGTCGGAGCGCACTGGTTGATCCGACAACGCATGTGGCGGACGGCGCTAGTTTTCGGCGCTATGGTAGCTACCGGTTTCGTGTTTTCACTGGGGGTTGGGTTACGGCTTGCTTTCGATGGTGAATTGATCGCGTCCCCTTTGCCGTATGTATGGTTATATGAACACGTGCCGGGTTTCAATTCGCTCCGTGTGCCGGCGCGCTGGTGGATGATGGGCAGTCTGGCGCTGGCAGTGCTGGCCGGAATCGGAGCAGCAGTATGGTGGCAGCGATGGCGTGCCTGGCGCTGGCTATGGCCGGCAATTGCGACAATAGCTTTGCTCGAACATCTGGTATGGCCTATGCCGCAGATAACAATTCCATCACCGCCTCCGGTTTACCAATGGTTGGCGCAAACCGATTCACTTCAGCATCGAGTCGCGCTGGAATTACCAGTCGATGCCAAACTGCGGTCTGATCAAATCGCCTGGCGACAATTCTTTCAGATCTATCACTGGCGGTCACTGGTTACAGGGTACAGCGGCATCTTTCCCCACGGTTCACTTGAACTAGCGCGTCAGCTCCAGCGCCTCCCTGATGATGGAACGTTGAGCCTGATAGCCAAACTCGGAATTGATACTCTAATCATCCATCAGGACAATTTCTCAGATCCGGCAGAGGTTCAACGGCTGGTGGCGTGGGCCGATCAGAATGTATTGTTAGAGCGGAAAGCCAAGATTGGGGAAGCAGTGGTGTACGCCATCAAGCCGGTACTCACATTGCCATCAAATATTTCTGGCGCGACGCTGTATCTCTCGGCGAATAGTCGCATCCCTGGCATGTTAGCTTTGTCGTTTGCCCGGCGCTGGCAAGAAGCCGGCGGAATCGTCTACGGCCCTCAGCGACCTTCTTTCTATCCGGCGCTGGCTGAGCCACAAGCCGGGCAGGTGTTTGATTATGTGGCGCTGGCCATCAACGAAGATCCACTACCCTTCGGCGCCGATCCGACTGCTGTCATCTGGCAAGACAGCAGGTTAGCGATCTATAAAGTTGCCAATTCGCTGATAGCAACGTTTGAGCCGGGAGTTCCTGAGCCAGGTCAATATCATCCGCGCCATCCGGCGACACTCACCGTAGTAATACTCGGCGACAGTATTGTCATTGATCGCGCCCGGTTTGCGCTGCCGGAATGGCTGGAACAGGCCACACTTGCGCTTGATGTTGCCAGTTTGGAAGAGCAAGATATTCGGATCAACGGGGAGTTGCATCGGGTTTCTGCGGGTGGACAACGGTTGGTGATGACAATCCGGCGGGATCAGCCGGTGACAATTGATGGCGATCCAGCCATCTTTAGTATCGCGCGGCTACAATTATGGCGTGATACGCCAAATCAGATGCATGCGACCGGAGTGGCGATCTGCATAGACAGCGCCCTCAGCGGCGCGCAGCTCTCGATAGCGGGACGCATAAGCGGCGCCGATCAGATCATCCTTGAAATACTTGGAGCTGAAGCCGGAACCGAACGACCGGTTTCGCTTGTTCGCGGCACGATAGCTGTAGCGAATGGTGGATCGGTGAACGCAATCATCGATTTGCTTCAGCCGGAAGCGGAATGGCTGGAACAGGTAAACGATGCGGTTGATGGTCGTTACATCGCGTATGTGAAACCTCTGGCGGCAGCAGACGGCATACCGATTGCTCAATTTCAAGTGCGCAACGGTCAAATTGTAGCTGCTCAGGCGTTACCAATACCATTAACGGTATTGACAGGGGTTCGGTATTAATTTAGGAGCAAGATTCCACTACTTGGCTGATCGAATCTGGTTATGTTCAAGAACGACCACAGTTCGAAATTAAGCAGATGTTCTGCAACGAGTTGGTGTGTTTACACTATATTCGATGACTTCGTGTATCGTTACCGGAATAATAGTTATACTAATTGCTGTTTCAAAGCTCGTCAATGATAAGAGCCACAACACCTGAGCAAGGAGGAACAGTATCATGAGCAGGCAACGTTTGCACATCAACTGGCAGGAAGATAAACCCACACGCTTCAATCTGTCAAAGGCAGAGCAGGATTCCCGGCAGCGCACCCGGCTGCGCGCCGTATGGTGGCTGCGGAACGGGCATTCACTGCGGGAGACAGCGCAGATGGTGGGGATAGATGACCGAACGCTGCACGATTGGGTGGCGCGGTATCGTCGGGGTGGATTGGCGGCAGTGCGACACCGCCGTCGGGGTGGGTGTCGGGGCAAGCGTTCCCGGTTGACCCCTGAGCGGGAAGCGGAATTGAAGGAACGGGCGAGTCGAGGGGAGATTCGGCGTAGCTGGGACGGGATACACTGGGCAACACAGGCGTGCGGGGTGGAGTACACCTCCTTGGGGATGCGCTGGGTGGTTGCCCGTATCGGCGTAAAGAAGAACGTGCCTCGTCCGGTCGCCGCGCGCGCTTCGGGAGCGGCGCAGAAGGCGTGGAACAAGGGGGCTTGCTGGCTGCATTGACGCGCGCAGGCGTCAAGCAGACCGCAGGTCTCGCCTGGGGAGATGCGATGCGAGTCGGGCTGATCAAGCGCGCAGCGCATGTAGGCGCGGCAGCCGGTCGAGCGGCGCGATGAATGGGTGTACCTGAACCTGGTGGTCAACAGCGTCGTGAGACCGTTGTTGACAATGGACGCCGAACACGAAACAGGAGTCGACTGTCGCGGTGCTGCAGCGATGGCGGGAAGCGGGGGTCACGGTGTTGATCTGGGATAGAGCTCCAAGCCATCGTGCCAAGCGGGGAAGAGCGGTTGGGGGTGCACGTGATTGAACAACCGGCATCCTCGCTGGCATGAAACCCAGCGGAGTGGGTATTTGAAGCGCTTCGGCTCGCGGTGGAAGACAGGGTGGATGCGAACCTGGAGGAGAAGCAGACGAGATTGAACGGGAGCTGGAGCGGCTTGCAGCTGACCCAGCACGAGTGCGACGGCTGACCGGCTGGGTGTGGATACACGAGACAGTGAACGGCTTCTCTATTGGAAATACGGTCTTTCAATAGACAATTGGTATTAGATGTGTTTATCAAACAATCTGGATACTAATAAAGCGTTATTTTAAACTATTTAAATTCATTCTATAGATTAAAAATATACGATATATTTATATACGATATATTTGTAAAAAAGTTGTAGTACACCAACAAGGATAGCAGGTAATGTTGTCGTGAGTTTCTAGGGGTTTATACAACTATGGTACGGACAATTCAGAAGTGCTGGAATAATTTATGGCCCATTGTTTGGTACATACTGCTTACAGTAATATGGACATGGCCGCTTTCTTTGGAAATAACAACAACTATTGCTGGCAGCGGGAGTGATCCATTGTTCCAACTGTGGACATTATCCTGGAATGCTCATGCAATTCTTACTAATCCGACGCGCATCTGGAATGCACCTATTTTCTATCCTTATCCGAATACGTTGGCGTTTAGTGATCATCATATTTTTTTAGCGATTTTAGCGTTGCCATTATTAGCAAATCAACAACTTGTCCTTGCGTACAATCTGTTAGTTATGTTAAGTTTTGTGCTTAGCGGTTGGGCAGTATTCTTATTAATGCGATCAATTTTTCATGGCCACCAACCAAAATCGGTTATTACTTTTGGTGCTATACTGGCAGGTTCACTATTTGCTTTCAATACCTATCGAATGTCTCATTTACCACACTTACAAATGCTACAAACAGCGTGGCTACCGCTAGCACTGTACTGGTTGCGTCAAATGACTATTGCGCAAGGACGCTTTTTTTGGTTTGCATCGGTGCTAACTGGTGTTTTTGCTGGGATACAAGGAATTGCTGCAATATATTACGCCCCAATGACTGTGCTTGTTTTAGGCATTCTTGCAGGTGTTTGGTTTTGGCCAAATGAATGGTTAGATTGGAGAAACTGGTATTCTATCAAACAACGTATAATCGGATTAGTAGTTACGGCATGCGTTGCTGTAGCTATGATGATACCTTTTTTCCTACCATATATCGAAGTCTATCAATGGCTTGGTATTGTTCGTTCATCAACAGAGCTTGAGCGTGGATCTGCTCCTTTACAGGCATTTTTGTCAGTACCATCGGGAAACATATTATCCAGAATGCATTTGCCAGTAAACACCTATAACAGTGATGAACTCAATCTATTTCCTGGTTTCCTGACCATCACTCTTGCCAGCATTGGTGCATGGTTCCTTTGGAGGCAATCCCGGCGTGATGGTGTCGGTTTGATCACTATATTAGGTGTTGCATTTGTATTGTCTTTAGGATCAGTGTTTCGTACTACGATTGACAGCGAACCTTTTCCTACCTTATTGCCATATCAATGGTTGTACGATTGGGTACCGGGCATGAAAGCGCTACGTGTACCGGCGCGATGGTGGATGATTGGGAGTATGGCGCTCAGTGTCCTTGCCGGTATCGGTGCGATGAGACTTTTCCATTATTGGCGAGGGAGTTTGATAGCGATCATTGCAGCATTGGCATTGATTGAACATCTGGTAATTCCTATCCCTCGTATTGATATTCCAAAAGTACCGGCAGTTTATCACTGGTTAGCTCAAACTAATCCATATCAGCGGCGGGTTATCCTTGAGCTACCGGTACCTCCTCGAATAGGAGGAGGCGCATCGATTATGCGACGGCAGTTTTATCAAACTCAGCACTGGCGGAAGATTCTTCCTGGATACAGCGGTCTTGTTCCAATAGGTACATCCATACTATTTCATCAGATGAATCGTTTACCAGACGACGATGCCCTTCGCTTCCTATCTCGTTTAGGTGTAGATACACTAGTTATTCATCGTCATGAATTGCCAGATACAGAAAAGAGTATTGCTTTATTAGCATGGGCTGAGCAGAGTCCATTGTTGAAAAGGTTGGTTGAGGTTGATGGTTCTCTTGTCTACGAGATTGATCCAGATCCTATTCTCAACGAATTACCAATAGCTCAATCGGAGGTCTTTCTGTCAGGTAGTGAACAAATTCCAGGTCTGTTGGCACTGTCATTGCAGCAACGATTGCTTGAGTCGGGTGCAACCATTTATGGTCCGTCACGATTGTGGTTTTATCCAAAACAAAAATCACCACAAGCCGGACAGGTGTTTGACTATGTAGTATTGGGCCAGAGTGAAGATTATTTCCAGTTTGGCGTCATTACCGATCCACTCTGGCAAGGTGAAGGTGCAGCCATTTATGAGGTGTCACGTGATGTACTTGCTATTTATCAACCAGGTGTGCCTGATGTTGGACAACTACATGCGCGACATCCATCGATGTTGAATATTACGTTGATGGAAAACAGCATTGTAGTTGGAAGCGAGCGAATTCTACTGCGCAAATCAGTTGAACAGGCAAAGATCTTGTTAGAGATAGCCAGTTTGTCATCTCAACAGATCTGGATCAATGATCAGCCAATCTGGATAGCTGCAGGTGGTCAGACGATAACAGTCACATTGAGAAGTGGTCAATCGATTACTGTCAGGGGCATAAGTGAGCGTTTCAGTGTTGTGCGAGTCCAAGTCTGGCAGGAAACTGCGATTTTACCGGATATTAAAGGAGCTGCGATTGCAGTAGCAAGTGCTTTTGAAGAAGCGCAATATATGTTTCGCATTCAGCTTGCCGGGCATTCTACTATTCTGTTTTTGATTCAAGGCGCTGAAGCAGGAACTGAACGGCCAGTTGTGGTGGCGCAGGGTAGAATCTCGGTTCGTGAAACTACTGAAGTACGTCTCAATGTGCTTCAGCCAGAAGGATGGTGGTTGGAGCAAGCGATGCCAGCAGTTGATGGACGCTACATCGTTTATCTTAAGCCAGTGAATGATCCGCATTCAGTTGGCATTCCTATTGCAAAATTCAATGTGCATAACGGAGAGATCGTAGATGCGGTACCATTACAGCTTCCATTGACAATCATGCGCTAATGAAATTGTCTGCCTACCGTTGTATCGATCACAGTAACCAAACATGTGTTGATTATCCATGCAAGCCGCAGCTATTCAGCATACAATATAAATTAATTGCCGAAGCTGCCGGAGCATAGGGATGACCGTTGACCTATTAACCTTGTCTATCACCCTCAATCTTGCCAACGTTTTGCAAACTGCTGCGCTGGTTGGTCTGGCGCTCGCCCATCGATCACGTTCAGGTTTGTGGTGTTGGGCCGCGGGAATGGGGGTATTAGCGGCAGGGTTAATCCTGACCACACTGCGTGATGTAACCGAGTTGCCCCTCTTACTGCATGCGATCAGTCACACCATGGTCGGCGTTGGCATGATATTGCTGTACCACGGCGTCAAACGATTTTGGGGCGATCGGGTTTCGCTCTGGCGGCTGTTTCTGATCGCGTTTCTGCTCCTGGCAGCTTATCTGATCCTGGTGCTCACCGGTGATGTGCCACCGCTACGACGGATTCTCTTCTCGGTTGTGGTGGCGATCTGTTCATTTTTGATCGGGTTGCGTTTTCTGCCTGAATTGCAGACCAACCTGCGCCCGATCATCTGGTTTCTCGTCGTTGTATTCATAACGAATGGGGTCTTTTTTGCGTTGCGCGGTATCGCTTCGGCCACAGAAGAGAACTGGCTGACAATATCTCCTCCCTGGCAAACAGCTACCTATTTGATGTCGATTGCGACCAGCACGTTGTGGACGTTTGGGCTGATTTTGCTGGTTCATCAAGAACTGATCGTTGCCCAGCGCGACACGGTGCAGCAGCTCGAACATATTTTTATGGCCCAGCCGGATGCCGTCTTGCTATCGCGGCTGGACAATGGCGCTTTTGTAAAGGTGAATCGCGGTTTTACCCACATCAGCGGATATACGGAAGCAGAGGCGTTAGGTAAAGACGGGGTCGCGCTCAACATCTGGCGTTCGCCTGAAGATCGACAACTCTGGGCAGAGATGATGCGACGCGATGGCGGTTGCGCCAGCGTCGAATTTCAGTTTCGTCGCCGCGATGGCGAGTTGCGCTCGTGCTTGCTGTCGTCGCAAATGGTGACGATTCGGGGAGTGCCACACGCAATCAGTATTGTTCACGATATTACCGAACGCAAGTGGATTGAAGAGGCTTTGCGGCAGAGTGAGGCTCGTTACCGACTAATCGCCGAACATGCCACCGATGTGATCTGGTTGTATGATACCGAAACAGAACGGTTTACCTTTTTCAGTCCATCGGTTCGTAAACTGATCGGTTATTCAGCGGCAGAAGCGCTTGAGATGTCGTTCGCCAGGCTGTTGACCCCCGACTCGGCCCGGTATGTGCAATCATCACTCCATTATATGCTGCATGAGTGGCAAGGCGATCTCATCACGGCGCCGCCGTGGACAGCAGAGATTGATCTGGTGCATCGCGACGGTCATATCGTGCATAGCGAGATTGTAACTTCGTTTGTGCGTGATGAGCGCCAGCGTCTCGTCGTATTGGGTGTGGCGCGCGATATTACGGCGCGCAAACAAGCGGAAATCGAACTGCGTTTGGCGCGCCAGCAAGCAGAAGCGGCCAACCGGGCCAAGAGCGCATTTCTGGCGAATGTCAGCCACGAACTGCGCACGCCGCTGCATGCCGTTCTGGGATTTGCGCAACTGCTGGCGCGTGACGAGCATCTCACCGCAACCCAGCGCGAATATCTTGAGATTATCAATCGCAGCGGCGAGCACCTGTTGCGGCTGATCAACGACGTGCTTGACCTGGCCAAGATCGAAGCCGGTCGTTATACCTACACGGCGGCCCCGCTCGATGTGCGACAACTGATCGGCGATCTCCAATCACTCTTCCGCGCGCGCGCCGAGGCTAAACAGTTGCGATTCACCGTCACCTGCGCGGCTGACGTGCCGCGAGTAATCGTCAGTGACGAATCGAAATTGCGCCAGATTTTGATCAATTTGCTGGGCAATGCTATCAAATTCACTTACAACGGCGAAGTGCAACTGCGCGTTGAGCTAGCTCCACCGCAGCGTATCTTGTTTGCCGTTGAGGACACCGGTATCGGTATTTCACCATTTGAGCAGCAACAACTCTTTCGCCCCTTCTTTCAGGGACAACAGGCAGATCAGGAGCCGGCAGTAAGCGGCGTGGGGCTGGGCCTGAGCATTAGCTATGAGCTAGCGCGGTTAATGGGTGGCGATCTTGCGGTGTACAGCGCGGGGATAGGGCACGGCGCTCGTTTTACCCTGTCACTGCCATTGCAAACCGCGATTACCTCTTCGTTATCGCTCCCTGATCGTTCATCAGCGCGCTACCCGGTCGGTTTGCGGCCCGGTCAGCCGATATATCGGATGCTCGTTGCCGATGATCAGCCAGCCAGCGCTCTACTTCTGGTGGCTCTGCTGCGTCGGCTTGGCTTTGCCGTGCAATCAGTTGCCGATGGCCAGGCGGCGCTGACAGTTTGGCGGGAATGGCAGCCACATCTGATCTGGCTCGATCTGCGCATGCCGCAGCTTGATGGCCTGAGCGTTGCTCGCCAGATCCGCGAAGCATGCGCTGGCGAACCGGGTTTGATCCAACCGGTTATTATTGTGCTTTCCGGCCACGTCTTTGGTGACATTCAAGAGCAGGTCGTGGAAGCAGGTGGAAATGATTTTCTGTCCAAACCGTTTCGCGATCAGGATGTTGTCCGGCTCATCGAGCAACACCTGGCCGTCGAGTTTGAGTATGCAGATTCGCCTGCCGATACGCTGCCGGCGATACCGATAAATGGTCATGGGTATCATCCTGAATGGTGCGCAGCGTTGCTCCAGGCGGCGCGCGAAGCCAACTTTCGCCGTTTACACGAGCTGTCCGCTCAGATCGAGGCCAGTCGGCCTGATGAAGCACATCAACTGCGACAATGGATCGAAACGTTCGATTATCAGGCTATCATTGACTGGCTCGAACGTTTGCCCACTTCCCCATCAGCCGGCTATGTAGTATAGTGACAAACAATGTTATAACAGACATCATCATGTTCAATCATCTATGGCAAACAATCAATCATCTACCATTCTGATCGTTGATGATACACCGGCCAATTTGCTGCTCTTGACGCAATTACTGCAGGGGCAATCGTATGATGTCCGTCCGGTAACGCGCGGAGCAATGGCTCTGACTACGGCCCGCTCAGTCCGGCCCGACCTGATTCTGCTCGATATTCGGATGCCAGATGTTGATGGGTATACGATCTGTCAGGAATTGAAGGCCGATCCGGCAACCAGTCACATCCCGGTTATTTTTATCAGCGCGCTCGATGATACTGAAGATAAAGTGCGCGCGTTTGAGGTGGGTGGCGTTGACTACGTGACCAAGCCGTTTCAACCGGCTGAAGTCCTGGCGCGGGTGCGCACCCATCTGGCGCTGGCGCAGGCTCGCGCCGCGCTTGAGATGGCGAACCGGGAATTGCAGCGCGCGCTGGCCCGCGAAGCTGAACTGGCTCGCATCGATTGGTTGACCGGTGTCTACAACCGCAGCCACTTTTATGAACTGGCAACGCACGAGTTTGCGATTGCTACCCGCTACAACCGGCCACTGACGATTTGCATGATCGATGTTGATCATTTTAAGCAGATTAACGATCAGTATGGCCATTTGATCGGCGATCAGGTGTTGCGTCACGTTGCGCAGGTTTTGGCGCACCAGATTCGCGCCGCCGATTGCATCGGTCGCTTTGGCGGCGAAGAGTTTATTTTGCTGTTACCGAATACCGACGTGACGGCAGGCATGCTGTTGGCTGAACGATTGCGCGCTGCGATTGCCGGACTGGTGATCAATACCGAGAAGGGTGCGATCCAGACCACGATTAGCGCCGGGGTTGCCGGTCGGCAGCCGGCAGATACGGTGATCGAACGCTTGATCGACCGCGCCGATCAGGCGCTCTACGCAGCAAAACAGCAGGGGCGCAATTGTGTCGCTGGTGTGTAAACCGCCTGCATGAGCTGTTCGCAGGAGAAACCTATGGGTTCACCGGTGATCGATTTGCGCGATCTGACCGTCTACTACGGTCGTCAGCGCGGTGTGGAAGGGTTGGATCTGACGGTCGATCAAGGAGAGGTCTTCGGTTTTCTTGGCCCCAATGGCGCCGGAAAGACCACCACTCTGCGCGTTATGATGGATATTATCCGGCCAACGCGAGGGCAGGCGCTCATCTTTGGCCGCAATTGTCAGCGCGAGGGACATTTCATCCGGCAACAGGTGGGTTATCTACCCGGTGAATTACGCTTGCCCGACAATCTTACCGCGCGCCAGTATCTGGCGATGCTCAATGGCGCGCGGGGTCGGGTAGTTGAAGCGAGTTATTTGCAACAACTCTGCTGGCAACTGGAGCTTGATCTTGATCGCCCAATGCGCGCCTATTCGCGTGGCAATAAACAGAAAGTTGGCCTGATTGCCGCGTTGATGTTTCGTCCCCAACTCCTGATCCTCGACGAGCCAACAGGTGGTCTGGATCCGCTGGCGCAGCAGGTGGTCATCGAGCTGGTACGCGCTGCCCGCGAAGAGGGGCGAACGGTCTTCTTCTCTTCGCACATTCTGCCGGAAGTGCAGGCGGTCTGTGACCGGGTTGGCATCATTCGCGCCGGGCAGTTGGTAACGGTCGAGCGAATCGATGCTCTTTTACGAAGGCAATACGTCCATCGGATCCGGTTTCGATTTGCCGAACCGGTGCCGGCGACTGCTTTCTCTCTGCCGGGGATTACGCTGCTTGCGGTGAACGAACATGAGGTGACCCTGGAAGTGCGCGAAGGGTTAGCGCAGGTGCTTGCTCAGGCTGGCGCATTCCAGGCCATTGAAGTTGAGACGTTGCCTTTGACGCTGGAAGAGGTCTTCCTGGCTTACTATGGCGCGCAAGGAGGCAATCATGGCCAGCCTGTTCTGGCATGAGTTACGGATCCGACGTGGCGTCTTGATCGGCTGGAGCGCGGGGATGCTGGCGTTCTTTAGCGTCTACATGGCGTTCTACCCGGCATTGCCGGTCGAAATGCGCAATCTCGATCTGGCCAGCATCGAGTTGTACCGCGCCTTTGGTAACCTGACTATGGCGACGTTCGAAGGCTATATCGGCTCAACCATTTTCCATTTCTTTACCGTGTTACTCTGTGTGCTGGCGATTGTGACCGGAACCGGGGTGCTGGCTGGCGAAGAGGACAACGGAACGCTTGAGTTGCAACTGGCATTGCCATTGACGCGCTGGCAACTGGTGACGACGAAAACTATCGCCCTGGCCGCGATGTCGTTGCTGGTATTGGGAGTCGCCAGCATAGCGGCGGCAGTGATCTTTCTGTTCATTCGTGACCAGTTGACCACCCAGCTCGATGCCGGCGATCTGTTTCGCGCTACCGTGGCTCATTGGCCGCTCGTCTTTTTGTTTCAAACGCTCAGCCTCTGGCTCGGCACGCTGACGCCGTCGCGTCGGGTGGCCCTGGCCCTAGCAACGGTCATCCTGGTCGTCAGTTTTCTCGGCTACAATCTGCTCAGTATGTCACCAGATCTGGAATATCTGCGTCCACTCTCGCCCTTCCACTATCGTCCCTCGACGCCGGCAGCGCTCAATGAAGGGCCGGCCAGCGGTGATCTGGTGACGCTGCTGGGCGCAGCACTCCTCGGATACGGGCTGGCGGTGGTTTGTTTCAATCAGCGCGATGTAACAACCGGGGCCTGGCTGTGGGCGCGATATTTCCATCGTGTCTCATCAACCAGAAAAGTCGCCGGATAACGAAGCGGCTATGGTATACTTCATCGTAGGCCTATTTGAGAAACATTTGCAGCTTTGCTGCCGCTTGAAAGATACATGTCAGATCAACTTCACATCCGCAATTTCAGCATCATTGCCCACGTCGATCACGGAAAGACGACGCTGAGCGATCGGTTACTCGAGCTGACGCGCACCGTTACCGAGCGTGAGCAGCGAGAACAATTGCTCGACTCACTCGATCTTGAGCGCGAGAAGGGGATCACCATCAAGCTCAAGCCGGTGCGCATGGAATACCGCGCTGCCGATGGTCAGATCTATCAGCTCAACCTGATTGACACTCCCGGCCATGTCGATTTCAGTTATGAGGTGAATCGCTCGCTGGCCGCCTGTGAAGGCGCCCTGCTGGTCGTTGATGCTTCACAAGGCATTGAGGCGCAAACCCTGGCCAATACCTACCTGGCGCTGGAAAATGATCTGGTGATCATACCGGTGGTGAACAAGATCGACCTCCCGGGTGCCCACCCCGAAGAGGTGGCGCAAGAGATTGAGAAGGTGATCGGTATTCCCGCCGAAGAGGCCATTCTGGCCTCGGCTAAAGAGGGGATCGGGGTGCCAGAAATCCTTGAGGCGATTGTTAAGCGCATTCCTCCACCGCGTGGTCAGCGTCATCAGCCAGCGCGCGCGCTTATCTTCGACTCACACTATGATCCGTATAAGGGTGTGATTGCCTACGTGCGGGTGGTCGATGGCGTCTTCACCACTCGCGATAGGGTTCGTTTTATGGGCACGGGTGCGCAGGCGGAAACGCTCGAACTGGGCGTTTTCCGCCCGGCAATGACGCCGCTAAACGAGCTGGTCGCCGGCGAGGTAGGCTATATCGCGACTGGTTTGAAGAGTGTAGCCGATTGTCAGGTGGGTGATACGATTACGCTGGTCGATATGCCGGCCAGCGAACCGTTGCCCGGCTATCGTCCGGCCAAGCCGATGGTGTTTGCCGGCTTGTACCCGATTGACTCAAATGCCTACCCTGAATTGCGCGAG
This sequence comes from uncultured Chloroflexus sp., assembly GCF_937129525.1. Taxonomy (GTDB): domain Bacteria; phylum Chloroflexota; class Chloroflexia; order Chloroflexales; family Chloroflexaceae; genus Chloroflexus. The sequence goes on along the minus strand of NZ_CAKZNK010000046.1, from coordinate 61,876 downwards.
GCGCTCGAACGCCTGAAGCTCAACGACGCTGCGCTGTCGTTTCAGCCCGAAAGTTCAGCCGCGCTCGGCTTCGGTTTCCGCTGTGGCTTTCTTGGCTTGCTGCATATGGAGATCGTCCGCGAGCGGCTCGAACGGGAGTATAAGCTCGATCTGCTGATTACCGCGCCTTCGGTTGAGTATCAGGTATTGTTGTCAGATGGCGAAATCATTACGGTTGCCAATCCGTCGGAGATGCCCGATCTATCGCGGATCGAAGCGATTGAGGAGCCAGTTGTTGAAATCAGTGTGATCACGCCGGTGCGCTACATCGGCACGATTATGGATCTGGTGACCACGCGCCGCGGTGTGTTTGTCAGTATGGACTACCTCGACCCGACGCGCGTCCTCTTGAAATACCGCATGCCGTTGGCCGAAATTGTGATCGACTTCTACGATCAGCTTAAGAGCCGCACTCAGGGGTATGCTTCGCTGGATTACCATCTGGCCGGTTATCAAGAGGCCGATCTGGTCAAGCTCGACATTCTGGTCAATGGTCAGCCGGTAGATGCGCTGTCGCTCATCGTGCATCGCGATTTTGCTTATCAGCGGGGGCGCGATCTGGTTGAGCGCTTGCGGCAATTGATCCCACGCCAGATGTTTGAGGTGCCGATCCAGGCTGCAATTGGCTCGAAGATTATTGCGCGCGAGACCATCCGCGCCATGCGCAAGGATGTGCTGGCAAAATGTTATGGCGGCGACGTGACCCGAAAGCGCAAGCTGCTCGAAAAACAGAAAGAGGGCAAGAAACGCATGAAGATGGTCGGGAGCGTCGAAATTCCTCAAGAGGCCTTTATGGCGATTTTGTCACTCAACGATACGGGTAACGAACGCGAGCGGTGATATAACTCGCTGGAATTGCTTGTAAGGATGCGTCGAGATGCCCGCTGGCCTGCGCGCCATTTGCTGCTATGCCTATAAAAACCTGCTGAACCTGTGAATGAACATGGAGCACAGAGCAATGCGTCGTCTGGTGTGGTTACTTGCCCTCTTGTTGCTGGCCGGCTGTCAGAGTGTGACGAATGGAAGACAGTGGGAAGAAACCGGTTCGCCGGTAGCTTTTCGGTTGGGAACCCAGATCTATACGGTGGCCGATGTTAATGCAGAGATCAAACGCGCAATCGGTGATGGCGTGGCCAATGCGCTGGCCGCAGGCCAGACTCGCGAGCAGATTGAGCAGATAGTGGTTGAAAACGATTTGCGCCGCCAAATCTTTGAGCAGATGATCCAGAATGAATTACTCTTGTATTACGCCCGTCAGCACGGCATTGGCGTTGATCCGGAAGCGTTGGATGAAGCAGTCTTTAGCCAACTGGCTGTTGATGCCAGCCCGGCAGAGACGCTTGATTTGCGGAGTGTGCTGGCTCGCGAGCAGATCGTCTTTGAAGTGATTGCCCGCAATACGCGCGCCGATATGGCGCGTATCCGCCAGATTCTGGTTTCAGATGAAGCAACGGCTCAGACCATACTGAGCGAATTGCAGGCCGGGGCCGATTTTGCCACTCTGGCAGCAACTCACTCGCGTGATTCGGCCACTGCAGCCAACGGTGGCGAGTGGGGATGGGTAACGCGCGGTGATACTGTCGCGCAACTCGAAGAGGCTATCTTCTCGTTGCCCCTCAACACACCTCAGATCGTTCAATCTGATTTCGGCTTTTTTGTCGTTGAGGTGTTAGAGCGCGAATCGCAGCGTCCCTTCGAATCGTTTGAACAATTGCGCATTCGTCGAAATGCCGGTCAGTTTTACCAGGAAACCTTTGTGCCCTGGTATGAAGAGCTGCGCCGACAGGTCGAACAGAGTGGCGAATTGCAGATTGCTGCCGGTTTTGATCCAGATGTGTTGCCGATACCTTTCCCCGAGACTCCATGAGTGCTACATTAAACAACCTGCTCAACTTTGCGCTGGCGCGCGATCTGATCGATCTGTCGGAGATCCAGATCTGGAAGGTTGATCGTTTCTTGCAGCCGCCGGTCATGTCGTCAGATGCGCGTGTGCTCCCCTGGGTCGAGCAACAAGGTTTGGGTCAGTACCAGCCACCGCGTTTGCCCTATCCGCTGGTCACGCAGACGCCGGCTTTGATCTGGGGAGAGGCCGCTACAGTTGATTGGTCGGCGCTGTCTGCACTGTTAGCCGGTCGCTATCCCTTGCAGCATCCGCTAACCCTGATCGCACTGCCTGCCGAAACGGTGCAATCGCTGACGTTGGCGGATCTCGCTACGGTCAACTTGTCGGCAACGACCAGCTTTGCCCTGCTGATGCCGGCCCTGGCATTACCCGATGATCGACATAATATCGATCGGTTGCGCTGGGTTATCAGTCGCCTGCTCGGTCCCGATGGTTGCCCGTGGGATGTGCGCCAGACCCATCAGTCGTTGCGTGGCGCATTGCTGGAAGAGGTGTATGAGGTGTTGGAGGCCCTTGATACGGGCACAATGGCACAGCTCTGCGAAGAGTTGGGTGATGTGCTGATGCATGTCATCATGCATAGCGAAATGGCCCGTCAGGCCGGACATTTTTCGCTCGAAGATGTGGCACGGCGGGCGGCTGACAAACTGGTGTTTCGGCATCCGCACGTCTTTGGCGCTGCTGACGTGACCGATGTCGGTCAGGTGATACAGAACTGGGAGGAGCTGAAAGCGCGTGAGCTGGCGGCTAAAGGACAATCGCGCGCCAGCGTGCTCGATGGTGTACCAGCAGCGTTGCCGGCGCTGGCTGCGGCGCAAACGCTGGCGAGCAAGGCGATTCAGGCCGGATTTACCTGGACAACGATTGAGTATGCGTGGGCGAAGGTTGATGAGGAGCTGGCCGAACTGCGCGCTGCGCCCGATTCGGCTGCGCAAATGGCGGAGTTGGGCGATCTGCTCTTCGCCATCACAACACTTGCCCACTGGCTCCAACTCGATGCTGAAGCAGCGTTGCGTGAAGCCAATGCTCGTTATAAACGGCGCCTGCAACTGGTTGAACAGATGGCAGCGCGTAGTGGGCGATCATTGCGCGATTGCTCGTTGACCGAATTGATAACGTGGTGGGCTGAAGCCAAGGCAGTGAGTAATGGATGATGCCAGATGCCGCCGCCGATCCCACTCTATCTGAACGATGTTGTGCAATTGCGCAAGCCGCATGCCTGCGGCGGCGATACATGGCAGATTGTTCGTCTCGGCGCTGATATTGGTTTACAATGCGCAACGTGTGGGCGGCGCATTTTGCTGCCACGGGCCACGCTCGAGCGCCGGATCAAGCGTTTTGTGAGCCGAGGCAGCGCCGGCGAGTTGGAATGAGGACGAAAAGGCTCTCGCGCGCTAGCCCGGCATATCGTTTATACTGTACTTACCCCATTCGCTGTTCGTTGACACCCTCATGAAACGCGGTATGATGGCAGTGTCGCCGTTATGCCGCATCTGCACTAGATCATATATCTATGCGATACCTTGCAAGACAGAGCAGGGAAGTTTATCGCGCATGCTCTGCGCGAATCACAATCTGGGGTAACCGGATTGCGCTCATCAGCCTTCTATGGCTCATACTGGTAGCTGGTGTTGCTGCGCAGTCGATCCAACCTATCTACCAGGTGGAATACGATGGGGTGCTTAGCAGTTATGCTGCCGGCTATATTCGGCGCGCTTTGCGTGAGGCTGAAGCAGCCAATGCGCAAATGCTGATTGTGCATATTACACCCCGGGGCGCAGTCTTGAGCGAAGCGCGCGCGCTGGCCAACGACATTGCCGCCGCAAGCGTGCCGGTCGTGGTCTATATTAATCCTGCCGGTCATGACGCCGGCGCTGCTGGTTCGTGGCTGTTGCCGGCAGCTCACATTGCTGCGATGGCGCCGGATAGTCGCTTTGGCATTGCCGCGCCGTTGTTTGTGCCAACGATGGGAGTCAGCGAGGCTACTCAGGATCTGCTCCTCGTCGAGCAGTTGCAGCAGTTTGAAGCCTGGGGCGCGGCGCGCAACCGGGATGTGTCGTGGGCTGAAACGGCGTTGCGGAGCGGATTTATTGCGACGGCAGCGCAGGCAATTGAGACTAGTCCACCAATTATCGATCTGGTTGCGCGCGATCGGACAGAATTGCTGCAACGTCTGGAAGGTCGAACTGTCACGCTAGTTGGTGGTCAGCAGATGACGCTCTCGACCCTCGGCGCGCGACCGCTGGTCATTGAAGTCAATCTGATTGAAGCCTTCTTGTTGGTGCTGGCCAATCCGACCATTGTCTTTATTCTACTGATCATGGCCGGATTGGCGTTTTATGCCGAATTTCTTAGCCCAACGGTAGGCATCCTCGCCGGTCTAGGGGTTTTGTTGCTGGCAGGCGCTATCATTGGTATGATTGCCCTGCCGGTGCAATGGTTGAGCGTGGTAGGCATTCTCATCGCCTTCGGTTTGATCGCTGCCGATCTCTTTGTTCCATCGCACGGAACACTGACCGTCATTGGAGTAGGCGTTATGATTGCCAGCGCGTTAACGCTCTTTGATGCAACGCAGGCCCCAGGAGTAGCAGTGGCATTGTGGGTGGTGATGCTGGTCGCCGCAATCATTGCCATCTTTGCCGTAACCGGTGTTTGGCTGGCGTTACGTTCGCGCAATCGACCAGTCACCACCGGTCAAGAAGGACTTATCGGGCGACTGGCCGAGGTGCGCAAGCGGCTCGATCCAGAAGGAATGGTCTTTGTTGAAGGGGCGCTCTGGCGGGCAGTATGTGAAAATGGCACTGCCGAAGAGGGTGAATTTGTGCGAGTGACCGGTATCTATGCGTTACGCCTGACTGTGCGACGGATCGATCCGTCTGAGGAATTGATGTCAACATCGTCGTCATCGTAGAGCCAGGGTTGACTCTACTGACCATATCGCGGAAAGGAGACCTCGTAATGAGTGGTATTACCTTCTTTCTTCTTGCCTGTCTGGCAGTGCTGGCGTTTATCGCGTTGATGATCCTGTTATCGGCGATCAAGATCGTGCCCGAATACGAGCGTGGGGTGATCTTTCGACTGGGACGGTTGATGGGGCCGCGTGGACCGGGTATCTTCTTCGTTATTCCCATCTTTGAGCGGATGGTGCGTGTTGATATGCGCGTGATTACCATGGACGTTCCGGTGCAAGAGGTGATTACGCTCGATAACGTCACGATCAAGGTCAACGCGGTACTGTACTTTCAGGTGATTAACCCGAACTGGGCAGTGACCAAGGTGATGGACTACATCCGGGCCACGATGCAGATTGCTCAGACAACTCTGCGCAGTGTGGTCGGTCAGGTCGAACTCGACGAGTTGCTGGCGCAGCGTGAGAAGATTAACCAAAAGCTGCAACAGATTATCGACGAGCAGACCGAGCCGTGGGGAATCAAAGTCACGATTGTCGAAGTGAAAGATGTTGAACTGCCGCAGAACATGCAGCGAGCTATGGCCCGCCAGGCTGAAGCCGAGCGCGAGAAGCGGGCCAAGCTGATCCATGCCGATGGTGAATTGCAAGCGTCGCGCACGCTGGCCGAGGCAGCGAAGGTGTTGGCCAGTGAACCGGTGACATTGCAACTTCGCTATCTGCAAACCTTAACCGAGATCGCTACCGAGAAGAACAGCACGATTATCTTCCCGCTGCCGATTGATACACTGAAGGCATTCTTCACTCCCGCCAATCCGGTGAGTAACGACGCGCGTCAACCGGCGGATTAACGGCGAAGGTGAGCGCTGCTTTGCGTTACCGCCGGGCAATGATCACGATGCTGGCGATCAGCAAGGCAGCGCCAATCATACCGGGCACAGTAAATCGTTCACCCAGTAATAGAATAGCGAGCAAAGCCGATCCGAGCGGCTCGAGCAGGGTAATAGTCGCCGCAGTAGTTGCGCGCACACTCCGCATCCCACGCACATAAAGGGCATAGGCCAGCGCCGTCGGCACGATGCTAAGATAGATAAGCACGAGCCAGCCCAATGGCGGGTAGGTAACGACCAGACCTGTGGTCAGCGCCGCGGGGAGCAGCAGCACAGCGCCGAAGGTAAACGAGAGCGCGACCGGCACAACCGGATGGTAGCTGGCGGCAATGAGACGCGCGCCGAGGACGACCAGACTGTATGAGAAACCGGCGGTCAGCGCGAGCAAGGCACCGATGACGAGATCGGCGGTCGATTGGACCTGGGGCGCGCCGCCAACCAGCATTGCCGCGCCGAGCACCGCGCCGCCGATTGCCAGCCATGCGCTGGCGCGTAGCCGTTCGCCGAGAAACGCGCGGGCTAGCAGGGCAGTGAAGATGGGCGCGCTACAGATATTGATGAGAACCGCAGCCGCGACCCCCAGATAGGGGATCGCAGCAAAGTAGGCTACCTGATAGCCGGCGAAGGCAGCGCCGATGAGGGCCAGGGTCGCAATATGACGTGGCTGAATGTGAAATGCTCGCGGCCCGGCGAGCACTCGCGCGGTAACAAGCAAAACCGGCGCTGACAGCAGTAACCGCCAAAAGCCGATGGAAAGAGAGTTGGTCTCGGCAAGGCGGTAAAGCCAGCCGACGGCCACTCCGATGGTGCCCCATGTTAAGGCAGCGATGATCACCATCGCTACATCGAGCGGGCGTTGCGCTTCATCAAGACGGTGCATTGTTATAACGTTACGCAGTCTTTCAGGCGAATCGGCGTGAATAACATTTCGGGCAGAGGAGCAATATTTAGGATACTGCCGCCTCGCTCGCAGCAGCGGCGCGCAGACAAATACAGGGAAGATTACACGGCAAGGGATTATCTCTTGCCAGCAGATCGCCCCTGTGACGCGCACAGGGGCGACGGCGCCATTATCAGGTTTCTAATCGAGGTAGCCGCGCAACTTCTTGCCCAGGTGCGGATGGCGTAGCTTGCGCAACGCAACAGCTTCGATCTGACGGATACGCTCGCGGGTGATCCCGAATTCGATCCCGACCTCTTCGAGGGTGCGGTAGCGTCCATCTTTCAGGCCGTAGCGCAACTGGATAATCTTGCGCTCACGTTCAGGCAGCTTCATCAACACCTCTTCAAGCTGCTCGCGGAGCAATGAAGCGGCGGCGGCTTCTGCGGGAGTTGAGATGCGATCATCTTCGATAAAATCGCCCATGCGACCTTCACCCTCTTGCCCGACCGGCATCTCGAGAGAAAGCGGATGCATGCTAGCTTCGAGCGTTCGACGCACCTTTCCGGGTGAAATGCCCATAGCATCGGCGATCTCTTCGGGGGTTGGCTCGCGCTGCATCGTCTGCTGGAGGCGGTGCGATGTGCGTTTGACCTGACTGATCGCTTCGCCCATATGAACCGGCAGGCGAATCGTGCGGCTCTGATCGGCGATGGCGCGGGTAATGGCCTGACGGATCCACCACGTCGCATAGGTGCTAAATTTGTGACCCTTCTTATAATCAAATTTCTCAACCGCCCGCATCAAGCCGATATTACCCTCTTGCACCAGATCCATCATCGTCAGGCCGTATGAGGTGTATTTTTTGGCAATACTCACCACCAGCCGCAGGTTGGCCTGAATCAGGTGGTGACGGGCATCTTGACCCTGCTGCACTGCGCGTTCGAGTTCGAAACGCTCGCGGGCAGAAGTATACTCTTCGCGGTCAAGCCGCTGCCGGGCAGCAGCGCCTGCCTCCATCGCTTTGGCCAGCTCAACCTCTTGCTCGGCAGTCAGCAAAGGCACTTGCCCAATCTCTTGCAAATACATCCGAACCGGGTCATCAAAAGCAATATCACCCAGATCGGGCAATTCGACCAGCAAATCCTGGTCTGGGTCGGGATCTAATTCTGCAGGACCTTCCAACTCATCGGTTGACTCAATAACTTTGATCCCTTCGGCTTGCAGCATCGCATAAAGCTGATCAATTTCGGCAATGTCGTGCTCGGGATGAGGAAAGGTGGCAAGAATGTCGGCGTGGGTAATGTACCCGCGCACCCGCGCTGCGGCGAGCAGTTGCTCGATCATCGCCTCTGACTCCGGTGTAGCTTTGCTCAACATCGTTCAACCAATGCTCTGTTGATGGCGTCAGGCCGGTATGACGACCATCACTAGGCCGTCGGAATGACGGCGGGCTGCTGCAATAACTGGCTCGCTGAGCCGCAAATAGAGAAAGGCCACAGCGACTGGTTTAAAACGCCGGGCCTTACACGTCGCGCGCTCCGTTCTGCTCTGGCAAAGAGATGGGGTTGAGAGAGAACCCTCAAACCCCAAGCTGTCGCCGCGATGGAGGGACGCAGACGTGGCACCCCATTAGACGTAACTAGAGTTACTATAGCACTGTTGGCGCGCCAGAGTCAACCCCTTCTTTAGATGGATTCGTCAGGAATATCAGGCAGGTAGTCGTTGATTTTCGCCAGTGAGAAATGGCGCACTTCGTTGCGCAGATAGCAGAATGCGCGCAGATACACACCGGTTTGCTCGACGGTGATCTCGATTGGTCGGATGCGGCGCTCAGTCGGTTGCGGGTTGCTATTCGAGGTGTAGACGATTCGCAGTGTCTTGCCTTCGGCCAGCGCAGCGGCCAGGGGGGGAGGTACCTCCGGTTCGGGTTGACCGGGCAGCAGGCCACGGGCAAAGCGGAGGGCATCGTTAATTGTTACCACACCGTGTTCAGTGGCCATTTTGCCGGCCAGCAATTCAAAAAGGGCTTTCAGGGTTAGCGTATCGCTCATTGCCCGGTGCGCTGGCGGCGGCAGATTGAAGGTATTGGCCAGTTTGCTGAGACTGAGCTGGCCGCGTGGCACGCCGATTCGACAGGCCAGTTTGAAGGTGTCGAGCGCCGGTCCGTTAAGGGGAGGATAACCGCTGCGGACCAGCTCCATGGTCAGAAATTCGTCATCGAACGCAATGTAATGGGCAATCCGAACGGCATCCCGCCCAAGTTCAACCACTGCCGACGCAATTCTGTCAAAGGTTGGCGCATCGAGCAGGTCGGCGGGATTGATCTGGTTGATTTGCGCCGCCTGCGGGTCGAGATCGCGCTCTGGATTGATCAAGGTGTCGATTCGCCCAACTTCCTGCCCGTGTTCGTAGCGCAGCATCGCCAGTTCGCAGATACGATGGCCTTCGCTGATGTGCAGACCTGTTGTTTCCACATCGAAGAAGAGTAACGGCGCCTCCGATAGTTTCTGCTGCAGGTCAAGCTGACTCATTGGGCTATGGGTACCTGAGCAATCACATCATCGGGAATGCCGAGCAGGCTGGCCTGCACCCATCCTTCGCGATCACGCACATTGAGAACGCGATACCACGATCCATCGGCGGTGCGCTCCAATAATTCAACCACCTCATTTGCTTCGACCCGGTCGATTGCGGCGCTGTCCGGATCGGCGGCTAAATAGACCGTCCCGCTGACAAAGACGGTCACGACATTGGCAACCCTGGCCTCGGCAATGATCAAGTCGTTGACAGCGAGGAGCGTACCGCTTACCCATCCGATTTCATCGCGCACCGTGCGCACGTAAAACCAGCGGGCGTTGGGAGTGCGGGCCAGGATCTGCACCTGCTCACCGGCATTAACTCCGCCAATGACATTATCAGTAATGAACGGTAGTTTGCGCACATTGCCGCCGTTGATGACCGCCACCGGTTGACCGACGGGCAAGACTGGTGTAGGCGGAATGGTCGGTGTTGGCGGCGGGGTTGGGGTGACCTGCGCGACCGGTTCCGGCGTGAACGTTGGTGGGAACGTTGGAGTGGGTACCTCTGCCACTGTTCCGAAGAAGGCAGCCGCAACTAGCTCAGGTATCAACAGCTCAGCCTCGTCGCTCAAACTGCCGTCAGGCAGACGCACCACCACCGTATAGCGTGGCCCTTGCGGTGTTGGATCGCCATCGGGCAATTTTTCGGCCCGCAGATCGCCGCGATCGCGGCGAATACGGATTGTCTGATCGGGATCAAACCAGCGCAGCGGTTGACCATCGGCGCGTAATTCTACCTGCAACTCTGTATTGTCAGGCAGGCCAGTCGCGCGAACACGCACATTGATCGTTGGAGGTTCGGCGCGCACAACAGTTGCGTCTTCGATGGTGAGGGTGACAGGAATGGGCGAAGGGGTGGGAGTAGGTGGCGGAGCGACAGATTGTTCTTCGTTGATAAGACTCAGCGCCAACACCCCAATCGAAAGGCAGAGCAAGATCGGAATCAGCAGCAGGAGCACTCTGGCGGCCAGCGACAGATTGCGCAGACGATCCTGCCAGCTCTCCGGTTCCTCAAGGGGGATGGCTGTGTAGTCAATCGTGGTTGCCGGTGGAATCTCAGGCGTAGGCGGCGCCTGATTGGCAGCCTGTCGTCGGCGGATCAAGATGACGACCAGCACAATGATGACGATACCGAGAAAGATCAGACTGATTGCTATAGGCAGTGAAATCTGACTGAGTGTTGTTTGCATGAGCATCCTCAATGACAGCAGCTTCGGATGTTTATAATATGCGAATCTGGCACTACCTGCAACTGTGTCTGTGTTATACTACAGATGCTGTCGTGGCAATCGTGGAGTAACCATGGGTCGATCAATAGATTTGATACCTCAATCCTGGTTCACGCCTGCCCATTGGCGCGGCCTTCGGCTGACCGCGCGCGGTTTTATGGCGGGTTAACCGCCAGCTTCCCTCTTTTCCTTAATCTGTGTTCTGTAAAGTGCTTTTGTGTAGAGTCTGATCATATTCCGTCAGACTGACGTTCGGTGACGCAGAAGTTGCCAGTTATTGCCCAATTGAGGTGTCAGCATGTCTGAGCATATTCTGGTTGCGGTTGCGTGGCCTTATGCGAATGGGCCGCGTCATATCGGGCACGTGGCCGGGTTTGGTGTGCCGGCTGATATTTTTGCCCGTTACCATCGATTACGGGGCAATCGTGTACTGATGATTTCAGGCACTGACGAACATGGTACACCGATCACGCTGGTTGCCGATAAAGAAGGTACAACGCCGCAAGCAATTGCCGATCGCTACAATAAGATCATCGGCGATGATTTGTACAATCTCGGCCTGAGCTATGATACGTTCACGCGCACTACGACAGCCAACCACTATGCTGTAACGCAGGATATTTTTCGCACACTTTACGAACGAGGCTATATTATCCGCAAAGAGACGTTAGGCGCATTCTCGGCTACAACCGGACGAACGTTACCCGATCGCTATATCGAAGGCACCTGCCCGATCTGTGGCTATGACGAGGCACGCGGTGATCAGTGCGACAATTGTGGGAGTCAGCTCGATCCGACCGACCTGATCAATCCTCGTTCGAAGGTTGATGGGCAGCCGCCGGTCTTCAAGCCAACCGAACATTTCTTCCTCGATCTACCGGCATTTGCCGAGCAGTTACGCACCTGGATCGACCAACAACACCACTGGCGACCAAACGTGCGTAATTTCTCGCTCAACTTTCTCAAAGATCTGAAGCCGCGTCCGATCACGCGCGATCTCGAATGGGGTGTGCCAATTCCATTACCGGAGTATGTGCATCGCGATGACAAGAAGATCTACGTCTGGTTTGATGCTGTCATTGGCTACCTGTCGGCAAGCATCGAATGGGCAATCAATCGCGGCGATCCGGATGCCTGGCGGGCGTGGTGGCAGAATCCAGACGCGCGCCATTTCTACTTCATGGGTAAAGATAATATCGTCTTTCACACGGTGATCTGGCCGGCAATGTTACTGGGTTATGGGGCTGGCGGTCAGTTTGGCGCGCATCCAGGAGGGAAGTACGAGGGCATTCCGCTGCAACTGCCCTACAATGTGGTCTCGAGCGAATTTCTGACCATGGAGGGCAAGAAGTTCTCGAGTTCGCGGGGCATCGTAATCTATGTCAATGACTTTCTCAGCCGGTATGACGCCGATGCGTTGCGCTACTTTCTCACCATTGCCGGCCCGGAAAATCAGGACACCGATTTTACCTGGGCTGAGTTTGTGCGGCGCAATAACGACGAGCTGGTTGCGACCTGGGGCAATCTGGTTAATCGCACCCTGACCAACGTCTACAAGAATTTTGGTCAGGTGCCACAGCCCGGTCAATTGACTGCTGCCGACGAGCAATTGCTGGAAGAGGTTACGACAGGGCTAGAGACAGTTGGCGATTTGCTGGCAGCGGCTCGTTTCAAGGCGGCGTTGAGCGAAGCAATGCGATTGGCTGGCCAGGTGAATATCTACCTGAGTGAACAGGAACCCTGGAAGGTCATCAAGCAAGATCGCGAGCGCGCAGCTACGATCTGGTATGTTGCGTTACGATGCGTGGATACGCTCAAGATCATCTTTACGCCTTTCCTGCCCTTCTCAAGCCAGCGCTTGCATGAGTACCTGGGTTATGATGGTTACATTGCCGGCCCGTTGCTCTTCCGCGAGGTAACCGAAGCTGATGGCCGCACTCATCGCGTGCTTACCGGTGAGTATGAGCAGTGGGTAGGACGCTGGGAGCCATCGGCGCTGCCGGTCGGCCAGACGTTGCGCCCGCCGCAACCGTTGTTCAAGAAGCTGGACGAGCAGGTTGTTGAGGATGAGCTGGCGCGGATGCAGAGCCGGGCCACAGGGTAAGGACGGCATCTTCCGGTTTGCCTCACCTGGATCTGGTGAACGCATCCTGAACTATGATCGAATGGTGTCTAGCGAGTCAACTCACTCAAACTTCGTTCCCGTCTTTTGAGTAAAAAATGCCCGTCGCGATCACATGATCGCGACGGGCAGCGATTGCAGGGAACTGGTGATTCAGGCAGTTGCAGCGGCAGGTCGGGCTGGTTTGTTGCGTCCCCAGGGTGTGCCGAGCAGCGGTAGCAGATAGTAGTCAAGGCCATAGTAGCCGGCAACTTTCCATCCCAGCATCAAGATGATGGCAAGAGTGAACATCACCGGATTGGTGCTGGCAGTGCCGGCGAGCATAAAGTTGAAGTTCATCAAGGCGCCAAAGAAGGCGGCAAAACCGACTAAGCCGCCAACGACCAGGCCGATTCCAACCAGAATCTCACCATAAACGATCAATTTGGCGAACCAGGTATGCGACTCGGTATCGATCAGAAACTGGATGAAGGAACGATACCAGTCGTAAGCAATCGGCGGTCGCCCGGTCTCTGGTATTGTGACTGCATTTTTCCAGAAACCGAGAATGGCGGCGCCACTCTCCATCCAGGCCGGATTATTCAATTTGCCCCAGCCGGAAGTGAGCCAGGAATAGCCGAGAAAGAGCCGAATGATCAGGAACAACCAGGCAAATTTGGTGCTGCTGAACAAGACGCGAACGAACGGCGGATCGGGAAACTGGACTTCGTGTTGTTCATTGACTGGGGTTTTCGGTAGTATGGTTGGCCTCCTTGCCAGATTCTTTGTGACCAATTTCCTGTGATAAAGATAGCATAGAAGGAGGCCGATCTAACGAAACAAATGACAACTACAGGTTAATGTTGTTTTTTGCGACATTTAACAAAGTCGTCTTATTATTTTACATGAAAGTCTTTTATGATTACAGGGGTTATTTATATGAACAAATTATTTCAAAAACATTTTAAAATCACTATAATTCTGACGGTCATTCTGATGGGAGTCGTGTCGGTTCGTTCGGCTCAGGCTCAGGAACGGATCTGTTTCAACGAGGTTGCCGACTGTATTGAGGGCCGGTTTGCTACCTATTGGCGTCAGCACGGCGGCTTACCGGTCTTCGGATACCCCATTACGCCTGCTTTCTATCAGGAAGTTGAGGGGCGATTGCGTTTGGTGCAAATCTTCGAGCGGAGTCGGTTTGAACTGCATCCAGGTAATCCGCAGCCCTACGATGTATTGTTGGGCCGGTTAGGCGATGATTTGCTCCAGCGGCGTGGGACACCGTGGCAGAATGAACCGAAGGCTCCGAGTACGCAGCAGGCGGGGTGTCGTTACTTTGATCAAACCCAACATCTCGTATGTGGCGCATTCTTGCGTTACTGGCAGTCGCATGGATTAGAGTTCGATGGCCGGCGCGGTTTCAGCGAGGCCGAGAGTCTGGCATTGTTCGGCTTGCCGCTCACTGAAGCGCGGATCGAGACAAACACATCTGGCGATACCGTCTTAACGCAGTGGTTTGAGCGAGCGCGTTTTGAATTACACGAACGACTTGGGCCAGAGGTAGTATTGCTGGGTTTGCTGGGCCGCGAAGCGTTTGGCGATCGGCCTGCTCCCCCACCGACACCGACCGCTACGCCGAGGCCGGGTCCGTGTGATGATATTCCCCCGCCGGTCAATGGTTCGATCGCACCAAACTGCTTGCAAGGCGACGTTGCAGAATTCTTTGCCCTGGAAGTTGAGATCACCGGCTTTGTCCCCTATGAGTCGATCGGCGCCTACGTCACCCAAGTCGCGACCGGAACGGTGGTTGAAGTCCGCTTCACAGGTGGTGATACGGTGGACGATAAGGGCACTTATACAGGAACGCTCTTCGTGCCTAAAAATGTGCCTCGCGGGTTGTACGCAGTGACCTTTGAGGGCAGGCAATCGGGGCATAAGGCCATTGTGCATTTCAAGCGGGTTTAAAGGGAACACTTCTTCGGTTCGATGCACAGAAAAACATTGAGGCGGGTTTCATCACCCGCCTCGTTCGTAAACGATCCTGAACTGATCCATCCAAAGCTAGCTCTTTTACCTGGCTCGTTCAATCGCCTTCAACAGCGCGCGCTTCGTATACACTTTGCACATTGCCCGTCGGTATTCATCGCTGGCGTGAATGTCACCGAGCATATCCATCCCTTCACCGGCATGAGCAGCGGCAGCAGCGACGGCATCGGCACTGCCATCAGTGCCGATCAGCGCCTGCTCAACAGCGCTTTGCCGCTCGGCCTTGGGACCGGCGCCGGTAATCGCGACCCGGCAAGCCGTCACCTGTCCATTCTCCATTTTGACATAAGCAGCCGCGCCGACAATAGCGTAGCGGCTAGCCGGATGGGGGAACTTGGCGTAAGCCGATCCCTCGCCGGCGCCGTGGCTGTCAAAGGTAATCGAGGTAATAATCTCGCCAGGCTCGAGCGCTGTGCTAAGCATATCGGTGAAGAAATCGGCAGCGGCGATTGCGCGTGGGCCATTGGGTCCTTCGACGTGAATCTGAGCATCGACGGCGAGAATGACCGCCGGCATATCGGCAGCGGGGTCGGCGTGAGCCAGTGAGCCGCCGATGGTGCCGCGGTTGCGCACCTGAATGTCGCCGATCAAGGCCACTGCATCAGCCATAGCCGGGCAGGCTTTGGCCAGATCTGCGTGATGCTCAATGGCGCTCCAGGTTGTCATTGCGCCGATCTCAACGGTGCCGTTGACCTTGATGCCGCGTAACTCGGCAACCTTATTAATGTCGATCAGGACACTCGGCGAAGCCAGGCGCAGCTTCATTGCAGGCAAGAGTGAATGCCCGCCGGCCAGAATCTTGGCGTCATCGCCGTGGCGCTGGAGCAATGTCAAGGCCTCGGCGAGGCTGGTTGGCGCATAGTAATCAAATGGGGCTGGAATCATAGCTGCTCCCTGTTATGTTTGCCGGGAAGCGCAGATGGCAAAACCATCTGCGCCCGGACTGTCTCGTCTACTTGCCGTGAATTGCCTTCCAGATGCGTTCGGGTGTTGCCGGCATTTGCAGATGCTTCACGCCAAATGGAGCCAGCGCGTCGATGATAGCATTCATCACGCATTGGGCCGAAGCAATCGTGCCTGCTTCGCCGGCACCCTTGACGCCAAGCGGATTAACCGGTGATGGCGTCACGGTGTGATCGGTCTCGATGTGTGGCACCATTGCCGCCGTGGGAACGGCGTAATCCATTAGCGTACCGGTGAGCAACTGACCATCCTCGTTGTAAACGGCCCCTTCGTAGAGCGCCTGGGCCAATCCCTGGGCAATACCGCCGTGAATTTGCCCTTCGACGATCAGCGGATTGATCTGGTTACCGCAGTCGTCAACTGCGATATAGCGCAGGAGCTTGACGTGGCCGGTTTCGGGATCGACTTCCACAATGCTCACATGTGTGCCGAAGGGGAAGGTGCAGTTCGGCGGATCGTAGTAGCTGGTCTCATCAAGGAAGGGTTCCATGCCGGGTGGCAGATTATAGGCCACTGCGGCGGCTGCGGCCAGTTCGCCAATGGTCTTGCCTTTATCAGGAGACCCCTTGACATAGGCTCGCCCATTCTCGAAGACGATATCTGCTTCATTGGCTTCAAGCAGGTGAGCGGCCAGCTTGCGCGCCTTTTCCTTAATCTTATCGACGCTGCGCTTGATCGCCACACCACCGACGGCCAGCGAGCGCGAACCGTAGGTGCCGTAGCCGAACGGAGTGCCCTGTGTATCGCCCCACTGGATTTCGACATCTTCATAGGGGACGCCTAGCTCATCGGCGACGATCTGGGCAAAGGTTGTTTCGAGGCCCTGACCGTGTGGTAGCGAGCCGGTCGTAACCACCACCTTGCCGGTGAGGTGGACGCGCACATTCGCGCTTTCCCACAGGCCGGCGCCCCAACCCTGACCACCCATCCAGGCGCTGGGGGCGATACCGCAAATCTCGACATACGACGAGATACCGATACCGAGGTAGCGACCTTGCTTGCGCAGCTCCTCTTGCTGTTTGCGGAACTCGGCGTAGCCGGCGATTTCGAGAGCCTTGTTGAGCGCCGGCTCGTAGTTGCCACTATCGTAAGGCAGCAAGCCGAGGCCGTTATCGTAGGGGAAATCTTCGGGCTGGATGAAGTTCTTGCGGCGCACTTCCGCCGGATCCATACCGATCTCGGCAGCAAAGCGGTCAACCATCCGTTCGATCAGATAGCTGGCCTCTGGGCGACCGGCGCCGCGGTAGGCGTCAACCATTGCCGTATTGGTATACGCGCCGGTGACGTGGACATAGGCGGCGGGAATCTTGTAGACACCGGTAATGATTCGTCCGTACAACGTAGTGGGGATACCGGCGGCAACGGTCGAGAAGTATGCGCCGATATTGGCCCAGGTCTTCACCCGCAAGCCGGTAATCTTGCCATCACGAGTACCGGCAAGCTCAGCCTCGGTGATATGATCGCGGCCATGGGTCGAATACTTGTAGTTTTCAGACCGATCTTCAACAAACTTCACCGGACGGCCCAACTTGCGCGCGGCCCACATGGTGAAGGCCATATCGTTGTAGCAGAAGATCTTCTGTCCGAAACCGCCACCCACATTGGGCGCGATACAGCGCAGCTTGGTTTCCGGCACACCGAAGACAAACGCGGTCAGCAACAGACGATGAACGTGCGGCGCCTGCGAAGTCATCCAGACCGTCCATTCGCCGGTGAGCGGATCATAGCGCGCGATTGAGCCGCGTGTCTCCATTGGGGTGGGAATGAGACGCTGATTGATGATCTCTTCTTTGACCACCACTTCGGCACTTGCGATGGCAGCGTCAGCGGCATCCTTGTTGCCACATTCCCACTCAAACACGATATTATTCGGCGCTGCCTCGTGAATCTGGGGCGCGCCCGGTTCGACTGCCTTGCGAGCATCAACTACCGCCGGAAGCGGTTCGTACTCCACTTCGACCAGATCAGCGGCATCGCGGGCGATATAGCGGTTTTCGGCCACCACCATCGCCACCGGATCGCCGACCAGCGCGACTTTATCGACTGCCAGGGCGCGAGGCGGCACCGGATAGTTCTTGACACCTGCGGCCTGCCAGGCTGCCGGCATCGGGTTAATATCGAGCATGTCCTTGCCGGTAAAGACGGCGACCACACCCGGCATTGCCAGCGCTTTGCTGGCGTCGATCGAGACGATTTTGGCGTGGGCGTAAGGACTGCGCACGAGGGCGATGTGCAGCATTCCCGGCAATTTAATATCATCGAGATAATTACCGTGGCCGGTAATCAGCTTCGGATCTTCCCGGCGCTTCAGCGCCCGCCCAACCAGTCGCTCCTTCATTTCGGTAGCGGTCATCCTCGACTCCTCACTAGGTTCGTTGTGAAATCTGCCGGACGGATTAATCAGCGGCCTGTGCTGCGGCCATCTTTTCAGCGGCGTAGCGCACAGCCCGAACGATGTTCTCATAGCCGGTGCAGCGGCAGAGGTTGCCCTCCAGGCCGTGGCGGATCTCCTCTTCGGTGGGGTTGGGGTTCCGTTTGAGCAGATCGGCGGCTGCCATGATCATGCCAGGGGTGCAGAAGCCGCACTGAAGACCGTGCTTTTCCCAGAATCCTTCTTGCAAGGGGTGAAGCTGCCCATCGCTGGACAGGCCTTCTATGGTAGTAATCTCAGCGCCATCACACTGGACTGCCAGCGTGGTACAGGATTTGACGCTCACGCCGTTGATGTGAACTACACAAGCGCCACACTGGCTGGTGTCACACCCGATATGAGTGCCCGTCAAATTGAGGTGCTCGCGCAGGTAATGTACCAGGAGCAAGCGCGGCTCAACCTCACTGGTATAGCGAATGCCATTGACCGTGACCGTAATCGTTGTCACTCTCCAACCTCCTCGTTGACTGCGAAGCGAACAACTAGACTATTGCGAACGACGGGCATGACCGGTGGAACAATGGCAATGGTGTGATTGCCCGACTAATTAGCGATACTGTTAACGACGCTGACCCAGTAGATAGCCAAGCAAGAATGCGATAATAACCCAGGGTACCCAGGGTCGCTCTTTGAGAAAATCTTCAATGACGCCCAGGGCAACGTCAACCTCACTAAGGCCTTCACCTGCTGGCACCTGAATAGTGCGACGAAATGCTGGCGTCTCAGCCGGTTCGGGTGTGGTGGCGGCAGCCGGTTCGGGTGTGGTGGCGGCAGCCGGTTCGGGTGTTGGCGTCTCAGCCGGTTCGGGTGTAGTGGCGGCAGCCAGTTCGGGTGTCGGCGCTTCGGTGCGACGAGCTTCAATTTGTGCTGCCAGCGCTTTGAGGCTCTGCGAAATGAGCGTCTTTGCCGCGCCATCGAGCAATCGCTGTCCAACACTGGCGATAGTGCCGCCGATGTGCGCTTCACCGCCATAGTCTAGAATTGTTTGCCCATTCTCCTCGCGGAGGAGAATACTACCTGAACCTTTCAGGAAACCATTGCTGCCTTTGCCATCAACATGGATCTCATATGACTCTGGTGGGCGGAGATTGTCAATCTTCACCCGACCGCTGTATACACCCCGTACCGCTTGCAACCCAATCTTCAACGTGCTCTCGTACTCGTTTTCGCCAACTTGCTCAAGACGCTGACAACCAGGAATAGTGCGGGCCAATACTTCTGGATCATTCAATGCTGCCCACACCTCTTCACGACTGGCCGCAAAGGAATAATTGCCGGCGATCTTCACGATGACTCCTTGCTGTCCGGTTCAGATATAGTGAGCCGAACAACCTCTGGACAGGTAAGCATTGACGGAAGCAACAGCTCGACGTTGAGGTGTCGCCACTAATACAATGCTTGTGAACGATCAACAATGAATATATGTACATTTAGGTTATGGGTTCCATAATCATCGTACCTAATTGCAAGCGCTTTGTCAAGGTCACAGATCGACGAAGTCGGCAATCGATTGCCGATTGATGGTTATTCTGATACTTGACAAAGGCGCGTTGCATAGTTTATATTATTGACATCGTAATGGTGGAGGCGACACCATCACGCACCTCAACAACAGACACGCACTCATCCAGAGCGGTGGAGGGACCGGCCCGTTGAAACCGCAGCAACCCTCGCGCGCGTCGCCGCGCGCGAACGGTGCTAATTCCGGCAGAAGAGTTCTGGAAGATGAGCGACGTGGAAAAGCGGCTGGCCGCAACGATTTCACGCCCTCATCGCACGTTGAGGGCGTTTTTGTTGCCTTCAATCTGATCGCACTGGCTGAATTGTCTAAGGAGGTTTGCATGTCCGATGCTCCGCGCTTTACCGGCTTTGAGACGCTTGCCTTGCACGCTGGACAAATTCCCGATCCAACCACCGGATCGCGGGCGGTTCCGATCTATGCCACCACGTCGTATCAGTTTAAGGATACCGATCACGCGGCGCGTTTGTTCAACCTGCAAGAATTCGGTAACATCTACACACGCATCATGAATCCGACCACCGACGTTTTTGAACAGCGGATGGCAGCGCTTGAAGGCGGGGTCGGCGCGCTGGCATTGTCATCGGGTCAGGCAGCAGAGACGCTGGCCATTCTGAATCTGGCCGGTAGTGGCGATAATATTGTTGCCTCTTCGGATCTGTATGGCGGTACCTATAACCTGTTCCGTCACACCCTTCCAAAACTGGGTATTACAACCCGTTTTGTGGATGCGCGTGATTACGATGGGTTTGCCGCTGCAATAGATGATCGAACCAAAGCCTTTTTCCTTGAGCTGGTGGGCAATCCACGCCTCGATGTGCTGGATCTCGAGCGGATCGCGGCTATTGCTCACGAACGTGGCGTGCCGGTGATTGTCGATGCCACGACGGTCACTCCATACCTGTGGCAACCGATCCAGCATGGGGCCGACATCGTCATTCACTCGGCAACGAAATATATTGGTGGCCACGGGACGGCAATTGGTGGAATTATCGTTGACAGTGGCAAATTCGATTGGGCGGCCAGCGGACGTTTCCCGGAGTTTACCAATCCCGATCCGAGTTATCACGGCCTGGTCTACACGCAAGCGTTCGGTAATCTGGCGTACATCATCAAAGCGCGAGTGCAGGGATTGCGTGACATCGGCGCATCGCTCAGTCCATTTAATAGCTTTCTCTTTTTGCAAGGTTTGGAAACCCTCCCCTTGCGCATGGAACGGCACAGCAAGAATGCGCTGGCCGTGGCGCGCTATCTGAGCGAGCATCCGAAAGTGGCATGGGTCAATTACCCCGGTCTACCCAGCCATCCGAGTTATGCCCTGGCGCAGAAGTATCTGCCGCGCGGTCAGAGCGGGATCGTCGGTTTCGGCCTGAAGGGTGGGCGCGTTGCCGGGCGAACGTTCATCGAGCGATTGCGTCTCTTCTCGCATCTGGCCAACATCGGTGATGCCAAGAGCCTTGCGATCCATCCGGCTACCACAACTCACAGCCAGTTGACGCCGGAAGAGCAGCGTCTTACCGGAGTAACCGATGATTACGTGCGGCTTTCGATTGGGCTAGAGACGATTGATGACATTCTGGCCGATCTCGATCAGGCCCTGGCCGGGACTCCTTCATAAAATGCAGGGGAAGCGGCGACAATGGCGTCGCCGCCACCGCTAACCATCAGGCGTGTGGGTAGACAGGGAGAGCGCAAGATGGAAGCTGTAGTTCATGCGCCAACCCCGGAGGGGGTTGGCTATGTGCGTACCCAACGAATGCATTGGACGACGCCGCTGACGCTGACGAGTGGCGCAGCGCTTGGGCCATTAACGCTGGCATATGAGACTTACGGCGAATTGAATGCCGATCGTTCGAATGCGATCTTGATCCTGCATGCCCTGTCGGGCGACGCGCATGCTGCCGGCTACCATAGCCCCACCGATCGCAAACCGGGCTGGTGGGATGCAATGATTGGCCCGGGCAGGCCGTTCGATACCAATCGCTACTTTGTAATCTGCTCGAACGTGATTGGCGGCTGTCGCGGCTCAACCGGCCCGTCAAGCCCGCATCCGAGCGATGGCAAGCCCTACGGGTCACGCTTTCCGATGATCACCATCGAAGACATGGTGCATGCGCAGCAGCGCCTGATCGATGCGCTGGGAATTGAAACGTTACTGGCAGTTGCCGGTGGTTCGATGGGTGGGTTTCAGGCATTGGCCTGGGCAGTGGAATATCCGCAGCGGGTGCGGAGCGCGATCTTGCTGGCAACCAGCGCGCGTTCAAGCCCGCAAACGGTAGCCTGGAACTACATTGGCCGACGCGCGATTATGTCCGATCCGCGCTGGCGAGGTGGCGACTATTACGATAGCGAACCACCGCGTGATGGGCTGGCTGTGGCGCGCATGCTTGGTCACATCACCTACCTCTGCGAAGAGAAGCTGGAGAAACGGTTTGGACGGCGCAGTGATCCCGACACCCTCGATTTAGAACCACGTTTTGCTATCGAGCACTATCTCGAACATCAGGCGGCCCGGTTTAATGACCGTTTCGATGCTAACTCCTATCTGGTGATTACGCGGGCGATGGATAACTGGGATCTTACGGCGCGCTACGGTTCACTGACAGCCGCGTTCGATCAGGCGCGCGCGCGTTTTCTCGGTCTGGCTTATAGCAGCGATTGGCTCTATCCGCCAGCCGAAACCTTTCAGATGGCGGCAGCAGCGCAAGCGGCTGGTCGTTCGTTTACGACCCATCTGATCGCCACTGACGCCGGGCATGATGCCTTCTTGACCGATATGGCTGCGCAGAGTGAATTGATTCGCGATTTTCTTGATCAGGTAATGGCCGGGTAAGAGTATAAAGTTTACGACTGTAAGAAAAGAGAAGAACTGGCTTCAGAAGTCTGGGGTGTTCTGATAGCAGAAGAGACTGCGCTATCTTTGCAGATGGGAATAGCGCGGCGCGATGATCTTTAGACTGGTAGCAGGCCATTGCTCGCAGTCGTGAGTGTCAGGCCAATGATCTATCGGAAAGGTTAATGTCTGCCTGAGAAGGTTCATTGTTGCCGTATGCTAAAATAGTGGTATGTAGATGCCTTTGAATACGTCCAGATTTTCGAGGCCTGCGCTTGAAATTGAAATTGCTGTGGCAGGAACGATGGCGGTTGCTGCTAGCAGGGGCCTGGCGTTTGATGGTCGGAGCGCTGCTATTGGGGTTGCTGGCTCTGGCTATCTATGTGCTGACACTGAAAGAACAACCCTGGCTTGCGGTAATGGTTGCGCTCAGTGGCGGCCTGAGCTGGAGTCTGTGGCTGTACTGGCGTGAGCGCAGGCAACGGCTACATTTGCAGCAAGAACTGTTGGAATTAGAGCGCGAGCTGAACGAAGTGCGCAAGACGGCAATTGCCGCTACGCGAGCGAAAAGTGCGTTTCTGGCCAATATGAGTCACGAATTTCGCACACCGCTCAGCATCGTTATCGGCTATAGCGAATTGTTAGCCGAAGACGCAGAGAACGGTTTGTTACAGACAGAGCAAACCCTAAACTATTTGCAACGAATCAATTCAGCAGCAAGGCAATTACTGGCGCTCGTCAATGAGATACTCGAGTTGACCCGTTTGGAGGCTGGCGATGTAGTGGTGAATCGCGGACGATGGCCAATTGGTTTAGTAATCGATGAAGTGAAAACTGCAATTTTGCCGCTTGCCAGCGAGCGAAATAATCAGTTAATGATTGAGCTGGAGGTAGATCCGACCACGATCGTAGAGATTGACCGGGCAAAGGTTCGACAGATTTTGTTACACCTTTTGCAGAATGCAACCAGGTTCACTCATCAGGGTGAGATCAGGCTAACGGTGACGATCCACAACAATGGTAAAGGGCCACCGCTGTTACAAATGAAGGTGAGTGATACCGGCGAAGGGATGACGGGCGCGCAACTCGATCTGATCTTCGAGCCGTTTACCCGTTTTGAAGAGCAATTGACGAAACGTTACAGTGGTGTCGGCATCGGGTTGGCTATTGCCCAGCGTCTGTGCCAGGCGATGGATGGTTCGATTGCCGTGATGAGCCAGCCCGGCAAGGGAACAACCTTTTGGGTTACCATCCCTTTGGTGAAAGAGCAATCGCCGGTAGCGGCTTCGTTGTGAGACAATCAGGATGGCAGACAAACTAAATTCAATGCGCTTGCTAGATCGGCATCGCATTCCCTATTCAGTTCACGAATACGATCCGGCAGCGCCAGATGCAGTAGCGGTGGCGGCGGCGATTGGAGTGCCGGCGGAACAGGTGTTTAAGACGCTGGTAGCTGGCGGGGCCGGCCTTCGTCCGGTACTGGCAATGGTGCCGGCCAACAGTCAGCTCGATCTGAAACGGCTGGCCGCGCTCGCTGGCGTAAAACGCCTCGACATGGTACCGCGCGCCGAAGCTGAGCGCTTAACCGGGTTGCGAGTGGGTGGGATTGGCGCGCTGGCATTAGTCGCGAAGCGGTGGAATTCGTATCTGGATGAGACGGCGCTCGTTCATCCGGTGATCTACGTCAATGCCGGTCAGCGCGGGGTGATGCTGGGTCTGGCGCCGACCGATCTTGCGCGCGCGCTGGGATCGACGATAGGCGCAATTGCCGCGCAGCGGTGACTCAAGTTGCGCGGTTGGCTTGCCTGTGCTACAATAAGGCCGATGGCGACGTAGCAAAGTGGTAATGCAGCGGTCTGCAAAACCGCCATTCGCGGGTTCGATTCCCGCCGTCGCCTCCAGAGGCATCTACTAAGCGAGAGGTTGATCGCCTCTCGTTCTTTGTTTCATGGCGTACCATGCGAATCTTTTGCGCACTGACCTATTATCGTCCCTATACCAGTGGTCTCACCATCTATGTCGAACGGTTAGCCCGCGGTCTGGCCCGGCGGGGTCACAAAGTTACCATTTTAACTTCGCAATATGATCCGAGTCTGCCGCGCTTCGAAATACTCGATGGCGTGCGGATCGCGCGCGCGCCGGTGCTGGCACGGGTGAGCAAGGGCGTGATTATGCCCACGTTTGGCTGGCTCGCCACCCGGCTATCCCTTGAGCACGACGCGATGAGTCTGCATTTGCCTCAATTCGATGCGCCGGGGCTGGCGCTGCGCGGCAGATTGCTGAAGCAGCCGGTTGTACTCACCTACCATAGTGATCTCAAATTGCCACCGGGATGGCTCAATCGGGTAGCCAATCGAGTGGTTGATGTGACCAATCAGGTGGCAGCAGCCCTGGCGACGCGCATCGTCGCTTACACGCAGGATTTTGCCGATCACTCGCCGTACCTGCGGCGCTGGCGCGAAAAGGTGACGATCATCCCCCCGCCGGTAGAGGTAGCGGAAGTGTCAGCGGCAGACATTGCCGCCTTCCGGCGGCGCTGGAATCTGCAAGGGCCGGTTATCGGTATGGCGGCTCGTCTGGCGGCAGAGAAGGGAGTCGAAGTGTTGCTCGCGGCACTGCCGCGCATTTTGACCGTTTACCCAACGGCGCGAGTGCTCTTTGCCGGGCAGCACGAGCACGTCTTGGGCGAGGAGGCTTACGCGCGTCGATTGGCGCCGCTGTTCGAGCGTTTCCGCGATCACTGGACATTTCTGGGAACGCTGAGTCCGCGTGAAATGGCGGCATTCTTTCCCAATCTCGATGTGCTGGTCGTACCGTCACTGAATTCGACCGAGACCTTTGGCCTGGTGCAGGTTGAAGCAATGTTGTGCGGCACACCAACCGTCGCCAGCAATCTGCCGGGAGTGCGTCAGCCGCCATTGATGACCGGGATGGGAAAGGTTGTCCCGATTGGCGACGCCACTGCGCTGGCCGATGCCATTCTGGAGATCATTGCCAATCGCGCTAGCTATGTGCGACCGCGCGAGGAGGTGGCGGCGTTGTTTAGCACGGAACGCACAGTTGATGAATATGAGCGTCTGTTTCGCGCGCTCGGCGTTGCGGGTTAAACGAACGCGGTACAATGGTAGTGATGGACACAATAGCGCACAGATGCGATGTGACGAGCGTATGCCTGACTATTTACGGCCACATCTGTTGACACTACCCATTCATCGAGCGATGATTCGCGCGGTTGAGGCGCGCCTGTTCGCCGAGATGGTACCCGAACTTCCTGAACCGATCATCGATATTGGTTCGGGTGATGGCACGTTTGTGCAGATTGCGCTGCCCGGTAAACGCATTATCGGGATTGATCCGCGTCGGGCCGATACCCGCGAAGCGGCGCAGCGCGGTGTTTACGCCGGTCTCTGCGTTGCAAATGGCGCAGCCATACCATTTGCCGATGGATCATTTGCGGCGGCAATCTCGAATTGCGTGCTTGAACATGTTGTGCCGCTCGATCAGACCTTGCGCGAAGTGGCGCGGGTAGTGCGTCCAGGTGGGGTGTTCGTTGCTTCGGTAGTTGGCGATCGCTTCCCGCGAGAGCTGCTCGGCACATGGCTGCTCAACCGACTCGGTCTCAATGGAAGTCAGTATGGCCGCTGGTTCAACCGCATTTCGGATCATCACAATACGCTCAGCCGGTCAGAATGGACGCGCCGGTTTGAACAGGCCGGCTTTACGGTTGAAGTGTGTCGGCCCTACCTGAGTGACGCGGCGTTGAAGTTGTTTGATTTCAGCCACTACTATGGCGCGCCGAGCCTGATCACCCGCGCCCTGACCGGTCGCTGGCTGCTGGCGCCACCCTTCACGCCAAATCTGTTATGGGAACCGATCCTGCGCCGGATCTATGAGGCGCCGGCGCCGGACGATGCCCCCTACTACTTTTTCGTCTTGCGGAGGCGCTATGACTGAATCGACGATGACGGCTGCTGAACTGGCCGCTGCCGGCAGAGCAGCGTTGATTGCTGGCGATACGGTGACGGCGCGCTTGCGGTTTCGCGAGGCGCTCGAGATTGATCCCAATCACGTCGAGGCACTGCTGGGAATGGCGGCAGCAGTGCGCCCATACCGTGACAAGCGCGAGTATCTGTTGCGAGCCTTAAGCATTGATCCCAACCACAGCGAAGCGCGCGCCACGCTTGAACATGTCGAAGCGCGGCTGGCTGCGGGTGAATTGCTGGCTCCAACCGGCGTGCAGGTGCGCGAACGCGAACGGGAAGAAGCCGTTGAAGTGACAGAACCGCCGCCGGTTAATGCCGTGACCGAGACCGAGACGTTGTTCTGCTACCGCCATCCGCAGCGAGAAACCGGCTTGCGCTGTATTAGTTGCAGCCGTCCGATCTGCCCGGAATGCGCGCGCGCCACGCCGGTAGGCCAGATTTGTCTTGAGTGTGCCCGCGAGCGCACACCGGTCAATTATCAGGTGGGACCGACGCAGTTGCTGGTCGCCGGCGTAGTAGCCGTCATCTATGCTCTGTTCGCCACGTTTCTCGCTGGTATCGCAATTGGTTGGGCCGGTTTTTTTGGCTTCATCGTTGCATTCTTGTTGGGGCCAATGACCGGCAACGCGCTGGCTCGCCTGGTCGATTGGGCCACGGGACGCAAACGCGGTCGTATGTTGATGATAGTGGTGAGTGTAGCCTATGCCTGTGGGTCATTGCCCTACGTCGCGTTCATTATCCTCCTGGGAGGATTTCCCCTGGCCCTGCTCTTCTTCTCGATCATCGTAGTCACAACCGCGCTAGCATGGCTGCGTTGATAACAGTTTTATTAACTTTGTTCACAGATAAAAGGGGAGTGGTACAATACAGGCAATATATAGATCAAACAAAAACCCTGGTGGAAAAGGAAGCACTACACTTCTCATTGATAGCGGCAAAGAGCGTTGGGGGCGTTGAGCGGGTGGTAGGGCGCACATCCCAGGATTGTGATGCAGACAAAGCGCTTCACCCGGCACTTGAGCAATGGCTGGAAAGTTGCCGGTTGCCGGCAGGGGAGGCGTTATGACTGAAAAGAGTGAGATGAAGCTGGCGGTGCGTGGCGATAAGAACCCGCTTGACCTGATCGAACGTCAGTTGCGCGAGCAGATTTTTGGTCAGGAACGGGCTATCGAAAGTGTGATCCGGGTGCTCAACCGGTCGCGCTTTGGTTTCTCAGCCGGAAATACTCGACGACCTCGCGCTACACTTCTCTTCCTCGGCCCCACCGGTGTTGGCAAAACCGCCACAGCGCGCGCGCTGGCCGAATTACTCCGTCCTGATGGGAGCGCATTTCTCAAGATCGACTGTTCGCTGTTCAGTCAGGGTCATGAGGTAAGCGCTCTGGTTGGCGCGCCGCCGAGCTATGTTGGCCGCGACCAGAAGCCGTTACTCAATCCTGACATCATCGAGCAAGAAAACAGTGTCGTACTGTTTGACGAAATAGAGAAAGGGCAGCCGGAACTGTGGAATCTGCTCTTGCAGGTCATGGAGGACGGAGAGATTTTACTGCTCAACGGTGGCCGACGGGTAAGTTTTCATCAGAGTATTGTCATCTTCACTACGAACGTTGGCGCTAAAGAGATGGTCGATTTCCTCGACCGGCGCACAATTGGGTTTCGCACTCCGCATAAAGACGTTGAAGCCACGGGTCGCGAAATCTACCAGATCGGCTTTGAAGCATTGCAGAAGGTATTCCAGCCAGAATGGATCAACCGCCTCGACGAGATTATCGCGTTCCGTCCGCTCTCGGCTGACGTGCTGAGTCAGGTCTTTGATCGGATGATCGCCGAGTGCAACCAGCAATATCTGCGTTACGCCGTACAGTTGCGGGTCACGCCGGAAGCCAAAGAATACCTGCTCACGAAAGGATTCGACTCGCGATTTGGAGCGCGCCCTTTGCGACAGCGGATTTTGAAAGACATCGAAGCGCCGCTGGCCGATCTACTTGCTTCGGGTGGTATTCCTTCTGGCAGTATCGTCGAATTGCGCTACACCGGGGTGGATCAGCACGGTCAGGCCCTGCAATTCTATTACGATGAAGCGCCCGAGTTGATCGATCGGGCTGAAGAGTTGCGGCAAAGCGAATTGCAACGACTGGCGGTCGGTCAAAGCGATGGGCCGCAACCTCCTAGCATCAGTCTGACGCACGAGCGAAGTAATGCCGCCGAAGGGGGCATCTTTACCACCCGCGGCCCGCGCGTGTCGCCGCGCCGCGACCCACGTGACGGTAGCCGGTGATAACCGACAATTCGCGAGCGACCAGCACGAGAAAAGCTGCGCAGACAGATTGGAACGATGTCAGGATCCATGTCTGCGCAGCCTCTTGCTTAAGCAAGCATATCCGCCATTATGCTACGGCGCATTCGGATTGGGGCGACGCGATACCGACAGATCGGGTTCAGCGCCTTCGGCAAGCGGACGCTTGAGAATCACGTAGCTGCGTCCCGGCATCACTGCCTGCACCCCGGTCACTTCCCAGCCCTCTGCCCCTAGCTCGTTGAGAAAGCGACGGGCAAAGCCGGTGTTACGTTCGCCTGCTTCAGGATAACGTTCGCGCCCTTCTACCGAGACGCGCTGCCACGCCTCGACGAACACCACTTTGTACTCCCAACGCATACGGATGCTCCTTGTGATAAGTGGGGCGACCGTGGCGCCGATCACCCCTTTTCTTTGCTTGCCGATGTGTCCCGGTCTGTCGGGCACATGAGTAGTGTAGCTGCGATTGCACGTAATGTCAATTACAAAATTACACTTTCTAGATTGAGCAAAGGGTTCAACCACAAGGCGCCATTCGAAGGCCGATGAAGCCTCGTCTGGGGAATAAAAAAGGTTTTTGGCTTTTTTATTGACAATAGCTCAAAATGCTGGTAGACTGATGAATAGTAGTTCGGAGTAGTGCGACTATGGAAATCTCACGTTATCCATCTGACAGTCCAGCCGGTATCATCTTGCGCTACCTGCAACGCCACGGCAGGGCCACCGTCAAAGAGCTGGCCGACCTGCTTGGGGTCAGCACGACAGCGGTGCGTGATCATCTCGTGCATCTTCAGGCTGAAGATATGGTCGAGGTGACCAGTGAGCGCAATGGGCCGGGCCGTCCGCGGTTGGTCTATTCACTATCTGAGAAAGCGCAAAAATCCTTCCCCAAGCAGTACGATCGGCTGATCAGCAGTCTGTTGCGCGAGCTGATCGAACTGGAAGGCGAAGGTAAGGTTGAGCAATTGCTCGATCGGGTAAGTCAGCGCCTGGCGAGTGAGTATGCCGATCGCATGGCCGGCGTTGACGTGGCGGCGCGGCTGAATGAGTTGCGCGCCTTGCTTGAGCAGCGCGGTGTGCCGGCAGAGATCGATCCAGAAGGTGATGTCTTGCGCCTGTTCGCCTGTCCGTACTACGACGTGGCAGCCGATCATCCCGAAGTCTGCTCGATGGAGCGGCGAATGATCGAGTACGTGCTGGGGGAAAAGCTCGTGCTCGAAGATACCATTCGGGCAGGGGCGCACAATTGCCGGTTTGTGCTGCGCCCGCAAGATATTCCGCTTACGGTAACGCCGCCGGCTGCCGACTCTCATACCGATGTTTAGGAATGGATTTTTGTAGTATCTACTGAGGAGCACATGAGCAACGATCTGGTCATCAAAGATCTTTACGCGCGGATTGGTGATAAAGAGATTCTGCGCGGCGTAAATCTGACCGTGCGCCAGGGTTCGATCCACGCAATTATGGGTCCTAATGGAAGCGGAAAGAGTACGCTGTCATATATTATTGCCGGTCATCCCTCGTATGAAGTGACCGGTGGCGAGATCTGGTACAAAGGCCATAATCTGCTCGAACTTGAGCCAGATGAGCGTAGCCGCCTGGGGATCTTCCTGGCTTTCCAGTATCCGGTTGCCGTGCCGGGAGTGACGGTAGCGAATTTCTTGCGCGCCGCAATTAATGCCCATCGCGCTGAAGAGGGTAAAGATCCGAAAGAGACAGCCATTCCGGCGGCTGAATTCCGCAAATTGTTGCGCGAAGGCCTGAATCTGCTCGATATGGACGAGAGCTTTGCCCGTCGGTATCTCAATGATGGCTTCAGCGGCGGCGAGAAGAAGCGACTTGAAATTTTGCAGATGACGCTTCTCAAGCCGTCAATGGCCGTGTTAGATGAGACCGATTCGGGGCTGGATATTGACGCGCTGCGAATTGTTGCCAACGGCGTGAATCGTCTGGCCGGGCCGCACATGGGTGTGCTGGTCATTACCCACTATCAGCGATTGCTCAACTACATCAAGCCTGATGTGGTGTCGGTGATGATGGATGGCCGGATCGCGCGCGAGGGTGGCCCCGAACTGGCGCTCGAACTGGAAGAGAAGGGTTACGACTGGCTCCGCGAGGAGCTGACCGGTGCGGCATGAGGGAGATGCGCATGACAACGACATTGCCAACCCTGAATGAGATCAGCGCCGAGATGGTCGTAGCTCGCTCGCAATCTGCCGGCGAGCCGGAATGGCTGACTGAGCGACGCCGTGAGGCATGGCTGGCGTTTGCGCAGATGAATCCGCCGGAGTGGCGGCGCACCGATCTGAGCAAGCTCGACCCGACGACGATTGCACCCTCAGATGGGGCGCATGCAACCGCTATCCAGTGGGATCCTGCCCTGGCAGCGCAAGGTGTGGTCTTCACGACACTGGCAGCAGCGTTACGCACCCACGAGGCGCTGATTCAAAAGTATCTTGACACGGCAGTTGAGCCGTTGAAGCATAAATTTAGCGCGTTGCGAGCTGCGCTCTGGCAAGATGGCGCGTTGCTTTACGTGCCGAAGGGTGTGTCGATCGAGATGCCGCTGCGCCTGATCTACACGCTGGGAGCTGATGGGATCGCAATCTTCCCGCGCACACTGGTGATTGTCGAGCCGCAGGCCAGCGTAACGCTAATCGAGGAGTTTGTTTCTCCCGATTTGCGCATGGGTTCTTTCGCCGGCCCGATCAGCGAGCTGTTCGTTGGTGATGGCGCCAGTGTTCGCTTTGTCAGCATTCAGCACTGGGGGGCCGGTGTCTACCATTTGGGTGGTCAGCGCGCAATTCTGGGGCGTGATGCTAACATTGAGTGGACATCGATCCAGCTTGGCGGGCAGGTGCAGCATATCGAAGCAGAGACGACGCTGGCAGGCAATGGTTCGCGTCTCAACTGGCTTGGCGCGACCTTTGCAGCCGATACGCAGCATCTGGTCATTGCGCCGTGGATGCGTCACGTTGGTCACAATTGCGAGAGCTTCATGCAGTTTAAGACGGTGGTCAACGATACCGCCTACAGTGTGTTCGATGGCATGATCAAGATCGAGCATGAGTCGGCGGCAACCAGCACCCGTCTGGAAGAGCATGCGTTGCATCTTAGCCCGAAAGCGCGAAACGACAGCATCCCCGGTCTGATGATCAGCACCAATGATGTGCTGAAGGGCGGTCATGCTTCGACCAGCGGTGACATCGATCAAGAGCAGCTCTTCTATATGCAGACGCGCGGTATTCCGCGCGCAGAAGCGCAGCGAATGATTGTGATGGGCTTCTTTGAGCCGGCGCTCGAGACCGTGCCGCTCGAAGAGCTGCGCAATGAGCTAATTGCCGAAATTGCCGCCAAGATTTGATTGAATGGCTGGGCAGGGTAACTGGCATGCCGATCCTGTCCAGTCTCATCCACTCTGTAGCGCGCGGGTGATGCGCCTCGCCAAATGCGCTGGTGTCGGTTTATAGCCGGTGCCAGAAGAGGTAGAGCTATGGCGACTCTGTCACAGTTTGATGTCCTTACGCTACGGCGCGATTTTCCCATCCTTCAGCAGGAGGTACATGGAAAGCCGTTGGCGTTTCTTGATAGCGCGGCATCGTCGCAGAAGCCGCGGCGCGTGATCGAGACGCTGGAGGATTACTATCGGCGCTACAATGCCAATGTTCATCGCGGCGTCTACCGGTTGAGTGAAGAGGCGACGTTTGCCTACGAGCGCGCGCGTGGCAAAATAGCGCGACTGATCAATGCGCCGAGCCAGCGCGAAGTCGTTTTCGTGCGCAATACCACCGAGGCGATCAACCTGGTCGCCTATGCCTGGGGTGGGGCCAATATTCGAGCCGGTGATCGAATTTTGCTGACGATGATGGAGCACCATTCCAACATCGTCCCGTGGCAATTACTGGCCCAGCGCACCGGCGCTGAGCTGGTTTACCTGCCGTTCGATGGTCAGGGGCGGCTGGCGCTCGACGATCTCGATCGGTTGCTCGATGAGCGGGTCAAGATGGTTGCATTCACGCATCAATCCAATGTTTTTGGCACCATCAACCCGGTAACGACGATTGTCGAGCGGGCGCGCGCGGTTGGCGCGCGGGTGTTGCTTGATGCAGCGCAGAGTGTGCCCCATATGCCGGTTGATGTGCAAGCGCTGGGAGTTGATTTTCTGGCCTTCAGCGGGCATAAGATGTGTGGACCTACCGGCATTGGTGTGTTGTGGGGGCGACGCGAGCTGCTCAATGCGATGCCGCCATTCCTTGGCGGTGGCTCGATGATCGATCTGGTTGAGCTGGATCACAGTACGTTTGCCGCAGCGCCGGCGCGCTTCGAAGCCGGGACGCCGGCGATTGGCGAGGCGATTGCGCTTGGGGAAGCGGCTGACTACCTGCGCGAAGTAGGTTTGGCGACCATTCACCATCACGAGCAAGAGCTGACTGCGTATGCGCTGACGCGGTTGGCGGAAGTGCCGGGCTTGACCGTGTATGGGCCGCCGGCTGGTCTAGATCGCGGTGGCGCGGTGAGTTTTACCCTGGCGGGTGTGCATCCCCACGATGTTGCGGCAATCCTCGATCAAGAGGGAGTGGCGGTGCGAGCCGGTCACCACTGTACGCAGCCGTTGCATCGTGTGCTCGGTGTGCCGGCGACCACACGGGCCAGCTTCTATCTCTACAATTTGCCTGAAGAGATCGACCGGTTGGTTTCGGGCTTGCACAAAGCGCGGCAGATCTTTGCCTGAGCGGCAGCGAGAGCGGTTATGGATGACATCTATCGCGAACAGATTCTCGAACATGCGCGCCATCCGCGCAATTACGGTCATCTACCGGCGCCGACGGTAGTGCGCGAAGAGCGTAATCCATTGTGTGGTGATCAGATTCGGCTTGAACTGGCAATTGCCGATGACATCATTACCGATGTGCGCTTTACCGGGCGCGGCTGCGCAATCAGTCAGGCCAGTGCGTCGCTGCTCACCGAGGCAATCAAGGGTAAGCCGGTTGCTGAGGCCAGGCAGTTTAGCAAGGATGACCTGCTCGATATTATCGGCATCCCGCTAAACCACAATCCTACCCGGTTGAAATGCGCCTTGCTCTCGCTGAAAGCGCTCAAGGCCGGGTTGTATGAAGTGGGTCACGAGGATGACGATCTGTAAGTAGTGGCAGTTGATAGTTATACAAGGAGAGAAGCAGTGGTTAGTGAAGCAGTGAATCTCCAGTTTGATTACTCGCGCTATGGCTTTCGCCAGGAAGAGCGCTATATCTATAAAGCGCCGAAAGGTTTGAACGAGCGCATCGTGCGCGAACTTTCGGGCATGAAGGGTGAGCCAGAGTGGATGCTGAAGCGGCGATTGCGCGCGCTTGAGATCTTTAACAAGAAGCCAACGCCGATTACCGGCACCTGGGCAAACCCTGAACTGGCCGAGCTGAATTACGACGATATTCACTACTTCGTGCGCGCGAATGAGCGTCCGCAGACCGACTGGGATGCAGTGCCGCCGGAGATCAAGAACACCTTCGAGCGGTTGGGCATTCCTGAGGCTGAGCGCAAGTTTCTTGCCGGTGTCGGCGCGCAGTATGAGTCGGAAGTGGTGTATCACTCGCTCCGCGAAGAGTGGGCCAGGCAGGGAGTGATCTTCCTTGATACTGACACTGCGCTGAAGGAGTACCCTGAGTTCTTCAAGGAGTACTTTGGTACGATTGTGCCGGCGGCTGATAACAAGTACGCGGCCCTGAATACGGCTGTCTGGTCGGGCGGTTCGTTCGTCTATGTGCCGAAGGGGGTCAAGGTTGATATTCCTTTGCAAGCCTACTTCCGCATCAATGCCGAGCGGATGGGTCAGTTCGAGCGCACATTGATTATCATCGATGAGGGCGCCGAGGCGCATTACATCGAAGGTTGCACCGCGCCGATCTACAGTACTAACTCGCTCCACTCGGCGGTGGTTGAGGTGATCGTTAAGAAGGGTGGCAAATTCCGCTACACGACGATCCAGAACTGGGCCAACAATATCTTCAATCTGGTGACCAAGCGGGCCGTGGCCTACGAAGAGGCCAGTATGGAGTGGGTTGATGGCAATATCGGCTCGAAGCTGACCATGAAGTACCCCTCAGTCTACCTGATGGGCCGCAAGGCGCGTGGCGAGGTGCTCTCGGTGGCGTATGCCGGGCGCGGTCAGCATCAGGACGCCGGCGCGAAGATGGTGCATCTGGCGCCGGAGACTACTTCACGCATCACCAACAAGTCGGTGAGCAAGGACGGTGGCAAGACGACATACCGCGGTCTGGCGAAGGTGGCGCCTGGCGCTTACGGCGCGAAGATCAACGTCAACTGTGACGCGCTGATCCTCGATGAGAAGTCGGCCTCTGATACTATTCCCTACATCGAGATTGAAGAGGATCGCTGCACGCTGGCTCACGAGGCGACCGTTGGTCGTATCGGCGCTGAGCAGCTTTTCTACCTGATGAGCCGCGGCATTTCTGAGTCGGATGCGCTCTCGATGATTGTGCTTGGTTTCATGGAGCCGTTCACTCGTGAGCTACCGATGGAGTATGCTGTTGAGTTAAACCGCCTGATCCAACTGGAGATGGAAGGTTCGGTCGGATAGAGTTTGTCTAGAGGGATGGTATGAGCGAGCGCTCCCGCGCTATGGGAGCGCTCGTGTTGTTCATCGTCAGATACCTTTTTTCTGACTGTTTGAGCGCTGTGTTTTGACAAGGAGAGTGGAGTGGATTCAATGGAACTGATTGATGTCTGTGATGTGAACGAAGTGCCGGTTGGGAGTGGACGCGCGTTTACAGTCGGCGAGCATCGGATCGCCATCTTTCGGGTGTCTGATCACGAAGTGTACGCGATTGATGACCGCTGTTCGCACGACGAAGCATCGCTGAGCGAAGGTGAGGTCGATTGCGAAGAGTTGTGCGTTGAGTGTCCAATGCACGGCTCACTGTTTGATTTGCGCACTGGCAAGCCGCGTACCTTGCCGGCGTTCGCGCCGGTAGCGACCTACCGCAGCGAGGTGCGCGATGGGCGAATATTTGTTGAGTTTTCAGCGTAAGAACTTGACTAATAGGGTAAGGTGCGCTACAATGACAGCATCGAGCAATGACGATGAACGCTGCGCGATACTGTTGATCAGGTGGAGGTTATTATGAGTGGTTATGCCCATCCTGAGGCGCTGGTTGAAACCCAATGGGTTGCCGATCATTTGAACGATCCTAACGTTCGCATCGTCGAAACCGATGAGGACTTGCTGTTGTACGAAACGGGCCACATTCCCGGCGCCGTTAAGATCGACTGGGTCCAGGATCTCAACGATCCGGTGGTGCGCGATTACCTCGACTCTGATCGGTTCGCTGCGCTCATGCGCGCCAAGGGCATCAGCAATGACACGACCGTCGTGTTGTACGGTGACAAGCATAACTGGTGGGCAACGTATGCATTTTGGGTTTTCAAGCTGTTCGGTCATCGGGACGCGCGGATTATGAATGGCGGGCGGGCAAAGTGGATCGCTGAGGGGCGGCCACTTACTCGTGAGGTGCCCTCGTACCCGCTCGGCAATTATGTGGCGCCGCCGCGTGATGATGCGCGCATTCGCGCTTTCCGCGATCAGGTGCTCGAGTTTGTGCGCCAGCGCAAAGGTGCGCTGGTTGATGTGCGCAGTCCGCAAGAATATAGCGGCGAACGCACGCATATGCCTGACTATCCGCAGGAGGGCACGCTGCGCGGCGGTCACATCCCGACGGCAGTGAATATTCCTTGGGCCAGGGCTGTCAATGAAGACAGCACGTTCAAGAGCGCCGAGGAGCTGCGCGAGCTGTACGCTTCGCAAGGGATTACACCCGATAAAGAGGTGATTGCCTACTGCCGGATCGGTGAACGCAGCAGCCATACCTGGTTTGTGTTGACCTACCTGCTTGGCTATCCGCAGGTGCGCAACTACGATGGTAGTTGGACGGAGTGGGGCAACAGCGTAGGTTTGCCAATCGAAAAGAACGTCTAGTCCGTTCATAAGCCGGGGGCGAATGAACGACTGGCATCTACTTTCGTTCATTCGCTCCATTTTATATTGTTACTGGTCGGGACTCTATGCCGATCGATCATCACGATGCTATTGAACGTCTGCTCGATCATTATCGACAACCGCGACACTACGGCGAACTGGCTGATGCAGTGTCGTACAGCGGCGGTGTTCCTGATTGCGGCGATACCATAACTGTCTATTTGCAGGTTGCCAGCGATGGTCGGCTTGCAGGTTTGCAATTTACCGGACAGGGGTGCAGTGTCAGCATCGGCACGGCTTCGATTCTGATCGAACAATTGCAAGGCGCGACGCTCGCCGACTTGCTGGCGCTTGATGAAGCGTCAGCGCCCGATATTGTTGGATCAGAGATTATGCAGGCACGGCCACACTGTGCAACGTTGGCGTTCAAGGTGTTGAAGACGGCGGCGCGACTGGCCGAACGGCATCAGGCGAATTGATGTCCCAGCGCAATGCCTTTTGCTCTATCGCCGGCTTCCCGGTGAAAGCGAGCCAGCTTTATGACCAGACTGCTTGATCTGATCGGTCGAACCCCATTGTTGTCGCTCCACGAAGCGTTCGATCTGCCTGCCGGTATCGAGTTGTACGGGAAAGCGGAATGGTACAACCCTGGCGGCTCGGTGAAAGATCGACCGGCCTACTGGATGATTCGCGATGGTGAACGACGCGGTCTAGTGCGGCCAGGAATGCGAATCGCCGACGCGACCAGCGGGAATACCGGTATCGCATATGCTACTATCGGCGCGGCGCTCGGTTATGGCGTGACACTGGCGATGCCGGCCAATGCCAGCCCTGAGCGGCGGCGGATTTTGCGCGCGCTTGGCGCTGAGCTGATCCTGACCGACCCGGCAGAAGGTATGGACGCGGCGATTGCAACCATTCGCGCATTGGTCGCTGAATATCCCGATCGCTATTTCTACCCCGACCAGTACAGTAATCCGGCCAATCCGCAGGCGCACTACGAGACGACCGGCCCGGAGATCTGGCAACAGACTGATGGTCGCGTGACGCATTTTGTCGCTGCTTTAGGCACGAGTGGCACCTTTATGGGTACCAGCCGACGTTTGCGTGAGTATAACCCGTCCATTCGCGCAATTGCAGTCCAGCCCGATAGCCCTTACCACGCCCTCGAAGGCGTGAAACACATGGCCTCGACCAGGTATGTGCCGGCAATCTACCGTCCGGATCAGGCCGATGCCATCGTGGAAGTGCGGAGTGAAGAGGCGTTCGCTATGGCGCGATGGTTAGCGCGCCGGTTGGGGATGCTGGTAGGTATTTCGGCAGCGGCGAATGTAGTAGCGGCAGTGCGCGTCGCGCGCGAAATCGCTCAGGGGGTGGTGGTGACCATTCTGTGCGATAGTGCTTACCGCTACCTGAGCGAGCGTTTTTGGGAAGAACCTGGTTTTGCCGAAGGCGCAGGCATCTAGCCGGTGACTGGACGGCATAGACTTTGCATGTTCCAGCGCCAATCCTATCAGGTTCGACAGCACAAAGAATTCGGTAATGGACAAGCAAGGTGGTTATGACGTTGATACTTCCGGCAAAGGCGGCAGCGGCAATTGCAGCCCATGCCGAGTCGACCTACCCTGATGAATGTGTCGGTCTCTTGATTGGCACGCTCAACGATGAGTATAAGACGGCGTTACAGGTCGTACCGCTTGAAAACCGCTGGAGTGGGCAGGTGCAACTGGCGCCAACCGATGATCCTCTATCACGCCGCGATCGGTTTTACCTTGACCCACGCGATTATTTGCGCGCCGAGCGCGAAGCCCGCGCCGGCGGTTACGAGATTATCGGCTGCTATCACTCGCACCCGGATGCGATTGCTGTGCCATCGGAGCGCGACCGCATCGGCGCGCAGGCGATTGGTGGTTCGCGATTTTCGTTTGTGATTCAGGCAGTGCGTTCAGGCGTTGCCGCAGAATTGACTTCCTGGCTGTTAGTTAATGAAGGGGTTCGCTTTATCGAGGAACAGGTACAAATTGTACCGGCTGAGAGAGTGGCGCGATAACCTTACCTGTGACGGTTTCGATCAATCGGTGAAGAAATACCTGCATGTCGATGTGCAGATCGGTGAAGGAGAGTAACCTATGGCGGTAACCGTAACGATCCCGACGGCATTGCGTCAGTATGCCGGTGGTAATGCCAGCGTTAGCCTTGAGGCGAGTGACGTTGGCAGCCTGATTCGGGGTTTGGTCGAACTCTACCCGGCGTTGGGCCGTCATCTGCTCGATGATCAGGGACGGTTGCGCAGTTTTGTCAATCTCTACGTTGGTGATGAGGATATTCGCTACCTTGATGGCGAAGCTACGCTCTTGCGTGACGGCGATACAGTCAGTATTATTCCGGCAATTGCCGGCGGAGGACGATTATGAGCGAGGTGACTCTTTCGAACGAAGAGATTGCCCGCTACTCGCGCCACCTGATTATGCCCGAAGTGGGGATGGCCGGTCAGCGTCGTCTCAAACAGGGGAGCGTGTTGTTGATTGGCACTGGTGGTTTGGGGTCGCCGCTGGCGCTCTATCTGGCGGCTGCCGGCGTCGGTCATATTGGGTTGGTCGATTTTGATATTGTCGATGCCTCCAATCTCCAGCGTCAGATTGTGCATGGCACCAGCACAGTTGGGATTGCCAAAACCGAGTCGGCGAAGCGTCGATTGCGCGATCTCAATCCATACATCGAGATCACAACCTATGAAACGCAAATTACTTCGCAAAATGCGCTTGAGCTGATGCGTCCCTACGATGTGATCGTTGACGGCACTGATAACTTTCCGACCCGATATTTGACCAACGACGCCTGCGTATTGCTTGGCAAACCGAATGTCTACGGCAGTATCTTCCGCTTTGAGGGGCAGGCGACGGTTTTTTCGGCGCGTGATGGCGGACCGTGCTACCGTTGTCTCTATCCCGAACCGCCGCCACCAGGACTGGTGCCGAGCTGCGCTGAGGGGGGCGTGCTGGGGGTGTTGCCGGGTGTGATCGGTACCATTCAAGCCACAGAAGTGATAAAATTACTAACGGGTATCGGCGAGCCGTTGATTGGCCGGTTGCTGCTCTACGATGCGCTGGCGATGCGCTTCCGTGAATTGAAACTGCGCCGCAACCCGTCGTGCCCGGTGTGCGGTGATCAACCAACGATCACTGAACTGATTGATTACGAACAGTTCTGTGGCATTCTGCCCGAGGAGCCTGCGTTGTCGAACCAGTTTGAAATCACCCCCCGTGAACTCGCTGAGTGGCTCGAACGTCCTGATCGTCCCTTCTTGCTCGATGTCCGTAATCCGTATGAAGTGGCGATTGCGTCGATTCCGAATACCGATAAGTTGATTCCGATTGATCAATTGCCCGAACGGATCAACGAACTCGACTCGGCGCGCGAGATTGTGGTCTACTGCCGGAGCGGCGCGCGCAGTGGTCGCGCGGTTGAGTTACTGAAGAGCGTGGGTTTTCGCAAAGTGAAGAATCTTGTCGGCGGCATTCTGCGCTGGGCCGACGAGGTGGATCCATCGCTACCGAAGTATTAGCGGCTTGATGTGACGGAAAGACACGGTTGGGGAAAGCGCCGTTTAGAATTGCTCTGCGCGAGTGTTGTAACTCCAAGCAGTTTGCTCCAGATAGACGGCGCTGATTTCCTTTTTTCATTTTGACGTAGTTGCACTGATGTTGACACCATAGGAACACAACTATGATAGGCATTATCGGCACTGGCTGGGGGGCGCGGGTACAGGTGCCGGCGTTTCGCGCTGCCGGCCTTACCGTGACGGCGCTGGCCGGTAGCAATCCGACCAGGACGACTCAGATTGCGCGCGAACTGGAAGTGCCATTTGCAACGGCAAACTGGCGCGAGTTGATTGCGCGTGATGATGTGCAGTTGGTCAGCATTGTTACTCCGCCCTATCTCCATCGTGAGATGGCGGAAGCGGCGCTGGCAGCGGGTAAGCATGTGTTGTGTGAAAAACCGACCGCTCTTAATGCCGCTGAGGCGGAAGCAATGCTGGTGGCAGCACAGAACCACGCCGATCAGTTTGCGCTGATCGATCACGAATTGCGCTTCTTGCCGGCAGTGCAAGCAGCGCGGGCACGGGTGATGGCCGGTGACATCGGCGAGGTGCGCGCGGCTGAGGTGCGCTTTGTGGCGAGCAGTCGGGCCGATCCGCAACGTCTCTGGGATTGGTGGAGTGACCAGCATGCCGGTGGCGGGGTATTGGGCGCGATTGGCTCGCATCAGATCGATCTGCTACGTTTTATCCTGGCCGATGAAGTTGCGTCAGCGCAGGGAGTCGTGCAAACATTTGTCAAGCAGCGGCCAGATGCACATGGCGCCTGGCAGGAAGTGACGAGCGACGATTATACGTCGGCGATCTTGCGCTTCACCAACGGCGTAGTGGCGACGCTGACCGCTACGGTCGTGGCTCGCGCCAATGAGCCGTTAACCGTAACGGTGTATGGCAGCGCCGGAACACTTCGTTTTAGTGGTGGCAAACTCTCGATTGGTGTTGACGATCATTTCAGCGACATCACTCCACCGCATACCGTTGAGGTGCCGGCATCGCTGACCGGCGAGTTTCCCCAGGGGACAGTCTATCTCGGTCATGCGTTGCGCGCGGCATTATCCGGTCAGCGTAATGCGCTTGCGCTGGCGGCAACTTTTGCCGATGGTCTGGCGATTCAGCGCGCGCTTGATGCTATCCGCCACAGTTCGCTTTGATCCTGTTCAAGAGTAGCGCTCACTTGTTGCGATTCCTCCTGCGCTGGTATGACAGGTGCGGGAGGTTTTTTGATGTTCTGGTTATATGCGTGTAACTCTGACTACACTTGCGCTACTGTAGCCGGTTGTACCTCTCCCTCTTGACAATCGTCGCCTCATCGTCGTACAGTAAAACACACGCGGAAAGGAGGCCGACGATGGCCACGGCGTACCAGCATGCTCTCGAACACGATGACCGACGTCTGGCGCTACTCTGCAAAGCGCTCAGCCACCCCGCGCGCGTGCAAATCCTTCGCTACATTGCGCAACACCCCGGGTGCATTGGCAATCAGATCCTGCTGCATATGCCCGAAGATGGCCCGCGTGCTCAATCAACCATCTCGCAGCATCTACGGGTGCTTCGGGAGGCCGATCTGATTGAAACCTTTGACGATGGCGCCGCAGTGTGCCACTATGCCAAGCCGGATAGCCTGACATGGTTGCGCGAGTACCTGGAGCAGATGATATGACTGCGGTTATGATGAAAGCACTCGAAGAGCAATTGGTCGCAGCCGAACAGGCCGTTATGGCGAGCACCGGCGGCGCGGCGTGGTGTCAGTTGCAGCGCGATGGGCGGGTGACCGGCGGCGTTAAATATGACGAGGGGCGATTGGCTGCCTTGATGGGAGCGCGCCGGCGGCTGCGCGCTGCCGATCCGTCAAGCTGGTCGCAAGTTCTTGCTGATGAGTTGCAGCAGTGGCAGCGGGCATTGACCGAAGTGCATGCCCAACCAAAGCCGGCCATGCCCTGGCTAGCCTACCGGCAAGGAGGCGTAGATGCTCTGACGGCGTTGCAAGAGGCAGTTGCCGGTGAGACAGTTTCGTAGCTGTGGGTAGCGCCGGCAGCGCGTAAGTGCAGCAATGGCCGGGCAAGGGGGAAGTTGCGCGTGCCTGATCAGCCTGATTGCTTGTTCCTGCGCGGGTTGGCAACCTTTCCCCATCGCGTAGCGGCTCAAGGGGCATGCTGTCAGTCTCTGCAATCAGCGCCTCAAGCTGCCCAATGTACACTTCTCCCATTCCACTCCAGGCATCATCATCGTCGTCAATCACCAGGGCGTGCAGCGCCAGTGGCCAGTCAGGTCGGCCATTACCATCCCCGGCGATGCGAGTATACTGCGCTGGGCGACGACTGATAGGGGTTGTGAGTGTCTGCCATGTTGGTGGGCCGATAACGCCGGCAGTCAGGCTATAGATTTCGCCCTCGCTATCACGCAGCCATACGCGGAAACGGTGACCATTGCCATCGCCAAGCAGATGAATCGCCAGCGCCGTTGTTTCGGCAGGTAGCGGGATCGCTTCACGCAATTCAAAGGCGACATAATCATTGGCGCGAGTTGTGAAGCGATATGATGCCTGCAAGATGCCGGATGGCAAGACGCGCAGCGATCCGTTCGGTTGCGCAGGTCGTTGCCACTGCGCCGACTGACTGTGAAGCTGGACGACAACCGGCGGCGACAGGGTCACAGAACGGGCCAGTGTTGACGCAAGATTGCGCATTGCGGCAGCAATTGGCTTGGGAATGCTGAAATCGGCTCTCCCGCGGCCATACGCAAACAATCCGTAGGGATTGTGCGGATCATCTTTCAGCGTGTACCAGAAGACGTGGCTGACACCGCCTTGCCAGAGGGCGCGATACGCTCTTGCGAGGTAGTCTGCTTGCTGCGCAGCGGTGGTCAAACCGAGCGCATCGCGGTCGCCGGGGCCGCTGGCCCAGCCAATTTCAGTCGCCCAGATCGGTTTAGGGCCGTAGTGGGCAGCGATGGCGCGCACACCATCGGCGGCAGCAATCAGGTTGCCCTCTTCAGGACTGAGCGGGTCTACATACGGA
The DNA here is from genome assembly GCF_937129525.1 of uncultured Chloroflexus sp. Taxonomy (GTDB): domain Bacteria; phylum Chloroflexota; class Chloroflexia; order Chloroflexales; family Chloroflexaceae; genus Chloroflexus. The sequence goes on along the minus strand of NZ_CAKZNK010000046.1, from coordinate 18,669 downwards.
TGAATCGCAATCACATCAAAGGCATGCCAGCCGCCGAATGCGGCAATTGCGCGCAGGAAGCCGGTATCAAACGGGTTGATACCTCCCAGCACGATGGTGGCAGTAGGATCGATTGCGCGGATAGCCCGGGCAGTTTTGATCAACAGCCGGGTGTATCGTTCGGGATCGGGTGTCGGTCGCCAGAATAACGCCTGATCCGGCTCATTCCAGATTTGCCAGTGTTTGACCAGATGTTTATACCGCTGCACGACAGCGCTGACATATGCTACGAAAGCCGTTTCATCAGGTGGCGCGAATGAAATCAGATCATCGCGGTCATTGGGGTCAGCGGTAGCCCACCCAACTGCCGGTCCTAAGACTCCCAGGATTTGTAACCGTTGCCGGCGCAGCGCGTAGAGCGCAGCGTCAGTGAAGACCCAATCCCATGTGTCCGGATGCGGTTGAATCCGGTGCCAGTGCAGATCTTCGCGCACCCACTGCACGCCGAGATCGGCCACGATTGCCGCCGGCACAGGCATGGTTGCCGCGTCGGGGTAACGGGTGGCGAGGTGGCTGTTGATACCGATTGCCAGTGGACCAACCGGCGCGCGAATAGCAATCGATTCGGTGATAAGCCGGCGCGGCGCCGGCGCGTCAGCCGCCAGGATTCCGGCTGTAGTCAGTAACAACGATATCAGGCAAAGAATACGGATCATCTGTTCTGGGTGTGCGCGGTGGAAGTGGTCTGCGTCGCTACCGTGGCGTATACCTGATGCTCTACCCATCCCTGTCCAAGTTGCCGCCAACACACAATTGTGGAGAGTGGGGTGAATCCACATCGTGCTACCAACCGACATGCAGCGGTATGTTGCGGCGCTATCAGTGCTTCGAAGCGGTCAATCCCTAATTCAGCGCCGGCAAGTGCCATTGCCACCGGCAAAGCCTCACCCATGTACCCCTTGCCACAAGAACGCTCTTCCATGCGAAACTCAATCAACGCTACCCGGCAGATGACCTGATCGATACAATCAAACCAGATGTCACCGCAGATCCGTTCAAATGGATCATCGCGTCGCACCAGAAAGAGCCGCAAGCTGTGCCGCTCGCGGCGCGCTTCGGCCTCTGCCGCCAATCGACGACGCTGCCCCTGCAAGGTAAAAAAATCGGCTGGCGGAATTGGTAGCCAGTCTTCGCCAAACGTCCATGCGCGCCGAAAGTAGCCACGCACCGCTTCGTTGTCGCATGGCTCCATCACCCGCAACCAGAGCCGTTCAGTTGTGAAGAGCGTGCTACCCATCTACGGTCTATTTGTGATCGGCGTAATTGTGATCTCATTTTGCCATACGATGATCGTGGACGCCAGATCGCTTCCTGGGGCGTTGATCAAGACTGGCGGCGCCTGAAATACGCCGGCGGTCGTGGCCTGAGCGGTGACAGTAAACCGGTATACTCCGGCAGCCAGTCTTGCGCCGCCGATCTGCGCCTGGCGACGATCGCGATCGATGCGTTGGAACGCGAAATCATGATCGGCTTCTATCTTTACCGGCGTTATTCCGGTCGGTAACGGAATGGTCACATCCAGCCGAAAGAGCGGCTGGCTAATGACCAACAACACGTCAATCTGTACTACCTGATTCATTACAAGCGGATCGGCAGCGGTGACGTAGCGCAGACGCGCGCGCACATCGCCTGTGCGACCGGCGCTGACCGTCGGACTGCGTATTGCCACCAGCGCTATCCCATTCTCAGGCTCGATCCGGAGGGAACCACCCCCAATCCGCAAGCGTTCCGTGCCGCTAATCGTTGATTGACCCGTCAGGTCATGACTGACGGTAACCGTTGCTCCGTCAGACAGCAGTTCTGCGCCAAGCGCCAGCGCTACCCGCGCCGCCTCGTAAGGTGTAGGCCAGCCATCCACCTGCCAGCGGCGCAAGAGAGCTGTTCGCCAGGTGTCCAGACGCGGGTCGGCAGGGCGATCCGCACTTAATGCCTGTACAACACTGGCGCTGACCGCAAGCGTGCTGGGAGGCAATCCTGTGGCGCCGGCCCATGCCAGGTTATTGCCGGCAGTAGCCCACAGAGAGTTGAGCATGGCGCTGCGTTCGTTAGCGAGTCGCAGCGCAGTGAATGCCAGACCAGCCGGACCAACATCGGTAAGAGTGGGTGTCTGATTGACGGTAATGCTATGCAAAAACATGACATAATCAATATAGGCCTGGGCATCAGGCGGCTGATTTGATCGTTCTCGCCGCAGATAGCGCAGCGCTGGCTCGCTCAGCTCACGCAGGCCGGGCAATGTGCGATCGAGCTGGCCGACAGCTTCGAGCACGAACGCAGTCACAAACGGATCGGATCGACTGGTCGGCCACCATCCCCAACCGCCATCGCCGTTGCGCAAAGCGCGCAGTTGCTGGAGAATGCCGGCAATAGTCGTTTGCCAATATTCTGTTTCGCTGGTGGTTGTGGCTGTCCGTTCGAGTTGGCGTCCGATCATAATGGCCGCTGCCAGCGTTTCTGCGGTTGGGGTGATAGTCTGTGCCAATCGTTGGGCCTGATCGGTCAGCGCTGCGCGCGCGCCGGCGGCAATGACGACCTCGTGTTCGCTATCAGGAAGAGTAAGATCGGTTGCGTCTGCGATAACGCGCGTTTGGCCGGCAGTTGACACCGCCCCCTCATTGATTACCGGCACAGCATATTCAATTGGCGGTAGTGGAACGCTGTCAATCACTTCATAGCGCAGACCAATGATTGACACACCCGGTTGGGGTTGCAACTGCCAGAAGACGGGTAGAGTCGATCCTGGCGGGATTGTTACTGATTGCTCGCTTGGATCAAGCAACACACCACCGCTGAGCCAGAGTCGGGCGCGAATCGAGCGGGGTTGCCGATCAACGTTGCGCAGGAGCAGGGTTGTCGTGACGGTATCGGTTTGACGCAGGGCCGGCAGTGGCACTGCGACCGCTTCCACCGGCTGGTTCGTGTCGATCAGAACACTGGCGATGGTCGCAAAACCAGATGCATAGACGGCAATGACTTCAATCCGCCAACGGCCAGGTTGCGAAGGCAATCGCACACTGACTTCGTGCTGATCATTGACAGATTGAATAGTTGCCGGCAAGATGATGCCGGTCAGCCCGCTACGTTGCGCGGTAGTCAGGTGTGCCGGCGAGAGCAACCGATTCCAGGGTTCGAGATTATTTGGTGGTGTGTTGGTCGGATTGAGGGTAACGAGGAGCGTATCAGTGGCAGCGGTAACGGTAAACGTTACTGTCGCATTGGGAAGCGCTTCGCGCAAAGACAGATTGATAGTCGGTGATGGCAGCGGGTCAATCAAAAGCATTGTGGTTGCCCACCAGACTCGTGAGCCATCATCAATCAAGGCAGTGATAGGAGTGAGTGGCGCGAATTCGGCGCTAATCGACAGATCAATCAGCTTACCCGGCTGCGCCGTCGTGATGACAGTACGGGCATCAGTCCCCTGACCGATAATTAACAACAGGCTGCCACCGCCGGCTGGTCCGGTGATCAATAAACGCGCTGTATCGCCGATGGAGTAGACAGAACGGTCGGCCACGATGGATGGTTCAGAAGTAGCGATCGGCGATCCAGCGACCCACAATACGCGCTTCGTCAATACTGACCCGACTCGCGCAATGAGTTCATATCGTCCTGAGGCCAATGGCACCAGGGCTGTCGTCATGCGACCATTGGCCGCAGTGCGCGCGCGACGGACGATCAGCGGCGGCTCAGTGGCGCTTCGCCGTAGCTCAATCTCAACCAGCGTGTTGCCAAGCGGCTGACCATCAGGATCATGCACTGACACTGTAATGGCTGCTCGTTCGTTGCGGTCGATGACGATAGGCGCATCGACTTCGAGGCGTATGTTACGCGGGATGATGATACCCTCATCGTTGCGCAGAATCTGCTCTCCGTCAGGCGTTTGCACTGTGATCCGCGCGCGATAGCGCAGCGGACGCAACAGATTCTCCTCAGCCGGCAGGTTTATCGTTACCCGTCCACTGAGATCGGTGACGGCGCTGGCTTGCGTTTCGCTGGCGGGGCCAATCGTCTCACCACTCACGCCATCGAGTTCGCTTACTGAGAGGGTTTCGAGCAGGAGGTTCCAGCTTACTGTTGCGCCACTGACAGGCAACTCGGCGCGGGTGACATTAACTGTGAGACCAGCCGGGCGAGTCGGGTTGACCCGGACATTGGTTCCGGCTGATGGCGTGCTGACGCGGAGCGGAAGCTGATATGTCGCATCGCCAATGGTTACACGCGCGGTATATTGTCCAGGTGGCAGGCGAGCGTCGAGCCTTAGACTACCGTTGAGCCATCCCTTATCGGTAATGGCGCAGGCCACAGCGGTTGGTTCACCGATCTGAGAGGCGCCATCGAGTTGAAGCTGGCACGATCTGACAGCCGGTATATCGAGCCGGCCATCTGGTTGTCGTTCGCGCACCAGGCCATTGATGCGGACGACGCCTCCCGGACGATAGCTCAGGCGGTCAACTGCAAGAAGAGCTTGAATTGCGGTGGGAAAGAGGGTAGCCGGTTCAACGCGAGCAAGGGCGATTCCGTCACCTTCAGCCAGCGCAATGATGGCGCGATTCGCGCTATTGTTAGTTTCCACCCCGGTTATCAACTGCCAGGGGATTCGCCAGAGACCCTGATCGTTGCTGCTGCCGCGCGCCAGTAGCGTCTCAGCGCCGTACAATGACAGTGGAATATTGCTGACCGGCGCGCCATCGCCTCGCTTCGTCACCCAGATCAACAGTTCACTACCATTGGGTAGCATGGTCAGGTGAAGCGATGAGATTAGCAAGAGTCGATCGGCGCGCAGGCCATTGCTGGTAGTCAAGCGCAGGTAATACGCTCCCGGTGTCAGCGGATCGCCAGCACTATTCGCCATCAAAGGCAGGAGACTCCGAACTGTCGTATCTGGTGGATCGTTGATCAGCTCACGCCAGGACCGTATCAATGGTTGACCGTAACGTTCCGGAACGAAATTGATCCACTCTCCGGGTTGAATTAAGAGTGCGCGCGCCAGTGTTGTCAGATCGAGCTGGTAAAGTTGCGCATCGATGAACGCTACATTCATGCGCTCAATGGTAATCGCCGGCTGTGATTCGACCGGAAAACTGAGCAGCGTTTCACCGGCGATACGCAACTGGGGCGGCGCGCTTGCCGTGCGAAACGTAAGCGTTACCTCCTCGGCAAGCGGAACACCGCTCTGATCACGGGTACCGATAGCTATCGTTAACGTGTACGTTGTTGCTGCCTGCACTACCGGTCGGAGACTAACCCGATTCTCTTCTACCTCAATGGTAACATCTGCTACCGGTGGGTCAAAGCGCAAGCCGGCTCGCAACCCGGCTTCATCCATTGGCGTGCTGAAGATCAGGCGTATCTCTTGCCCCGGTGCCAGCGTTTGATTCTGCCCTGGAAATGAGGCGATCAGGGTTGGTTCTGGCTCGACGGCGAAGCGCCATTCAGCCAGTGGCGCGATTGCATCTGGTGGTTGGAGCCGAACGTAATAGGTTTGTCCACTTGTCCAACCGTTGTGTGGGGTTAAAGTAACGGTATAGCGACCATCATGAGTTGAGCTACTCAGATCGCTGCTGATAGTTGGCGTGATAACCAGAGCAGCGCTAAGCAGACGTTGATCGATCGGCGCATCAAATGTTAATGTGAGCGGTTGCTGTGGGTTGACCCAGCGTTCGTCGGGCAGTGGCTTCCGTTCGAGCAGGGTTGGCCAGGGAGTTGTAAATTGCCATTGAAAGGGTTGACCCAGCTCGATACCGCGGGCATCACGCAGACTGGGGTCGAGAGTAAGGGTATACGTGGTTGCGGCGGCAAACGCACCGGTCGGCTCGATCAACAATGTTTGCGGATCAAGCCATTGCCCGCTCACCGGCAATGGCGGTGTAATGCGCAAGAAGGTAAGTGTAACCGGCTGACCGACGGCAGTTTCATCCACCATGGGCTGACTGAAGATGAGCGCGAGCGGCGCATTGCGCTGACGTGGCGCCAGTGCAGCGGTCACTGTGGGTTGGGCAGCCGTGACAAACACAACATCGAGTGGTTGGGCGAGCGATCGCCACCATCGGCTTTGCGCACTTGCCAGCAGACGAATGCGATACGTTGTATCTGGTTGTAGCGGTTGCGCTGGAATGATGCGCAACACACGCATGTCGTCCGACCATTCAAACGTTCCAGACACTGGTGGATCGATTCGCAGGGCGCGCGCCACGGTGAACGGATTCATCGGGAGGCTGAATGCGAGCGTTATCGCGCTGCGCGGTGGCACGGCCCGGCTCTGAGGCAACGGATCGCGCACTTGCACGGTTGGCGTCTCAGTCCACGGTGATAGTGGCGCCAGCCAGCGGATTGCCAGCCCAGCGAGCAAGATTACAACGACACCAGCCAGTACGATTGTCCAAAGGTGGGCCAGCAGCCGCATCCAGCGCCGGATGCCTCGTATCATGCTATCGAGTCGAACCGGATGAGCCATGATACTTACCGCGCTGAAGGGGTTGGGGGCAATGATTGGTTTGTTCGTGCTCGTGTTTTTGTCATCTGCGAAGTATGGTGTCGAACAGGACTGGAGAACAACGACGAACATCCATTGCGCAATTCCCAATCGACCTGCCTGAATTGCGCGCGCTGCGCAAACGATGCCTCAGGTCTTACCAGGGCTGTCACAAATGTCATGGTTCACTCGCGCTGTTTGCAAACCTTAGAACGAGTATCAGTATACCATTGCTGCGGCCAGAATATGCGCGCGATTCTCGTCCATCCATTTTGACAACCACTGGCCTTGCCCTAACAGTTCCAGGTGATAATCCGGTTCGGCGTCTGGCGTGCTTAAGGCGCGGCGCAGGTTGCCCTGCAACCACACTGTCTCAAGCATCGCCGGCAATGCCTGAGCTTCATTGCGCGATAGCGGCATAATCGCATTATACGCCCTCAGCAAGAGTCGAACTCGCTCAAGATCCAACGGCGCGCGATAGACTCCCCACATTGACCAGTTGGGTGGCGGCGGACCAATCGCCATATCCACCAGCGCGTCAACCACATCGACCAGCCGGGCATCGATGCAAATCTGATCGTAGTCGATGAGCGCCGCTACTGCATCACCGCGGAAAATCAGATTGTCGCGGTGCATGTCTCCGTGAATCAGCAAGTGTGGTAGCGCGGCGTAAGCCTCGTCACTTAATTGTCGGCGCAGTTCGGCAATGCGCCGTTCATACCAGTGCAGGATGACCGTCAGATCGCCGAGCAGGTCGCGGGTGATGAGCCGTTCGGTCAGGCTGCTCAAGCCGGACGGCAGGTAGCGTGATGGCGGCGGCGGCGGTGGATCAGGAAAATCGCTTACAGCGCGGTGATAGCTGGCCAGCACTCGACCAACATCGCTAAGCTGACGCGGGCGAGTCGGGTTAAATTCATCGCCAATGATGAAGACACTCAACTCATATACCCGGTCATTGATGATAACAACCGTCTCGCCGTTGCGCGCCGGCAATACCCGTGGCGCCGGAAAGCCACGCTGACGCAGCCACTCGAGTAAACGGTGGCGCAGGCGGATCGACTGTAAGCCGATATGTCGTCGGTTGCGCCGCATGACAAAGCGGCCTACGGTCGTTTCAACGAAGGCGGTTTCATTGATTGCGCCATGGCTGGCCGGGCGACTTGAACGTAACTCACCGACTTCGTAAAGTGCTAATACGCGGGCAATGTCATCGTGGGTTAGCATTGAGCTACCTCATAGCCATGCTCAGGTGTTCATTGTACCATCGAGCAGTATCAGACAGTGCAGGTCGCTGTGCTGCCAGCGGAGCGTTGACCGGCAATGACTGACCGTCACGCAATAAAACGATACACCGCTGACGGAAGCTGCTGGGAACCTGGTTGACAATGTTCTCTGTAACCGATACAGTCAATACTGTAGCTCAGCTTAATGTGACCACATTTCTCTGTGGTATACTTACAGACATGGGACATGGATCGGGTACCTATATCCAACCGACTGTGCGAGTGCCGCTCTCTACCGGTGCGCCGCTGGTAGAAGCAACGTTTTTTGCTCGTTCCGGTCAGTTTCTGGTTGAAGCGCAGATGGGCGGTCGCATGGTGCGCGCCCATCTCTCTGATCGTGGTCGTTTGACCGATCTGCTGGTGCCCGGCGCGCGCTTATTGCTGGCTCCCCGCGAGGAGGTTGGGCGCAAGACGGCATTTCAGGTGGTGGCCGTGTATCAGGGGCACGACCTGGTGTCGCTCGATACCCAACTGCCTAATCGGCTTGTTGCCGCTGCTCTATCGCTGGGTGCTTTGCCGCAATTCTCGCGCTATTCTCGGGTTCAGCGTGAAGTTCGGCTCGGCCCGCATCGCATTGACTTTCGCCTCAGCGAAGGACTCGATACTTGCCTGATTGAAGTTAAATCGGTGACACGCATCATCGATCATGTCGCCGTGTTTCCTGATGCTCCGACTGAGCGCGGCAGTCACCATCTCGAGCTGCTGATCAACGCCGCCCGTAATGGTCAACGCGCGGCAGTAGTGTTCATCATCCAGCGTTCACAGGGATGCGCCTTTGCTCCTGACGAAGAAGTCGATGTCGCGTTCAGTCGCGCCTTGCGCACTGCCCGTTCGATAGGTGTGGAAATATATGCCTATGTCTGCCCGGTAAGCATATCGGGTGTGACGTTAGGCCGTGAAGTGCCAATGTTTGCTTCACTTAGCGCCGTGCCGCTCGAACTGCGCCGCGATGGTTGCGCCGGTTGATGTTTTAGGGTCTCTTTCCCCTATGGTTTCGGCGACGACCTGTTTCCGGTATACTCTGCCAGTAACCTCCCCAGCGCCTCATTCAACACGCGATACCCTTCCGCATTAATGTGCAACAGATCAGTCTGATACGGTTCGGCAACGTATCCATCCACGCCAGCCAGCAACGCTGCGCTATCGAAAACGATCACGTCAGGCGCAGCGAGCGCGGCAATCGCCTCGTTCACGCGCATGATTGCAGACTGAATCAGGCTTGTTGCCGGATCGAGCCGCTCGAAGGCATTGGGGCCAAGCGGGAAGATCGTGGTCACGATGACTCGACTCCCTTCCGAACGGGCCAGGTCAACAATGGCGCGCAGGTTGGCAATGGTGGTTTGAATGATGGTTTCAGTATCGCGCTCAAACACTGCCAGCGCAGTGAGATCGTTTACCCCAACCTGCACGATGACCAGTTCCGGCTTGAGCGGGCTAACGTGCATGACATAACGTAACCGCGCCTGCGCAGTGGTATGACCGGGCACGCCACGATTGACAATGGTGAACCCCGCTGGGGCCGGCCACGCCGCCGCTCGCGAGTCGCCGAAAAAGACGAAACGCGCCGATGTGGTTGGCGTGGCGTCAATCGCTGTCAACCCAAGCGGATCGAGTCGGACGAGGTGAAAGAGTCGTTCGTAATGGCGCGCGCGTTGCCAGGCCAGGATGCCGGCCAGACAGGCTGCGCCGAACAGGGCAAGGCCAAGCAGATAGAACCGGCGGATCAAAGTGCTCTCTCCTGTGATGGTGGTTCTCGAAACGGTTGCGTACAGCTTAATTGTAACCATTTCTCTCCACGTCGGTCTGTTTGTGGAAACGCAGCCTGCGCCAGCGTCGGGCTATGTTTGGGTTTGCGCAGTCACAGGCTGGCGTTCCACTGCGGGCAGTCGGGCTGCGCTGATAGCAATCGCCAGGCATGCCACGCTGCTCACCAGAAAGGCGCTGCCCAGCCCAAACGGCCCCACAACCAGAGCGCCAATCAGCGGCGCAACCGCGCGCGCTGCCGAGACGATTGAGCTATCGAGACCGTACACTGCGCCTTCGCTGCCGGCAGCAGTGTAGCGCCCCAGCAATGCGCTTAACGATGGTGTAATCCCGCCAATGGCCGCTCCACTCAGTGCCTGTAGTACGAGTAGTTGCCAGACATTACTGACCGCTCCCTGTGGCGCAAAGGCCAGACCGGCCAGCAGCGCGCTCCCTATTAAGACCTGTCGGTGCCCGATACGATCGCCAAGCTTGCCTAACCAGATCGCCGTCGCAGTGCCGGCTGCCGATGAAACGCCAACGATCAGGCCGGTGTACGCGCTGACCGGATCATCGCCGCTGAGCAGACTGGCAATAAACAACGGCGCAAACGGTAGCAAAATCGTCTGACTGAGACTGCTCAGAAAGCGCATACCGTAGGCGGCAGCGATGCCGGGTGTGCGCGCAATCACTAACCAGCTTTGCAGCATCCCGATGCGCTGGCGTGGCTGTGCCGTTGGCGCTTTTCCGCCGCCACGCACTCCGACCGTTACCAGAACGCCAGAGGCAAGGAGCAGCGCTGCTGTAGTGATAAACGTCGCCCGAAACCCCAACGTCTCGGCCATAATACCGCCGATCAAGGGGCCGGCAGCGGTGCCGCTCCACAGGCCCATCTGTAACGTTCCCATCGCGAACCCCATCCGCTCGCGTGGGGTTACCGTTGCCACCAGCGCGTTGGCGGCTGAAATAGTGCCGGTAATCATGCCTTGAATGGCGCGCAGTAAGGTCAATTCCTCTGCCGAACGGGCAAACCCCATCAGCAAGAGAATGATGGCGCCACCGTACATTGCCCGCTCGACCATCAGTTTATAGCCGAGTCGGTCGGCCAGCGATCCCCAGATCGGCGCGGCGATGGCCATTGTCAGGGCCTGAAGTGAAAAGACCAGTCCTGCCCATAACGCGACATCGCCAACGGTGGCAACACCGAGTTCGGCAACGTAAAGTGGGAGAAAAGGAAAAATTATTGAAAATCCGATCGCCGAAAGAAATTGTGCGGCGAACGTGATCCAGAGTGTTGTTTGCCAGCGTGTTTGCATGAGAGTGCGCAATATTTATGCAATTATGGAAGCGCCCTACGATCTGCTTTCCTGCCAGGTAACAGGGCATCGTTATATCAGCGGAATTGAGCCAATACCTGCGTCGCGAATGCTTCCAGCCGGTCAAGATCGTCAAGATCGAGCCATTGCGCCATGATCCGTTCGACGCCAACCTCAGCAAAAGCCTGGATCTGCGTGACGATCTCGCTAGCCGTACCGACCAGCACACCACGTTCCTGAAGTTGCGTCCGGTTGCGGCCAGCCAGCAATCGTTCTACTTCGCGCTCGTCGCGCCCAAAGACCGATCCGGTCATCAGCGAGCGACGCACTGCCGTTCGCGTCCGCCCAGCCTCGGTTAACAATGCATCGAGCCGACTGTTCAATTCGGCAAACCGGTTGGGCGAAACAAAGACAGCGTTCCACTCATCGGCGTAGCGAGCAGTTAATGCCAGGGTGCGTTTTTCGCCATTGCCACCAATCACGATCGGCGGCCCACCCGGTCGTTGCGGGCGCGGCAGCAGGATAGCCTCGCGCAACTGGTAATATTCACCGATCCACGTGACCGGCGTATCGCTACGCAGCAGGCGCGTGATCACTTCCAGGCCTTCGGTAAAGCGCTGAAACCGTGGCCCGACCGGCAACAGATCGAAGCCAAACATAGTGTGTTCGCGCTCCTGCCAGCCTGCGCCAAGCCCAAGGTGGAGCCGTCCGCCGGACAGATCATCGACTGCCGCTGCCATGCGCGCAGTGAGCGCTGGATGGCGGAAGGAAACCGGGGAAACCAGTGGGCCGAATTCAATCCGTTTGGTGTGAGCGGCAAGCCAGGTCAGTGAAACCCACAGTTCGAGCGAATCTTTTTCTGGCGGATTGGCGTTGGTGAAGTGATCAGAGCGGTACAACCCGACGAATCCAAGATCCTCCGCGGCCTGAGCCAGTCGTTGCCAGCGTGGCCAGGTGAGGCCATTCTGACCTTCGATCATGAGGGCGATTTCAATTGGCATGGAGACGCTCCTTTGTTGCGCGGCGCAGGGCTTTCCCCGCAGCCGTGGTATAGTATCAGCGCGCCGCGTTGCGGCACCTTATGAGTATACCGCGAAAAATAGTTGATGCGTCCATTTTTTGTTTACGGAACGTTAAAGCGGGGACAATCCAACTATACCCGCTTACTAGCCGGACAGACGGCTAGCGAGATGCGAGCCTGGTTACCCAACGCCGCGCTCTACACTGCCGGCCCCTATCCATTTCTGGCGCAGGCAGTTGATCTGGTTCCGCCAGGATCGACTGTTATCGGTGAGCTGATCGAGATACTTCCTGATCGCTATCAGCGCGTATTGGCCCTGCTCGATGAACTGGAGGATTATGTGCCCGGGCGGGCGGGTAATCTCTACGAGCGGGTGGTTATGACCGTTTATACCGAGTCTGGCCCACGCGAGGCGTGGGTGTATCTTGCCGGAGATGCCGCCGAGGCAATGATCCGGCAAGGTCGGTTTCGCCTCATCGTTGGCGGCGAGTGGTAAGCTGCTGTAATGGAGTGTCACAATGGCACAACGCATTGTCAATCTCGGGCTGGTGCAGATGCGCTGCACCGCTGACCCGGAAACCAATATGGCGACGGCTGAAGCCGGCATTCGCGCCGCCGCTGAGCAGGGGGCGCGCATTGTGTGCTTGCCCGAACTGTTTCGCTCGCTCTATTTCTGTCAGAGTGAAAATCACGACTTCTTTGCCCTGGCCGAGCCAGTACCTGGCCCTAGCACCGAGCGTCTAAGTAAGCTGGCTGCCGAACTCGAGATCGTGATCGTTGCCAGCCTGTTTGAGAAGCGGGCTGAGGGTCTGTACCACAACACAGCGGCAGTGATCGATGCCGATGGTCGCTATCTGGGTAAGTATCGCAAGATGCACATTCCCGACGATCCGCTCTTCTACGAGAAGTTTTACTTCACTCCCGGCGATCTCGGCTTCAAGGTGTTCAAAACTCGCTATGCGCGGATCGGAGTGCTGATTTGCTGGGATCAGTGGTATCCCGAAGCGGCGCGCCTGACCGCGTTGCGCGGCGCTGACATCCTGTGCTACCCAACAGCCATTGGCTGGCATCCTGCCGAGAAAGCTGAATATGGTGTCGCCCAACACCAGAGCTGGGAGATCATCCAGCGTTCACACGGCATTGCGAACGGTTGTTATGTGGTCAGCATCAACCGCACCGGTCACGAAGGCGACCCTGCCGGCGGGATCGAGTTTTGGGGCCAGAGTTTTATCTCTGATCCATCAGGTACAGTCATCGTTCGCGCTCCGGTTGACGAGCCGGCAGTGCTGGTTGCTCCGGTCGATCTAGGCCGCATCGATGTTCAGCGCACACACTGGCCTTTTCTGCGCGATCGCCGCATCGACGCTTACAGTGACATTACGCGACGCTATATCGATGAGGAGTAAGCTTCATGCCAACCCCTGCAGAATTGGGCTACCGTATGCCAGCCGAGTGGGAACCGCATCAGGCAACGTGGCTGTCGTGGCCGCACAAAGAGGCAAGCTGGCCGGGCATCATCGACCGGATCTGGCCGGTCTATGCGCGCTTTGTCGCTGAGCTGGCGCGCGGCGAGACTGTGCATATCAATGTGAACGATGCTGCAATGGCGGCGCAGGCGCGCGCGTTTCTGGACGAAGCGGGCGCAACTGGCGACATCCGTTTCCACGAGTTTCCTACCAATGACGCCTGGTGCCGCGATCACGGCGCCATCTTTGTCGTCCGTGACGGGCCACACGGGCGCGAGATAGCGGCAACCGATTGGGAATTCAATGCCTGGGGCGGCAAATATCCGCCGTTCGATCTCGACAACCAGATCCCTGCTCGGATGGCTGAATATCTCAACGTGCCCCGTTTTGTCGGCGAGATGGTGCTCGAAGGCGGTTCAATCGATGTTGACGGCAATGGTCTCCTGCTCACCTCCGAGCAGTGCTTGCTCAATCCTAACCGCAACCCGCACCTCGACCGCGCGGCTATCGAACAGCGCCTGCGCGATATGCTGGGAGTTCATACCATTCTCTGGCTGGGTGAAGGTATCGTTGGCGATGATACCGATGGACATATCGATGATATTGCCCGCTTCGTTGCGCCGGGCACGGTGGTAGCAGCCGTGGAGGAGGATCCGGGCGACGAAAATTACCATCCACTGCAAGACAATCTACGTCGGTTGCAGTTGATGCGCGATGCTGCCGGGAGACCGCTTACGGTGTTGACGATCCCGATGCCGCCACCGATCGTTTTTCAAGGGCAGCGTCTCCCTGCTTCGTATGCTAATTTCTATATCGCCAACCATGCTGTCATCGTGCCGGTGTTCAACCATCCCAACGATCAGCGAGTCTGTGAAGTGTTGCAGCGTTGTTTCCCCACCCGGCGCATGATCGGTATTGACGCTACAGAAGTTGTCTGGGGGTTAGGCGCCTGGCACTGCCTCAGCCAACAGGTGCCGGCGGCAGGGTAACGGGTGTATTGAGGTGAGAGCGGGGTTGTTTGCAAACGGTAAATTGCCTCGCTCTCCCTGCCCGACTACATTCGGCTGGTCTGATCGCTAGCGATTCTGCTCGAGCACTTCACGAATGCGCTCGTGTGGTTCGATCACCAGAATCCCTGCTGAGCGAGCAACTGGCGCCAGTTCTGCCGGTTCCAGCACACAAAGAAAAGGATTGTCGCCGCCGAGCGCGCGGTGATCGGCGGTGCTGAGACAAAACAGATCGAACGTTCCCATAATGTACCGGGGCAATTCAAACACCCCGGTTGCGCCAGCTTCAAGCTCGATCCAGCGATCCATTGTCGGCACACTTACGACCATTGCCTCAGGCGCGGCATTGCGCACCGTCAACGCCGGTTCACGGTTTGGCGTAAGTGTGACGCTCGCCGGTGAACAACCGGCAGCGTTAATAGTGAGATCAACCATCGGCGCTGACGTTGTTGCGCATGCGCTCAAGCTTAGTGCCACCAACGCGCATACTACAAATCGCCTTAGCCGATCCACATCAATCATCCCCCGAGGTGAGATTACCGGCATTGCTGGATGAGCGGCACGAATATCTGATGACCGGTGCTGGCCGGTGTCGTGGCTGAGAGATTTGGCGGCAGGTCGGCACCACGCGCGATGCCCAGCGGCGTGTAAGCTGACAGGCCAGGAAAGACAACACCGAGCTGTGGATTCGCCAGGCGCCGAATCAGAATCTCGCTCAACACCTGTCGAAAATCAGTCGTAATTGCCAGATCCTGTCGCTGATCGAGCTGATCGGGATGCAACCCCGGCCAGGTTCCGTACACCTTACCCCCGTTGACATTACCACCCAGCACCATCATTACATTGCCGTGACCGTGGTCGGTGCCATTGGATTGATTACGCCCCAGTCGGCGGCCAAACTCGCTCAAGACGACAATCGTTAGCCGGTTATGGAATGAGGCCAGGTCGCTGTAGAATGCATGCAACCCTTGTGAGAGGATACCGAGCCGGTCAGGCAGATAGCCGGTGCCATCGCTATTCGCCTGCGACTCGTGAGTGTCCCAGCCGCCGAAGTCAATTGTGGCGACCTGCAAGCCGATCTCGGCCTTGATCAATTGTGCCACCGTTTTCAGCGAGTCGCCAAACGAACCGGAAGGGTAAGTGATACCACTGGCCGGTGTATAGCTCTCCAATCCTCTCATCAGATCGATAATCTGCGTTACCCGGCGACCCGCCGTTGCCAGCGGGTTAATCGCGCTGCGATTATACATCTCGCGTAGTGTGCTGAGGAAGGGGTAATTCTCCTGTTGGCGGTTGTAGCGATAGCCCGTGTAGACACGGAACCGTTGTGGCGACGACATCGCCACCGCCGCCGGATGTTCCAGCAGGCTGGCCGGCGTGGCGTGGTTTGCCGCCACTACCGGCAGGAGGCTGGTTGTGCTACCCTGCGCCTGCAAGTGGCGGGTAATCCAGCCGGTGCTGGTCGTCTTATTCCCCGGTGTGCCCCGCTCGATGTAATCCATTGCATCAAAGTGGCTGCGGGTATCATCATTCAAACCGCATGCATGGATGAATGCCAGATGACCACCGTTGTACAATTCGCGGAGGTGTGGCATCCGGCTATTCAGGCCAAAGCTGCTGCTATTGCTATACGACGGATTGCGCGGATCGATCAGCAACGGACTATTCGGGCCGCTGGTCGGCAGTGCCAGGCTCCCGCGGGATGTGCGGTAGAAGCTATCGTCAAATGGGCTGAGCAAGCTCAATCCATCGCAACCGCCGCGCAAGAAGATCTGGACAAAGATCTCATTGGTAGCCTGAGGCCGGGCAGGTTCAGCAAAGGCTAATTGACCGATCCGGGCCGCAGCCATAGCGGCAATAGCGGCGCTGCAACCCATTAGAAATTCGCGTCGAGTCCACTGCATAGCAAGGTTGCTCCTCTTGGGTGGGGTGAAGTCGTGGTAGATGCCGTTATCACGTCATATCGGTGTTTGCGAAAAAGCCGCTCATGCTCGTTGTTCATCAACCGGAGGTAGCTTTCTACCGCAACCAGAACTCCGGACTACATGCCAGCAACTGCACCATCGTCACAATCCGTTCGTTGACTGCGGCAGGATTGTTCCAATCTGGCGCGCCACTCAGCGGTCGCGGCGGTTGATTGGGATCCTGGCCCTGGGCCAGAAAGTTGATGAGGAGCGTTCGCAGATCACCGTAGGGGATATACGTAAGCATGCGTTGCAGCCAGAAATCAACGATCCCGGTACACGATAAACCGCCTGGCGTTTGGCCGACAATATCGATTGCCACATTGCCGCCCCAGCTTTGCTGAACGGTGTAGAACATATTCCACGTATTGATCAGCGCATTGGTATTGGCCCAATAGTCGGCTCGATCAGGATGGCCGGTTGGGGTATCCCAACCGAACAAACGATGACCGGTTTGGTCGGCGCTCCAGAGCAAATTACCCCAATATCGCTCACTAACGGAAGCATCATCGTTGGGCAATGTAGCATTGGTAGCGCGCAGAAATGCCCAGATTGCCTCGAGCGGTCGGCGCAGCTTGCGCCCAAAGATAGCTTTTGCCTCTGGCGAAAGGAGAATCGCCTCAACGACTCGCCGGATCTGATCCGGCGAGTCGCGATGTTGCATCCAGACGTTATAGGCTGTATCGACCAGTGACACCGGCGGATCATCGGCAACCAGCCGCCGGCACAGTTTGGCGCAGATGTGGCGGGCCGTGCCCGGATGGCGGGCTGTCAAGCGTAGGGCCATTTCGCCATCGCGTTGCGCGCCGTTGTTGTAGGGGAAATTGGGCGCAGGTGGAAAACCAGGCGCTGGTGCAGGCGCCAATACCGTCTTCGGAAAGTTATCGTGCCACGACTCCATCAAATAGAATGCGCCGGTATTCGGTCTGCCGTCGCGTCCGTTGGCGATCGTCCATCCGGTGAGGCACCGCGACGCTTCGTACACATCGTAGTCGATATAAGCGGCGGCGAAGCGTTCAGAACCGTACTCTACCACCGGGATATTTTCGCGTCGGTCATAAAATTTCAGATAATTATCACTCCCCAGAGTATGTAACTCAAACAACTCGCGGGCGAAATTCTCATTGCCACCCTCGCCGCCACCGGCGCGGTTGCTGACGTTGTTGAGGTAATACATCATTGCCACGCTCTTGGTGACATCGAGCAGCATCGCGTTGAAGTTACCGAGGGCGTGAGCGCGAATGATGCGGTCATAATCCGGCCAGGTTGCCGCGATGCGGCTATCTGATTCGGCGCGAACGTTGAAGTGGTTATGCCAGAAATCGACCAATACCTCGAAGAGCTGGCGACGACTGTAGACGGCCCGAATCCAGGTGGCAACCCGCACCTCGTTATAGGGCAGCGTTCGCTCTGCCCATGGCAGATCGGGCACCACTCGCTGCTGCCAGAGGGTTTCACGAGCAGCGTTCAGCCAGGTGAGGGGACGAACTTCATTAACCGTTGTGCTATTGTGGGTGTACTGAATCTTCAATCGCGCCGAATTGATCCGATTATCACAAGGCGTATCGTCGATACTCGCGGGGTTCAGTTGCTGGCGTACCCAGTTATCGAACTGCTCTTCCACAGTCGAACCTGGGGTCGCATCATACATTGCCGCCAGTTCTGGACTAGGCCCAAAAGCCAATCGCCGCAGCGCAATAGTGCGCAGAGAAGCCGGCTGGCCAGGCGAGCAGGCAGCAACCGGCGTCGGTGAATTGCCGAGCGCGGCCAGACCGGTGGCAGCCAGGCCAGCGATCAGCCGCGTGCCACTCTCTATCAAGTCACGACGGGTTATTTCCATAGGGTATTCCTGGAATGGATAATGAATAGATCGTCATCATATGGCCTGTCAAAATTGTAATCTTTACAAGACAAAGCCGGAATCACCCGAAAGTACTGTTTGTTACTACTACATTGTTGATAGGTGATGGCAACATTGAGAACTTCCCGTTAGAAAGAAAGTCAAATTGAGATGTATGAGCACACAGTTTGATTGACTGTTCAATCCAGTTGAAAGGGTGAGACAGGTTGGTGAGAGCAAACGTTTCTTGTCGAAGTTTGGCAATGGCAAAGAAACAACGATAGGAATATCAACGTCCATGCCCATCTCCCTGAGATTGATGTATAACCCGCAGCGCGGAACGGGGACAGGGACACCACCGCTCTCGGCGCGAGCAAGCTGTATGTGGGTGGAATACCACCCCGCAGCGCGGAACGGGGACATGGACGCTCCCGCTCTCGGCGCGAGCAAGCTGTATGTGGGTGGAATACCACCCCGCAGCGCGGAACGGGGACAGGGACACCACCGCTCTCGGCGCG
>NZ_CAKZNK010000045.1 GCF_937129525.1 uncultured Chloroflexus sp. | reverse complement strand
CATTGCCGGCGTTGCTTGGCCCCTTAACGGATGATCTGACAGTGGTAGTGCTGGCGCGGGACTGTGTGGCTGAGGAGTTGACATGAGCTGTCGTTGGATGCGCTGTCATTGGATGCGCTGGTGGTTCGTGTTCGCGCTAAGCTTGCTGGGAGCCATTGCGCCGATGCCGGTTGGTGCGCAAGAGGGGGCGATGCGCTTTGTCGATCTCGGCTATGGCGATCGCGCGGCGCGTGGCATAGATGCCATTCTTGATTATTATTTCCCCATCCCAACGGGTTTGCAACCGGCTCGTGATGGCCTGCTGACACTGCGTTTCACCCATTCACCGCTATTACGCTCTGACCGCTCGACAATCTCGGTTGCATTGAACGGTCAGTCTTTGAGCAGTATGCGGTTGACGCCGGATACGGCTGATGGCGGCACCCTGTCAGTGCCGCTGCCGATAGCTGGTTTTTCCGGGCCGGGACTGTTTCTCCAGGTGCAATTGCATATGCGCTTGACCGACGATGATTGCGAGGAGGTGCAAAATCCGGCGTTGTGGACGGTGGTGAGCGGCGACTCAACGTTGCAACTTAACCTGCAACCGGTTACCGACGGAACGCTGGCCGATCTGGCGGCACTCTTTGCGCCATTGCCGCTCAGCGCACCGGCGATGCGTCAGCCGCCGACCCTGGTCTTATCGCCAGCTACCGATCCAGCAACGCTGGCCGCAGCGAGCACGGTTGCCTTTGCGGTGGGCCGCTGGTCGGCGTTAAGCGGGCAAGATCCGGCGCTGGCAGTGGATGCAACGGTGCCCGATCAAGCGCCGGCAATTGCGGTTGTTTTGGGCGCCTTGCCAGCAGGCGATTGGGGGCAGGTGCGCTGGAATGGCGGCAACTATGAGGTGAACGGAGAGTTGATTCCGGCTGAGCACGGGTTACTGGCGCTTGTCACCATTGCTCCACCACGCTTGCTGGTAGCCGGGGCCTCGCCAACTGCTCTGGCATACGCGGCGCGCGCGTTGACAACCTCGTTGCCGGCTGCTCCGTTGCTGGCCGTGACCCAGCCGCCGCCGGAGGCGGTCGCAGTGGCATGGCAGGAGAGCGCGGCTAGTTTTGCTCAGTTGGGCATTGGTCAGCGGCAGGTGACCGGCGCAGGAGAACATCGAATCGATTATGCCTTTGAGCGTCCGCCTGAGTGGGATGTACGGGTTGGGGCGACGCTGGAATTGCATGTTGTCACAGCCGCCGGTTTGTTGTCCGACTCGTCGTGGTTGGCGGTAGCCGTAAATGGGATTACGCTCGGTTCGCAACGGTTACGGGTTGACACAAGTGCCGTAGAGCGATACCGGTTCGAATTGCCCGCCGATCTGCTGAATAGCGATCTGGCTGGCACGCCGTTGCGTCGGCTTGATCTGCAAGTGCGCCTCTATCTCGATCTTCCCAATATCGGTTGCGAAGAGGTTGATCCGGCGGCGGCCTGGGCAATCGTCATGCCATCTTCAGCGTGGCGATTGCCACACGATCCGGCGGCAGCGAATGATTTGGGGCGTTTTCCGGCGGTATTGAGCGGGAACAATGCCGCGCGGCTGGTATTGCCATCCCAACCCACGTCCGCAGAGGTGCAGGCGGGTTTAGAGTTGGCCGCAGCCGTTGGACGCTGGAGCGCAAAGCCTTCTATGCCACCACCTGCGCTGGTTACGGTGGATGCGCTGGGCGAAACGCGCAGCGGGCCGCTGGCAATTCTGGGCGATCGAAACCGGCATCCGCTGACGCTGGAACTCAATCTTTCTGCGAGTACTCCATTTGTCTATCAACCGGGTCGCGGCGCGCAGGCAACGTTGCACATTGTGCCATCGCCATGGCAGAACGGTGAGTGGATATTGGTGATCGACGCGGCTGACGGTAATGGTTTGCGGCTAGGGGTGCGGGCTTTGCGTGAACGGGCATTACTGGAGGTGTTGCAGGGCAGGCAAGCGCAGATTACCGGCGATCCAGAGATCACTGTTGTGCCGTTAGCGGCGCCGTTGGCGTTGCCGCCACAAAGCCTGACGCCGCGGGTGGAAGTGGTATTGCTCGAACGCATTCCGGCCTGGCAGATTGTGGGCGGGATTGTATTGCTAGCCCTGATTGCAACGGCGGCGCTGGTCGCGCGCATCCGTTGGCTGCGGAAACCGTGAGAAATGCGGGGCGAGTAGCGACTCGCTTGAGAATATCGCTCACTACGCAACTATGGAGTATTCGCCACTTCGCGCCATCTTTACGCATGCTGGTTGGGGGCCGGCGGAATGGGCGGCGTTTCGGCGCGGCCTGATCAAAATCCTGGTCATTACCAACCTGACCCTTGGCGCCTATTACCTGCTCTGGCGAGGTTTCGTCTCGCTCAACTGGCATGCATGGCTGTTTGCCCTGGCGCTATTCGGCGCAGAACTCTACAGCTATATCGGTAGCGTTCTCTTTGGTCTCACCGTCTTTCGGTTGCGTGAACGAGGCGAGCCGCCGCCAGCGCCGGCGGGGTTGCGGGTCGATGTCTTCATCACGTGCTACAACGAGCCAGTCGAGCTGGTGCGGAAGACGGTGCGCGCAGCAGTGGCAATTCGTTATCCCCACCAGACCTATTTGCTCGATGACGGCGCCAATCCGGCGATGCGGGCAATGGCGGTTGAAGAGGGGTGCGGCTATATTACCCGTTCATCAGTGTGGCAGGGGTTTGATCGGCATGCCAAGGCCGGCAATCTGATCAATGCGCTCGAGCAGACAACGGGCGATTTCATCTTGATCCTTGATGCCGATCAGGTACCGTTGCCTCACATCCTCGACCGGACATTGGGCTACTTTGCCGATCCCGAGGTGGCGTTAGTGCAAACACCCCAACACTTCATCAATGTGCCACCCGGCGATCCGTTTGGCAGTCATGCGCCACTCTTTTATGGCCCGATCCAGCAGGGCAAGGATGGCTGGAATGCAGCTTTTTTCTGCGGATCGAATGCTGTCTTGCGCCGCGAAGCGCTGGCGCGGATGGGAGTGTATTTTTTTGTGCGCGATGTCGAGCGCCGGATTCGGCGCGCTTTGCGCGAAGCAGATACAGTTATTCGACGGGCTGAACGGCGGCTGCTCAAAGCGGATCGGCAGCGTATTGCGCCGGCGTTGCGCGCGCTACGCAAGGCAGTGGCGCAGGCGCGACGTGAGCTTGATCGAGGCGATACCTTCCAGGAGGTGACGGAACGGTTTCAGCGCCGGGTGGAAGAGGCTGCGCGTCTAGTCGTAGCGGACGATTTGCGGCAGATTATGGCAGATCTGGCGGAAATCCAGTCGGCTGAAGCCGCCGATATTATGCGTTCGCTCAATGATGAGGCGTTGCTGGCAGAGCTGGCGGCCCGCGACCGCTCGCCGTTGGCGGCGATCGAGACGGTGCGACAATTGATCCCGCTGCTTGTCAATGAAGCGATGGATTATTTGCCAATTTCAACTATCTCGGTCACCGAAGATATGTCCACCTCAATGCGGTTGCACGCAACAGGATGGAAATCGGTGTATCACGACGAAATATTGGCCCACGGTCTGGCGCCAGAAGATCTGCGCAGCGCATTGCAGCAGCGGTTGCGGTGGGCGCAGGGCACCATTCAGGTGCTGCTGCGGGAAAATCCGCTGACTCTACCGGGATTGAGTCTCGGCCAGCGGCTTGCCTACTTTGATACGATGTGGAGTTATCTGTCGGGAATACCTACAATTATTTATCTGATTTCGCCACCGCTTTATCTCATCTTTGGTCTCTTGCCAGTCAATGCGCTATCAGATGAATTTTTCTGGCGACTGGTTCCGTATCTTGCCGTCAATCAACTGCTGTTTGCCGTGATCAGTTGGGGACGACCGACATGGCGCGGTCAACAGTACAGTTTGGCTCTCTTTCCACTCTGGATCAAGGCTGTGGTGACAGCGGCGGGAAATGTGTGGTTTGGCAAAAAACTCGGCTTCATCGTAACGCCCAAGACGCGCCAGCATGGGCGTTATTTCGGCCTGGTGCGCTGGCAAATTGCAATGATGGCGCTCCTGGCCGTATCTATCGTGATCGGGTTAGGACAACTGGCGTTGGGTTGGCGCAATGACGGGTTGCCGGTGCTTGTCAATGTCTTCTGGGCAGTGTACGATCTGATTATGCTCAGCGTAGTCATCGATGCTGCAATGTACCAGCCATCAGAGGAGCAGTAGTCTGATATGCGTGATGATTTTGCCAAAGGAGCAGACATGGAGATCACGGTCAACCCGGCGGGTCAACAAGCAGTGGTAGTGAAATTGAGTGGACGGCTTGATCTCCTGGTTGCGGCTGATGTGAAGCAGCGCTTGGCCCAGGTCGTGAATGAGGGGTTTCGGCTGATTGTGGTCGATATGAGCGAGGTCAGCTTTGTCGATAGTTCGGGATTGGGCGCGCTGATTGGCGGTCTGAAAGCCGCGCGGCTGGCCGGAGGCGATTTGAGACTGGCCAGTCCAGGTCCGCAGGCGCAGGCAATGCTAGAATTGACAACGCTTCATCGAGTGTTAAAGCCTTACCCAAATGTGACTGAGGCGTTACAGGCTGGGTAATAGTTAACGAGTGCCGTTATGCGCCGAATCGAGCGCCATTACGAATTGAGTACTGTGCCGGCTGAAGGGATTGCTCAGTTGCACGCCGCCCTGGATACATTTTGGGCAGAGGCGGAAGTGACAACTGACATACAGATTCGATTTGGCACAGCGCTGGCTGAAGTGGTAGCAAACATTTTGCAATATGCAGTGACACCTGGTGATGCGCCGATTCGGTTACGGTTACGCTGTTCGCCGCAGCGACTAGAGGCGCGCGTGGTCGATAACGGAAAAGCATGGGCAATGCCGGCGGCAACGTTGATGTTGCCTGATGATTGGGAAGAGAGTGGTCGTGGACTGGCAATTGCCCAGGCCTTTCTCGACACACTGCAATACCGCCGCCTGGGGAATGTGAATTGCTGGCGACTGGTATTGTCTGCCACAACTGACTGATTACGGTGTGGGCGTAAGCGTTGGTTGCGGCGTGCCGATCAGTGATGGAATGAGCAACGTCTGACCGGGTTGGATGAAGTTGGGATCGGTGAGGTTATTGGCGGCGACGATTTCATCGACGGTGAGACCAAACCGTTCGGCGATTGCGCTAAGCGTATCACCGGCCTGCACGATATAGAGCGCCGCTATGGTTGGTGTCGGGCGCGGCGCGCTGGCATAGGCGGTAGCAGTGGCGTCTATGTCAAGCGTAGGCGCTGGCGTAATGTCGAGAATGGCCGGCATTGTAATCAGAGGGCGTGGTGGCGGATCGGGCAGGCATGCAGTGAGCATAAGGCCAGCCTGAACGATTAGAAGGCAGATTGAACCGATCCACCAGAAACGAGCCATGCGCAGTTCTCCTTGACCGATCGATCACAGCCTCTCATTGTACCGATCACGAGAATGAGCGTCAATCATAGCCGGTCGATTGGTTTACTTCTGTTTTGCTTGATCATCTGCTCTACCAGGGTGGTAACCTGAGCCGGTTGAATGGCAGCCATACATTCAGGTGGGTCAGTTCCGCGTGGACAGGTTGCAAAGACACCGCATGGACTACAGGGCAGGCCAGCGCTGATCACGCGCTGACGGTGGGGGTCTCCCCACGGGCCGAAGCGGTGCGGGTCACTCGGCCCGAAGAGATGAATTGTTGGCACTCCCTGGCTAACCGCAATGTGGAGGGGGCCGCTATCAACGCCGATAACCAGCGTGGCGTGAGCGAACAGGGCAGCAAGGCGCTCGATGGTGAGTTCGGCGCTAAGGGTGAGCGTGTCGGGATGCGCAGCGGCAATCAACGCCAATCTGCCACTCTCGGCAGGGCTGCCGGTCAGGGCGATACGTCGATCTGGTTGCCGGATGGCTGCAATCAGTTCAATCCAATGCGATTCAGGCCAGTGCTTGGTTGGGCCGCCGGTGCCGGGATGGATGATAATCAACTGCTCGGCTGGCCTGACATGCTGTTGCTGCCATGCTGCGGCCCATGCGCGCGCGGCGGCAGAAGGTGAGAAGCGGAGCGCCGTGGGCGTGGCCGGTTGGCCAGTGAGCGCGGTAACAAGATCAAGCGCCTGTTGGGTGACGTGCTGGCGGGGATCGTAGGGGAGCGCCTGACTGAGCAGAGGTCGGCAGAGGGGATGGGCAAAGCCGATCCGGTGTGGAATGCCGGCGAGGAGCGCTAAGGCCGCACCCCACCAGTGGTCGTCACGCAACATGAGCGCGGCATCGTAACGCTGCCGGCGCAGTTGCCATGCCTCGCGCAACAGAAGGAGGTAGGGAGCGAGCAGCGCAGGTTTTGCGGCGGCGCGGTCGAAAGCGGGAAAGGGTAGGGTGCTGAGGGTATCGAGTTCGGGCAGACGTTGCCACATTGGCGCAGCCCATGGCCCCACCAGCGCGGTGAGATGGGCAGCAGGCAAAGCGCTGCGGAGAGCAGCCAGCGCCGGTGTTGCCAGCAGCAGATCGCCGAGATGATCGGGTTTGATGATTAGCACCCGTTGCGGCGGGTGCGCCGGGTTACGGCGCACCCACGGACGGGCTATGATGGCCAGCAGGCGGAGCAGTAACGCGCGCATAGGATTGACGCCGACACGTGAATGATGTCATGAGATACCATCACGTCTCAGAACAACAACGCGCTGGCTTCGCGGGCAAGCTGGCGCAGGCGTTCGGCATCCGCTTGATTGCCCCGTTTCGTTTCGGCTTCAGCCCGCTCGTTAAGGCGGCGGGCCAGCTCAGGCGTAATCATAGTCATATTCTTGCGCAACATGCGCGTTGCTTCAACGGCAGTCTCTTGCGCAAGTAGCTCGTTGATAAAGCGATCTTCAGGCGAGAGGCGCGATTCGATAATCTCACGCGCGGTAGCAGCCAGCATCTCAAGTTGCGCCACCAGCCCGGCGCTCCCGGCGTGTTGCGCAGCGGCAATACTGGCCGAAATGACCGTCAACAAGCCTTCGTCAACCTCTGCCGCTCGTTCGCGCAGGGCCGCAGCCGGATCGGGCGCAGCCAGAACGGCATCGATCAAGGCGCTACCGCGCTCGAACAGCTCTTGCGCCGCGCGGTCAATCTCTTCAACCAGCTCAAGAATTCGCGCGCGCCGCGCCGTCAACATCTGCGCTGTTGCCGTATCGCCGGCGGCTTCGGCGGCTTCGATCTGCTCCGTCCACAATTCAAAGAAACCGTAATCGATCAGCGGGCGCAATTCCTGGATCAGGGCAGGTAATTCGTCATCACCAGCCGCGCGCAGCCGCTCGATGGCTGTCTTCACCTCTTCGGCTGCGGCGAGCGCTGCGGCGCGAGCAGTGTATGCCATCAGCTTCTCGCGCACCTTGATCAACATCGAGCGCATCTGAGCCTGGGCATCATTGGTGGCGTTGATAAATGCATCGAGCGTGGCAAAAAACTCTGGAGTCAGGTCGGCGTTGTAACGTTGCGCTGCCTCAGTAAACTGCTTATCATCCTCAAGCAGATTGACCAGCTCGGTCAAGATTTCAACATAGCGGTTTTGGCGGCGCAAATCTTCGGCAGACACGCCATCAGCTTCGTAGATAGCTTCGAGCAATGATTGGAGAGTAAGAAAACGACGCGGCGCCAGCAGATAACCTCGCGGCGTTTCGGCAGGTAGCGCGCGCATCATAAACGCGGAAGCATCGCCGATGAAGCGATCGATCTCCTGAGGTTGACTGTTCAGCTCTTGGGGTACATAGACCAGAAAGAGCTGCTTTCCAGCATCGTGGTAGATGAGCGGCGCACTGAGCATACTTGCCAGGCCACAGCCAGGACAGACGGCGACATTGAGCTGACCGGTGAGCAGAGCTGCTTTCAGTTCAGGTTGTTCACCGCCATCGACCAGCGTATAGACCAGCGCGCGAAAGCGAGTGCCGCATGATGGACAGGCGAGTTGTACCGGTTGAGGTGGGGCCGAAGGCATTGATCTTCTCCAGTATTCATCCCATTCACTAGCCGCTGATTATACCACTCGTCGCCCAACTACGGCGTAGAGTGGGTCACTCAGCCAGTGATGAGGTGATCGATCAAGGCAGCGGATCTGTTCAAAGCCACCGGCCAGTTCAAAGTAGTAGCGCACCAGTTCAAGATGCTGGCGGTCGTTGGTTGCCAGCCAGATCCGAACTGCTTTGCTGGGAAAGCAGCGGTTAGAGAAGGTGACGATGAAGGGGCCACCCGGTTTGAGAATGCGGGCCACCTCGGCAAAGACCTCAACCGGACGAGTCATATACTGGATTGAAACGGTGCAAACGACGCCATCGAACGTTGCATCGGCGAAGGGTAACTGCGGATTCGCGTTGAGATCGTGGATCACGTACTCGTGCAGTTGTGGATTCAGCCGCATCTCTTCTTCGTTAAGACCCAGTCCAACCACACGCTGTAGCGGAATATCATCGGGTAGATGGCTGACATAACTGCTCATCAAATCGAGCAGGCAGCCACCCTGGGGCAGCTCTTCACGGATCAATTGAGTGACGGCGCAACGCGCCAGTTCATCAATATGGGCGGTGAGACGGGGGTAAAGATAGAAGAGGCGATCATCATTTTCGTCATAACGTTCGAAGTATTCGGGAGGAAGACCACTTTTCCGCACTACTGCCCCCATCTATGCATTCATTATCTGACATCGATCATTGAAGATTTGCTCGTGAATGACAGAGCGACAATACAAATTCCCGTCCAGTTGCCGACATCGGCCTGGAACTTTCATCGGGATGGTTGTTACATCACTAACACGCATTGAATAGCGCTATGTTATAGTATAGGTCGGTTTTCGATTTGAGCGCAAGGGCGAGGTACGAGATGCGGGCGATCCAGATACACCAGACCGGTGGGCCAGAGCAGTTGCAACTGGTCGATATTCCATTGCCGGAGCCGGGTGCGGGACAGGTGCGGGTGAAAGTCGCGGCAGCCGGGGTTAATTTTATCGACATCTACCATCGCAGCGGTCTCTACCCGCAGCCGTTGCCGTTTACTCTGGGGCTTGAAGTGGCGGGCACGGTTGATGCGGTTGGCACAGGGGTGACCGGGTGGAACCCGGGTGACCGGGTTGGTTGCGTGACCGCAATCGGCGGGTATGCCGAATATGCGCTGGCTTCCGCAGACAAGCTGGTGCGTATACCAGACAATGTTGATCTGGAAACGGCAGCGGCAGTGCTATTGCAGGGCATGACGGCTCACTATCTGACTTTTAGCACCTTTCCGTTGAAAGCGGGTGATACCTGTCTGGTGCATGCGGCGGCTGGCGGCGTGGGATTGCTGCTGATTCAAATCGCCAAACGGCTGGGAGCGCGGGTGATCGGCACCGTCTCGACCGAGGAGAAGGCGGCGCTGGCGCGGGCTGCTGGCGCTGATGAAGTGGTCATCTACACTCGCGAGTCGTTTGTTGAGCGCGCCCGCGCCTTTACCGATGGTCGCGGTGTTGATGTCGTCTACGACTCGGTGGGAGCAAGCACGGTGGAAGGCAGTCTCGACAGCTTGCGGCCACGCGGGATGTTTGTCACGTTTGGCAACGCCAGCGGGCCGGTGCCACCAATTTCGCCGTTGACGCTCAGCAGCAAGGGATCGCTGTTTATGACCCGGCCAACCCTCTTTCACTACATCGCCACGCCCGATGAGCTACGCTGGCGGGCACATGATCTCTTTGCCTGGATTGGGGCAGGTGAGTTGCAGGTACGGATCGACCGCCGCTATCCACTGACCGAGGCGGCTGCGGCGCAAGTGGCGCTGGCAAACCGGGCAACGAGCGGGAAGCTACTGCTGATTCCGTAAGAGGTTTCCACAACAACGGCGCGGTAGGGAAGAGAACAGACATTGCGCGTATCTCATTCACACCTCGCCTGACGCCAATGCAGTTCACGTCGCGGTGATGCACAAACGGGCACGCCGCGGCGTTGTTTATTGATCGCCATCAGTAAGGAGTTTAGCAATGCGTCTGGTGATGAAATTCGGCGGTACCTCGGTTGGCAGTGCCGAGGCAATACGGCGAGTCGTCGAGATTGTAGGCTCGCATGCTCGCGAACACGAGGTTGTGGTGGTCGTGTCGGCGATGAATGCGCCTGATCTGCGCACAACCGATACCCTGATTGCCGCCGCCAGGGCCGCAGCGGCAGGTAATGGCGATGCCACTGCGCAGGTAGCGCCGCGATTGCTCGAGATGCATATGCGAGTAGCTGCCGAGCTACTCTCTCCTGACGAGCGCGCCAACCTTGAGCCGCAGATTCGGGCAATGCTCGATTACATGAGTGATTTGTCGCGCAGCATTGCTGTTTTAGGCGAACTGACACCACGCGCGCTCGATCTGTTTAGCGGCCTGGGTGAGCGACTCAATGCGCGCCTGATCGCCGCTGCCTTGCGCAGCGCCGGCATTGAGGCTGAGGCAATTGATGCCACCGAATTGATTGTGACCGATGATCGTTACGGCAATGCCTCGCCTCTTGAACCGGATACTCGCGAGCGCAGTCGCGCAAGGTTGTTGCCGTTGTTGGCGTCCAACCGGGTGCCGGTTGTGACCGGTTTTATCGGCGCAACCCGGGCTGGTGTGCCGACGACATTGGGGCGTGGCGGTTCTGACTACACCTGCGCAATCCTGGGAGCCGATCTCGATGCCGATGAGGTCTGGTTCTGGAAAGAGGTGGATGGAGTATTGTCGGCTAACCCAAAGGTGGTGCCGGAAGCGCGCACATTGCCGCGTCTCTCGTATGCTGAGATGAGCGAGATGGCTTATTACGGCGCGAACGTGTTGCATCCCAAGACAGTGCAGCCGCTGGTGCATCGTCGCATCCCGATTCGGATTCGCAATACCTTCAACCCTGCCCATCCGGGCACGCTTATTGACGCAGAAGGCGATAGCGGGAGCGTGCATGCGATTACGGCTATCAAAGGGCTGAGCCTGATCACGGTCGGTGGGCCGGGGATGCTGGGCCTCACCGGTGTAGCGGCACGCATTTTTGGCGCAGTGGCGCGCGTCGGCGCGAATATCTTGCTCATTTCACAGGCCAGCAGCGAGCAGAGTGTCTGTTTTGCGGTGCCGGGTGATGAGGCAGCGAAAGTAGTGAACGAACTGCGTTGTGAACTCGACCGTGAATTTGCGGCCCACGATGTCGAGCATATCGGCGTGATCACGCCGGTAGTGATTGTCGCGGTCGTCGGTTCGGGCATGCGCGGCACACCGGGAATTGCCGGACGGGTGTTCGGTGCGCTCGGCGCGGCGGGGGTGAATGTAATCGCAATTGCGCAGGGGAGCACTGAAAACAACATCTCGCTGGTCGTTGCCGATGCCGATGCTGACAAAGCTGTGCGCGCAGTGCATGCCGCGTTTGTAAACTAACAACCATACTGGCACGCGCAGACGCCGCAACAACCCGGTTGATGGGCGTCTGCGCGCTGGCCTAGCGTCTGCTCAGCGCAAGGTGGGCTTCGTGCAACAGACGCTCGGTTGTATCCCAGCCGACGCAACCATCGGTCAGCGAGACGCCATATTTCAAGATGCTACGGTCGGCAACAAGCGGCTGTTTTCCCTCGAACAGGTTACTCTCGAGCATCATGCCGATAATTGGCAGATCCTCCTCGACCATGTAGCCGAGCACTGTCTGCCAAACAGCTTCCTGACGGCGAAAATCGCCCCCTGAATTGGCGTGGCTGCAATCGATCATCACTGCCGGCGCGCGTTCGGCTTCGCGCATCAGTCGGGTGGCTTGCACGATATACTCCAGATGGTAGTTGGGGCCGTGACGCCCACCACGCAGAATGACGAAGCTGTCCGGGTTGCCGGTAGTGCGCACAACACTACTCCGACCATCTTCATCAATGCCAAGAAAGCTGTGCGGCACTGCCGCTGAAACACACGCATTCACTGCAACCTGAATGCCGCCATCGGTACCGTTTTTAAAGCCGACCGGCATCGAGATACCGCTGGCCAGAGCGCGATGGGTCTGCGCTTCGCTGGTGCGGGCGCCGATGGTGGCCAGACTGATCTGATCGTCGAGGTATTGCGGGCTAATCGGGTCGAGCATCTCAGTTGCAACCGGCACGCCAAGTTCGTTGATCGCCAGCAAGAGCTGACGAGCGATGCGCAGACCGGCAGCCATGTCAAACGAACCGTCGAGATGGGGATCGTTGATCAACCCACGCCAACCGACGGTCGTGCGCGGTTTTTCGAGGTATGCGCGCATGACGATTAATAACTGATCGCCGAGTGGCTGTTGCAAAGCCTGCAACCGACGCGCATAGTCAAGCGCTGCTTCCGGGTCGTGGATTGAACATGGGCCGACAACCATGACTCGACGCTGATCATCGCCGCGCAGGATGCGGCGAATCGCGGCGCGGGTTTCGGCTACCGTCCTGGCTGCCGCAGGGCTGATGGGCAATTCGGCTTTCAGCGCCCGTGGTGGTTGCAGTGGAGTCAGTTCACGGACGTGCAGATTGGCTAGCGGTATCTGGTTCATAGATGTTTCATCTCAACATGAGCGCGCGCAGATGCAGCGAGCGATAATAATGATCTCTCGCAGCATCTGCCAGGTAACCGGACGCGGCGCGCGTGACGCAACTCCTGGTATCAGTATACTCTGAATTACCGTTCAGCCTGTCATCGAGCATTACCGGGTAAACCGGGCGATTGCGCAGCATACCCGACTCTGCTACGATGACGCTTATGCGCCGGCCATAATTCGCTTGTAAGCGGCGCGCAGCGCTTCGGCTTCATCATTGCTCAACGGCAACAACGGCAAGCGCAGCGCTGTCTCCGGTAGATTGCTGGTCCAGGTCAGCGCAGCTTTCAACGCCGGCGGTGTGTTCATCGGATCGATCAGGTCGCGCACTGCGCTCAGCCGAGCCTGAGCTGCCGAAACATCGCCGCCATTGTGGAAAGCGTCAAAGACGGCGCGGGCGAGCTGTGGGAAAGCGCTCGAGAGAGCGGTAATCGCTCCGGCGGCACCGCCGGCCAGCGCGCGAGCGATCAGGCGATCACTACCGGTAAAGATGCGCAGTTGCGGGTAGCGGTCGATCAGCATCTTTGAATGTTCCCAATCGCCACTACTGTCTTTGAGACCGAAAAATTGACCGGGATGACTCTCGATCAGTCCATCGATGATCGAGGTTGTAATCGGCACGCCGGTAACTTGTGGGATGTGGTAGAGCATCACGCGCGCGTCGGCAGGGAGGGCATCGCAGAGAGCGCGGAAATAGGCCAGAATGCCGGTTTCGCTCGGCTGTTTGATGTAGAATGGCGGCATCACGAGAATGGCATCGACACCGAGGTCGATTGCAGCCCGGCTGAGCGCAATCGTATCGGTCAGCGCCGCGCAGCCGGTGCCGGCAATGACACTCAATTCACCGCGATGCTGCATAATGATTTCCAGCGCGCGCGTTCGTTCGGCAACGCTCATCGACGGGCCTTCACCAGTAGTGCCAAGCGCCAGGACACCGTGCAAACCACCATCGGCCAAAAATTGCAAATATCCTGGCAGCCACTCATAATCGACCGGTCCCACATCACTGGTGAACGGCGTAAGCATAGCGCTAATAATGCCGCGAATCTCTGCCATATGATCCTCCTTGAACAGTGACCATTTGGGTAACTCTACCACAAGTTGCCGTCTCTGCCACATGGTGTAGAATCAGTCAGCGGTAGACGCTCTCAACAGTGAAGAAGGCAGTTATGAAAGGACTTGTGCTTAGCGGCGGCAAAGGCACCCGGTTGCGTCCGATTACTTATACCAGCGCCAAGCAGTTGGTGCCGGTGGCAAACAAACCGGTGCTCTTCCGTGTGATCGAGGCAATTCGTGATGCTGGAATTACCGACATCGGGATCGTGATCGGTGATACCGGCGACGAAATCCGGTCAGCCGTCGGCAATGGTCGCCGATGGGGAGTGAAGATTACGTACATCCCACAAGAAGCGCCACTGGGGTTGGCTCACGCGGTGAAGATCAGTCGCGATTTTCTCGGCGATGAACGGTTTGTGATGTTCCTGGGTGATAACTGTATTCAGGGCGGAATCAGTCCGCTGATCGAGCAGTTTGGCCGCAGCAACTACAACGCGCAGATCGTGTTGAAAAAGGTGAGTGATCCCCGTTCGTTCGGTGTAGCCGAACTGGATGACGACGGGCGGATCATTCGGTTGGTGGAGAAGCCGCGCGAGCCAAAATCGGATCTGGCGCTGGTTGGCATCTACATGTTCGATCATCACGTGTTCGAGGCAGTCGAAGCGATTCGACCGTCGGCGCGCGGCGAGCTTGAGATTACTGACGCCATCCAGTGGCTGGTGAGTAACGGCTACGAGGTGTACCCTTATGTCCACGAGGGCTGGTGGATCGATACCGGCAAGAAAGACGACATGCTTGAAGCAAATCGACTGGTGCTTGACGAGTTAGAGCCATCGGTGCAGGGGTACGTCGATCGCGACTCGCAGTTGATCGGCAAGGTGATCATCGAGCAGGGCGCCGAGGTCATCAACAGCACGATTCGCGGTCCGGCCATTATCGGTGAGCACACGCGCATTGTGAACGCATATGTCGGGCCGTTTACCTCAATCTATCACCATTGCCATATCGAAGAGTGCGAGATCGAACACAGCATCGTGCTGGAATACTGCACTATTCGCGGCCTGCCACACCGTCTGGAGGATAGCCTGATCGGGCGTAATGTTGAAATCGGACGCAGTCCGCTCCGTCCGAAAGCGTATCGGTTTATGTTGGGCGATAACAGTTCGGTGGGTGTGCTATAGCCACCTTGCAGGCTGCTCGTTATTCATTGGTCACATATGTCGCGCCACACGTCATAGACGGTATTTTTAGGCACCCCCAATTCCTGGGCAGCGCGACGCACTGCGGCGCTGCCCCGCAAACCTTGCTCGCTGAGGCTGCGCAAATATGCAGCGATAGTTTCCTCGGTCACAGTGGTCGTTTGCGCGCGCAGGCGGTAACGGTCGCGTTTTCGATCGCTGACCGGCTCGGCGCCGGCAATGACAATCGTGAACTCGCCGCGCGGTGACTGTTGACTGAAGTGTTCAATGAGTTCATCAGCCGTGCCTCGAAATATCGCTTCGAAGCGCTTGGTCAGGTCATTGGCAACAGCGAGCGGGCGCGGGCCGAGAACAGCGGCAATATCGCGTAGCGCTTCGAGCAGGCGGTGGGGCGTTTCAAAACAGATCACGGTGATGGTCAGGTCGGCAATCTCATCGAGTAATGCGCGTCGTTCGCGCGATTGGCGGGGTAGAAAGCCGATAAACGCGAAACGACTGGTATCCATACCCGATGCGACCAGAGCGGCGATTGGCGCGCTCGGGCCGGGGATGACAACAACCTGGTGACCCGCAGCAAGACATGCCTGCACCAATTCCTGACCGGGATCGGCAATCGCCGGTGTGCCGGCATCTGAGACCAGCGCCACATCACCTGCTTGCAATGCCGCCAAAATATCATCGCGCCGCGTCAGTTTATTGTGCTCGTGGTAGGAGATACACGGCGTGGTGATCTGGTAGTGATCGAGCAAGATGCGGGTGTGGCGGGTGTCTTCAGCCGCAATGAGTCGCACTTCGCGCAAAATGCGCAACGCGCGCAGGGTTATGTCTTCGAGATTGCCGATTGGTGTTGCGACAAGATAGAGTGTGCCCATCATCTCAATCTACTGATGCGCAGATGCCGCAATGTCGGCGGATGGCTGTCGATCTGGCAATATGCGCCACAATCTGACATGGGCTGACGAGAGAGGCATCTGCGCGGATCTTACCGGTTTTGGGGAAAATCCTGCTTTACATCGCTGACCGGCACCCCCAGTTGCGCGCGCCAGTAATCCAACACCTCGGCGACGATCTGTTCAATCCCAATTTCAGGTTGCCAGCCGGTAGCCGCGCACAGTTTGCGATTGTCTCCTTGCAAGATCGGCTCGTCAACCGGGCGCAGACGGGCAGGATCAAGTTGCACGGTAACTGGTGTTCGTCCCAGCGCAATGACCAGATCAACAATATCACCGATCCGCACGGCCTTCCCTGAACAAAGATTGTACACTTCGCCGGGCGTGCCGTGTTCGAGCAAGAGCCACAGTGCCCGCGCCACATCGCGGGTGTGGGTAAAATCGCGTTTCGGCGCGAGGTTGCCCACGTAGATCACCGGCGGTTGCTGACCGGCTTCAATCAGAGCCATCTGACGGCAGAAGGTCTGGATCGAGCAACGATCCCCCTGGCGCGGGCCAACATGGTTAAACGAGCGGGTCACAACCACGTGCATGCCATAACTGGCGTGATACTGCAAACCGCTCAGCTCGGCAGCGACCTTGCTCACCCCATAGGGGCTAGCTGGGCGCAAAGGGTGATCTTCGCGAATGGGCACTTCGTCAGGGCGCACCGGCCCATACTCGGCGCTGGTACCGGCAATGTGAATCCGGGCCTGGGGCACATGGCGACGCGCTGCCTCAAGTAGATTGATAGTGCCTTCCACATTGGCCCGCATGGTCAGGATTGGCGCATCCCACGATGCGCTGGGGTAGCTTTGGGCAGCGAGGTGAAAGATACGATCAGGTTGGGCGGCAGCGACAGCGCGATCAATCGAAAACGCATCTTCGATGTCGCCTTCGTGAATGGTGATTTTTCCTTCCAGATGCGCAATCGGGCGCGGATCGCTCCGCCAGCGCTTAAAGGCATGGATCTCTAACCCGGGAATTGTCAACAGGTAATCGGCCAGAAAACTACCAACCGGGCCGGTGATGCCGGTAATGAAAACTCGCATAACACCTCCGCTCTGTTTCGCCGCTAATCATACCACGTTCGCGTGAGAAGCATCGATTGCTCTAACTACGTGTGCCGCTGATGAAGCGAGTAAAACGGTATTGTTCGTGGATGCCGTTGCGGGCCGGGTTGTGTGGCGACACCAATGCCAACGCGCGATGCCGTGGCAGTCACCGGGCAGCGATTGGATGAGATGATCGTGGCAGGCCGGGCTATTAGTGATCTGGAAGCCGGATTTGACAGTCGATGCAGCGTGAGTCATAATCTTGTTGAAACAATGTTTCATTATGGAGGTATATACAATGAATGCGATCCAAAGAGTTTTCATAATTGCGCTCGTAGTGCTTTTGGTTGCCGGTTGTGGTCAGGCGCCAGCGAGCCAGACCTCGACTGCACCGGAACCGATTGCCGTCATGGCCAGCACGAGCATTGTGGCCGATGTGGTGCGGCAGATTGGCGGAGAGCGGGTGCAGGTAGCGACAATTGTGCCGATTGGCGCCGACGCCCACAATTACGAGCCGTCGCCGCAGGATCTGGCGCGCGTAAATGAAGCGAGGGCAATCTTCACGGTTGGCGCCGGTTATGAAGAGTTTATTGAGCGCCTCATTACCAGTTCGGGCACACAGGCGGAAGTGGTGGCGTTGTCAGAAGGTTTGGTTCTGCGCGAGCTGAGTGCAGAAGAAGCTGTCGGGCATTCGCGCGGTGAAGAGCATGGCGCAGAACACGGCGACGAGCACGGTGACGAACATAGCGACGAGCACGGTGACGAACACAGCGACGAGCACGGTGAAGAGCACAGCCATGCAGCGGGTACAATCGATGGTCACACCTGGACAGACCCGGCCAATGTAAAAGCGTGGGCTGATCTGATCGCCTCTACCTTAAGTCGGATCGATCCGGCAGGCGCAACGATGTACACGTCACGCGCTGCTGACTATCAACGTCAGCTCGATGAACTCGATCGTTGGATTGCAGAGCAGTTTGCGGCGATTCCGGCTGAACGGCGGCTGATCGTCTCGGATCACATCATCTTTGGTTATCTGGCCGATCGGTATGGGTTGCGCCAGTTGGGCGCTATTATTCCGGGGGTAAGCACCAGCGCTGCGCCTTCAGCGCAAGAGCTGGCGGCATTGCAAGATTTGATCGCCGATCACGGGGTGACGGCGATCTTCGTTGGCGACATTGCTAACCAGCAATTGGCCGAGCAGATTGCCCGCGATACCGGCATTAAGATTGTGCCGGTATTGACTGAGTCGCTCACTGATACGAATGGGCCGGGCGCAACCTATATCGACTATATGCGCTACAACGTGCAGCAAATGGCTGATGCGCTGCGCGGGTAAACCGGTTTCTCGTTTACAATCATGGGGCGACGCAGCGCGTTGCCCCTTTGTGTATTAAACAAGATGTGGCGTGATAGGAACATGATATGGCTGTCTCGTCTGTATCTGAACCGGCAACGTCTGCGACGACGACTGCTGTGCCGGCGCTCACCATTCGCCATCTGACCGCGCGCTATCGCCAGATTGAGGCATTGAGCGATATTTCCATCGAAATCCAGGCTGGTGAACAGGTGGCCGTTGTTGGCCCCAACGGCGCCGGTAAGAGTACGTTGCTAAAGGCGATTGCCGGCCTGCAACCGATCACCACCGGTGAGATTCGAGTATTCGGCACTGAACGGCCTGAACCGAATACAATCGCCTATGTGCCGCAACGCTTGCAGGTTGACTGGCGGTTTCCTGTCTCGGTGAGTGATGTGGTGTTGATGGGACGGGTTGGGCGGATCGGTCTCTTTCGCCGCCCATCGCGCCACGATCGCGAGTTAGCGCAGCGGGCGCTCGAACGGGTCGGGTTGGCGGCTTTTGCCGATCGACAGATTGGGCAGTTATCGGGCGGGCAACAGCAGCGTGTGTTTCTGGCGCGCGCGCTGGCTCAGGAAGCGCGTCTCTTGCTGATGGATGAACCGCTAGTTGGGCTTGATATTCCCTCTCAAGACGAAATCTTCCGAACTCTGGCCGCCTTGCGGGCCGAAGGAGTAACAGTTTTGACCGCGTTGCACGATCTGCAACAGGCAGCGCGCTATTTTGATCGGGTCATGTTATTGAACCGTCGCCTGATCGCGTGCGCGCCAGCGCGGGTAGCCTTTACCGCCGCTAATCTGGTGGCAACCTATGGTGGTCATCTCCATTTGCTGAGTGATGGTGATGGCTTACTCACCGTGGCCGATACGTGTTGCGATCCAACACCGGATAGAACGCTATGATCGACTTTCTCACCACCCCACTAGCCTACCCTTTCATGCAGCGCGGGTTGATCGCAGCGCTGCTGGTTGGAATCGTCTGTGCCGTGGTGGGCGTGTATGTCATCTTGCGCGGGATGGCGTTTCTGGGTGATGCGCTGGCCCACACGATTTTACCAGGCATTGCGGTCGGCTATCTGATCAACGGCGCCGATCGCGGCGCGCTCTTCTGGTGGGCACTAGGGGCGGCGCTGATCAGTTCGGTTTCAATTGGCGCCATCAGTCGCGCAGCTCGTATGCGGGAAGATACAGCAATTGGGATTGTCTTTGCCGCCATGTTTGCGCTGGGAGTAGCATTAATTTCGACCGTGCGCAATTCTGCGGTGGATCTTTCGCATTTCCTCTTCGGTAACATTTTAGGCGTGAGCGCAGGCGATCTCTGGCGAATTGCTTTGTTCGGGGCATTAGTACTGCTCGTCATTATCCTCTTTTACAAAGAGTTGATGTTGATCACCTTTGATCCGGTACTGGCAGCAACACTTCGTCTGCCGGTGCGATTGTTCGATCTCCTCTTGCTGGCGATGCTGGCGATAGCAATCGTAGTCGCAATTCAAACTGTTGGCGTGGCATTGACTCTGGCAATTCTGGTTACGCCTCCGGCTACTGCTGCTTTCTTTACCCACCGCATGCATACGATGATGATGGCTGCCGCCTTGCTGGCGGTGATCGCCGGGGTTGCCGGTCTCTATGCCTCATATTACCTCAGCATTGCTTCAGGCGCCGCCATTGTGCTGACCAGTACACTCATCTTTATGTTGGTTTGGGCCGGTTCACGGCTGCGTCGGCGTAACCTCTGAGAATGTAGTACAATTGTTGCAGTCGGCGCCCTGGTTTCACCGGGGCTGAAGCTGTTATGGCGCTATATGCGGTTGTCGCCAGTAGATAAAATGGCGCCGTAACGTTGATCTGCCGGTCTCGTTGTCCGCATTGATTAGCCGATGATCAGGGCTGGCGGCAATCCGCTCGTGTCTGGTTAAAAGACTTGCCCGATGCTGCCCGGCAGAGAATTCGTTCCTGACCATTGGCCCGGCGGCGAAGAGTTCTGCTCCCGTGTAAATTGAAACTGTATGTAGCGCAAAGCCATAGTCGATTGCGCACTGACGTATGATTGCAAGCCGGTTCTTACTCATTCTCACAATTCTGATGTGGTTTGTCGCAACTCCGGTGGCGCAGGCGCAGCCGGCGGTGGGGTCACGGTTGGCGCTTAATCGCTGTGGTGGAGGAGATACGGTGCAGTATACGCTGGCCGTTGCCGGCGCTATCACTCCCGACGCACTCATTCCTGGCGGGATCGAGACGCCGAGCTTCGCTGAGTCATTGGCGCCGTTGCGCCCCTTTTTGATAGCCGCCGATCTGGGCATTGCTACCCTGGCCGGGCCTTTGGCTGGTGGGCCGGCGCCAGCGCTGGCTGCAGCGCTGGCCGAGAGCAATCTGCTCTTGCTAGGTGCAGCCCATCCGCGCTTACTCGATCGCGGCCCTACCGGAGTCGATGCGACATTGCAGACACTGGCCCGCTACGGGATTTATCAGCACGGTATTGCATCGGGTGGCGAGCCGCTGCCACCTTTTCTGAAAGTCACCGTGCCGCATCCCAATTCACCGCTGACAATGGCCTTTCTCAGCGCAACGTGGGGGCTAGACGGTAATGCCGATCCACGTGGGCAGGTCAACCTGCTGGCCGATGCCGCTGGCGTACTTCCGGCAATCAGCCAGGCAATCGAACAGGCGCGCCGGGAGACCGATCTGGTCATCGTGATGGCTGCCTGGGGCAATCCGGTTGACCCTGATCCGGCTCAGGCCCGGATCAATGCAGCGCGCAATCTGATTGCCGCCGGCGCCGATCTGGTCATCGGGAGCATTCCCGCTCAAGCGGCAACGGTTGACTGGGTGCGTGCCGGTGATCGAGAAGGTCTCGCGATCTTTTCGACTGGCGATTTCATCGGCGCTGATAGCGCGCCGGCAACCCTCATGTACGTCGGCGTGACCCGCAACGCCGATGGCGCGGCTCAGATAACCGGGATTCGCTACCTGCCAGTTATGCCTGGCAATGGCAATCGCGGCCCAACGCCATTGCCGACTGCTCCACCTGATTTAGCGCGGTTGCTCGGCGATCCTGGTCAACTGCACGTGGTCGCGCCGCTGCCACCAAATGGCAAGATCGAGGTCTGTCCATCGCTGATCCTGCCCGAAATGCCAGATGTACCGATTACCGGTGATTTTGCCCGCTTCTACCAGACATTCGGCGGCGAACAGCCCCGTTCACTGTTAGAGTCGATTGCTTTGCTCGGTCTGCC
Source organism: uncultured Chloroflexus sp. (assembly GCF_937129525.1). GTDB lineage: Bacteria > Chloroflexota > Chloroflexia > Chloroflexales > Chloroflexaceae > Chloroflexus. Next base: position 2,474 of record NZ_CAKZNK010000045.1, on the reverse strand, counting down.
GCTCGGTCCGGTGCGTCGTGAATTGGCCGGTGATTGTCAGCAAGAGGTTGTTGTTCTCTATACCGAACGTCAGCGCCTCGAATTGCACGCCGCTAACGACTGGCCCAACCGGGTTCAAGGCTCTCATCTAGGGGTAGTTGCGTTTCGGCTGGCGTATCCCGATCAGCCAGTTACCCCGCGCACCGATCTGAATGATCCGGCGTCTTTTGCGCATCCACGCTTCCGCGCCTTCTATGAACGGTATGGCGGTTTGAATGTGTTTGGGTATCCGATCAGCGATGCTGTGACCGAGCGCGATCCCAATACTGGCCGCGATCTGATCGTGCAATACTTTGAACGAGCGCGCTTTGAGTTCGATCCCGTTGCGCCGCAACCGAATGATCCGCTCTGGCAGGTGCGTTTGGGTTTGCTGGGCAGGGAAACGGGCGCGCAGGCGTTGAGTGTTCTGTGCCCGGCGACAGTGATGCCGGTCGCATCCGATACCTCAACAGCGACTCCGATGGCTACATCAGTAAGGACTGGTGAGGTAACTCAAGGTGATGGTAATGGAGTATCGTGGATGTTGCCCGTTATCATTGCGCTGGTGATAGCGCTGGTTATTGTTATCTTGTTTGCGATCTACGATTTTTATCGTTACATCGAGCAACACCCGTTGTTGGGGATGAATTCCCAGGTTCGGAGTGGATATCGATCGGCGACGCGCGCGGCTGCCCGACCAGCAGATACGACAACCCGTCAACAGGAGCGCTGGCAAGATCTTTTTGTGAACTTTTCCAGGCGCCGTAAATCGTCCGCAGCAGCGCCGGCAGAGGCGCCAGAATCGCCTGCTTCATCGCCAACCGGGTCGAGCCGTTCCCTGCTGAGTCGAGTGCTAAGGCGCGGCGATGGTACCGGCCACGCAGCGAGTAGCGTGCCAGATTGGCGCAAGCCAGCCCCGAAAGTCAGACATATCGCAGAATCGGTGGGAGGCAATTCTGCGACACGTTCAGACCATTCAAACCGGCGGACGGAAACGAGCGATCAGGCTGGTCATGCGCAGTCGGCCAATGCCGGGCCGTCGACTCACAGTGAACTGGAATCCTGGTTGCATGAGCCGGCTTCGTCGTTGCCGCTTGACGAGAATGGTAACCGGAGGCCGGTATCATTCAACGAATTGCCGGTCGATTGGAGCGATTTACCGCCGGCAGAGCGCGAGCGCTGGATGATGGAAATTGGGCCACTAGACGACGAGATGGCATCCGATCTGCCACCGGCAGAGCGCGAGCGCTGGCAATCTGAGCTGGCTGCGCCGGAGCCGGAGTTCGATCCGGAATGGTCGCGTGCGGTATCACCAGCCTCAGAGACCGGGCGATCCACCCGCCGACTCGATGACAGCGAAACACTGCTTGATCAGCAGGTAGACAATCGTCCTGATGAAGCAGACGATCTCTTGCGGAAACTGCTCGGCATATAATATATAGTGTCATGCAGGCACAAAATCATTCGCAAGACGGTTGATCTGCGAATGGTTGAATGCTATACTGCCGACATAAATGGAATCGAACCGGCGATGCGCAGTTCGTTGCATGTTGCCAGTTACGATAGAGGAGAAGAGCGTATGCCCCAAACCCGCCTGGTGATTGCCGATGATGAATCGATCATCCGCATGAATCTGAAAGAGACGCTCGTCAGTCTCGGTTATCTGGTGGTTGGCGAAGCGGGCGATGGCGTGAGTGTGATCAATCTTGCCCGCGAGTTGCGACCCGATCTTGTCTTGATGGATATCAAGATGCCAAAGCTCGATGGGATTCAGGCTGCTCGCATCTTAACTGAGGAAAAGATAGCGCCGGTGCTCCTCTTGACGGCCTATTCTGATCGCGAACTGGTTGAGCGGGCGAAAGAGGCGGGTGTCGTCAACTATATTGTGAAGCCGTTCCGCGAAGCTGAACTGTTGCCGGCGATTGAGATTGCGATTGCGCGCTATCAGGAATTCCTTGAGATGGATCGACAGGTAGCTGACCTGAAAGAGACGCTGGAGACGCGCAAGCTGGTTGAGCGCGCCAAGGGTATCTTGATGGATACGCAAGGTCTGAAAGAAGCCGAAGCCTTCCGCAAGATTCAGCAACTGTCGATGAATACACGCAAATCGATGAAGGAGATTGCGCAGGCGATCTTGCTGGCTCACGAGATTTGATCCCGTAGCAGGAGCACGCGAAACGGTGCTGGCTGCTCTGCTCCTCGGCAGTGGCGTTACGATTGACGACTGTGCGTTCAGTCTCTTTTAATGCTCGCGCGTCAAGCGCTGCTCCGGTAGCAGTGAGCGAGTTTTTGCCAGTGTCGGCATTGTCAGCGTGATTGACCAGCCAGTTACCGTTCAGCAATTTCCACAGTCGATTCTGAGCGCGCAAGTAGGGCTAATGTCGTTCTGCGCGTTGATTTTGGCGAACCAGTTTGTAGTTATGCCAATCGGCGCGATTCAGAACTCTCTGCTTCGG
>NZ_CAKZNK010000044.1 GCF_937129525.1 uncultured Chloroflexus sp. | reverse complement strand
CGCAGTTGAATCCGCGTAACCCATCTGTGCTGCGCGCAGCCAGTTTGGAGCGTTTCATAGCTTCTTTGCCCACCAGATACGATCGCGCGCAACCGGTTTTCGGCCCAGTCAGCCGGAGCGCAATCCTCACCTACCAGCACCCACCCTCAACCCGCGCGCCGCTCGCTCAATCCGCAGTTGAATCCGCGTAACCCATCTGTGCTGCGCGCAGCCAGTTTGGAGCGTTTCATAGCTTCTTTGCCCACCAGATACGATCGCGCGCAACCGGTTTTCGGCCCAGTCAGCCGGAGCGCAATCCTCACCTACCAGCACCCACCCTCAACCCGCGCGCCGCTCGCTCAATCCGAAAAGACTGCCGCTTTCCTCAACGCACCCGCTTCTGCCTGACTGTGACGCCATTCACGCTCAGCCATCACCACGGTGCATTGGAGGAGTGGTCAACAACTGTGCCATCTGTCGCAATGCCATCCACCACTGCTCGCGTGGCCGGGCGTAGACCGAATCCATCAATCTTGGCATATCATCAAGCTGATGGATTTGCACCTTGCCGCCCCGATAGCCGATAAACGCGCCGACCGACTCACGCCGATCAGCGTGCTCGATCAGGAACTCAATGCAACGCACGGCCAGCCGGGTCGCCTGAATCCGGTCGAAGGGCGATGGGTCACCACCTTGCTGCAAATGACCGAGGATTGCCTGACGTACTTCAAACAGTTTGCCACCCTCTTCTTCAAATAGCGAGCAGATGAACGAGGTTGTGTAGACGGGATTCGCCTTTTCGTTGCGGATGATCAGGCTCAATCGCTTGCCGCGTCGGAACCAGTGTATCATCTCATCGAGATCGGCTTGCAGTGAGCGGAGACTGATCCCTTCTTCCGGCAAATAGACCCGCTCAGCTCCCGTTGCCAATCCGCTCATCAGCGCCAGATACCCACAATCACGCCCCATGACCTCGACAATGAAACAGCGCCGCGAAGCTACCGCCGACTGCTTGATGCGGTCAATCGCATGCACGATGCTGTTAAGTGCGGTATCGGCGCCAAGACTCAGCTCCGAGCCGGGTAAATTGTTGTCGATTGTAGCCGGCAGACAGATGATCGGAATGTTGAAGGCGGGAAAGATCGACCGCTCGCTGTAAAGCTTATACGCCGCCTGATAGCCAGCCCAGCCGCCAATCATCAAAATCCCGTCTATCCCAAACCGTTCGATGTTGCGCGCAATCTGATACAGCTCGCTTCCCTGGGGAATTTTGCGATTCGTCCCCAGCTCGGCGCCGCCCATCGTTGCCCAACCGCTGACACTCATCCAATCCATTTCGAAGATGTCGCCATCGATCAGACCCTGAAAACCATTGCGAACGCCGAGAATCGTATGGCCGCGATCGATACCGATGCGCACAGCAGCTCGCACCGCCGTATTCATGCCCGGCGCCGGCCCGCCGCTATGCATCACTGCAAAGCGATAACCACGGCGCAATTGATCGGGTGGCGATGGCTGCGACTGGATGAGAGTGCCGAGCGTGCGGTAAGCCTCGACAAAACTATTGCCGCGTAGCGCCAGCGCCCGCTCATAGTCGCGTTGGGCAATCGCTTCGGCTACCTGGTGGGTATCGCTAACACAATTCATCAACGGCAACCGAACCACCCGATTCTCACGCAGACCGATCAGCTTCGGTTCAGCATCGGTATTGTCAGTCAATAACTCCTCAACTGCTGTTGCGCCCAACAACGAACTCATCCAGCGATCAAATGCGCTTGGCGCGCCACCACGCTGCACGTGACCAAGGATGGTCACCCGCGTATCCTCGCCTAACCGCTCTTCGAGCACCTTCCGCACATAACCCGCTGTAATCGGATTGCCGTTGCGATCACGCGCCCCCTCAGCCACCACAACAATACTGTCTCGCCGGCCATGCTCACGCCCGATGCGCAGCACATTGCACATATGCTGCTCCCAATCATCCATCTGTGGCGGCATCTCTGGAATGAACACCCAATCGGCGCCACCAGCAATCGCTCCCATCAGCGCCAGATACCCACAATTCCGCCCCATCACCTCGATCACAAACGTGCGCTGGTGACTGGCCGCCGTAGAGCTGATCGCATCAATCGCTTCGGTGATCCGATGCAAGGCCGTATCGGCGCCGATCGTCATATCGGTTCCGCAAAAGTCATTATCAATGCTGCCGACGATACCTGCGATACGGAGATGGGGGTGGGCTGCGGCTTGATCTTCGCTCACCTCACCAGCTTCCACCAGCTCAGACAGCAGCTCCGGCCATTCCCGGCGAAACAGATCGGCGCCGGTCAAGCTGCCGTCGCCGCCGATCACCACTAACCGATCGATGCCGTAGGCCAGCAAATTGGCAGCAGCCCGACGCCGACCTTCGCGGGTGCGAAACTCAGCGCTACGCGCCGTGCCGATAATTGTGCCACCGCGATGGATGATGCCCCCAACCGAACTCCAATCCATGCGGCGAATCAACTTGCCGCCCTGGATCAAGCCCTGATACCCTTCATAGATCGCGTATACTTCACAGCCACGGCTGATGCCGGTGCGTACCACTGCGCGCACTGCCGCATTCATACCCGGCGCATCGCCGCCGCTGGTCAACACTCCGATACGAATCGTTGTGTCTCTCATCGGTTTCCTCGCCTTTCTGGCGGATAGTGACTTGGTTGCATGCGCAAGTATATCATAGAGTTTACGAGCCGGCTTGAGTCGCCTGGCAAAGACGTTCCGACTACAATTAAGACATAGTGTCATTTTTACTCTACCCTCTTGACTTCGCGCATGAATAGAGTAGAGTGAAGTCAACAATCGCACTATTGCACTGCTGAGGAATAACGACCATGAACAACCAGCAGTTTACCATCGAAGGAATGGATTGCCCTGAATGCGCGCGCGCAATCGAGCGCGGAGTAGCGCGACTGGAAGGAGTGACCGCGTGCAGGCTCAATTTCACCACGGCCAGATTGCGCGTCACCGGTGACGTGGATCCGACGGTAGTGATGAACCGTGTGCGCGAGCTAGGGTACGAGATCGCGCAGGCTACCGAAACGAAGCCCGAACCACCGCCAACCCTGTTACGCTTTATGTTAAGCAAACGCGAAACACAACTGGCGTTGATCGGGTTGATCCTGGTATTACCGGGAACTGTGCTCCATGAATTGCTGCGCTGGGAAGCGGTCTGGATCGACGCGCTGGCCCTGGCGGCGCTGGCCCTGGTTGGGCCGCCGATTGCACTGAAGGCGTGGCGCGCGCTGCGCGCAAATCGCGAACTGAGCATTGATGCGCTGATGAGTATCGCCGCTGTCGGCGCGGTGATTATCGGCGCCTATGTTGAAGCGGGTCTGGTGATGGTGTTGTACGCGATTGGCGAGGCGCTGGAAGGTTATACGGCCAGCCGCGCCCGCCACGCCATCCGCAGTTTGCTGGAATTGACACCGCCGACGGCAACCGTGCTCTTGCCTGAGGGTGAGCGAATTGTGCCGGTAGCCGAATTGCAGATTGGCGATCGGCTGCTGATCCGACCCGGCGAACGGATCCCGGTTGACGGCACAGTTGTTGCCGGGAGTTCGCTGGTCAATCAGGCGCCAATTACCGGTGAGAGTCGGCTCATTGAACGCAACGCTGGCGATCCATTGTTCGCCGGTACGATGAACGGCGAAGGCAGTCTCGAGATGAGGGTTGAGCGTCTGGCTGCCGAGAGCGCGATTGCCCGCATGATCCGGCTGGTTGAAGAGGCGCAAGAGCGGCGGGCGCCGGTGCAACGATTCGTTGATCGGTTTGCCCGTATCTACACCCCGCTGGTTGTCATCCTGGCCGCGCTGATCGCGATTGTGCCGCCACTCGTATTCGGTCAGCCCTTCTGGAATCCCGATCCACACACCTTTGGCTGGTTCTACCGCGGCCTGGCCTTACTGGTCGTTGCCTGTCCGTGCGCGCTGGTCATCAGCACTCCGGTCAGCCTGGTCAGCGCGCTGAGCACTGCTGCGCGCCATGGGGTCTTGATCAAGGGTGGCGCCTATCTCGAGACGCTGGCGCGGGTCACCACAGTCGCGGTAGACAAAACCGGCACGCTTACCAGCGGCAAGCCAGCGGTAGTCGGTTTGCGCGCAGTAGGATGCACCGCCGCATCCGAAGCGCCAATCGGACACTGTCCGGCCTGCGACGAACTGCTTGTCCTGGCCGGCGCGGTCGAGCATCGTTCCGAGCATCCGCTTGCCCGCGCCATCGTCAGCGCCGCCACCTCACGAGGGCTGGCCCTGCCTGCCGCCGAACAGGTGCGGGCGCTGGTCGGCAAAGGGGTACAAGGGATTGTCAACGGCGCCGAAGTGCTTATTGGCAGCCATCGCGTCTTCGACCAAACCCTGAGTCACGACGAGCAGCACTGTCTGGCGGCGCAGCGCGACAGTCAGCTTGGCCGCACGCCGCTGATGGTTGGTGTTGGCGGCGAGTATCGTGGCACGATTACCGTAGCCGACACGGTGCGTCCGGAGAGTCGCAGCGCGATCAGCACCCTTCGCCAGCAAGGATTACACGTGGTTATGCTCACCGGTGACGATCCGGCAACCGCCAAACGGATCGCTGGCGAACTAGGAGTGAATGACACGCGCGCCGGTCTGCTGCCGGAAGACAAAGCGCAGGCAGTAAGCGACTTGCGGCGATCGAATGGCGCTGTCGCGATGGTCGGCGATGGCATTAACGATGCGCCGGCGCTGGCCAGCGCTGATGTCGGCATCGCGATTGGGACGGATGCTGGCGGCACGACGCAAGCGATGGAAACGGCTGACATCACCCTGCTGGGCGGTGATCTGCGCCAGTTGCCGTTTGCAATTGCGCTCAGTCGCGCCACAATGCGCACCATCGCGGCTAATGTCGCTTTCAGTATCGGAATCAAGCTGCTCTTCATCGCGCTAGTGCTGGCCGGTTTCGGCACGATGTGGATGGCAGTGCTGGCCGATGTGGGGGCTTCGCTGCTGGTGACGCTCAACGGTATGCGGTTGTTGGGTTTTCGCGAGCTACGACAGGCATAGGAGAACCGTTTGAATACAGTGATCGTAATCGGTGGCGGCATTGCCGGCCTGACCACGGCCATCGCCCTTCAGCAGCAGGGCATCACGGCGCTCGTCTATGAAGCGGCGAGTGACTTGAAACCGATCGGCAAAGGTATCTGGATGCCAACCAATGCCATGCTTGCGCTTCAACGGCTGGCCTTAGACCGCGCAATGTTGCAGAAGGGCGTGCCTCTGGATCGGCTAGAGCTGCGCGACAGCGCCGCTGGCATGCTGAGCGTGATTGATCTGTCACAGATGCGCGCCACGTTTGGTCACACCACCGTTGCGATCCGCCGGGCGGATGTGCATCAGGCCCTCATTGAGCGCATCCGTCCGGCAACGCTCCATCTGGGAAAACAGTGCATTGGTTTCAGTCTGCGTGACGACAGGGTTACCGCTCACTTCGCCGACGGCACGACAGCAACCGGCGATCTGCTGGTAGGCGCAGACGGCATCAACTCGGTCATCCGCCAGACCCTGTTCCCGAATGCTCAGCTTCGTTACAGCGGCCAAAGCTGTTACCGGGGCATTGCTCGCATGTCATTGCCGGCCTCGTTACAGCAGGTTGCCTGGGAGGTGTGGGGCGGCGCGCACCGTTTCGGCTTCTCAGCCATCGCGTTTGATCAGGTCTACTGGTATGCGCCGTTTATCGCTCCCCCCGGCAGCAAGCTCTCGTCAGATCAGCGAGTTGCCCGGCTCATCCAGCACTACGCGACCTTCCCCGATCCGATTCCCGCCATCATCCAGCATACCGTGGCAGACGAGATCATCACCACCGATCTGTATGAGCTGGCGCCATTGCCGCACTGGTGGCAGGGACGCGTCGCGCTCGTGGGCGATGCCGCCCATGCCATGACCCCCAATCTCGGTCAGGGCGGCGCGCAGGCGATCGAAGATGCGCTCGCGCTGGCAGAGCAGCTCGTTCGCTGTTCGACCATCACCGCAGGGCTGCAAGCCTACGAACGGCAGCGTCTGCCGCGGGCGCGGCGCATTGTCCAGACTGCCCGCTGGTATGGACGGATCGCGCATCTCCAGGATGACCGGCTGCGCCGATTGCGCAACCTGGCAATCAGAGCAACCCCGGCGTGGGTGAGTCGCAGCCAATTACGCTGGTTGTATGGGTTGGGATGGTGAGACTGTGGAAGTGTGAACGGCTCTTATAGAACAATGGCTTTAAGTTCAGCAAGATCTGTCTCTCAGCAAGCTGGCCTGGCAGTAGTTGCGCGTTGATATTTAGAGTATTGCTTGGCGTTATCTTAGCTACGCGGCTTTGCTTCGACACACGCGGGGGATGACAGCTTGCCAGCGGGCGACGAAGACCACTGTCGTCGCCTGCCAGAACGTTATCGATTACCGGATAACGATGGGCACAAACAAGGTGTGCGAGATCGACACTGCGGCTGGCGCAACGGGCACGCGAGCCTCGATGACCGCCGAGGTGTTCCCTCTGGCATCGCGGAACTGCACGAAGATGCGCTGATGCATCGGCACTTCCACATAGCGAGCAAATGGCTGCCAGCGATCACTCGCTTGCGCACTCGTCCAGATGCGCATCTCGGTCACGCTGCCAGCGCTGCTCTGCGCGGCCAGCTCCAAAATCAGCGCATTCTGGCCGACATCATACAAGACGGCCGCGCCGCCGACTACTTCGCCTGCCGCTAACTCTGGAGCCTCCAGCGGCGGGAGTTCGGCCTGCAACTCGCTGCTGAGGCTGGCCCGTGTGGGTGTGCCGTTGTAGAGGCGCAAGCTGCGTGGCTCGAAGCCAAAATTGTTGTAGGTGCGCCAGAAGTTGATCACTTCACTCAACGGTTTGTTTGCACCATTGCGTCGGCCCGGATCGTGCGCGACATAGTTGGCCGGATTGGCGCCGCTGCCGCTGATCACAATCACGAAGTGCATATACCCCGTGCGGGGATTGGACAGCTCCAGGATTGCCGGCCCGTCACGCAGCGCCGCCTCGAGCTTCGCATAACTGAAAGCCGGCCATTCTCTGAATGACACCCGGTTGCCGCTACACGTCCTGACATTGCTATGGCCCCAGTACAGCGGACAGGCAACCGAGCCGAGGCAGCTATTGAGCGCGCCAGGATTGGTTGACGCTCCGTAGGAGTTGAGTAGCATTGCGAGCGAAGTCAGGGCGCATCCAACGTCAGCAATACGGAGATTGCAGGTCTGCATCCGCGCATTTCCCCACTGGGAGTCGGCTTGCGCGAAGAAGGGCACGCGCCAGCCGGTAGAAGGCGGCGGAGCCGGCGACGGTGGCGGGACGGGACGTCCAGGTTCGGCGGTGAAGTTCTGGTTATTCAGATGTCCATTCACCGTAATCGCACGGCTCCCTGGATTGAAGGTATACCCGTTTAGAGAAGGCGTCAGTGTATAGCTTCCCGCCGGTATGTCGTTGAGCGCATAATAGCCATTGCTATCCGTGATGGCGCTGCGCGTGCCGGCAGTTACGGTCACCCCTGCTAGCGGCGCACCGCTGCCGGTGCGAACGTGGCCGCTAACGTTGTACGTACATACACTGGTGGTCACATCCAACCAGCCATCGGACGGGATTGGTGTTTCACCGTAAGCATTGTAGGAAGTGACAGTGAAACCATACCGGGTACCACAGTTCAGCTCCGTGAAGGTGAAACTGGTAACGTTTGCCCCGACAAGGGCATGCAGTACCCAGGTATTAGTTGCGAAGTCCCGGCGATACAGCTTGAAACCGTATTCGTCGTGCGAATTGTCCTGCCACCTGATCGACACGCTATGTTTGGTCACGCCGGTCAGCACCGGATTCCCCGGCGCAGCGGGCGGATTTCCTACCACCACACTACGCTGCATCCACGTCCACTGACCGTTGACTGTGCTGCGATACGACACTCGTATCACGCCAGGGCCATTCGGCAGTGACCGCGTATCCAGTGTATACGTCCAGCCGGAATGAGTATAGCGCGAGTCGCCGTAGGCGCTTGCCACATCACCACGCGGGTTGCCATAGCTGGCAGCCCCCAGAAAGGTGTCACCGAAGTAAACATGCACCTCATTGACACCCGTTCCCGAATGGGTGCCGATGTCGATAGCAAAACCACTTAGCTGGATGACACCAGCAATGGTCGCGCCATCATTGTGGCTTTCGATGTTACCGCGCGGCGCGCTGAACGGGGGAATGCGATAACGAGGCGACTGATATTCAGCGGGAGTGCAGTATCCAGCGCCCAGGCCGGTGACAACGCAGCGCGCCCGCGTTGCCCGCTCCATGAACGCTGCTTCGTCGTACCAGCTCTCGCTGGCGGTGGCATAGATGTTGAACTCTTCACCGGGACTTGCGTTGTACACCATCCGCCAGGATGAGGTGGCTGATGGTGAACAGCCGCCCGATTTGTCAGTTCGATTGAAAATCTCCGTGATCCACACTCCCGGCTGCTCGGAGCGAAGCTGGAAATTCGGCGCATCAGAACAGATGCGCAGAAAGATGGAGGTTTTACCCCATTCCACCCCAAACCAGACATAGACGCCATCGATGGTGGAGGCGAGTTCAGCCTGCGGTGACGGATCACCGATCTGTCCGACACCAGGTGAGCCACTTTCTGCCTGCGTGCGAGGTACGCCTGGAAGGAACATACCGATCAGAGCGAACAGAATAAGCATCAGCAATAACCGGTGTGCGTGTTGTTGCATACAGATCCCTCTTCTGCATCACAATTAGTATCACTGATAGTAATTTAGATGATACCGCTGATGTTCTGTTTTTGATTTAAATTTTTGATAAAAATACTTTCAAACAAGTTAAAAAATTTTTATTGATTTACATAATAAAAAATTTATTTTGAAATATTTTTATAAACAATAATTTATTATATATTTTAACAATCCATAAACACAAAATTAACAGTAAAAATTTTTACCATTTTTTACTTTAACAATTACTATTCAAAAAATGTAGTTATAAAGATCTGAAGAAAGCAATAAATTTCATGAAAGAAATTTCCCAATAAAGGAAGATACATGTACCCAACAGTAACGTTCTAATTTTTACACCAGACAGCGATAATGTAACAGTTTAAAAAGAATTTATAACATTATTATCTAAATTGCTCTTTTCTTGTCGCTGAAATGTGTTTTTGGTTGCAAAATAGTTTGTTGAAAGCGTATAATAATTTCAGAGCCATATCCAGTGTATATATGCACACACTTCACCAGGGAGCCACCCCATGACTCGCCGACGCATCACCAAACCCAATGAAGACAATGAACGGCTGCGGGAAGTAGTACACATCCTTGAACGGATCCGCGAGCAACGGAAACAGAAGTATCAGGACCACCATTCCAACGGCAAACGGTTTACCCTCGAAGAGATGGAAGAACTGGTTTCCACATATCGCAATGCCCGCTATCGCCCGGAAAAGAGCTTGCTGCTGAGCCGCGACGAACTGCTAAAACTGTGTGATCACCTTGAATGCACGTCACTGGAGCGCAACGAGGTCTTGCTGGCCGCGCACTATGAGCCGGTTGGTGTCCAGTTGAGGCCGGATGAGCTGAATAAACTGATTGACATCTATTTGAACATGATGCGGTATCTGCCATTCCCGGCCTACCTGGTAACACGCGACTTTAATGTGCAGGGGTGGAATCGCCATATACAAACCCTGCTCGGTTGGGAGGATTCCAGGATCAAACATCTGCGGTTGGCCGGTCGGCTCAATTTGCTCCACCTGACCTTCGACCGGACATTGGGGGTTCGCGATCGCATGCGCGCGCCGGGCGGGTCGTGGGAAGAGACAGCGTTAAGAAATGTGTATCTGTTTAAGGTGACAAATATTCATTATCGGTTTGATGAATGGTATACGAACCTTGTCACTGACCTGCAGAAGCACGACGATTTTGACCGTATCTGGAACGAGACCGATATACTCCTCGGTGATCGGATTTCGCGCGCTGATTATGAGATCGAGCTGGAGATTGCGCCATCGACGCTGATCCGATTCCGTCCATTGCGCATGACATATTCTTTCCTGGAATCTCTATTTATCGTCGGCTGGATGCCGACTGATGAAAAGAGTCGAGAGGTCTTGCGAGCGATGAATATTCCGATCCCGCAGCCGTCAGACGTTTATGGAACGAGCCAGCGTTGAACGTCGTGTCCCTGCTGCGGATGATGTACCGGTGGAGCAGGTATCACACCGCGCGGACTGATCGAGAGGTCATGCGCGCGCAGCAATGATTGATATTACCCGGTAAGCAGTCCCTTGTCAGGGTGGGCCTTGTGCCCACCCCACAAAGCGCCCGGAACGAATGTGGACTTATTCATACCAGCCGTAGACCCGGCATTCCGCAATCACAACTGCCACTCAACCGGCAAAATGCCTGATCAGGCTGCCCATCCATTCGATTGCCCGCCAGTAGTCGGCCAGGCGAATGTTTTCGTTGGGGGAATGAACCCGCGCGCCGTGATAGCCACATCCGGCGCCACTCGCGACCGGTGTGCCCAGCGCAGTGCAGAGAGGGTAGACCGGGCCGGTGCCGGCCATTGTTGGGTAGAGAATGGGTTCGCTTCCATACACTTCGCGCGCTGAAGCTACCGCAGCCTGCACGATTGCCGCATCGAGCGGGCCGCGCGCCGGATGCTCGCCACCCAGATCGATGATCTCGATGTCGCTGAATCCTTCAGCATCGAGATGTCGCCGCAACTGCGCTAACACTTCAGCCGGTTCCATATCGGGCACCAGGCGAAAGTCGATCTTGACCCGCGCTTCATTCGGCAGTACCGTTTTGCTGCCTTCGCCCGTGTAGCCACTGACGAGACCGCAAATGGTGCAGGTCGGCTCAAACAGGTGACGACGCAGCCGTTCCAGCCCGCGCGCGCCATCGAGAAATTCGGTCAGGCCAAAGTCGGCCAGTAACTCATCGTCATTGGTCGGAATGGTTGCCAGCGCAGCCAGATCGTCGGCAGTCGGCGGACGTACCCGATCGTAGAAGCCGGGAATGCGCACCCTTCCATCGGGGCCTTTTAATGTGTTGAGTGCCCATACCAGCCGCCATGCCGGATTGGGGACGAAGGTGGCATACGATGAATGCAGGTCGTAGCTGGCGCCGCGCGCTACCAGCTCGACATACTGGATCCCCTTGGCGCCACAGGTTACCGTTGGCCGTTCACTGATGTCAACTCCACCTGTCTCCCACAGACATCCATCAGCCCGCAGCAATTCAGCATATTCCCGGCACACAGCCGGCAGAGTGCGCGAGCTGACCTCTTCTTCTCCTTCAACGGCAAAAATGATGCGAATCGGCAAATCACCCTGAGTCGCCAACCAGGCTTCGATAGCCTGGATACGCAGCATCAGATTGCCCTTGTTGTCGGCCACACCACGCCCGTACAACTTGCCATCGCGCTCAGTCAACTCAAACGGCGGGCTGTCCCACAGTTCCAGTGGCTCGGCAGGCTGGACATCGTAATGATCGTAGATCAACAAGGTGCGAGGGCCATTGCCAATCGTGGCATAGACCATTGGATTGCCGCCATCTGCGGCAAGAAGGCGGGTCTCGGCGCCGAGACGACGGAGGCGCTGTTCGACGAATGCAGCGGCCTCGGCAATCCCGCGATTTTGGGCCGCCACCGACGGGATGCGCGCGATTTCAGCCAATTCGGCAAGAAAACGAGCGCGGTGTTGGTTCACATAGGCAGTGAAGCGTTGCATAGGCTACTCCCATCCACAATCATACGGGTGCGGGCTATTATAGAACCGACGCCACAGCGACGCAAAACGGCGATAGCCAGCGCGAACGCAGAGGGTGCCTCTTTCCGCACAGGCCACACATTGCCAGAAAGGCGATTGCCCAAGACACTGCCACAGAGCGGCGATAGAGGCCCTTGTGAGACATAGAGATGGCTTGCCGCCAGAGCGTCGTGATCAGACACTGTGTAGCCCATTATCGCCTCGCGACGCTTGCAACGCCTCGGTGTAGACTGCCTCAATCCGTTCCAGCATGCGCTCAAGACGAAATTCGGTCATTGCCCGTTCGCGTCCGGCACTACCCAGCGCGCGCGCCCGCTCAGGATGGGTAAAGAGATCGGCAAGAGCCTGAGCCAGCGCAGTTGGGTCGTTGGGTGGCACAACCAGACCGGTACGACTGTGTTGAGTCACATAACTGGTTCCGGTGCCCAGTTCGGTGCAGATGACCGGCAAACCGGCAAACTGCGCCTCGATTTGGACGATGCCAAACGCTTCACTGCGCGCCACTGAGGGCAACACCAACACATCGGCAATGGCGTAGAGAGCGCGGAGCGTAGCCGGATCGACTGGCCCCAAAACGTGTACCCGGTCAGCCACTCCCAGGTCGGCGGCAAGCCGGCGCAGGTCTGCGCCGCGCACAGTGGCATCGCCGCCGGCAATCATTGCATGACCGTCTTGCAGCAGGGCAATGGCCGCGATCAACCGATCAACTCCTTTGTAGTAGCGCAATCGCCCGACGAAGAGCGCATTGGGACCGGGGAAATGACGGCGCAGATCGGCGACCAGCGTGGGATCGGGTAACGGCAGCGGTGGCAGACCAAACGGCACTACCCGCACTCGTTCGCGATAAGGCTTCAACCAGGCTGAGGTCGCGACCAGATTCGGGCTGGTGGCAATAATGCGTGCCGCGCGGCGCAAGGTATGGTGAATGAGTGGCGCTGTCAACCTACCCAACACTCGCTGGCGCACAATGTCGCTATGGTAGGTGACGACCAGCGGCGCGCGCGTGAACAGGAGTGCCAGATCGCCGAAGGGATATGGATGGTGGGCATGGATGAGATCGGGTTTAATCTGGGTGAGATAGCCGGGTAGAGATGGACTGATCGGCGCGCGCGCGACTGTCAGCCAGCGGGGCGTTGCGATCAGTTCAACCCCGTTGCGTTGTTCACGCCAACCACGGCGATCGAGCGAGGTGAAGAGAACAGTCACCCGATGACCACGCGCCACCAGCCCTTCGCTGAGCAATTGGAGATGGCCTTCAATCCCGCCGTGTACCGGCGGATAGTCTTTGTAGAGTTGCAAGATGTGCATTGACGGGATCATTCCTGTAAAGCAACGCCAGCGCGCCGGGTTGCGCCGGTTTGCAAGGTGAACCTGGTACCGTGATCCTGATACTGATTCCATATCTGGCCGCGACTATACCCCAACAGCGTTTGTGCGCCAGACGGCGGCAAAAGCGATATGCCCGATCTATTCTGGAAAACGGGCAGCGCGCTGCATCGAACAACGAAAGGGGCGCTGCCAGCGCATCTCACTCGACCGAGCCTGATGGCAGATGCCGGGAGATTGCGCTACAGTGTATCGCCATGACCAGAAATGCGCATGTCGCGAGCGGTTGAGTTGAGAGGTGTCTTCACCGCTCGTACCGCCTGACTTGATGAAACAACGCGCGTCAGATTGCGCCCAATGGCAGATGACTGTATTTCAGACTAAAATTGCTGCCCGCTCAACCGGCTATTCCGGTAAACTGCGCGCAGTCTCTATTGTTGCGCAAAAGTGACACGCGCAAGTATTTTGCCGGAACGGTTGCACCAACTCGCTCAACATGTTGTACAATACTTTACACAACCAGATATCAAACCTTCGGGGCAGGGTGAGTCTGACATTCGTTACCATACGGATGGCAGACAATTCCCGATCGGTGGTAAAGCCCACGAGCCGATAGCAACCTGCCATCGGCACGATCCGGTGAAACTCCGGAGCCGACCGTACAGTCGGGATGAAAGAAGGTTGGCTGACCAACACTGTTTTGTGTTCGCCACACAGAACGGTGCTGTGCATGCCTGCAATGCCCCGGACAAGATCAGCTTGTTCGGGGCAATTGTATGAAGCGCGGCAAGTAATCTATCGCCGTGATCTATGATCGTCCTTGCCCCGAAGGATGCGGTTCGCGCAGTTCATCCTTTGGGGTTTTGTTATGGACGAACACAACTCCCATTTCTCCTACATGAGGCGCGCCCTGGAGCTAGCTCGACGCGCAGAAGGTCGCACCAGCCCCAATCCTCTGGTCGGCGCGGTCATCGTCAACGAGGGATGCATCGTTGGCGAAGGGTACCATCAGCGGGCCGGCGAACCTCACGCTGAAATTGAGGCGCTGCGTCAAGCTGGCGAAGCGGCTCGCGGCGCAACGATGTACGTCACCCTTGAACCATGCGCTCATTACGGACGAACCCCACCTTGCGCCGATGCGCTGATAGCGGCAGGCATCGCCGAGGTCTATTACGCTATCGGCGATCCTAACCCTAAAGTAAATGGCCGGGGACATGCCCGGCTCGCCGCTGCCGGCATTCGCGTCTCTCAGGGTTTATGTGAAGCAGAAGCCTATCAACTCAACCGGCCCTATTTCAAACATATCACTACCGGTCAACCATTCGTTACGGCCAAATTTGCCATGAGCCTCGACGGCAAAATCGCCACCAGCGCTGGTCAATCACGCTGGATCAGCAACCCCGCTTCACGGCAGCGCGTTCATTATCTGCGCAATCTGACCGATGTCATCCTCGTTGGAGCCGGAACGGTGATTGCCGATGATCCTTTACTCACTACCCGGCTCAGCAACGCTGATGCAGCGGGTGATGTTCGTCACCCCTTACGGATCGTTGCCGATAGTCGCGGTCGAGTGCCACTTTCGGCCAGAGTCTTTGATCCATCGCTACCGGGCAAAACCGTCGTAGCCACCACTATCCATAGCCCCACCGGATACCATCGCGAACTGGCAGCGCGCGGCGTTGACGTGTGGGTCTTACCAACCGATCCGGCTAGTCGGGTCAGTCTGCCAGATCTCATGACTGAAATCGGTCGGCGCGGTTTGTTGACCGTCTTTGTCGAAAGTGGCAGCGAGCTGCTTGGCGCGCTGTTCAAACAACGCCTCGTGGATAGGGTCATGGCCTGCATCGCCCCTATCATTATCGGCGGACGCGGCGCACCCGGCCCGATCGGCGGCGAAGGGTGGGCGCAGCTTGCTCACGCAGCGCGCTTGCGCCAATGTGCCGTTGAATGCATAAAGACGGCGGATTCGTCGGAAACAACCACTACCGGGCCTGATGTCTGGATTCAGGCCGATGTGATCTATCCGGAGGAAGGATGATGTTTACCGGCATTATCGAAGAAATCGGCACCGTAGAAACACTGACGCAGGTTAACGGCGGCTGGTCGCTCACTGTGCGAGCCAAGACCGTCCTGGAAGACGCCGCCTTGGGTCACAGCATCGCGGTTAATGGCGCATGTCTCACAGTGACGGATCTCACCGATCAGACTTTCACCGTTGGTCTCTCACCCGAAACGCTACGGCGCACAAATCTGGGTGATTTGCAACCCGGTGATGGTGTCAATCTCGAACGCTCGCTTGCGGCGAATGGGCGCATTGGCGGCCATTTCGTGCAGGGTCACGTCGATGGCACCGGTGTGGTGCGCGCATTTCGACCGGAAGGCGATTCGCTCTGGGTCACCGTTGCCGCCGAGCCGGCATTGCTGCGCTATATCGTTCCGAAAGGCTACATCGCAGTTGATGGCGCCAGCCTGACGGTTGTCGATGTTCTGGCCGATGCGTTCACGTTTATGTTGATTGCGTACACCCAGCGCCACATCACGCTGCCGCGTAAACCAGTTGGCAGTCGGGTAAATCTTGAGGTTGACGCACTGGCGAAGTACGCAGAAAAGTTTATTCAGGAGGCATACCATGCCATTCGCGAGCATTGAAGCTGCGTTAGCCGATCTTCGCGCCGGCAAGTTTGTCATTATTGTCGATGATGAAGATCGCGAAAATGAAGGCGATCTGGCCATTGCAGCCGAATTTGCGACGCCGCAGGCGATAAACTTCATGGCGCGTGAAGGACGTGGCTTGATTTGCGTCGCGATGACTGGCGAGCGGCTGGATGAATTGCGACTACCGCTGATGGTGCCACCAGCCGAGAATACCACTCGTTTCGGCACTGCCTTTACCGTTTCGGTTGAAGCGCGCCATGGGGTTACAACCGGCATTTCAGCCTTCGACCGCGCAACAACCATCCGCGCGCTGATCGATCCGGCAACGCGACCGGAAGATCTTGCCCGTCCGGGCCACGTCTTTCCCCTCCGCGCCGCTGACGGTGGTGTACTGAGCCGACCGGGACAAACCGAGGCTTCGCTCGATCTGGCCCGCTTGGCCGGACTGTATCCGGCGGCAGTCATCTGTGAGATCATGAGCGCTGACGGCACAATGGCGCGATTGCCAGAACTGGCTGCCTTTGCTGCTCGTCACGATCTCAAGCTGGTTTCAGTTGCTGACATCATTGCTTACCGCTATCGCACTGAAACGATTGCGCGTCCGGTAGCAGAAGCGGCGCTGCCTACCGCTCACGGTATTTTCCGCATGATTGCGTTTGAACATACGATAACTGGCGAAACCCATCTGGCGCTGGTGTTCGGCGCCCCCAACGGCAACCTCCCGCTGGTGCGCCTCCATTCTGAATGTCTGACCGGCGATGCGCTCGGTTCGCAACGCTGTGACTGCGGCGCACAGTTAGCCACTGCGCAACGCCAGATCGCTGCTGCCGGCTACGGCGCGATTGTTTACTTGCGTCAGGAAGGTCGCGGAATTGGCCTGCTCAACAAACTACGAGCATATGCGCTGCAAGATCAAGGCTTCGATACAGTCGAGGCCAATTATCAGCTCGGCTTGCCGGCTGATGCCCGCGATTATGCTATTGCGGCCCAAATCTTGCGCTGTTTGAGCATGAAACAGGTGCGTCTGCTTACCAACAATCCGGCTAAAATCACCGGTCTTGAGCGGTATGGCATCGCAGTGCGCGAACGTGTCCCGCTTCACGTCGCAGCCAATCCGGCCAATCGCCGCTATCTCGCAACCAAACGTGACAAGCTCGGTCATCTGCTTCCTGAACATTTGTAGTAACTAAGGAGATAGGCGCGTGATTTTCGAAGGACATCTGGTAGGAACCGGTCTCCGCTTTGGCATCGTTATTTCACGTTTCAACGACACGATCGGACGCGAACTCTTGCGTGGCGCGCTTGACACGCTCATCCGGCACGGTGTGGCCGAGGCCGATATTGATATTGCCTGGACGCCAGGCGCATTTGAAATTCCGCTCGTTGCCAGACGGATGGCCGAGCGTCGGACAACGGCTGATCGACCGGTCTACGACGCGATCATCTGTCTCGGCGTGGTCATTCGCGGCGCAACCAGCCACTTCGATTATGTGGCCGGACAGGCAGCCGGCGGCATTGCGGCTACCTCGCTGACGACCGGTGTGCCGATCCTGTTTGGTTTGTTAACGACCGATACGATTGATCAGGCCATCGAACGCGCCGGCACGAAAGCCGGCAATCGTGGCGCCGATGCTGCCCTGGCCGCGATTGAAATGGCCAATCTGCTGCGCGCAATTGATCAACCGGCATTGTCGAATTCATCGTCGCCTCCGTTCAGATCAGTCACCACACACAGTTGACGATGATCGGGCTGAGCAGCCGTATTCT
This sequence comes from uncultured Chloroflexus sp., assembly GCF_937129525.1. GTDB lineage: Bacteria > Chloroflexota > Chloroflexia > Chloroflexales > Chloroflexaceae > Chloroflexus. Next base: position 23,288 of record NZ_CAKZNK010000044.1, on the reverse strand, counting down.
TACCGTAACCCCACGCGGAAGTGCGCGAAGCTGCCAGCCCGCTAACTGCCCTCCACAATGCCCATCCAGACCTTTTTCGTCATGCCCATGACCACCCGCTCTGTCTGACGAGAGCACCTGCGCGCCAACATCGGCTCGCGGACGCTTATGTTACAATACCAGCGATGAATCGGCAGGCAACGGCTAACAGCCCGCGCCCCACCACGAGAACACAACAATGGATGCAGTGCTTGTCCTCGAAGATGGTCGCGTCTTCCCGGGACGCTCATTTGGCGCGCCAGGCGAACGCATCGGCGAGGTGGTCTTCCATACCGGCATGACCGGTTATCAAGAGATTTTGACCGATCCTTCTTACTGTGGCCAGCTCGTCACAATGACCGCGCCGCATATCGGCAACACTGGCGTAAACGATTTCGACCCCGAATCGATCCAGCCCCAGGTGGCTGGCTTCATCGTGCGCAGTTACAGCGAACACTATAGCTCGTGGCGCGCGCGGGGCAGCCTGGCCCAATTGTTACGCGATTACGGTATCGTCGCGATCAGCAATGTTGATACTCGCGCATTGACCCGCCACATCCGTACCGCCGGCGCTATGCGCGGAATTATCTCGACCACCGGTGAGTCAATTGAAACGCTACTGGCAAAATGTCGCGCCGCCCCTCCTATGGAAGGGCTGGACTTGACTCAGGTCGTAACCTGCCCTGAGCCGTACCACTGGACGACCAACAGCGTCCCGTTTACGCCACCTTACCCCAATGGCCCGGCCCAAGAGCTGACCTACCACATCGTTGCTTACGATTTCGGTCTTAAGCGCACCATCTTGCGCCGACTGGCCGATCATGGCTGTCGGGTGACCGTTGTGCCGGCGACGACATCGCCGGAAGAGGTGCTGGCGTTGAAACCAGACGGTATCTTTTTCTCGAATGGGCCAGGCGACCCGGCAGCGGCTACCTATGCGGTTGCCAACATGCGGGCGTTGCTCGGCAAACGCCCGATCTTTGGCATCTGCCTCGGCCACCAATTGATGGGCCTGGCTCTTGGCGGACGCACCTACAAGCTGCCGTTTGGACACCATGGCGCCAATCATCCGGTGCGTCACATACCGAGCGGAAAGGTTGAGATTACCTCGCAGAACCATGGTTTTGCCGTTGACCCTGACTCGCTGCCGGCCAACGTCGAGCTAACCCACATCAATCTGAACGATCAGACACTTGAAGGCTTCAGTTGCCCTGACCTGCACTGCTTCAGCGTCCAGTACCACCCCGAAGCCGGGCCAGGACCGCACGATGCAACCTATCTGTTCGCGCAGTTTACCGCGATGATCGATGCGTGGCGGAGGGATCACTGAAACCTCCAGGTGAAGCTGCTGTGGGCGTAACCGGCGCGCCAGAAGCCCTCATCAGCGCCGGCACGCCCCGGCGCAATCCTGACCAATACGATGTCGTAACGCTACTACATCACCACATTCATGAGCGACCGTGATGCGCGCAACCGACTCAATGATCTCGATGCGCGAGCGTGGACATACGCGCTACGCTCGGTGATTAGCACGGCGTATCCAACTCGTGGCCCCGGCAGTTTTGCCCATCATTTGCGCCGCAAACATCCCTCGCCAAAACCACCGCAATTGATGGCCGAACTGATTCGGTTCTTCACCCGACGCGACGGTCACATTCTCGATCTCTTTGCCGGAGTAGGCGGCACCCTGATTGCCAGCACACTGGAGGGACGCACCGCAGTCGGGATTGATCTATCTCCCGAATATGCCGCTATTTACCATGCAGTCTGCGCCGAACTACGGATTACCCCACAACCCTATCTGGTGGCCGATGCGCGTCATCTGCTCGATTTGCCCGAAGTACGCGAACGTCCCTTCGATCTTATCCTGACCGATCCACCGTATGCGGCGATGATGGCCCGGCCCAAGACTGGCGAACGCAAAAAACGCGGTCGCGCCGACCCGACACCGTTTACCGCTTCACCGGCTGATCTTGGCAATTTGCCGTATCACGAATTCATCGCCGAATTGTCGGCAATTATCGCCACATCGCTCCACACACTTCGCCCCGGTGGCTACGTCGTGCTCTTTGCCAAAGATTTCCAGCCGACACCCGACCATCACAACATGCTCCATGCTGATCTGGTGATCGCGCTACGCCAGATCGCTGGCCTCGAATATCGCGGTTACCAGATCTGGCACGACCAGAGCCAGAATCTCTACCCGTTCGGTTATCCGTATGCCTTTGTCGCCAACCAGATGCATCAATTCATTTTGATTTTTCGCTGGCTTGGCCCTTCCGGTTCATGACAGGGAAGCAATGCGCTCGCCAGCCGAACGCATACCATTGGTGAAGGGTGGCAGCAGCCATTGGTCTGTGTAGAATTGGCGCGCTCTGCGCCACGAAGCAAACAGCGATACGCCTTCAACAGCGCAGCCAACCGGCAACGCCACCCGGTTAAGGCGCGCTATACCCGCGCACAATGACCCGCACTTCGGCAATGCCGAGGCTGTTGAGCAACTGAGTATAGTAGGCTTCAGCGTCCCGCGCAGCCTGCGCAAGAATGCCGGCCTCAATGGCAGCCTCGACCAGCGCCGACTTCGCCTCAGCATCGACCGATTGGAAAAAGCTTTCCAGACTGCTCTGCGGGCAAATGAAGCCAGGGCAGAAGTCAGTATTCTCGATGATCCGACTATTTGCCAGATCAAGCGTTACCTGCTCGTAAAAGACCTCTGGCGGCGGTAGCGTAACCTGAACCCGCCGGCCATCGCTACTGACCCAAATGTCTTCATCGCGCAGTTGCGACAGATCGATACCTGCCGGCACCCGCCCCCGAATCAAGACCAAAAATTCTTGCCGTACCCCCAGATTGCGCAAAAAGGCAGCCCACCCATCAGGCGCATCGAGATGGCGCACTTCAACCCCGGCGTAGTGTTCAATGAAGATCTGCTTGTTGACCCGCCGCACAGCCTCAATGATTTGTGGGCCAACAGTGGTAGTCGTCACGGTAGTGGGGGCAGATATTTGCTGGAAAGCCTGATAAACGCTCCAGACCAGAAACAGGATCGCGGCAATCGCCAATCCATTCCAGACCAGTTTCAGCCAGCGCACAACAACCTCCGGGGCAGGTTAGGGAATGAGCGGTTCGATCACAACCCGGCTAAACCCCAATTCATCGATCAGCCAGCGTTCAAGGCGGCGGTAACACACCTCGCTGGCAAGACTGATCAGCTCGGGATCGCTGGCAACTCGTTCGCGGATTTCGGCGCGCGCCTGGGCTAGAGCCTGGTTCTGCGTAGCTGTGATCTGCGATCCGATCCAGCGTCTCGATTCGCCGATCACGGCAATCTCGATTGGATTTGGCTCGCCGGCAACGGCAGCGCGGGGCAAGCGAATGGTTAAACTATTCCCCTCGCGCTGAATCTGAGCCTGGCTCAGATCAACCGCCAGCCGCACTTCTGCGGTGACTTTCAAGGTAATCTCATCGCGTCCGAAAAAGCTCTGCGCGCCGCTGACCGAGGCAACCGTTGTGACCGGAAATTTCACCGCCAGCTCAATTGAGGGATCGATGCGGCGCAGATCAGGCAACGGAATCAACGTAGGCGCTAGCGGTGGCAGAGTGGCCGGCAGAGGCGTGAAGGTTGGCGGCGCGGTTGGCCAGGGGTCGGCGGCAACCGGCACTGACGCCGGTTGAGCCGGTTGCCAGGCCAGATTGATCGCCAGCAACAACCCAACCAGCGCCAACGCGACAACGCCACTCACTATCCACTGAATGGAACGTTGTTCCATACATATCCCGCACTATGCTCTCAGCATCACATAATCGATCGTCACCGCCTGCAAGCGTTCCAGATCAACCTCAGCGCCGCTTCCCGGCCCTTCAGGCACAGTCAATGTGCTATCGGCATTGAGCGTGAACGGATTCGTGACAATATCTTGCCGGAAGTAGCGATCGTTAGCGCTAATATCGCCGGGTAAACTGAAATTGGGCAGACTGGCCAGGCCCACATTTGCCGCGCGACCGATCCCGGTTTCGAGCATGCCGCCGCACCAGACCGGAATACCGGCAGCCTGCGCCATATCGTGGATCTGACGGGCAGCAGTAAAGCCACCCACCCGCGACGGCTTGATGTTGATCACGCCACAGGCGCGCAACTCGATTGCCCAACGAGCATGGTCGGGCGAGACAATACTCTCGTCAAGGCAAATCGGCGCGCGCAGCCGACGCTGCAACTTTGCGTGATCAATAATGTCATCGTGTGCCAGCGGCTGTTCGATCAGCAACAGCTCAAATTCATCGAGTCTGGCCAGGTGATCCGCCTGATCGAGGGTATAGATGCTGTTAGCATCAACCTGTAGGCGCAGATCGGGCCAGCGCTCGCGCACAGCCCGCGTTGGCTCAATATCCCAACCCGGCTTAATCTTCAGCTTCACCCGCCGGTAACCGGCGCTAACATAGCCTTCAACGACATCGAGCAGCGCTTCGATAGAAGGTTGGACACCAACACTGACTCCCACCTCGACCCGACGGCGCGTGCCGCCGAGCATTGCGCTCAGGCTCTGACCGCGCGCGCGCCCGAACAAATCCCAGGCCGCGAACTCGATCCCGGCGCGCGCCATGCGGTTGCCGCGAACGCGGGCAAAGATCGCGTCAACCTCTTCAGGTCGGCTCAGATCGCGCCCCAACAGCATTGGCGCCAGAATCTCGCGCATCATCACCCAGGCCGTCGCCTGCGTCTCCTCGTTGTACCAGGGCCCGGCGCCGACCGGCGCTTCACCCCAACCAACAACACCCTCGCTATGCAACGTCACAATGACCGAATGGTTCGCCTCTTCCCGCCAGCCACTCGTCTCGAACGGCGCGCGATACGGCAACTTGATGCGCCGCAATTCGATCGCTTCGATCCGCATCAATCCACCTCCAGCAACTCCACTTCGAAGATCAACGTCGCCCCCGGCGGAATCACGCCGCCAGCGCCACGGTTGCCATAAGCCAGCGCCGCCGGTATCACCAACTGTCGCTGTCCGCCCACCCGCATGCCGGCGACACCCTCATCCCAACCGCGAATGACATGCCCCGCGCCAAGTGGAAAGACAAACGGTTCGCCGCGACTGAGCGAACTATCGAACATGCTGCCATCGGTCAGCCAGCCGGTGTAATGCACGGTCACTGTCTGGCCAGCAGTCGCCGTTGGACCATCACCTGTCACGAGATCGGCATACTTGAGGCCGCTCGCTGTGGTAATGTAACGTTCGGCTGGCAGATCCTGCGGCGTGTCAGGCGGGCCGGGCATAATCTCGACCAACTCAACATCAAAGGTCAGCGTTGCGTTCGGTGGAATGACCGGCGGATACCCCATCACGCCATAGCCGAGATGAGGCGGAATAATGAGGCGCGCCTTGCCACCCACGCGCATCAGGCCAATTCCCTCATCCCAACCGGGAATAACCATACCGACGCCAAGCGGAAAACGGATCGGCTCGCCCCGCTCATACGAACTATCAAACACTGAACCGTCGGCAAGCATGCCGCGGTAGTGTACGGCAACGACAGCGCCGGGTTGCGGCTGTGCGCCGTGGCCGGCCTGAACTTCAATGTACTGAAGGCCGCTCGCTGTGGTCATAGAAAGACTCCTGTCGGTTGAAACCCATCCGGGTAAAAAAATACGGCGCTACTGACCAGCCGGACCGGCGATCAGCGGCAGGTAAAGTTTCTGTTCGAGCGCAATCGCAAACAGACGCGGCCAGTATTTCCCGGTTACAAAGATCAAGTCACTGGCCGGATCGTAGGCAATCCCATTGAGCACATCGGCGGTAGCGCGTTCTTGCGGCGTGAGCAGATCGCTCATATCGAGCGCGCCAATCACCTGACCTTGTTCCGGATCGACGAGCACAATTAAGTCACTGTACCAGACATTGGCAAAGATCACACCGTTGATGTACTCTAACTCATTCAAGCGATGAAGCGGTTGATTGCCGTTCCGCACCGTCACCGAGCGAACTACTGTCAACTGACCGCTGGCAACCGTGGCCTCCGGGTCGATGAAATAGAGCGTCGCTGTGCCATCACTCATAATCAGATGGACGCCGTCATACGTCAGGCCCCATCCTTCGCGTGGCATCGTGGCTGGCGGCGTTGGATATGAGAATGTGCCGATGCGCGTAAACGACTGCGCATCGTAAACGAAGCCCTGGCCATTCTGCCAGGTCAATTGAAAGATCCGATCGCCGATCTGAGCGATTCCTTCACCGTACAGCGTCGGATTACCAAGATCAACGCTCCGCAAGACCTGACCGGTCACCAGATCAACTTCGCGCAGTGACGAATTGGCATAATCGCCGGTACCTTCGTACAACCGACCCGAACCGGCGACGATCAGACCCTGCGTCCAGGCATTTGGATCGTGCGGGTAACTGGCTACCACCCGGTAGGGCAACAACGGCGGTGTCTGAGCTAAAGCCGATTCTGCCGCGCCGACCAGCGGAAGCGATACAACCGCTGGCGTGGCGGTTGCCGTTAATTCTGGCCCAAATGCCAGCGGGAGCGACACGACCACGCTGGTAGGCGTTGCTGAGGGCTGGTTCGACGGCGGAGCTGCGCAGGCCATCAGCCCGATGAAGATTGACAGCAACAACGAAGCACAACAGCGCGCCACAACGTTTCCTCCCTTCTGTCGGCAGAGGTATTGTACCACCTTCGGCGACAGCAAATGATCTCAGAACCGAACCAGCGATCTGGTTGTCGCATAATTACTACGACCCCGCAACCTTTCACCATACTGAGCTGTGATTTCTGGTACGATAAAAGTAAATTAGATCGTCTTATCAGCGCAAGGAGGCGCATCATGACGAACAAACCCAAACCGGCTGTGCCGGCAGAACAGGAGATTCGATACTGGATGCGCGCGCCGGCCATTACCATCAACCTTGCTGCGCCGCTGAGTGAAGCGCTGGCGTTGATGCGCGAACACGACATCCGGCGGCTACCGGTTGTGGTAGATACCGGTGAATTGCGCGGAATTATTACTCAGGGTGACATTCGCGGCGCCGATGTCATGCGGGTTGCCGGTTTGGATCCGGTCGATATTGCTCAGGCGCTACGCAATGTGAAGGTCTATGAGGTGATGACCGAAAATCCGATTGCAGTCACGCCTGAAACCGGTTTGCGCGAAGCGGCGTTGTTGATGATTGAAAATAAGATCGGCGGATTGCCGGTCATCGATGAACAAAACCGCGTCATCGGCATTATTACCGAGAGCGATCTGTTCGAAGCGCTCGTTCAGCAACTGGAGAGCCATCCGCGTTTCTGAAACCTTTCACCGATTCGTTAAAAAATCGTTTACACCAGCATTGACGTAATAAACCTTTCTGATTACCATGAGTAGCGTGCGCAGAACGGGCTGCCACCGGCTGGTAGCCCGTTCTCTAATGAGATAATCGGTTTTCGTATCGGAGGTCGTCCGTGCCCGCCGACACTTCATTCACCTCCTTCGGCCACGATTCTGATCCTGCCCGCCTTTCCCGACTCTCCGCTGCGCTCGATGGCGCTTCACTCCTCGTGACGGAAGCGGATTTGCAAGGCATTATTACCTATGCTAACAGCGCTGCGCAACGCTATTTTGGCTACCTGCCAGAAGAGTGTATCGGCAAGAGCGTCCTGGAACTTACTTACCCTGACGACCGCGAACGGTTACAGCAACAGGTTATCGAGTGGGTGCAGCAGGGTCTACGCACGGCTGAAAGTGAGAATCGCATCATCCATCGCGACGGTACCGTCTTCTCGTTTCTGTGGTCGGTGACAATCCATTATGACAACCAGGGTCACGTAGCTGGATTTACCTCAATCGGTCACGATATTTCACCGCTTGTGCGGCTCCGCCAGGAACTGCGCGAAAAACGCGACATGCTCTACACCGTGATCGACAATCTGCCGGTTGGCGTCTTCTGGAAAGATAAAGAGTCGCGATTTCTCGGTTGTAATCGGCGCGTCTTGAGCGATGCCGGACTGAGCAGCTTCAACGAAATTATCGGCAAAACCGATTTCGATCTGCCATGGCACAAACAGGCGCCGGTCTACCAATACAGCGACCGAGTCATCATGAACACCGGCCCGAAATTGAATATCGAAGAGTCGCTGACACGAAGTGACGGCTCAACAATTTATGTCCGCACCGGCAAGGTTCCGCTGCAACGCGATGGCGCCATCATCGGGGTGCTCGGATTCTACGAAGATATTACCGAATTGCGTCGCCAGGAAGAGGGGCTACATACGTTTCGGTTATTGGTCGAGAATGCGCCTGACGGGATTGGCATTACCGACCCCGATTTGCGAATCACTTACGCCAACCCGGCTTTCGCAGCCTTGCTTGGCTACGACACGCTAGCCGGCAGATTGTGGCGCGATCTGATCGAACCAGCCGATCAACCATCCTTCGACACCCTTATCCGCCATGCCCGACAACACGGAATCGGGCGCACAACGTTGCGCTATCGTCATCGCGATGGCTCGACGATCACCATGCAGGTTGCGGCGCCGGTGTTGCGCAATCGCCGCGGTCATCTGATCGGCTATGCCTCGATCAACCACGACATCAGCGAACAATTGCGCGTCGAACAGGAACGACAACGGTTGGCGCTGCAAGAGCAGATCATTGAGGCGCAACAGGCGATCTTGCGCGAGCTGAGTACTCCACTGATACCGATTGCTGACGGTATCGTGGCAATGCCGCTAATCGGCGCTATTGACTCAACCCGCGCGCAACAGATCATGGAGGCGCTCCTGAACGGGGTCAGCCGCTATCAGGCCACCGTGGCGATTATCGACATTACCGGCGTCAATGTGGTTGACACCCAGGTTGCCGGCGCGCTGATCCGCACTGCCCAGGCTGCCAGTTTGCTCGGCACACAGGTCCTCTTAACCGGAATTAGCCCGGAAATTGCCCAAACGCTGGTTGGAATCGGGATCGATCTGAAGGAGATCATAACGAAAGCTACCTTGCAGGAAGGCATTGCCTATGCCTTGAAACGGCGAACCGTATCGTTCGGGTCAAATAGCAATCCGCTGCGGCTCAATACTCCACAGCGTCTATAGAATCGCGTAGCTACGGCAAGAGGGAAGGAACTGCATCGATTCGATAGTGTTCAACCCTTTGCGTCTGCGCGTTTTTGCGCTTATTATTAGCATTGATAGCTCATCATAACTTTACCACCAGGACAAGCGCGATGACCGACGAACGCGAACGCATCCGGCTAACCAATCTGGCTGCCTGCGCCGGCTGAGCAGCGAAGTTGGGGCCGGGTGCCCTGGCTTCGGTGCTGGCTGCACTGCGCGCGCCAACCCATCCCCAGGTGCTGATCGGGTTGGCCGAAAGCGATGACGCAGCAGTCTACCAGCTCAATCCCGACACGGCGCTGGTGCAGACAGTCGATTTCTTCCCGCCGATTGTCGATGACCCCTATACCTATGGCGCCATCGCTGCCGCAAATGCGCTGAGCGATGTCTACGCCATGGGAGGGAAGCCGATTCTCGCGCTCGCCATCGCTGCCTTTCCCGACGATCTCGATCAGTCCATCATCGCCGCAATTTTGCAAGGCGGCATCGACAAGGCCGCCGAGGCCGGCGCTGTTGTGGTAGGCGGCCACACCGTCACCGACCGCGAACCGAAGTACGGCTTGTGCGTGACCGGCCTGGTTCATCCGGCTCGCATCATCACCAAAGCCGGCGCTCAGCCCGGCGATCGATTATTGCTGAGCAAACCGCTCGGTACTGGTCTGATTACTACCGCGGCCAAACGAAACGCTGTCGTTGCCACTGACCTGGCAACCGCCATCTCCTCAATGCTCACGCTCAACCGCCAGATTGCCGAATTGATGTCTCGGGTTGAAGCGCATGCTGCGACCGATGTGACCGGTTACGGCTTGCTCGGTCACGCTGCGGAAATTGCCCGCCAGAGCGCAGTTGGTCTGCGCATCAACGCAACTGACGTGCCAGCCCTGCCCGGCGCGTTATCATATGCCGAAGCCGGTATGGTGCCCGGCGGTCTGCGACGCAACCTCGACCATGCTGCCGCATACACCTCTTTCGCCCCTACCATCTCGCCCGCGCATCAGCTACTCCTGGCCGATCCGCAGACTTCGGGCGGCCTGCTCATTGCAGTGCCGCCGACGGCGGCTACGGCGCTGCGGGACCTTTGTGTCGCCGCTGGCCAGCCGATCTGGGAGATTGGCGAAGTGATCGCCGGCACAGGTATCACAATTACCTGAATATTTAGACATTGACTTCTCCAGTAACATGTTCGTAACAACCACGCAGTAGCATAGTTGACAGAAAAGTCATTATTTGATACGCATCCACAACTCGCCAACAACGGATAACGCGCGATAATAGAAGTTACAAACAATATATTCCTCTCGATTGACGCCGGTCATTCAGATTGAAAATCTGTCATCGATAAGGAGACAAACTCTAGCTCAATTCCAATACCCATCACAGCGCACAAGTCTTCTGCATTCGTAGCAACTGGCAATGAGGCCATCTATGGATCTCATCGATCTGCTTTCCAACCCTGACACCCGCGAGATCCTCCGCGAACGCGCCCGCGCGCTCGCCGGTCGCGATCAAAACGCCACTGCCGCCATTGGCGAACTCTTCCTGCAATTCTCGCTCGGCGACGAACGTTATAGTCTACCTGCCGCCGCCACCCGTGAAGTGCTCCGTTTCGAGTCAATCGCGCCACTGCCGGCAGTACCACCCGCCGTTCTGGGCCTGATTAACGTGCGCGGGCGACTGGTCGTCTGCCTTGACATCCGGCCACTACTCGGATTGGCGCCGACAATGCCCAATCCTTCAATGCATTTGCTCATCGTCAGCGATGGCGCAATCGAAGCGGCGCTCCTGGTCGATCAGGTGCTGGCGGTACAGCCCCAAACACCAACCCTCTTGCCAACGCCGTCGTCCATTGCCGGCCACGGCGTCCATTGGGTGCTCGGCGTTGATGAGCAGTTGTCCATTCATCTCGATCCCACCGGACTGTTACATGACCCGCGCCTGGCTGTGGACTCTGCCGATGAACCGACTCATCCGTAGGAGGAGCGCTTATGAATTGTCCCGACATTCTGCTCATTGAAGATAGCCCAAGTCAGGCACTCAACTTTCGCCTTATGCTCGAGCAGGCCGGTTATCGGGTGCAGATTGCGGACAATGGCCTTGATGGTTGGCGCGCTGCCTGCGCGTTGCGTCCACATCTCATCTTGCTCGATATTGATCTGCCGATGCTCGACGGTTTTCAAGTCCTCGACCGGCTGAAACGAGATCGCGCCACTCGTCACATCCCGGTTGTCATGCTTTCACACCGCGATCAGATCACCAGCGTGGAAAAAGCGCTGGCGCTCGGCGCTGACGATTACCTCTTCAAAGATGACGTGGCTCTGGAATTGCACAACGTCGTAGCCCAGGCAATTGCCCTGGCCGATGCCAATCAGGCATAAGTATCGAGAAGGAGCCGGCTATGGCCTTCCTCAATTCAATCAGTCTGCGCAATAAAATCCTGCTTATTGTCAGTCTCATCCTGATCGGAATGATCTTCGTCGCAGTTGCGGCATTCCAGGCGCTCCAGACTGCGCAAGAGCGCGAACAAGAGTTGCAAAAAACATATGCAGTGATTCAACATACTTATCAGATGGAAGCCAGCCTGCACATGATGGAATCGGGCGAGCGCGGCTTTCTGATCACGGGCGATCCGACCTTCCTTGACAAATATGAAAGTGGGCAGAAGCAGTACAACGATCTGCTGGCCGAGTTACGCGACATCGTTCCAGATCAGACCATTGGTTATCAGTTGATTAACGAAATCGACGATGAAGTGACATTATGGAAAGCTGAAGCTGCCCAACCATTGATTGAGCTGCGCTATGCCGTGATCCGCGGTGAAGCCTCGATTGACCAGGTGATTCAGATGGTGGCCAGCCGGATCGGTCGCAACCGATTCATCCGCATTAGCGACCTGATGAAACAACTGGTCAGTTTCGAACAGGATCTGCTCGATGAAATGCTGGCGGAGTCGGCAAATGCAACGAGTAATCTACAAATGGTATTGATTGGCGGCACATTTGCAGCTATCACGCTGGGCACCTTGCTCACACTGTTTATTGCGGGCAGCATTGATCGACGGCTGGGGATGGTGACCGGCGCCGCGATGCAGATGGCAAACGGCAAGATCAGCGAACACTATCACCTCCCTGACGGGAAAGATGAAGTTGGTCGGCTGGCAGTCGCTTTCAGCCAGATGGCCAGCACCATCCGCAATCAGTTGGAAGAACAACGACGCGCCAATGAGGAATTGCGCGCCGCCAGTGCCACCAAAATCGCCAAAGAGTATCTCGAACAGGTGGTGCGTGACTATAGTGCGTTTGCAGCCGAAGTGGCCCGCGGCAATCTCACCGTTCGCCTCCCGGTCGCGAACAATAACGACGATCTCGCTCTCCTCGGCCAGCAACTGAATACCATGGTCGAAGGTTTGCGCGCAATTGCGGCTCAGGTTCAGCACGCCAATGCCGATATTGCCACCGCCGCCGCCGAGATTTTGGCCGCTACCACGCAACAGGCCTCGTCTGCTGCCGAGCAATCAGCGGCGCTAACGCAGACCGCAACCACGATTGATGAGGTCAAGGCCATCTCAGTGCAGACAGCCAAACAGGCCACCCAGGTCGCCAACGACAGCCAAACTGCGCTTGAGATTGCCCGCCAGGGCGCGCAGGCAGTTGAGGATACGATTAATGGCATGAATCAAATTCGTTCGCGCGTCGAGACAATTGCCCAGACCATCCTTGGCCTGGCCGAACAGACGCAGGCTATCGGCGTGATTATGACCACCGTGAGCGAACTGGCCGATCAGAGCAATTTACTGGCCCTGAATGCCGCCATCGAAGCGGCGCGAGCAGGCGAGCAAGGACGCAGCTTCGCTGTCGTTGCTCAACACGTGCGCGAGCTGGCAGAACGCTCGAAGGCGGCTGCGCAGCAGGTGCGCGATATTCTGGCCGAGATTCAGAAGGCCACCAATGCGGCAGTGATGGTCACCGAGGAGGGCGCTAAAGGGGTTGAACAAGGTGTTACCCTGGCCGCGCAGGCCGGACGGATCATTCATCGCATCGCCAGCGAGGTCGAAAGCGGCGCCCAGGCGAACATCCAGATGGCCGCCGCAGCCCAGCAACAGATGGTCGGTATGGAGCAGATCGGTCAGGCTATGACGAACATTCAGCAAGCTACAACTCAGGCGCTGGCTTCGACCCGGCAGGCTGAACGCGCCGCCCAAGACCTGCATATCCTGGCGCAGAAGTTGCAGCAGACAGTGGCCTCTTACCGGCTCTGAAAGCGCAAACGGCTATCGCCATTGCTTGAGGAATTCTATTGCGCCGAGGCGAGGATGCTATGCTCTCTCCTGACGACATCCAATCGCAAGTGCTGGCCGTCTTCCGGGCTGAGCAGGCCGAACATCGTCAAGCGATTGCCGATATTCTGCTTGACCTGGAACGCCAGCCGGATCATCCGCAGCGGCGTGAGATGATCGACCGCCTGTTTCGCGCTGCCCATAGTCTGAAAGGTGGCGCGCGCGCCGCCGGCGTGGCAACGGTGGAACAGCTTGCCCATCAGGTAGAAAATATTTTTGCCGCCTTGCGTCAAAATCAGCTCACCCTCAGTCCAGACATCTGCGATGTGATCTACCAATCGCTCGATCTGATCGGCGAGTTGATGAATCAGGCCGTGCCGGGCAACATTGCCGACGAAGCGGCCTTCGCAGCAATGCTGGCACAGTTGTCAGCCATTGTTCAATCGCCTGCCCCCGCCACTACTGTTCCGCCGACCACACCTGCGCGCGCCGTCAGCGATAGCACAACCGGCGCCGCAACCACTGATATGAGCGTTCGCGTCGAAGTGAGCGTGCTTGATCACCTGATGCACGAGGCCGGTGAATTGCTCACCTGCACGTTGCGTTCACGCCAGTTGGCGCGCGATTTACACGATCTGGCGCCGCTCACTGAGCGCTGGCGGCGAGCCTGGCGCAAAGCCCGACCACTACTGCGAACGGACTCGCGTCGCGGTTCGTCGCGCAGTGTTATCGATGACCAGCAAGCGCTGCTAACAACACTGGAACTGGCAAATGAGCTTATTGATACTCTGCAAACGAAGGTTGCCCAACTGGCGACGCGCGCGCGCGAAGATCACGACCGCCTGGCCGCAATTAGCGCGCGCTTGCAGGCGCAGATTCAGCAAACCCGGATGGCGCCACTGACCGAAATTATTGGCCCGTTGCGCCTGCACGTGCGCGAACTGGCCCGCAGCGCAGGCAAGCAGGTTGAATTCGTCATCGATGACGGCGGCGCTGAAGCCGATCGGCAAGTGCTCGATAAAGTGCGGATGATTTGCCTCCATCTGCTGCGCAACGCCGTTGATCACGGGATCGAATTACCCGCCGAACGCGAAGCAGCCGGCAAAGCGCCAACAGGTTTGATCAAGCTGACAGCGCGCGCCACTGCCGATCGACTGAACCTGAGTGTCAGCGATGATGGCGCCGGTATCGATCCGGCCCGGATCTGGCAGCAGGCGCTTGCTTCCGGCATTGTCAGCGCCCGCGACACCGATCGCGCTGATGATCATGCGGCGCTTGATCTCATCTTTATGCCCGGTTTCTCGACCAAGACTAGCGTAAGTTCTCTTTCAGGCCGCGGCGTCGGTCTTGATGTTGTGCGCACAACGGTTGAACGGATGGGTGGGCAGGTGACTGTCACCTCCACTCCTGGGCAAGGCACTACCTTCAATCTCAGCCTGCCGCTGACCTTGCAACGTTCGCACGGCCTGCTCGTGAAAGTTGCCGGGCACACCTTTGCGCTGCCACTGGATAGCATGCAGCGGATTGTTCAGGCTCGTCGCGACCATATCCGCGCGCTGGAAGGTCGCACTGCGTTGCTGGTCGAAGGTCGGCCCTTGCCCTTGATTGCGCTCGGTCAGCTTCTAGGATTGAAAACACCGACTGCCATTGACCTGGATACGCCATCGCCAGCGATTCTGCTCGGCGTTAACGAACGCCGTGTCGCGTTCCTGGTTGATGCCGTCAGCGAGGAACTAGAGCTGGTTGTTCATCGTCTGCCGCTCCCATTGCAGCGAGTGCGATTTGTGAGTGGTGCTGCCATTCTGGCCGATGGCAGTGTTGCTCCCATTCTCGATTCGGTTGATTTATTGCGCGCCGCAATGACCTCATCGCAGCATCTGCTACCCCCTGATCGTCCGGTCGAGCCACGCCGAACACCCACGATCCTGGTAGTTGACGACTCAATTACCACTCGCACCCTTGAAAAGAATATTCTCGAGTCGGCGGGGTATCACGTTGTTCTTGCCACCAATGGCCAGGAGGCGCTTGAGCGTCTGCGCGCTTTGCGCGATCAGCAAGGGTGCCAGCTTGTGCTGAGCGATGTAGATATGCCACGCATTAACGGTTTTGAGCTGACCGAGCGGATTCGCTCGGATCCGCATCTCCGCGCTATACCGGTAGTCCTGGTCACATCACTTGATAATCCAACCGATCGCGAGCGGGGTCTAGCCGCTGGCGCCGATGCATACATCGTGAAGCGAGCGTTTGATCAACAGGCGCTGCTGGCAACAATTGAGCGTTTACTCTGAGATGCGTTATGAAACATGTGCCGCCCCAACAACTCATCATCAGCACGGAAGCTGACCTGATTCAGCTTCGGCAGGCGCTACGTCAGAGTGCGCGAGCGATGGAACTGCCGCCAGCGCAACAGGCTCGCATTACCGCTGCGGTCAGTGAAGTGGCGCGCGCATTGATCCATCACTGCTACGCCAGCGCTATCGTGATCCACTGCGATGATAGAGATGTTCACCATCCTCTCGTTGTCGAATGTGAGTCAGAACGTGAAGCGTACCAGCACATTGCCCGCCAGGAACCTGTGCAAACAGCGTTTTCCCTCGTTGATGAGACAAATGTCACTTCTTCGCCACAAGGTCACCTGGTCACGATGAAATTCCGCACCGTTTAGCGCGTCAATCTCAGATACGAGTGAGTATTATGACAACCTCCATTTTTGTCACCTTTCAAGTTGGTCGGCAAACCTTTGCGCTACCTCTGACAGCCGTGCAGCAGATCGCGCGGTTGCCTGAGCTAACCCCAATTGCTGGCGCGCCACCGATCATTGCTGGCCTGCTCGATCTGCGCGGTACCCTCATCCCGGTGTTGATCGGGCATCGGCTGCTTGACCAGCCATTGAGCATCAGTTTGCAGAGCATGGTGATGGTACTCAGCATTGATACCGACCAGCCTCAACTGGGATTGCTGGTTGATGGGGTGTATGGCGTCCAGCAAATCTCGTCTGACAATATTACGCCACTCACCTTTGGCACTGATCTGCTGAAGGCTTCCTTTCGCACTCCCGAAGGGATTGTTCCGGTGTTGGATCCCCCGGCGTTGCTTGCATACCTCGACAACACTACCACGACTGTCTATACTCATCATGTCGGTTCTGATTATCGTCACATCAACTCCTGATGTGGCCAGGGTAGTGCGCATCATGAGCGACCGTCGCGATCCCATTCGGGTTTTGTTAGTCGAAGACTCGCCCAGTCAGCTTACATTACTGCGTTCGTATATCGAAGCAACGCCAGACCTGATAGTTGCCGGCACCGCGATGAACGGACACGAGGCCGTGCAATCAACCATTCGCTTGCGCCCAAACGTGGTTGCGATGGATATTCATCTGCCAGTATTTGATGGCTACGAAGCAACCCGCCAGATTATGCAGCAACGACCGACGCCGATTGTGCTCTTCAGCGCCAGCGCCGGCAATGCCGAACAACGCGCAATGGCAGCGCTGGCCGCCGGCGCGCTGGCTGTGGTGCGCAAACCGATAGCGTCGACCGATCCGACCAGCGCCACCGACCGCGAACACTTTATCCGCACCTTGCGCCTCATGTCAGGAGTCAAAGTCGTTACCCGTCATCCTCCACGTTCAACACCGGTGGCGATCAAACGCGAACCAGGTTCACATTATCAACTACTGGCAATTGCGGCTTCAACTGGCGGACCGGCGGCGTTGCAATCGGTATTGACCGATCTTGGCGCCAGCGTGCCTGCCCCGATTGTGATTGCCCAACACGTAGCCAGCGGATTCGTGCCGGCAATGGCCGGCTGGCTGGGGAGCGTTATCCCTCAGCCGGTTCACGTGATCAATCGCGAAACAGCGCTCCAAACCGGTCACGTGTACCTGCCAGCCGATGGCCTGCATCTCGTCATTACCCAACGCGGTAGCGCCGGTGTGCTACCTGCTGGCGAAGCCGATCGCTATTGCCCTAGCGCCGATCACCTGTTTGAAAGCGTGGCCAGACATTACGGCGCAAGCGCGATTGGCGTTATCTTGACCGGCATGGGCGAAGATGGCGCGCATGGACTCGCTGCGCTGGCAGCGGCTGGCAGCCCAACTTTCGGCCAGGATGAAGCTTCGTGCGTCGTCTACGGTATGCCTAAAGCGGCCAAAGCGCTTGGCGCCGTGCGGCACGAGCTTCCGCTCGAACGATTAGGGCTATCAATTGCTGCGCTGCTTGGATCGCCACGGTAAGAATCGTTTCAGCGCCAGGTATGAGGGAGCGACTATGAATGTCATCACAGAAGAGCTTTATGACCGCTTTGCCACGCTCATCCGCGAGCGCGCTGGCCTGCACTATCCAGAGCAGCGCCGCGCTGACCTGATCTATGGATTACAGCGCGCGGCCCAGCACTTTGGCATTAGCGATCCTTGCAAGCTCTTCTCGCTGATAGAACGCTACCCTGCGGCCTGGGATGAATTGATCGCCGAGCTGACTATTGGCGAAACTTATTTCTTTCGCAACGCAGCCCAATTTGCCGCCCTGCGTGAAATCATTCTGCCTGACCTGATCCAGCGCCGTTCCATGGTGCGCTATCTGCGCGTCTGGAGCGCAGGCTGCGCTACCGGTGAAGAGCCTTACTCCATTGCCATCACCCTCCGCGAGCAATTGCCATCCGATCCGCCCTGGCAGATCAGCATTCTCGCTACCGACATCAACCGGCATTTTCTCGCCCGTGCGCGCGAAGCCTGTTTCGGAAACTGGTCGTTTCGTGAAACTCCGCCGGAGGTGCGCGACCGCTACTTTGTGCCGGTAGGAGGGCAATGGCAGTTGCGACGCGAGATTCGAGCCGATGTGACCTTCGCTCAGCTCAATCTGGTCGAACCGGTCTACCCCTCGCCGCAATTGGGTATCATCGCCTTCGATATTATCTTTTGTCGCAACGTTATGATCTATTTTGACGAAGCGACAACCCGTCAGGTCGTCCAACGCCTCTACGACTCACTCATTCCTGGCGGCTGGCTGGTGGTCGGGCACGCCGAGCCAAACGTTGAACTGTACCGCCAGTTTGAAACTCACAACGCTCCTGGCACTGTGCTCTACCGCAAACCTTTATCGGCAGCGCCTTTTGCGCCCGCGTCAGCGCTGCCATCATCCCTTGAACCAACGCCAGCGCCATTGGCAACACCGCCGCCTGCTCCGCCAAAGCCCGCCCCATCGCGCGCCAGCGCGCCGCCAGCCCCAGTTACAGCTCCGGCGGAGTCGCCCGAAGATTTCCTGCGCGCGGCCCAAACTGCCGCCGACCAGGGTGACTGGAATACCGCCGAGAGCATTTTGCGAGCGCTGCTGAAGGCATACCCGCTCTTTGCTCCGGCTTACTACCTCCAGGCCCAGATAGCCGAACATCACGGTGACTTTGAAACCGCATTGGCCGATTATCGCCGTAGCGTCTATCTGAACCCACAGTTCATCATGGGGTATGTCGGGATGGCAAATGTCGCAGCGCGGCTCAAACAACCCGATACTGCTCGTCGCTCTTCACAGCGAGCGCTCAGACTGATCGAACAACTACCAGACGATCAAATCATTGATAGCCATAGCGCCGCCAATGCTGCCGAGCTGCGCGCGTATTTGAATCACCTGCTTCAGCAGCTCAATCGCTGAAGCCATAACCTGACCGCGAGCAGCGGTGATCGGTCAGCGCCGCCTCAAGCTCACCGATACGCGCGCAGACCGGCTTTTGCCACGACTGCGTATGGCCGGGCGTAAGAGGCAAGGCGGTGACGTATCTCCGGGCTTGAAGCGGCGAAGCGTTGCAACTGACGAGTCTGCTCTTGTTCACTACGGAGTTCATGCACTGCGATTGATCCAGGCCATCGCGCAGACCACGGAAGGGCTGTCTACCCTCGTCGCTTTCGCCTGTCCATTCGCTCATCGCCTCAACACCGCAATCCGATTTGCGCCTGCAATGCCAACGATTGACGTGATCACGTTCTGATGGTAGTTTGAATATACACTACTATCGTTTTCTGAAAAGCTGGTGGAGGTAGTATGCCCACTGTTACGATTGGTGACCGTTCGATTGAGGTTGCCGCCAACACGAGGCTGGTGCTGGCAATCGAGCAGGCCGGAATCGCGATTGGACACCGCTGCGGTGGTTATGCGCGCTGCACGACCTGCCGGGTTAAGTTTGCCGCTGGCGAGCCAGATGAGATGACGGCGGCTGAATATGCAAAGCTCCAAGAGCGTAATCTGCTGGGTGAATACCGTCTCGCCTGTCAAATTGTATGTAACCATGATATGACCATCGCCGAGGTGGCGATGACGCTCGAAAATCAAGGTTGGAGCGATACCGGCCCCACTCCTGAGCCAACCGTCACACCCGATCCGACAACTCACCCCCGATCGACCTTTACCCACAGTTAGATTGGCGCCAGGCGCAAGATTTGCGTGTCATCACCAATCTTGCGCCTCATAGTTGCGCCTTTGCAATTGTCTGGTCACTTCTTCACCGGCATTTCCTCCAGAGTCTGATGTTGAACTCTTGACATCCTGAGCGCCGCTCGCTAGGATAATGCTGTGAAAAACAGCACGATCTTTCGCATGAACCGGCTGCTCCGGCAATTGAATCTCTTGCGCAACCGGGGTTTACATGCCCTAACCATCCTTGTTGTTCTCGAACTGGCTCTGCTCAGTCCACTAAGCTGTGTGCTGCATTGTCTGATTCAGGAGTGGTTGATAAGCCAGTCCGCCACCAATTACTTCTTATGCGTTCTGCATCCCGGCGCGACCACCGACCAGACCGCCACTGAACCAACGCCGATCGAAACGGCACGGCCGCGCGCTATATATGAATCATTGCCGCCTCTCGCGCTGGCTCTTTTGGCTATCGTGCCGCTAATCCTGCTCGTTATCATTATCCCTCAATCACGACCACCGACTTGCGACCTATCGCCACCGACGCCACCGCCACGCGCTCACTCCTTGCGTTTCTCTCTCACCTGACGCCGACCGACTGCCACCCATACGCAGAGTCGGCGGCAAGCCCAAATCAACCGTCCTGGTCAACAGGAATGGCCTGCCCGGTTTGCAGAAATGATGATGTCTGCGCATGAGCGCAGGTGATAGATTTAGCTATCCGCAAGGAGCACACTTATGACGCACTGGACTGCAAAGATCTTCGGGTTGTTGTTGATCGTGTTCATCGCGCTGCTCTCTGCCTGTGGCAGCAATCGCAATAACGCCTCTTCCGGTCCCGCTACCGAGCTACCAGCAGCTCTTGCCGATACATCAATTTCAGCGCAAGGCGATGCTACTCGTGGCAAAGATCTCTTCGGGCCATGCGCAGCCTGCCACACCACGAACCGAGAAGTGCTAGTCGGGCCAGGCTTAGCTGGCCTCTTCAGCGCCAAAGGGCCGGTATTGCCCAAAGGTGTTGATTACAATGGTTTGCTGCCAAATGGTAAAGAGCGGAGCGAAGCAAACGTCGCTGAATGGATCCGCACCGGTGGCACCGGACGTATCGGCTACATGCCACCCCACAATCTCACCGACCAGGAGATGGCTGATTTGATGGCGTATCTGCGCACACTGAAATAGATTGCGTTGCCGGCAAGAGCGTCATCTGGCTCTTGCCGGCACGCCAAAGGCACGCCGTCATGCGAACAAGTTACCTGCTTTGCTACTGGTGCTGCGCGCTCAGCGTCATCGCCAGCGTTGCCCTTTTGCCACTTGACCACGCGCTACCGGCTCGGATTGCGCGCGGCCTGATGGCAGTCACGCGGCCATATCGCATGCCCACCGCAGCCATTTACGACCTGCTTGCTGCAATCGAACGCAATAACCCGTCGGAACTGACTGACTTTGCCGATCGGATGCAAACGCCGGCTTCACTCCACATCCTGATCGCCGAACGGCAACTCGCCCGGCATCAACCCAATCTGGCGTTGGGGCCATACCGCGCGCCAGACTGGCCGATGCCCGGCGCCCGACTGACCATTCCCCTGCGCTTTACCTGTCATCACCGCGCAAATCGGCTTGAAGTTGTGGTCAGATTCACGCTATCAGGCTGGCAGATCGACGAAATCCGTCTACCAGGCTAACTCTGCGCCACATCTGTATCATTCACCAAATCAACAGCGGTTGTTGCTCATCCGGGTATAATACCCCTCAACAATTTATCGACTTCGTAGCATGAAGGAATCCAACTATGACCGAGCTGCGCGATTTTCTCGAAATTCCCTACGAGCAACTTGAGGAACTAAACCTGAGTGTCAAGCGCCAGCGCCTGGCCCGCGTCTCGCCCGACGTGATGCGCGAGGAACGCATGCGCTACCTGACCGACGAGCGTCGGATCAAGGCCGTCACCGTCTGTTTTACCGACCTCGAAGGTCGCCTGCACATGCTCGATTACGACAAGAAGTTTTTGCTATCATCCGCCGACAATCTCACTTTCGATGGCTCATCAGTGCGTGGCTTCTCAGTGCAGGCCGAGTCGGATCTGCGCCTCGCCATTGACTGGTCGGCCTTCTACTGGTTGCCAGCAGACATCTTCGGCCCGGGCAAAGTGCTGGTCTTCGGGTATGTGCTGAACCAGGACGGCACCCCATACGAAGCCGACCTGCGCGGTCGGTTACATCGCTACGCGCATGAGCTGTACCAGCGCGACGGCCTCACCTGCAACATCGCTACCGAAATTGAAGGGTTTCTCTTCAAGGGTCGCAATGCCGAGCAGCGCTTCCGCGAGACGGGTGAATTCACGATGGTCAGCACCGGCGGCTATTACCACTCGCTCCCCGGCGATCCGCTGCGCCAGTTCATCGACATGGCGGCTGAAGCGCAACGGGCAATGGGGTTCGAAAACGAGAAGGATCACCCCGAAGTAGCGCCATCGCAGTTCGAGATGAACTACAGCTACACCGAAGCCACCATTGCCGCCGACCAGATTCTGCTCTACAAGCTGATCTGTCGCCAGATTGCCAGCAAGCTTGATATGACTGCCAGCTTCCTGCCCAAGCCGGTCACCGGCGTGAACGGCAATGGCATGCACACCAACATCTCGCTTTCGCGACAGGGAGTGAATCTCTTCTACGATGCCAACGGCCCTGAGCGCCTATCAGAGCTGGCCTGGAGCTTTATCGACCGGATCTTGAACAATGCTCAAGATCTCTGTCTGATCCTGAACTCAAGCGTCAACGCTTACCGTCGGCTTGATCCACACTTCGAGGCTCCCAACCAGATCAAGGCTTCACCGACCGATCGCGGCTCAATGGTTCGCATCCCCATCGGCAATGCCCGCTCGGCCCGCATTGAAGTACGCTCGATTGCGCCCGATGCCAACCCCTATCTGGCGATCTATGCCCTCTTGCGCACCGGTCTTGAAGGGCCACTCCCTACCACCGATGTGCGCAATGGCACGGCTACCCTGCCTGACAACATCTACGACGCGATTACCAATTTCCGCCAGAGCGCATGGATCACTGCCCTGCTCGGCGAAGAGGTACAGACGCGCTTCGCCGATCTGAAGACGACGGTTGCCGATCGCTGTCCGCGCAAACTCGGCACCTTGATCAAGCGCGCAGAAGTGCAGTTCCACCACGAGGTCACCAACCAGTATCTGTGGAGTCGGTTCTAAGCGCTGCGCAACCTGCTAATGGTGTTGGGGCACAGGAAAACACTGTGCCCCAAATGATTGGCTGGTGAACGGATCTAGCTTTAGAGCACGACAATAGCGGCAGCCAGTAGAAAACAGTACCAGTAGGTGTAAATCATGTAGGATGTGTGATCGGCAGCCGGATGCCGCAGCCAAAATACGCGCGCGGCAATCACCAGACTCAGGATCAACAGAAGGATGTCGAAGAGTATCGCTCCTGGATGCTGACCTGCTGGCGCAAAGAGCGCGCCGTGGGTGAGCAATGGTA
>NZ_CAKZNK010000043.1 GCF_937129525.1 uncultured Chloroflexus sp. | reverse complement strand
CCCATCCCCGCACAATCATCCGCCCCACCGCCCACCATCCCCATCCCCGCACAATCATCCGCCCCACCGCCCACCATCCCCATCCCCGCCATGTGCCCCTGCTGACTATCCGCAGGCACGCTTTAATGCAACCGGTAGCAGAGGTCATTCACGGCAGAGTGGAGCCAGAAAACCGCTGAGCAGACCGAGAAACGGACGCGCCGCTTCGATGTGGGGAAAATGGCCACAATGCTGAATAACTACCAACTGTGCGCCTGGAATCTCACGCCGGGCAGTTTCTGCGTAGCGCAGTGGGAAGACCCGATCCTGCGCTCCCCAGACCAGGAGGGTGGGAGCGCGAACCGTTGACAACCGCGAGCGTAAACCGGTTAAGCCCAGATCGGTAGCGGCGTAACGACGGCTCAGGCTGGTCAGGGCCCGACGGTTAGCAGCGCCACTGATTGCTGCCTGACCCCGCTCGATCAGTTCGGCAGTTACGTAGGGAGCGGGATTGTGGAAAGCGGCAGACAGAAAGGCGCGCACGACAGCCGGATGAGCCGAGAGCCAGAGAATGACTTCACCGATGAATGGCCAGCCACCAATGATCGTGAGCGGCGACGGTTCAACAAAGCCGTCGGTGGCGATCAATACCAGCCTGGCAACACGCAGCGGATGGCGGATCGCTGTAGCTAACGCATACTTCCCACCCATGGAATGGGCAACAAAGGTTGCCCGGTCGATATTGAGCGCTGCCAGCAATGCAGCGTAGAGATCGCTCTGCAACTCAAGGCCATAGGGCGCATTAACTGGTTTCTCAGAGCGTCCAAACCCCAGCGCATCGACTGCCAGCGCCCGATAACCATTCTGCGCCAGCCACTCTACTGTTGGCGCCCAATCGTCACTCGAGCCGGCAAAACCATGCAACAGCAGCACAGCCGGCCCGCGTCCCGCTTCAAGCCAGTGCAACTGGTAACCGTTGACTCGCAACCAGCGCGAACGCATTCATTCACCTCACTCTACTAATGCATGCTCGACAGGCATGTTACAATCGAATCGTTAACCGGCTTAACATGCGGGCGTTGGATTGCGTTTTCGCGCAATGGTTGGCCGGATCAATACGGAAGCGACGATGCGCTCTGTGCCCAAACTGCGGCAGCACACCATCGCCAGCTTTACCCTGATCCGATTGCACTCGATTGCGGCATATCGGTCACCTGCTACCACAAAGGAGGCTCCGCTACCCGGCACAAGCACAGTTCGACAACGCGCCTGCTCTACCTTATCGCACAGGTAAGCTGCGCATACTTCTGCAATACCGATCGCTTCGCGTTGAATGACGGTCGATTGCAGTTGCAATGCCCCTCACGTTAAGCTACGAATACTGCGCACCTATGAGTCACCTGATTGACATTTTACACGCCATTGCTGAGCGAGCCGGGCAATCGACATCGCCGCTGATCGCGCTGCGCGCATTCCCTGCCGGCACCGGCACTCGCATCAGCCATCTACCAATCGATCAGGCACTGAACGAGGCCTGGGTGCGCGCCATCGGCACGCCATTCTTTCAAGCCCAATCGATTGCACTTGCTGCCCTCCGGCGCAGCACGCCGTTCGCAATCACCGGCAGCGGCACGCTAAGTCGGGCCAGTCTGCATCTCTTGACACTAGACCTCTTGCGTAACGAACCATCGGCAACAGCATTGCTCATTGTGCCTGACGCCGATCAAGCACTGTTGCACGAGCGAGAAGCCAATGTTCTGGCCCGTTTTTGTCAGCCTGCCATTCCCATCGCTGCGACGAGCGGCGCAAACCGACGAACTGCACCCACTGCCCGCCTGATTATTACGACACTGCCAGAATTACACAGCTCACTGTTGCGCCTTCACGACCGCGCCTGGCACAGCTTCTGGCGTCGATTACGATTGATCCTCATCGCCGATCTACACACGTATTACGGAATTGCTGCCGGTCATCTCAGTATGATCCTGTTGCGCGCCGGTCGGCTCAGCGCGCAACCGATCGCGCTTGGCGGCACAGTCGCGCCTGTTAGTGGCCCTGAAGCGGCGTTAAAGCTGATCAGCGGACGTGAATGGCGCGTTACATCAGCCGCCGACTTACCATATCCCACGACGACGCTGGCAATCTGGCAGTGCGATGGCAATCGTCACCGTGAGACAATGCGTCTGGCTGAAGCATTTCTAGCCAGCGGCGCAAGCGTTCACCTGATCACCAATCGCTTCGAGCTGGGTAATCTGCGCGCAGCAATTGGCGATGTGTCAGGGATGTTGAGCGCCGGCTTGAGACCGTTACCAGCTCACACGCAGATTATGACCGGCGCCGATGTCGGCCCCGCAACACTCCAGGCCGCACTGCATAGCGGCGCCGCGCTGGTCATTGTCCTGCTTGACCGCGGTCTCGGCGATTCTGCTCTCCGTCGAATGGCCGAAACTGATCTGGCGACGTGGCCACTGTTGCAACCAGCCGCATGGTCACCGGTAAGCCTCAACCCATTTGTAGCCGCGCTTCATCTGGTCTGCGCTGCCAGCGAAAAACCGCTGCACGATGATGAGATCCGACAATGGCAACTTGAAACGATTGTGGAACGGCTCGCCGCTCAGAAACATCTCTATCGCCTGCCCGGCAGCGCATCGGTCTGGTTACCTGGTGAGCAGAGCGATCCCTATATTACGCTTGATCTTCACGCTGCCGGCACCGAGCCACTCTACTTGCTCAACGAGCAGAAGATGCAGACCGGCACTGCTGATCCCTCAATTGCAGGGCGCTGGATCCACCTCGCCGCTGCCCTCCCTCCACTCCGGGGTGGACAGCAGATCATCGAACGTGACGACGAGACCGGCACGATCCAATTGGCCGGTCGCGAAGGCCACCGAACAATTCCACTCCGCCGCTGTCAGATTCAGATTCGGCAAGAGTGGGCGCAACGTGAACTCAAGCGCGCTCATAGTCCGCGCCTGAGTTGGGGGCGCGTTACAGTTGAAGAAACGACTTATGCATATCGAGAACAGACGGGACACAACCCGGTACGTGAGCAAACGCTGGCCGAACCAATCACGCAACGCTGGCAAAGTCAGGCTGTTTGGATACGTCTCAGCCGACCACTGAATGTTAGTGGTCAACTCGTCGGATGGTCGTGCGCTGCCGCTATCGCGCTGCGCGCGCTAGCGAGACTAGAAGATTGTGTGACTGCTTACGATCCGACCACCCAACATCTCTATCTGATTGATGCCCAACCTCACGGCAACGGCCTGGCTGAATGGCTTTACGAGCAGATAGAGACGATTTTGCCACTGGCTTACGACATTGCCCTTTACCAGCGCAGCGATCCACTCTACGAGCCGCTCGCTCGCACCGATATGGATTGGCTGTTGACCATTTTGGGTGGCGAGACTGAGGTGGCGTTGACGATGCCCTTTTCACCACAAAAGAAGGCAACCCGCGTGGCCGAGCCGCCTGCCTGCGCCGAGCCGCCTGCCCGCGCCGAGCCGCCTGCCCGCGCCGAGCCGCCTGCCCGCGCCGAG
>NZ_CAKZNK010000042.1 GCF_937129525.1 uncultured Chloroflexus sp. | reverse complement strand
ATTGATCGGTTGCTGGCGTTACTTCGCCAATAGGCGATAGCTGATAGGCGATAGGCGATAGGCGATAGCTGATAGGCGATAGGCGATAGGCGATAGGCGATAGCTGATAGGCAATAGTTCCTCTGCGTGCTCTGTGACCTCTGCGGTAGATCTATAGCCGATAACCGACGGCGGTAGTTCCATACAAACTGTTTCGGTTGGCGTTATACTATGGGGTACAAGATGTATCCGATTAAGGCAGCGTTGGCTGGAGGTTCTGATGAGTACCCTGTCGTTACCGACCGGTGCGCAGTTGCGTTATGACGATGTCGGTAGCGGGACGCCGGTTGTGTTGTTGCATGCCTTTCCGCTCAGCGCCGCGCTTTGGCGCGCCCAACTGACGACTCTGTCCGACCGGTTTCGGATGATTGCGCCCGATCTGCGCGGTTTTGGTGGTTCAGCTCTGACGCCTGCTCCTCAATCACTCGATGATTATGCCGATGATGTCATTGCGCTGCTCGATGCCCTGGGGATTGGGCAGGCGATCTTTGCCGGCTTATCGATGGGTGGCTATATCGCTTTCGCGTTGTGGCGAAAAGCTCCGGAGCGGTTTAGCGGTTTGTTGCTGGCCGATACCCGCGCTACTGCCGATAGCGAAGAGGCGCGCGCAACCCGGGCCGCCAATGCTGAACTGGTATTGCAGGAAGGTAGCGCGGCGCTGGCCGAGCGTCTGTTGCCAAATCTCGTTGCGCCGCAGGTCAGTCCGGCTTTGCTGGCTGAGTTGAAAGCGATTGCGGCTGCCAACCCACCGGCGGCGATTGCTGCAGCGTTGCATGCGATGGCGGCGCGACCCGATTCGACCCCGCTCTTAAACCAGATTCGCGTGCCGGTAACAGTCGTCGTCGGGGACGAAGATCGGCTGACGCCGCCGGCTGAGGCGCGTGTGTTGCACGAAGGGATTGCCGGTAGTCGATTGGTTGTGATTCCTGGAGCCGGCCATCTGAGCGCGATTGAGCGTCCGGCAGAGTTTAATCTGGCGCTGACCGAATTGGTCATGCGCGTCGAAGCAGGGCGCGCATAGCTGGTGGTTGCGGCGATGAAACGAATAACAGCAGCGCAGCGACGGTATTCCCGCCGCTGCGCCATCGCAAAGCTAGATCATGAGCGCAACGACTAGCGTCGCTCGCGAATGCGGGCCGCTTTGCCGGTGAGGCCACGCAGGTAGTAAAGTTTGGCCCGGCGCACTTTGCCCTGGCGGATGACTTTAATGTAGTCGATCCGCGGCGCATGCAACAGGAATGTGCGCTCGACACCAATCCCGTGTGATGCAATTCGTCGCACGGTAAAATTCTCGTTGATGCCCTCGCCACGGCGTCGAATCACGACCCCTTCAAAATCTTGCACTCGTTCGCGGTTGCCTTCAACCACTTTCACGCCGACGCGCACAGTGTCACCGACGCGAAATTCAGGAATGTCGGTGCGGTACTGGCGCCGGCCCAACTCTTCAAGCAGTTGCTGCGACACGGCGTCGCTCCTTTCGCCTAATGCCGGCAGGCGCCCGTATGGAAACGGGACTGCGCGGCGCGCTGACACACAAATTTGGCAGGCGGATGATGCGCCGCCTGCCAGATCGGCTCTGTTCCGGTTCGGATTATACCACAGCCGCCACATGCCGGCAAGCCATAGGGTGTCGAGAGATCGCTCGTGGCTCTGTAGTCGCTGGCGCCGGTCACACAATATTTTGATCGGAATAGAATAACATAGTTTGGTTTATAAGTATTCTTGTTTGGAATGTGGTTTCCATTATCTCGCTCCACCGACAGCGGATTCTAGTCAACAATGGTGAAACACGTTATAATCGCTGGAAACATCGCCGATCGCGATTGAATAGTGTATGCAGCCGTCATCAGCTCAACCGGTTTCTCCTGGGGAATATCTTGTGTTTCGTCTGGCAGCCGAGCGATATGCGCTGCTCGGCAGTCATGTGCGCGAAATTATGCGCTGGCGATCTCCAACGCCGATTCCTGGTGCGCCGCCATTGCTGCCCGGTATTATCAATCAGCGCGGCCAAATACTGGCAGTCATCGATCTGCGCTTACTGCTGGCGCTACCCGCTGCCGCGCCCGATCGCGCTACCCGCCTGATCTGGCTGCATCACGAAGAATTTGATGCAGCCTTGCTGGTTGATAGCGTTGATGATCTGATCGCGATCGATGCGACCCAACTCGAACCATCACCAGCCAATATGCCTGATCCGGCACAGCGGTTAATACGGGCGATCTTTCGCTATCACGACCAGCCGGTTGCAGTGCTTGATCCGGCGGCAATCTTTGCGCTGGCGCAGGAGGCAACGTGATTTTGTTGCTGGAAACGACGACCCGCCGTTATCTCTGCCGGCAGCATGATGTTGACGCTATCGGTGCGCCCGGGGTTGCCGATCGTGACGAGCGTGGTCGCCCGATCATTCGGCGTCAACTTGGCCCGTTGCTCGATCCTGCCGATCCACCCGTTGCTGGTCGTATCCATGCCTTGCGTATCATTTTGCGTCGCCGCACAGTAGAATTAGTGGTAGCGCGGGTTGATCTTCTGGTCGAAGCGCCGGTGATCCATCCGCTCGCCGCATTTGTGTCAGCTCGTTTACAGTTGCCATGGGTGTACGGTGTTGCCTTGCTCGCCGAACAGCCTGTGGTGGCGCTTGATCTTCGTCGTCTGGCCGCCGATCTTGCTCTTGGTCTGCAACTGGCTCATTCTCAGGAAGCGCAATGAAAACGGAAATGTCTGTCTCTTCCACGACCGAACTGATGGCCCTACGTGAAAATCGCGCGCTATTGCGCTGGTTGATTCTGGTGAGTGCCGGATTTTTGGCGCTCTGCTGGATCATTGGGCTGATCATCTGGTTTGCCGGCAATGTCGCTGCTCAAACCTTTCTGGTTGCCAACAGTGTGACCGTCGTTGGACTGGCGATGTATGGTTTAGCGGCCTGGTTTGTCAGTCGAAGGCAAACGATACCCGGTCGGTGGTGGCTCTTTCTGGCGATGATCACCGGCGCAGTGATGGTCATCTTGCTGTTTGGCGGGGTTGATGGCGCGCGGGTGGTAGTCTTGTTGATTCCGATGGTGGGCGCCGGCCTGTTAGGGAGCGGACGTGATACGTTGACGGTCAGTCTGGCAGGCATCCTCACATATCTCGGTTTGCTGCTGGCCGAACAGTATCTCGGTCTCCAATCATTTTCCGGCGATAATCGGATGCTTGACACTCTGTTCTTTGTCTTAACCGTCATCGTAATCAGTACACTTGCGTGGTTGAGCAGCCGTGATCTGAGTCGAGCGCTGGCCGAGTCGCAATCTCGCGCCGAGGAGCTGCTACTGAAGACTGAACAGTTGATGGAGAAGAATATTCAGCAGGTCGAATTGGGCAGCGATCTGGCTGCCGCTGCCGCAGAATTGCAGGCCAATTCGCAGCAGCAGGCTGGCGGCGCCAGTGAGCAGGCCAGCGCCGTAACGGAAGTCTCGACAACAATCGAAGAATTGGGCAGCACGGCGCGTCAGATTGCTCAGGCCGCCGAACACGTAGCGGAGGCAGCGCACCAGACGCTTGAACAACTGAGTAGTGGCCAGGATGCGGTTGATGAGAGTATTCAGGCAATGGAGCGTATCCGACAACGGGTGCAAGACATCTCAACCCGCGTGCTCAGCCTGGGTGAGCGGTCACAACAGATCGGCGAGATTATCGATCTGATCGATGACATCTCGGATGAAACCCATCTGTTGGCGTTAAATGCCGCAATTGAAGCTGCCGGAGCTGGTGAGTATGGTCGCCGTTTTGCTGTTGTGGCTGCGGAAGTGAAGAGTCTGGCTAACCGCACGCTGGCCGCGGCGAAAGAGGTAAAGGGCGTGATTGCCGAAATCCGACAGGCAACCAGCGCTGCGGTATTAGCCGCCGAAGAGGGTAGCAAAGAGGTGGAACGCGGCGTTGAGCTTGCCCACCGCGCCGGTCAGGTCATGGACAATATTGTGATGGTCGCCGAGCGCACAGCGCAGGCTGCCGCTGAAATCGGTCTGGCGACGGCGCAGCAACAGAGTGCCAGTGAGCAGGTGGTTGAGACGATGCGTGAAATTGCCGAGGTAGCGCGCCAATCGGCGCTCAGCGCGCGCCACATGGCCGAATCGGCTGCCAGGCTGACAGCGATTGCGGCCCGTCTCCACGGGTTGTCGTTTAGTGATGATGGACGCAGCTCATTACGGCGCGAGAATTGATGATGTATGGATCTTAGCAGCTTCTACGCCCAGTTTCGTGATGAGACTGCCGATAATCTACGGGTGCTAAACGATGCCTTGCTGTCGCTCGAGAGCGAGGTCAGCCCTGAATTGCGCCGCAGCGAGCTTGATCGGGCCTTTCGCGCCGCGCATACGATCAAGGGATCAGCCCGGATGCTCGGCTTCGATCCAATTGCACAGATAGCGCATGCGCTTGAGCATGTGCTGGGTGAAATCCGATCGGGACAGCGAACGCTCGATCGCTCATTGGCCGATCGTCTGTTGCAAAGCGGTGATCTGATCGGGCGGCTAGCTGCCGAGGCGCCGCATTTGTCAGAGAAAAACTTGAAGGTAGTGCCGGAATTGTTGCAGATGTTAGGCCCGCCTGCAACCGATGTCGCAGCGCCACCACCGCCTGTTGTCTCGTTACCGTCATCGCCTGCTACGTCCGCGCCGGCGCCGCGCGCCGCGCGTCAGACCGTGCGGGTGCGGGTTGACCGGCTTGATCGGTTGTTCAATCTGACCGGTGAACTGGCGATCAATCAGCAGTGGCTGGGAGAGATCGGGCAAGAGCTGACCCTTTTACAAGCAATCGTCGATCGTCAGCAGCGCGCATTGCAGACCCTTGAGCAAGAGCTGACCCGGCTACGCTTTTCATCCTCTCAGCGCCAGGCCATCGATGCGCGACTTACGGCGCTTCGGGAAGCGCAATCCGCCCTTGTTGATGCCGTGCAACGCCAGAGCGACCGGTTTGATCGCTATCTCACCAGTCAGCATC
Source organism: uncultured Chloroflexus sp. (assembly GCF_937129525.1). Classification (GTDB taxonomy): domain Bacteria; phylum Chloroflexota; class Chloroflexia; order Chloroflexales; family Chloroflexaceae; genus Chloroflexus. The sequence goes on along the minus strand of NZ_CAKZNK010000042.1, from coordinate 20,508 downwards.
TGCTGGTCAAAGATCTCGAGCAAGAGGTGATGGCAGTGCGCCTGCTGCCAATTGCCACCATCTTCAACAATCTGCCGCGGCTGGTGCGTGATCTGGCGGTAGCTACCGGTAAACAGGCTACGATTGAGATCCGTGGTGAGACAACCGAACTCGATCGTAAAGTGCTGGAATTGATCGGCGACCCGTTGGTTCATCTGGTGCGAAATGCAGTTGATCATGGCCTTGAGTTGCCGGATGAGCGAGTTGCGCTCGGCAAATCGGCGACTGGTTTGATCCGGGTCAGCGCCGAGTCGGTGGGCAATGAGGTGCGCATCCAGATTGCCGATGATGGCCGTGGAATTGATTTCGATCGGGTACGTCGGCGAGCAGTTGAGTTGGGCATGCTCACCACAGAGCAGGCAAACCGGCTTGACAGTCAGGAGGCAATCGATCTCATCTTCCAGCCCGGATTTTCAACCGCGCGCGCCGTGACCGAGATTTCGGGTCGTGGTGTCGGGATGGATATCGTGCGCGCCAATTTGCTTGAATTGGGTGGACAGGTGCGGGTCGACTCAATTGTTGGTCAAGGCACGACCGTCACGTTGACCATTCCATTGACGTTGATCACCAGCCGGGTCGTATTGGTGCAGGTGGGACGGCAAATGCTGGCGCTACCGGCATCAGTGACACGAGGCATGATCTGGGTGCGTCGTGATCAGGTGCAGTTGATCGATGGTCAACCTACCATCGCTTACCAGCAGCGAACGGTCGGGCTGGTTGCCATGGCTGAGCTTTTGGGCATCACTGCCGATAGCCCATTGGCGCGCCAGACCCGCGCGCCGGCTATATTGTTGCAAACTCGCCAGCAGCGCATTGCGTTGCTGGTTGATGCACTGCTCGACGAACGCGAAGCCGTGGTTAAACCGCTTGGTCCGCTCTTTACCCGCTGGCCAGCACTGAATGGAGCAGTGCAGTTGAGCGATGGCAGTCTGGTCTTGCTCGTAAATCCGCTATACCTGATCGAGGGCAATCGCCGACGGATTGTAGCGCCGAGCGCAATCGGTCAACTGTCTGACAAACCGGCGCGCCCGGCGCGCTTGCTGGTAGTCGATGACTCATTCACCACGCGCGAACTCTTGCGTAGTATTTTGCAGTCAGCCGGATATGAAGTAACTGTGGCAATTGATGGGGCTGACGCTCTTGACAGGCTGCGCGCAAACGCCTACGATCTGGTAGTAAGCGATATTGAGATGCCTCGTGTCGATGGTTTTACCCTCACGACTCGCATCCGGCGCGAGTTAGCCCTCACCGATCTGCCAGTAGTATTGATTACCAGCCTTGCCTCTGAAGAGCATCGTCGCCGTGGTCTGGAAGCAGGGGCGCAGGCCTACATCGTGAAGAGCCAGTTTAATCAAGCCAGTTTGCTGACGGTGATTCAGCAACTGCTCGGCCACGAGGAGTAGCTATGCCAACCATTCTAGTCGTCGATGATAGCCGGCTCGTCACCGATATCGTCAAGATGCGGCTCGAGATGTACGGTTATACGGTTCAGCTCGCGCATAGCGGTGAAGAGGCACTGGCAGCAATTGCTGCCGAACCACCCGATCTATTGGTGCTTGATGTGCAGATGCCCGGGATCGATGGCTATGAGGTGTGTCGCCGTATTCGTGAAAATCCGGCCCTTGACGATCTGCGCATCATTATGCTCACTTCTTCGGATGATAAACGAGCGGCATTTGAGGCTGGAGTTGACGATTATCTCAACAAAGATATCGATCTGCTCAACTTGCCCAACCGGGTTCGGCTGGTCTTAGAGATGGAGTGATGACGCAGCCTGTCGGCAGCATATCAGTGAGAAGGTGTCTATGGCGACCCCACTGCGCGTCCTCATTGTCGATGATTCGGCTCTGATGCGACGTTTGTTGCGTCAGTTGCTGGAAAGCGATCCTGCCATCCGCGTGGTGGGCGAAGCCGGAGATGGGAAAACGGCCATTGCGCTGGCTGCCGAACTCCATCCCGATCTTATCACACTTGATGTGCGCATGCCGGTGCTTGATGGGGTTGAGACGACACGCCAGATCATGGCGTATCATCCAACGCCGATACTGGTGTTTTCGGCGGCAGTGAGCGGTCAAGATGCCCGCATTTCATTTGAAGCATTGGCTGCCGGCGCGCTCGAGGTCATGGAAAAGCCAAACCTGACCGATCCCGGTTCACTCGATCAATTGCGCCAGATGTTGATCCGGCGGGTTAAGCTGTTGGCCCGGGTCAAAGTGGTGACTCATCTGCGTGGTCGGCGCCATTCACCGTTTACCGGTGGCAGAGCGGTGAATAGCGCGCCTCGTCAGAACCGACAGTCGCGGATCGCTCCCGGCCAGTTTCCGGTGGTCGTTATTGGCGCCTCAACCGGTGGGCCAAAAGTGGTGCGTCAGTTGCTTGCCGGATTACCGGCGCAGTTTCCGGCAGCCGTGATCGTGGTGCAGCATATCGCTCAGGGTTTCGGCGTCGGTATGGCTGAGTGGTTAGCCGGGGCTAGCGCTATTCCACTGGCGCTGGCTGAAGAAGGCATGATGGTGCAACCGGCTCGCGCTCTCCTTGCGCCCGATCGGGCCGATCTGCTCATTCAACCAGATGGCACTGTGCGCCTTAGTATGTCACCCTTGTTGCTCCAACGCCCTTCGATTGATATTACGATGACTGCCGTGGCTGACCTTTATGGCGCTAGCGCAGTAGGTGTTTTGTTGACCGGCATGGGACGCGATGGCGCTATTGGGATGCGCGCGATTCGGCGCGCCGGCGGGTTAACCATTGCCCAAGACGAGGCCAGTTGCACTATCTTTGGAATGCCGCGCGCTGCCATCGAGATCGGTGGCGCTGAGCTGGTCTTGCCGCCCGATCAGATTCTGGCCGTGTTGCGTGAACGGTTTCCTGCTGCAACGAGTATCGTATGACGCTATCGCCGGAATCACTTAGCCCGTTACGTGATTTGCTGGCCCGCTATTGTGGCGTGTTGCTTGATGAAGCCCGCCTGATCACATTGCGCAGCGCAGTGGAACGGCGCTCAGCAGTCGTTGGGCGCGCGCCGGCTCAATATCTGGCCGATCTGACTTTAAGCGCAGATCGTCATGAATTGCAGCAACTGGCCGAACTGCTCCTCAATCATGAGACCGTCTTTTTTCGCAATCGTCCCCATATGGAAGCCTTGCGCAAAACCCTGTTACCTGAGCTGCACGCCAGGCTACCGCCAGGGGCGCCGATTAAAATCTGGAGCGCTGGCTGCGCGACGGGTGAGGAACCCTATTCTATCGCCATTACCGCGCTCGAAGCGCTTGGTGACCCGTTGCCGCGACCGGTTGAGATTCTGGCGACCGATCTTAGCGCCGCTGCGCTGGCCAAGGCGCGTCAGGGTGTCTATCGAGGACGTACCCTCACAAACCTGACACCTGCCCAGCGTCTCCGCTTCTTCACCCTGGTTGGTGATGGCCTGGCCGTGCAAGAACGGGTGCGGCAACTGGTGACTTTCACGCAACACAATCTCCTCGAACCCTTCCCGCCGGCGGTGCGTGGCACACATATTCTGTTTTGTCAGAACGTAACGATCTACTTTTCGCTCGATACCTGTCGCGCGCTGATGGGGCGTTTCTACGAGATTTTGACCGAGGGTGGCACGCTCTGTCTGGGATTTTCCGAGACGCTATGGAATATTTTTGACCGTTTGCGTCCGATTGCCGTTGATGGCGCATTTCTGTACCGCAAAGATCCGCCACGTCAGCGTTCGTTACCCGAGTCAGGCGGCAAACGAACTGCCCAGCCACGAATGACTCGCCCTCGCCATACCGGATCAGCTTCAAGGCAGTCGGCGCTGTTCACTGATGAAACGGTGGTCAGTGACGGTCGCCGCCTGATCGAGAGCGGTCAGATCGACGCAGCGCTCGATCTGTTTGCCCGCGCGCCCCTGGCTGGTCGGCACGCACCGGCGGTGCTGGCGCTAGCGGCGCAAGCGCATGCTAACCGTGGCGATCTCGATCTGGCGCTGGCCGAAGCGCGCCGCACGCTCGAGTTGAATCCACTGGTCACCGAAGCTCATCTCTTGCTGGGGTTAATCTACGAGCGTCAGCAGCAGTTGCCGCTGGCCATTCGGCATCTTGAGCGAGCCCGTTATCTGAGCAACGATTCACCGATAGTTGCGTTTCATCTGGCTGAGTGTTATCGTCAGACCGGTCGGGTCGTTGATGCCATTCGTGAATATCGCAATGCTGAACGGTTGTTGGCTGGTTTGCCACCTGATCAAGTGCTCGAAGGGGTGGCCATTCACTGGCTGACAGAAAGTTGCCGACGCTGGATTGTTCGGCTTGAGGGAGAGCGCTAGATGGCTGTCCGTAATGGTCATCTCTTGTCTGAACTGACACGACGGCGCCGGATGTGGCCGAGCCTGCTGGCTCATCATCAGCGCTGCCTGGTCGCAACGCGTCGGGTTGAGCCACCTGCCGATCCGCTGCCGCCACCGGCGTCGGCGGTTGATGAAGCCGCTCAACAGCGCGCGCGAGAGATCGAACAAGAGTTGCAACTGGCGCGTGACATTCAGCAGGGGCTACTGCTGGAAGCGACGCCACATCTGCCTGGCTGGGAAGTAACGGCTATCTCGTTGCCGGCGCGCGATCTTGGGGGCGATCTGTACGATTTTCTGTCGCTGGCCAATGGCTGGCAAGGGATCATGATCGGCGATGTCAGCGGCAAAGGCTTGCCTGCTGCCTTGCGCATGGCAGTGGCTCGCACCGTCTTCCGTCACGAAGCGCGCCGCAATCTCGATCCGGCGACAACCCTGGCTGCCGTAAACCTTGGGGTGCTGAGCGAGATACCGCACGGGATGGTGACGATGCTCTACGCGCAGCTCGATCCGCGTAGTGGCGTGATCCGCTGCGCCAATGCCGGCCATACCTTTCCGATCCTGATTGCCGACCAGGTACGCGAGCTGGAAGTAACCGGCTTGCCGCTCGGTGTTGACAGCGACAGTGAATACACCGAATTGACCGCCACTATCGCTCCCGGCGAGAGTCTGTTGCTCTACACCGATGGGGTGATCGAGGCTGAGCGACCTGATGGGCATATGTTTGGCTTCGAACAACTGGCCGAGCTGATAGCGGCACAGCCACAATGCAAACCGCGCGCGCTGGCAGCCGCGCTCGTGCATGCTGTACGCGCCTGGACGAACAGCGTGCTGAGCGATGATGTGACACTGGTCATTTTGCGTCGGCGTCTGCTTGATCTCGGCGCTGAACTCAGGAGCGTGATCGCTGATGTGATCGGCGTTGAGCGCATCGAGACGCTGTGGGACACGCTCTTTGCCGATGGTGTGCCGGCTGAAGCCGAGGCGTGGCGCGAGGTATTGCCCCGTTTGCAAGCGCAGGCTCAGGCCAGCCTGGGACGTGGCCTGACGCGCGAACTGATGCAACAGGTTCGGCTGACACTCGATGATTATCGGATGCTGTTGTGATCAGTTTTGGATAAAAAGTACTACGATACATCGTTGGTGTTCTCAAAAAACTATATATTGTCGTATATTTTGAAATGAAGATTCTCCAATATACGAAGGGCAAGGGGCATGCTATAGTAGAAATCAGCATCAATCTGGTCACCGAGGTGCGCTATGGCAACGACAAACGAACTCCAATTTATGCCCCTCGACCTCGATACCTTCAGTGGCAGTGAACGATTTATGGCCGGAACGCGGCTAGGGGCGGCCTTCAGTCAAGGGATGCGCTCATACTTGCGCGCGGCCTATGCTGATGCAATCGAGCATTTCAAAGCTGCTTTGATTGCAGCGTATGTTGATGGTGAAGAGCAGGCTCAAATCTACGAGCGTGAGCGAGCGATCATCTATCTGTATATTGGTAATTCATTAGCCTTCCAGGAACATTGGGAAGAGGCGCTACGCGAATACCTTGAAGCGGTGCAAACCGACCCACAACTGGCCGAAGCGCACTACAATCTCGGTGTGGCATTTGCGGCGCTTGGCCAGATCGATCGCGCGATTGCGGCGTTTAAGGAAACACTTGAGCACAACCCAAATCTCTACGAGGCGCACTTCGCGCTTGGTCGGTGCTACCAGCGGATCGACGACGCCGGTCGGGCGTACATCCACTTCAGCAGCGCGTGCGCAGCCCGTCCTCAGGCTGCCGAGCCACGCTACTACATGGGCCTGATGCATCAGAGCCATGGCGCGCATGAATTGGCTCAGCGCTGTTTCGCCGAAGCATTGCGGGTCGAGCCGACCTTCGTGTCGCCAGAACCGTTGCCCGACGAGCCGTTGGTGAATCGCAGCGATGAAGAGGTGGCGCAATGGTATTACCGCTTGAGTCAGGCCTTAAAACAGCAGGGCTATGAGGAAGAGGCCGAGCGCATCTACCGCGCGCTGTTACAGTGGCGACCGCAAGAGTATGCTGCGCGCTACCTGCTCGGCAATCTGCTGGCCCGGCAGCGTCGCTTCGATGAGGCTTACGAAGAGTACGAACAGGTGCCGCCGCAGCATCGCCACTACGTCGATGCTCGCCTGCGGATGAGCGCCATTTTGCGGCTGCAAAAGAAACCAAAACAGGCATATGAAATCCTCTTTGCCTGCGCTCGTCTCAATCCTCACCACGGTCAGCTCTTTTTGCAGATGGGTAAGCTCCTGTACGATATGGGGTTAAATGAGCAGGCGGCGCGCGCCTTTGAGCGGGCAGTGCAATTGCTGCCTACCGATCCCCAGGCGCATTATCTGCTCGGTTTTGTCTACAACACGTTGGGACGTGATACGTGGGCGCTGGCGGCGTGGCGCAAGGCAGTGCAACTGGCGCCTGATGCGCACTCGCTCCGTTTCGATCTCGGCTATATGTACATCCGGCGTGGTCGTTACGATCTGGCTGCGCGCGAGTTTCAACAGGTGCTTGAGCAATGGCCCGACGATATTGAAACGCAGTTTATGCTCGGCTTATGCTATAAAGAGTTGCTCGAACCGACGCGCGCGATCCCGTTGTTTGAGAAGGTGTTGCGCCGCAATCCCCGTCACGCGCAGGCGCTCTATTACCTTGGCGCATGCTACCTGCAAGTGGGTAATACGTCGCTGGGCAAAGCGTATCTGCGTCGGTACGACCATTTAGTGCGACAGACAGCGACAATGAATGGCGCCAGTCGAGCGCGTCCTCATTCTACCTCACGTTTATCCTCGTAACTGGCAATGTTGTCGTTCGCCTGATTCGCTACAATGAAATAGAAAAAAAGGATATGCTCGTAGAGGCAGGATGTATGCAACGAGTAGAGCTGCGGATACCGTCGATTCCGATCTTCGAGCGAGTGGTGCGCGCCAGCGCAGCAGAGATCGGAAGCGCTGCCGGCCTCAGTCCTGAACGGGTCGAGGATCTGAAACTGGCGGTGAGCGAGGCCGTCAATAATGCAATCGATCATGGCAATCGCGGCGATACCGCGAAGCTGGTTGGGGTCATCTTTGAAATCGACGGCGAGAAACTGGAGATCCGGATCAGTGATCAAGGTGGCGGTATTGAACGCCTTGACTTCTCGCGTCATGTGATCGATGATGCTCATCTCGATGCCGGCTATCTGCGTGGTTTCGGGATGTATCTGATCAGTGCCCTGGTTGACGATTATGAGGTAGACTCATCGCAGCATGGAACGGTGCTTACGCTCCGTTTGTATCGGAGGGATCAGCAACAATGAGCGACATTATTCGGCGAGAAGAGTTTGGCGACGTGGTGGTGCTCCATATCTTGACCACCAGTGTTGATGCGGTCTCGGCTGCTGCCATTGCGGCAGAGTGCCAGCAGATGCGGCCAATCACGGTGCTCGACTTCAGCGAGGTCTCGTTCATCAATTCAGCCGGCATTTCGGCGTTGCTCAAGTTTGTAGTCAATGCCCGCAAATCCGGTTACCAGTTGTTTGCCATGAATGTGACGCCTCATCATCAGAAGATCTTTAAGATGGTTGAGATGTCGCGCTATATGCCAACCATCGAAGAGCGTGATCTGGCCGCGTACCGTTGATGGGGCTTTGACAACCCGGCCCGGTTAGATCCCTCACCGGCAGCTTTCTCCAAACTAACAAATCGATGACAATGCGCAGATATCTTTGCTGCAACTGTTGCCGCGCGCGCAACCTCCGGCGCGATATGGTATGATTAAGGAGAAATAGTCAGGAGGGATGCATGACTCTGCGCAAACGCACCGGCAAAGTTGGCGTGGTTGGAACCGGGATGGTAGGCACATCGTTTGCTTATGCCTTGATGCAGCGTAGCCTTGCCAGTGAGCTGGTGCTGATTGATATCGATCAGGCGCGCGCTGAAGGCGAGGCAATGGATCTCAACCACGGCTTGCCTTTCGTGCGCCCAATGCGAATCTATGCCGGGACATACGCCGATCTGGCCGGCGCTGACCTGATCGTGATTGCCGCTGGCGCGAATCAGCGCCCCGGCGAAACCCGCCTCGATCTGCTTGGTCGCAATGCGGCAATCTTCCGTGAACTGATCCCTGCCATTTTGGCCGCCAATGACGATGGGATCATCGTGGTGGCAACAAATCCGGTTGACATCTTAACCACAATCGCAGCGCAGTTCGCCGGCCCGGCTGCTCATCGCGTGATTGGGTCTGGCACCATCCTCGACACAGCGCGGTTCCGCTATCTCCTCGGCCAGCATTACGGTGTCGATCCACGCTCAGTGCATGCCTACATCGTTGGCGAGCACGGCGATAGCGAGCTGGCCCTCTGGAGTCTGGCCAATATTGCCGGGGTGCGGCTGGTCGATTTTGTCGGCGCTAATGGTCAGGGCTACGATCAGAAGGCGCTTGATGCAATCCTTGAACAGACGCGCAATGCCGCATACGAGATTATTAAGCGGAAGCGAGCTACATATTACGCGATTGGATTGGGTTTGCTTTCCATTGCTGAAGCAGTACTGCGCGATCAACATACCGTGATGACGGTTAGCAGCCTGATGACTGGTCAGTATGGCGTAGCTGATATTGCGATCAGTTTGCCAACCATCGTGGGTCGCGATGGGGCAGAAGAGGTTCTGAATCTACCGTTGTCAGAACAGGAAATTACTCTCTTCCGGCGCTCAGCCGCCATTTTGCAAGAGTATCTGGCTCATGTCAGTTAGGGCAAACACTGCAGTCGAGGAGAGTGCGCCGTGTCACCAACAATTATGGTTGTTGAAGATGAGTCCGCCACGCGCCGTCTGTATCGATTCTTATTGCAGAACAGCGGCTACAACGTAGTGGAAGCCGAAGATGGGGTTGATGCCCTCGAAAAGCTGATGGTGCACAAGTGTGATCTGATTATCACCGATATGAATATGCCCCGCATGGACGGGCTTGATTTGGTGCGCACGCTCCGTCAAAATCAGTCGCAGGTTTATGTGATTATGGTAACGGCTTTCGGAACACCTGACACCGAGAAGAAGGCTTTCCGCGCCGGTGTGAACGAATATTTAACCAAGCCGTTTGATTTCGATGAGCTGGAACGGCGATTGCAAAAGTACTTTGCTCGCCAGAATCAAGGTGATGATTGAGGTAGTGAGAGGAATGTGTTGGGTTTCGTTTTGCCACAATTTCGTAGCAATACAGTGCGGATTGGGCAAGGCGCCTGACATTGAATTCCCCAATCTGGACATTACCTTCACAACGGTCGGCTGAGATATGTTGATTGTTTGCCCCTACATCTTCTGAAACGCTGCAACCCGGTAGTTAATAGATCACAATATGCTGATGTCGCACAGACAGGTTACTTTTGTCATTCCGGCCCGCGCGCCGATAGCATCCGTATGAACATATTCTCATCAGCCTGGTTGCTGTTGTAGTCTTGCCAACACATTGCTGCTTTATAATTCGTTAAAGAGCAATCAGCAGTGAGCGCGGATCACCTGTCAGTCTGAGGAGTCTTCGGTATGGTGGATGCTTCCTCTCCGGCCTTCGTTCCCCGCCCGCGGATCCTCATCGTTGAAGATGAAGTGAATGTTCGGGAGTTTTGTCGCCTGCTTCTGCGGCGTGAGTATGATGTCGCCGTTGCCGAGCACGGTCTGGCGGCGCTAGATTTGCTGCGTCAACAACCTTTCGATCTGGTGTTGACCGATCTGCAAATGCCTCACCTCGATGGGATTGCCCTGATCCAACAGCTTCACGCTCATCATCTTGAGACTGACGCAATTGTCATGACGGCGAACGCGACGGTTGAAACGGCCCGCGAGGCGCTCAAACTGGGTGCGCTTGACTATATCGCCAAACCGATTGACGCTGAGCAGTTGCAGAAGACGATCCGCACCGCTCTCGAGCTGCGCCGTATTCGCCACGAGAAAGAACGCCTCTCTGATCTCGTGCTTATGTATCAGTTTAGTCAGGCTATCGCGGGTTCGCTTGATATTGAGCAGCAGACAACCCACCTGGTAGAATTTGTAAACCGTCGCTTTGCGCCGATCTATATCGGTCTATCATTGATTGATGCTCACGGTGAAGCATTGATTGCGCTGACCGGGCCGCAGGCCGGGGCAAGTCAGCCGTTGACCGGCGCCACTGAAGATGCACTGCGAGAGGCGTATCGTCGGTTGGCAGGCAATATAGTTGCCTCTCCCACGCGAAGGGTGGAAGTGGTCTTGCGCAGTCATGACCACGCGATTGGCATGCTTGAACTGGCGCGAGCGGAAGAGCAACCGCCTTTCGATGCCGCCGAACGCCGTTTGATCGAGGTGTTTGCTTCTCACCTGGCGGCATCGCTTGACAATGCGCGTCTCTACCGCGCGCTCAAAGAACAGTACGAGCAGATGATCGCGGCGCTGGTCGGCGCGATCGAGGCGCGCGATACGTATACGTATGGTCATTCGCAGCAGGTGACCCGATATGCGGTGCGTCTGGCGAAGGAAATGGGGTTGAGCGATCAGGAGGTTGAACAGATTCACTACGCCGGTCTCTTGCATGATATTGGTAAGATCGGTGTGCGCGATGATGTCTTGCTCAAACCCGGCGCGCTCTCGCCGGAGGAATTTGCCCAGATGCGCCTGCATCCTCAAATCGGTGTGCGCATCCTTGAACAGATTCACGGTTTGCGCGACATCTTGCCGATTATCGAGGCCCATCACGAACGAGTTGATGGGAATGGCTATCCGCGCGGGTTGCGCGGCGACGAGATTCCACTCGGCGCGCGGATTCTGGCTGTGGCCGATGCCTTCGAGGCCCTGACTGCCGATCGGGCTTATCGACCGGCGATGGATCCCGAACAGGCGTTGCAGATGATTCAGCGTGGGAGTGGCTACCAATGGGATCCCACAGTGGTCGATGCGTTTGTACGGCTGATGCATCGCGAACGATTGTGGGAACAGGCGCCGCGTCTGCGCCAATTGCGCCGCCAGCCGGCTGCGGTAGAGTCGTGATTGCGCGAAACCCGGTTGCTGGATATAACCGCTTGTCGAGCCGCAGAGTTACCGTGACTATTCCTCGCTACTTCGTCTCGCATTGCGCGCAGCACTGATCTTCTATTTGGAAACGAGATCGGGCAGCATGGCACTCCCTGACCTGGACATAAAGTCCGGTCAGGTTGAGCGCACTGTTGTCTGTCATTGTAGCGGTCGTGCTGGAAGCTGTGGCGCGTTAGCGCGCCGAAATGACGGTCATTCCCGATGGGGTTGCCCCGCAGTATGGCTGTTTTGAACCTGTCCTTCCGTGTTGTCGAGATCGGTGTACGAAGTGTGGATGTGATTGTCACCCACCTCTGGGGTGGCAGGTGGAATGCTTTTGACCAGGAATGTGCGCGCAGATCGGCGTCATTGCCCGTCGTGATGTCGTCGACCACGACCAGATTGGCGGAAATGTACCCGGCTCGCTCTGGTGGATGGAACATAGTGTCTGCCGGGGATTGGCCGAACCGTTTTGGTATAAGCGTGCAGGATTGAGGTAGATCGGGACAGCGGTAGGTGAGTAAGATAAGAAGCGCCTTGCGCATAATCTGTGATGATCATCCCTCGTTACGATACGAAGATTGCCACTTGCCAACCGTTACTGGTCAGCATACCATAGTCAGGTCTGAGCTGCCGGGCGTTCTGGCTGCGCGTATCGGGCGAATGAGTAGCTATGCCCGGGAACAACCAGCTCGGGCTTGACGTTGAATCAGACAGACAGGTATAATCGCCGTGGTTTTCAGAGCGGATGATGTCAGCTTGTTGTTCTTTTGTCAGGGACGTGTTAGTCAGGCTTCAGCCCCATTCTATTCGAGGCCGGTTACCATGAACTGTGCGAGCTGATCCCATCCGATCAGGCTACTACAACCTGGAACTGTCACGTAGAGAGGAGAGATTCTCAATGGTGCGACGGTTGTTTGCTGCGCTCGGATTGCTGGTAATGGTTGCCTCGTTGCTGAGCTGGCCGCGATCTGGCGCAGCGCAGGGCGGCGTACCCGACACATACCCGCCGTATCAGGCGCGCTATTTTCCCGAAACCGGGCATAGCGCCGTCAACTGGTTTTTAGAGACCTGGAAAAATACGCCGAATGCGTTGTTTGTGCTGGGGTATCCAATCTCCGAGCCGTTTATCGAAGAGAGCTTTACCGAACCGGGTAAGTTCTATCGCGTACAGTATTTCGAGCGTGCCATTCTGGAAGAACATCCGGAGAATTTCGGCCAGCAGAACAATCGCTACTATATTCTGGGCCGGCTGCTCGGTCGGCGACTGGTGGAAGGGCGCGAGAATGAACCTCCCTTCCAGCGAGTGCCCGATCCAGGTGATGGAACGTGGTTTGCCGAAACCGGTCATACATTGCGCAATAGCCCGGCACCGTTCCGCAATTTCTGGTTGAATAATGGCGGTCTTGAAGTGTTCGGCTACCCCCTCTCTGAGCAATTCCAGGAACGCAACCAGGCCACCGGCGAGATCTACTGGGTGCAATACTTCGAGCGGCAGCGGATGGAATGGCATCCTGATGAGCCGGATCCACGCTACCGCATCCTGCTCGGCTTGCTCGGCAATGAGTACCGCGACTTGAGGCATCGCGCAAACCCGGCCTTCAACTATCGTCCGCCGGATCAAGCTTTGCCGCGCCCGTTTATCTACGGTTTCAATGCGCATCTATACGGGCAGGGCACAGCGTGGCAGGATCGCAATCGAGTCTTGCAGATGAGCCGCGATGCCGGCATCTACTGGATTCGCCAGCAGGTGCGCTGGATGGATCTGCACGACCGTTCGGGCGCTATCTATTGGGCGGAACTCGATGATATTGTCGCCGATGCTAACCGGCAGGGCGTGAGTCTGCTGCTCAGCGTTGTCGCCGCTCCAAGTTGGGCAACGGCCAACGGTAGCCATGGAATGCCCCGCCGCGAGAATTTTAAAGATTTTGCCTATTTCATGGGTGAAATGGCCAAGCGCTACCGGGGACGGGTGCAGGCGTATCAGATCTGGAATGAGCAGAATCGCGCCTGTGAAAATGGCGGCGATTGCGCGCGCGACGGCGGAGTTGGCGGTCGCGTTGCCGATGCCAGCTATTACGTTGACCTGCTCGAAGTGGCATACAAGGCGATCAAAGCCAATGATCCGATGGCTATCGTCGTCAGTGGTGCGCCAACCAGCACTGAAACGAATAATGTCAATATTGCGCTCAGCGACACCTCATATATGCGCTCGATGGCGTCGAATCCCAAGTTCCGCGCCAATGTCGATGCCATTGGCGTTCACCCCGGTGGACAGTACAATCCGCCTGATACGCTCTGGCCAGATCGGCCCGGACCCGGTCCTGAATGGCGCACCAGCCGCGAATTCTACTTCCGCCGCATTGAGGACATCCGCAATGTGCTGGTAGAGAATGGGCTGGGCGACAAGCAGATCTGGATTACAGAGTTTGGCTGGGCAACGCGCAATAATACTCCCGGCTATGAATACGGCAACTCGATCTCGTTTGAGCGTCAGGCCGAGTGGATTGTGCGCGCCTTCCAGATCGGTCGCCGCGAGTATGCGCCATGGGTGGGGGCAATGTTCCTCTGGAATCTGAACTTTGCCGTGCCGTGGCGGGCTCAGGGGAATGAGTTGCACGAGCAGGCGTCATTTGGCGTAATCAATGGCGATTGGATCCCACGACCGGCCTGGTTTGCAATTCAAGCCATGCCCAAAGATTAAACCTGACTGAATGCGCGATCCGGCGATGATCAGTGCTGGATCGCGCCATGCTGTATGCAAGGAGTTTGTATGTCTCGTATTGTCTTTTTCCGGCGATTGCCGGCCATATTGCTGGTATTGATGATGGTTACCACTGCACTGGCTGCCTGTGGTAGCGAACCGACGACTCCTCCTGTAAGCAATGTGCCCACGGCAGCGGTAGTGGCTACTCCAGATACTGCTGCGCGACCGCCCACGTCAACCCCGGCTCCAGCGCAGCCTGAGCCGACCGCTGCGCCGGTTGAGCCGACCGCTGCGCCGATTGAGCCGACTCCGGTGCCGATCAACCCCGATTACCTGGAGTTTGGGATTGTTGGTCATCTCTACTACACCGATCGCGACCGGGTATTGCAACTTACCAGGAATGCCGGTTTCGACTGGTTCCGCCAGCAGGTGGTCTGGATGGATATCGAAGATCCGGTGAAGGGTATCTTCGGTTGGGATGAGCTGGATCGGATTGTGGATGCAGTTGATCGAGCAGGGATCAAACTGCTAGTCAATGTGGTGCGGTCGCCGACGGCATACAATGCTACCAATGGTTTGCCTGACGATCCGGAGACGCTGGCCAATTTCCTCGAGCAGATGGTGCGACGTTACGGCGATAAGATTCAGGCTTACGAAATCTGGAACGAGCCGAATCTGGCGGTCGAGAATGGCGGTGAGATTGTGCCGGAAGATGTCGGTCACTATGTCGAGGTGCTGAAAGCGGCTTACACCCGGATCAAGTCACTCAATCCGAATGCGCTGGTGCTGGCAGCGGCCTCGTCGTCGAGCGGTGTTACGAATCCGGCCATCGCGCTCTCGGATCAAGAGTTTTACCGCCTCATGTACACCTACAACAATGGCGAGGTGCGCAACTACTTTGACATCCAGGCGGTACATCCGGGTGGCGCGGCAAACCCGCCGGATACGCTCTGGCCCGACAATCCCAGCTTCATCCCCGGCTGCCAGCCGGCGCCCGATCGCTGCTGGAACGACCACGAGACGCATTATTTCCGTCACGTAGAGAATGTGCGGAAGTGGATGGAGCAGTACGGAATGGGTGATAAGGAGATCTGGATTACCGAGTATGGCTGGGCAACGCCGAATAATACGCCAGGGTATGAATTTGGTAACTATGTGACCCCCGAGCAACAGGCTGAGTATATTCGTTCGGCGATGCTGCGCGTGTACGATAATTACCCCTTTGTCGGTAATATGTTCCTCTGGAACATCAACTTTGCGGTGCTTTGGGGAGAACAGGGCAATCCGAATCACGAGCAGGCTGCGTTTGCGATTCTCAATCCCGATTGGAGTCCACGTCTGTCGTATTTGCGCGCGCAGGATACGATTGCTCTGATTAAGACGTGGCAGGGGCGATTTGTTGCGCCATAATTTTGGCCACGAGAACGACAGTGGGGCAGCACTCGCGATCTGCCCCACTGTCGTTCTCGTCATTTGCATCCGGTTAGCGCAAGGCGCAATCGCGCGGTTTCGGCGTTATCCGATTGTCACGCCGAGTTTCGCCAGGAGTGCCGTCGCCATTTCGCGTTCTAGCTCGCCGCTTAAGAGCCAGCCTTCGGTGTGGGGTAAGGCAATCTGGCCGAGTACCTGACGATACTCCTTTGGCAGTGGGAAATCGGGCAGGATCCAGCCGTCGGGGGTCGTGGCGATTTTCAGAAACGGGCGCGAGGTTAACTGACCGTAGGCGATCAGGATAGCATGATCGGCTGGCACGATCTCCCAGCCAGCGGCGGTGATGCGCAGATATTCAGCCGGCCCACGTCCGCGTCGCCGTCGAACGATCTGGCCCTCACGGAGCGTGACAGTGCCTTTGTCAGACGTTGGGATCGGTTGCCAGCCGCCGCGCGCAGAAAGATCCAACAGGCTAAGCTGCTGTTTTGCGCCGACGGTAATGGTACGGGCCGGCCCAAGCGTGGTGATTGGCGGCGCTGGCAGCGCGGCGATCCGATCTGGAATTGTCAGGGTGACAAAACCGCGACTGGCGAGCCGACCCAACAGGCCGGCGCGGCGCCAGCCGGTGAGCCGAAAATGAAACCCCTCGCGCTCGCCTTCGCCACGCAAGACCGGGCCAAGCGCCGGGTTGTGGATGAGAAACAGGTTTGGTCGGATCTCTTCAAAATCGGCGGGTGCGCCAGGGCGACGACGAGAAGCCATAGGTTGATGCCGGTAGCGGATATATCGAGAGATACGGACATTTCCACCGGATAGCGCGCAGTGTACTCAACTCACAGCCTCCGGAAGGAAAGGGTGTGCAGGTTATGGTTGCCTTTCACACACCTGCGTGAGACAGGTCATGACAACCCTAACCGCTGCCGGTTGGGAGCCGTGTAGGCGTGGCAGATGGCAATCGCGAGCGCATCAGCGGCATCATCAGGTCGCGGGACGGCAGTCAGACCAAGGGTCAGCCGCACCATTTCTTGCATTTGCCGCTTGTCTGCGCCACCATAACCGGCTACTGCCTGCTTGACGGCCAGCGGTTTATACTCGTACACAGGAATGCCGGCCTGGGCGAGAGCGAGCAGAGCCACTCCGCGCGCCTGCCCGACTGTCAGGGCGGTATTGACATTCTTGCCGAAGAAGAGTTCTTCAACGGCGGCGGTATCGGGTCGCAATCGCTCGATAATCGCGCAGAGACCGTTGTAGAGTTGCAAAAGCCGTTCGGGCTGGGGCAGGCTGGGCGGCGTGGTGAGAGCGCCGGTCTCGATCAGGCGCAGGTTGCCACCGCTGATCTCAACCACTCCCCACCCCATCGTTGCCGTTCCCGGATCGATACCAAGTGCGCGCACATTCATCTCGCTGTCAGTCAGACGGTCACGAATCGAAGCGCGCGACCAGTTCGGCAGTAATGTCGAGATTTGAATAGACCTTCTGCACGTCGTCAAGATCCTCAAGCTTTTCGATCAGGCGCAATGCAGCCAGCGCGTCTTTCTCATCGGGTTGGATGAGGGTTTTGGCGCGCATCATCTTCTCGGCGCCGCTGATCGGCACGCCCTGATCGAGCAATGCCTGCCGGATGGCGTTGAGTTGTGTCCACTCGCAGTAAATTTCGAGCGTCTCGTCATCAACGACCACATCATCGGCGCCGGCATCGATGGCAATCAGTTGCAATTCATCGGGATCGCGCCTGGTGGCGCTGAGATCGACCGTGATCAACCCCTTCTGCTCGAACATCCAGGCCACCGAGCCAGGTTCACCAGGACTACCGCCATTCTTGTTGAAGGTTGCGCGCACCTCGGAGCTGGTGCGATTGCGGTTATCGGTAGCGGCTTCAATCAAGATGGCGACGCCGCCGGGGCCATAGCCTTCGTAGAAGATCTCTTCCAGCGCTGCTTCGTTTGATTTACCCAGGCCGCGTTCGATCGCGCGCTGAATATTTTCGTTTGGCATATTATTGGCGCGCGCTTTTTCGATCGCCAGTCGCAGGCGGAAATTGAGATCGGGATCGCCACTGCCTCCCTCGCGAGTGGCAATCGTAATATCGCGCGCGAGCTTGGTGAAGAGCTGACCGCGTCGCTGATCGTTAACGCCTTTAGTGCGACGAATTGTGTGCCATTTAGAATGGCCGGACATACCATCTAGCCTCCTCGCTCATGAAAAGTTATACTGTGCTCAATTATAGCATGTCACCGATTGATCAATTTATCCAGCGCAGACGTTTAAACAATAGAGAACCTTGCAAAGGCTACCTCGGGAGTGGCTATGAAACCAGCAATCACCGGTCGGGTACGATGTCTGCCTAATGACATCTACGTGGTCAATACAGCCGTCGGCGACGTGCTGGTCAATAGTCCGCCAGAGAGCCTGAAATTCTTGCTGGCGCAAGGTATTTCGCCGCCGTCATACATCGTGTTGCCGCCGGATGCACCGGTGGGGGGTGAACCTGGATCAAGTGGTTTTGTGCGGCGGGGGATCAACTATGCGAGCGTCGAATTCATCATCTATGCCAATTTTTTTGGGCAGCAGCGACGCACGACCCTGATCACGGTGACTAAGAATCAGGCGGCGCGCCTGCGTCTGCTGCTCCAGGAAACGATCAACGGCCCGGTCGATCTTGCCGAGTGGCCGGCGGTATGGTTGAAACACGAATGTGAGACGGTTGCCTTCTATCCGCAATTAGGCCGTTCGCCGACGATTGATGATATGGTAACGATTGTGGCGCTGGAAGAAGGCGGCGGTGACTTTGATTCAGTTCAGATTCGCTGTGATGGGAGTCATGTGGTCTTTCTTGAGCGTGGCAGTGAGGTTGCGCGTGTACCTGCGGCGATTACCACTGTTGCCCACCCGCTGAAGATAGCGCCGCCGCAGCCACTGGCTCGCCAGGCGATCACGTTGCAATTTATTGGCGGTAGCGATGGGTTTGATCCCACCGGTATCACCACTTGCTTCCTGGCCTATATTGGCGCCGGACAGCCATTGTTATTCGATGCTGCCGCTTATCTGAACGTGCGGTTGGCGCATTTGGGGCTTGCGCCGCGCCAGATTGATCTGGTGATCATTTCGCATGCGCACGAAGACCACATCGCCGGTTTGCCGGAATTGATTTTGACCGGCGGTAAGCGAGTGCAACTTGTCACTGCGCAACCGATTTATCGCTCCTTGTTGCGCGTCTTAGGGGCGATGCTCGATCTGCCGCCTGACTCAGTGGCTGAGCTGTTCGATTTTTTTCCGCTTGATCCAGGTCAACCGCTTGACCTGCACGGTTACCACTTCGAGTCGATTTACGCCGTGCATTCGATCCCGACGATTGCGGTGCGGGTGGCCGGTATCGGCTATTCGGGTGATATGCGCTACGACGAGGCATGGTTGACACATCTTTATCAGACCGGGCATTTGAGCGCCGAGCGGCTGGCAGCATTGCGTCGGTTTGCTGAGGGTGCAGAAGTGCTGGTACACGACATGGGTGGCGGCGCAATTCACACGACGCCGACGGCGCAATTGCTACGTGATTTGAGCGCCAGGAATCGGCGAGTGGTGTTAGCCCATACCAGTCGGCGCGATTTCGATACTATCGGCGAGCTGGCCGATCGGGTCGAGGTGGCGGGTAGCGGGCACATTGTTGGGATTGGCGAGGTCATTAGTGATGATGAGCAGCGGCAGCGGTTTGAAACTCTTACCATCTGTCCGATCTTTGCCCGTCTGCCAGTGAACGAACGCGCAGATTTGGCCGCGCGCTGCGCAATTGTGGACTATGCAGCAGACGCAATCATTGCCTACGAAGGCGACTTTTCGGATGGCAGCGCATATGTAGTGCATCACGGTATAGTTGAAATTCTCGTTGGCGGCGAGTCGGTGAGATTGTTAGGGCGTGGCAACAGTATCGGCGAGCGAGGGGCATTGATCGGCGAACCGCGCACAAGTACTATGCGGGCGCATAGTGATGTGCAGCTTTTGCAGATTACCCCCGATCTCTTTGCAACGGTCGCTGCTCGCCTTGAATTGCGCGATGCGTTTGCCCGCGCTGAATGGCTCTGGCAGCAACCGGGGCTGATGCTGTTGCCGTGGGCGACGCTGCTCGATCTGGCCCTCGATTTTCAACCGCAAGTCGTAGCAGCCGGTAGCACATTGTGCTGGCAGGGAGAACGAGGCTCGTATGGCTATCTGCTGGTAAGCGGACGGCTGATGTTTACCGGCGCTACGCAGGGTGAAAGCGATCGTAGCGGCGATTGTTTCGGGATTCGGTCGGTGTTGCGCGGCGAACCGTACCGTCTCACCGTGACGGTACTTACCGACAGTGTGGTGTGGATGATTGGCGCATCAGCGCTGCAACGGCTTTATTTGCTTTACCCTGATGTGCTGCTGCATTTGCAGACGATTGATCATTAGTTGTCCACTATTCCTGGGAAGCCGTTGCCGGTGAGATGATGACCAGATCAGGGTCGCAACCCCGGCGATGTTGAAGTTGAGGACATTGCTGCATGCCGGTTTGCCGCCACATTTCGCCCTGTGCGATCCTCTCTCCACGCGACAAACATTTGACAAAATGCGCTGAGCGTAGTATTATTTTGCTGCGTCGGGAAACCGCGCCATGCCGAAGTGGCGGAATTGGCAGACGCGCTACGTTCAGGGCGTAGTGAGGGTGACCTCGTGTGGGTTCAAATCCCACCTTCGGCACCAAGGTGGGGGATAGTTTAAGGGTAGAACGCCTGGTTCTGGCCCAGGTAGTTGGGGTTCGAATCCCTGTCCCCCAGCCAATCACTTCTACGATGACTCCTTTCTCACAACGACGTGAGAAAGGAGTTTTTAATTTGGCAGGCATTGGTCAGGCAGGATAGCCAATAGGGTCGGCGTGGTGGCGCGGGCCGGTCGGAGGAGGCGAGCGGGTCAGGCAGCGGTAGGGCGTGGTGGCGCG
>NZ_CAKZNK010000041.1 GCF_937129525.1 uncultured Chloroflexus sp. | reverse complement strand
TTCCAGGCATCATCTCTCCTGACAACGATGAACGAGCCAATCGTTACCGCGATGACACCCAACCTGATGACCGGAATGATGCCCGTGACGACCGTGACGATGCCCGGCCCGATGACCGGAATAATGCCCGTGACGACCGTGACGATACCCAACCTGATGACCGGAATAATGCCCGTGACGACCGTGACGATGCCCGGCCTGATGACCGGAATAATGCCCGTGACAACCGTGACGATACCCGGCCTGATGACCGGAATGATGCCCGTGACAACCGTGACGATACCCGGCCTGATGACCGGAATGATGCCCGTGACAACCGTGACGATACCCAACCTGATGACCGGAATGATGCCCGTGACAACCGTGACGATACCCAACCTGATGACCGGAATGATGCCCGTGACGACCGTGACGATACCCGGCCCGATGACCGAGACCGCGCGCCGACTGCCACTCCGCAACCGACTGCCACTCCGCAACCGACTGCCACTCCGCAACCGACTGCCACTCCGCAACCGACCGTTAAACCTCCCGGGCGTCCTTCTGATGACAATCGTGGGCAAGATGATGATGACAATGATGATGACGATGATGACGATCATGACGATGATGATGACGACGATGATGATGACTGATTTACGCAAGCAACGACGAGTGTCAACAGGATCAACATAGTCGAATAACACAACTCAGGGGCGCAGAAGCGGCAAAGCGAGCGCCCCTGTCAGAGTAATACAGGTACAGGAGTTATTGTGCTCGACGATGCAGAACTGCTCAGCCGGGCCTGCGCACTGGAAACTGATGCCCTGGCGGCCATTCACGACGCTTACTACCAGCCTCTTTACCGATACATCTCATTCCGAGTAAGCGACCATCATACATGTGAGGATCTGGTGAGCGAGGTATTTTCTCGCTTCCTAAAGGCGATCGCTCAGCGCACAGCGCCGCGCAGTAATCTGCGCGGATGGCTCTTCAAAGTAGCGGCCAATGTAGTGAGTGATCACTACCGACGCGCCTATCGCGCGCCGAGTGCCCGACTCGATGAACGTATGGTCAGTCAAGAACCAGAACCTGCTGAAGTGGCAGAACAAATTGCTGTAAATGAAGAACTACGTCGGGCAATTAGCCATCTCACCGACGAACAACAACAAGTTCTGGCCCTGCGCTTCGGTCAAAACCTGCCTGTTCAAGAGGTTGCCCGCATTCTCGGTAAAACTGAAGGAGCGGTCAAACAACTGCAACTCCGCGCGATTGCGGCATTAGCACGGCACTTAACGCCGGGGATGGTGGAATGATGGACAAATCTCTTGAAACGATCCTCAATGAGTGCATCGATGCGCTGGCAGCAGGCGAGTCGGTTGATCAGATCCTCTCCCGGTATCCTGATGAAGCTGCAACCTTGCGCCCACTTGTATTAACTGCCGCGTCACTGTTCAAGCTTGCTACTGAATCGACAACAAGCACTCGCCTTGCCTCACGACGTTCCTTCCTGCAACAGGCAGCTACAATCCGTCAAACCCGGTTCTCCTTGCAACGACAGGTTGCCCTTTTCGCAGCCAGCATATTGCTGTTGCTGGTATTCGTAAGCAGTGGTCTGGTCTGGGCAGCCAGTTCTTCACTACCCGGCGATCTTCTTTACGGCGTGAAACGGTCAGTTGAACGAGTGCAGCTCATTCTCAGTGGCAACGATGAACAACTCGCAGCAACCTTCACCGAGCGTCGTCGCAGCGAGGTAACCAGTCTCATTGAACGCAATCGTGAAGCGATTGTTGAGTTTCAAGGTTCACTTGATCAAATAGCGCCTGACCGCTTGATAGTCGCCGGTATTCCGGTGATCATAGATCGGACAACCGAAATCAAGGGCCGGTTATCGATTGATGCCGAAGTTGTGGTTACTGGACGGACAACAAATAAGGTAGTGCAGGCAACAACTATCATCGTAGTAGCAAACGATGATGCAGAAAACGGTACCAATATTCAACCACATCGTGAGATCACTGCAACACCGACTTCTGCCGCATTACCGACTGCAACCCAAACTCCTGCTCTACCACCTGCGACAGTATCACCGCAACCAACCATCACACCGTCACCCACCGCCACGCCCGCGCCGCCACCACCCACCGCCACGCCCGCGCCGCCACCACCCACCGCCACGCCTGCGCCGCCACCACCACCGCCGCAGGACGACGACCGTGGGGACGATGACGACGATGACGATGACGATGACGACGATGATAACGATGATTAGCGCCGCGTCATACCTGCTGTAAATCGATAAAACCGCGCCTGATCAGCTCAGACAGTGCGCGGTTTTATTATGTTAAATTATTCTTACAAGAATCAAAAACCAGGAAATCAGAAACAATGTTATCATGCCGCTACTATGACACACTCTCAACAACAAGCAATACTCTCGTAACCAACACTTGCCGGCCACTAATCGAAACTGTCTTGCTAACACTGCGGGAAGCAGATCGATGACGAAATATCAGATTGTTACACCGCCAACGTTCTTCAACGAACTGCTCGACCTGCCGCAGAGGATCCAGAAAGCTATCTCGCAAAAAGTGAAAGTACTGGAACGCGATCCGATTTCGGCTCAGGGCGATGCGAAAAAGCTGAGAAACCGCACTCCGCCGCTTTATCGGGTTAGAATCGGCGATTATCGCCTGATTTACACCGTTGGAACGGGATGGGTCAAACTGATCACTATTCGCAAACGTGACGATCAGACGTACCAGCACGAGTTTGGCGACATCGATCTACCCGTGGAATTGCCAGCAGCAGAGTCATCGTTCAAACAGCAAGCCGATTCGCAATCGACCAATCCGCCCAACGCGCAAACATTTAGCTCCCCGGTGCCTCCTGCTTCCAGCCTGCTCCCTCGTCAATTCACCGACGACGAACTGCAACGCTGGCATATTCCAGAACAATACTGGCCGGCACTGCGAGAAGTTAAAACCGAAGACGAATTACTGGCTGCGGCGGTGCCATCCCCTATCATCGAACGAATCATCGACATTCTCTACCCGCGCCAGATTGAAGAGATTTTGCAACAACCACAGTTTCTGCTCAACGAAGCGGAAGATCTCGACCGGTTTGCAGCCGGTGAATTGACCGATTTTCTACTCGTGCTGGATCCTGCTCAACAACGGCTGGTTGAAACCCCACTTGATCGTCCGGCCCTGGTTCGCGGTGGGCCAGGCACCGGGAAATCGATTGTCGCTCTTTACCGCGTCAAGCGCCTGGTAGACGAAGGATGGTCGCCGATCCTTTTCACGACTTACACAAATACGCTGATCTCCTATTCCACGCAACTGCTCGAGCGCCTGCTGGAAGGTGAGCTGGCTGATAAAGGGGTTGAAGTCAATACGGTTGATAGTCTCATTTTTCGCCAGTATGCGCGCGCCTGTGGCACACCCAAATTCGCGTCTGAGCGTGATTTGCTCGATGCGCTAGGCGCAGCTTTGGCGACTGCGCCGATGCCCGGCGCAACTGGCGCCGAACAGCAGCGCCGACGCGCAACTCTCCTGACACTTGGGCAGGAATATCTGCTGGATGAGTTTATGAACGTGATCGAACATTGGGGGCTGAGCGACCTGAATGCATACCTGGCCCACGCCCGCAGTGGTCGCAACATCTCTTTGCGCGCTGCCAGCCGCGCCGCGGTGTGGGCAGTGTACGAAACCTGGCAGACCATCTTGCGCCAGAATGGATTGACAACGTGGGGGCAGGTGCGGCAGAAGGCGCTGGCATTGGCCCAACAACAACCCAATCGTCCCTATCGTGCCATTGTCATCGACGAGGCTCAGGATCTGTCGCCGGTGGCATTGCGCTTCCTGCTAGCTTGCGTTGATTCGCCGCATGCGATCTACTTAACAGCCGACGCCAACCAATCGCTCTACCAGCGCGGGTTTTCCTGGCGGCAGATCAGCAACCTTTTGCGCCTCCAGGGACGCAGTTTTGTGTTGCGGCGAAACTATCGGAATACGGCCCAGATTGCCGCCGCGTGTGCCGCCTGGTCTGGCAATGCCGACAAGCATCTGCCGACCGAGACGACCCTAAGCGGAGATCTGCCGACAGTACACTTTTGCCGCAATAGCGAGGAAGAAGCGATTACCATTCGCGACTTCTTTACCGTCGCGGCGCGACGTTGGCGGTTACCGGCGCACGCCGGCGCTGTACTCTGCCACAGCAAACAAGTCGCGCAACAGATTTGTGAGCAACTGCAACGGATCGGTATGGCGGCTGAGGTGATGGAAAAGCGACAAGTTGACCTGCGCAAACCGGTGGTGAAGGTGATGACGATTCACTCGGCCAAGGGGCTTGAGTTTCCGTTTGTGGCCGTGCTGCGGTTAGAGCAAGACCACTTTCCACACAGTTATCACCACTTACCGGTGACAGAACAAGCCGAAATGATTGCGCAAGAGCGTCGCCTGTTTTATGTTGGCTGCTCACGGGCGATGCGTGCATTGCTCGTGTGCGTTGCTGCTGAACGACCGTCGTCGTTTGCGCAGGAATTGACGGCAAACCTTTGGCAGCGCATTGAATCGTCGTAAGGTTTCTTGGTAGCGACCGATCGTTCCCTTCTTCTACCCGGATCAAAGGGTCAGGAGTGAGTCTCTTCTTTCCTCCGGCTGCCGGTATTGCATCGAGCAGGGCACGCCAATCCAACAATATCGGCTTGCCGGCTAACCGCCGCGCAGCTCGAGACGCACAAGCGCGCCAATTGCGGCGGTCAGACCGACTCCCAGGCCAATCCAGGCGCTTACCTCAGCAATCATCATCTGTTGCGCTTCGGCAGCCATGCGCAACGCGCGCAGGTCAGTATTGGCCAAACCGATGACCCCTTCTTGTAACGCTTGTCGCGTTGCTTCAAGCAATGCCTGCTGATTGACTAACCACCAGGCCGATCCTATTGCGCGCGCAGTCAGGAAAGCGATGACACCGGCCAGGATACCGATGATTAATGCGGCAGCCAGGCGACCAACCCACTGTCGGGTTTCATCAGGCACGACGTTATTCACTCTCATGCCGACATCATTCACGCTCTTCACCCGTAATCCGCTTGCGCGCCCGTTCCTTTGCAGCGCGCAACCGCGCAATCGCTTCATCCGGCTCAGCGGGGGTACCTGATGAAGAAGGAGGTGACGCTAGCGGTGACGACGGCGATACTGGAGGCAACGGCGTTTGCTCACCCGTCATGTGGCGACGCGCCTGATCGCGCGCGGCGCGCAACCGGCTCAATACCGGATCGGGGACTGTTGGGGTAGCGCTTGCCGGACGCAAGCGACCGGCCAGCGTCCCGACCATACCCCAATCGCTCCTCCGCACCATCAACCGCCGCAAGGCAATGTCAACAGGGAGCAAGATCAGAGCGAGCAAAAGCAGTGGCAATCCGATTTCCTGCGCCGAGAAGACCCAATTGAGGCGATCAAAGACTTCAGCAGGATCGTTGACAAATCGGCCACCGGTTGTGCTCGCCAGCTCAGCCAGTAAGCCAGGATTTGCCTGCGCGCTGCGATACTCGGATGAATAGGGTACCACCATGCCGGCAGTCTCTTGCACCACCACCCGATCGCCACGCGCGCCGGCAATCTGCACCAGGTAAGTGCCGGGATTAGGGCTTTCCAGGCGAGCCTGATACTGATTGGGCGCAACCTGCGTGAGGCGCACTTCCCGCCGCGAACCATCACCACCGATGAGCGTAGCCGTCACCGTCAGATCGTCCTGACCGGCAGTAGTCAGTAACCGAATGACCGTCTCGCTACCGGCCACCGACACTTCAGCGCGCACATCCTGCCCACCGCGAGGGGTAAGATCACCGATCAACTGAGCCGCAAAGCGCGGAAAACCATCCCAGGCAATCCAATCGCGCGCCCACTTACCTTTCGTATCACTCAGCCAGGCTGCGCTACGCCCGAGACCGTACTGCCATGTAGCCAGAAGCGGTTGCTGATCTTCAGTTGCCAGCAGTAGTTGGGCAGTATCTTTCAGCGTGCTACCGTTGTAGCCGTAGAGCGGTGGCACCGCGCCAATTCCGGCCAGAATCGGGCTATTGCCATAGCGCACCGGCATGAAAGCGCCTTCAACGATATAGTTCCCAATCGTTGTAATCGTCTCCTGGACGAAAATCTGCGGCACATCAGCCATATCAGCCGCCGGATAGTAACGACCGCCACCTTCGCCAGCAAGCTGTTGTAAATAGTTTGCCGAACCGCTACCAGCAGCGACTACGGTCAGTGTAATACCCTGTTCCCGCAAGCGAGCGGCAATATCAAACTGATCGCCTCCGCTGCCCCAACCATCGGTCAGCAAAATCATATGCTTGATGCGCGCATCGACCTGCTGCAACATCTCTTCTGCGCGTAGCAAACCAGCCCGGATATTGGTTGGGCCACGCGGCTCTACCCCAGACACTGCTTCCATCACCTGTTCGACAGTAGCGCCACGAGTGGCGGGAAACGTGGGAAACGCTGCGCCGTCGAACGTTACCACACCCACCGTGTCTTGATCGCTTAACAACGCCGTCGCCTGGGCAATTGCATCTTTGGCAATGTCAATCTTGCGTTCGGAAGACGATGTGATCGGCGCATTGCGATCAGGGTCAGCGCAGTGACAGGCATCCATCGAACCCGACTTATCAATCACAAAAACAATGGCCAGGTCGGGACGAATTTCGCGATTACGCACATCCATGTACACTGGCAGCGCCTCTTCGACGGCAGTGCGGCCATAGCCGCCAACCCCAAAGCTCTCTTCGCCACCAACCATCAGCAACCCACGCCCCAGATCGCGCACGTAGCCAGGAATCGCCTGCATCAACCCCACCGGCAACGAGCGCGCCGGCGTATTGACCAGCGCCAGGGCATCATACGCGCTGAGATCGGCCAGCGATCGCGGCGCCGCTTCGGGAGAGATGACTTCAGCAATCATACCGGCTGCCGTCAAAGCAGTGGCCAGTGGCCGGGCATCGGCTGGCGCGCGCGCGATGAGCAGCACCCGCGGCGGCCCTTGCACCCGAATCAGCGCTGCTGCCTCATTGTTTTGCACCCTGCCATCGCGAGCTGCCTCAACCTGCACTCGATAGCGTTGAAAACCATTTCCCGCTATCGGCACCAAAAACTCAACCCGCGTTGCGCCGGGTGACAGCTCAAGCGCCCGCTCAGCTACGACACCGGTATCATCGATCAAGCGCACCAAAGCTGGCTGAGCAACATTACTTTCCACGGTGGCAACAATCAACGCCTCCTGGCCGTCACGCACGCTGTTCGGCGCTTCGACGCTGGCAACCAGCGCTTCAGCATCAGCATTGACCAGCGTCAAATCAACAATATCAATTGGAATACCCCGGCTGGCAGCCAAACGAGCGGCGTCAATTGCGCGGCCACTATTTTCACCGCCATCAGAGAGTAACACCAGCCGCTTTTGCGCATCGGCGGGGAAGAGGGCCATCCCAAGCTGAATAGCCGATTCGATATTGGTGCGGTTGGCAATCGGGATCGAAGCAATCCGACCGAGGCGCCGGTCGCTATCAGGAGCGCGTTCGACCAGCGCATTTTCGCCAAAAACGATGATCGCCGCCTGATCGTCAGCCGGCATCGCTTCTAACGCGGCGCGAATAAAGGCCTCGGCCTGAGCGCGGGTTGAAGCCGGCATCGAGTCGCTGCCATCGAGCAAAAAGACGGTGGTTAGCCGATCAACTGGACGCACAAACTGCACGCCAGCAAAGGCGAAGACCAGCGCTGTGGCGATCAAAACCCGCACTATCAAGCTGCTCCAGAACCGAACAGGAGATAGTCGTCGCGGCGCTGCGAGCGCTAACATCACGATGCCAACCGGCACGATGAGTAGCCAAAGCGCTTCAGGATAGATAAAGGAGATATACGGCATAGGCAGTAATGCGCCAGCGTTTGATTAAATCAAGTAGTACTGGCATTGTACCGGGAATAACCGGCGCTGACAAGACAAAATAGCACTTCTTTTTCTGAGACGATACTGACACCGCCTGAGTTCCCACGTTCCCGACCGGCGATTGCCACTCACGCAAGGAATGCAAACGGCGCACCCGAAGCGGATGCGCCGCGCCAGCGACTGGAAACAGCGTTTATGCGCCCACTGCCTCAGCGGCTTGCGGCTCTAGCTCGATCTTCGCGCCCAATACCTTGAGGAACTGAGCCAGCCAGGCTGGATGAGCCGGCCAGGCCGGAGCTGTGACCAGGTTGCCGTCGGTAATCGCCTGATCGACCGGAATGGCGTGATATTCGGCGCCAATGAGTGGCAGATCGGGACCCACTGCCGCGTATGCCGTGCAACGGCGGCCATTGAGTACGCCAGCCGCTGCCAACACCTGCAGGCCGTGACAAATTGCGGCAACCGGCTTGTTGGCAGTGAAGAAATGGCGCGTGATTTCGAGTACGCGCGGATTGAGCCGGATGTATTCTGGCGCTCTCCCTCCCGGCACTACCAGCGCATCATACTCGCTCTCGTTTACCTCATCGAAGGTTTTGTTCAGGGTAAAATTGTGGCCGCGTTTTTCACTATAGGTTTGATCGCCCTCAAAATCATGCACCGCCGTGCGCACGAATTCACCGGCCTTCTTGCCCGGACAGACAGCGTGAACCTCATAGCCTAACGCAGCCAGGGCCTGGAACGGCACCATCACTTCGTAATCTTCCACGTAGTCGCCGACCAGAAAGAGGATCTTCTTCGCCATTGCTCTCTCCTCTCTACTTTGAATTACGACGACCCTGTCGCTAGGTTGCTGGCTGGGATGAATCTAAGGTAGCACAGCGCTGCTTGCCTGTCAACCGATTTCGAGCAATCTGATCGTTTCAGACACAGCGTATTGCAGGTTGTTTAACAGCGACTCAAGCGGCATCTGCGCCGCGGCAGCCTGTTCAAGGGACTGTGCCGCTGCCGCCACGCGCACCGCTCCAACCTGGCGCGCGCCACCCTTCAGGCGATGCGCAATATGGCGAACCTGAGCGGGATCGTGGTTGCGAATGGCTTCCGACAGTTGATCGAGTTGCTGCTGAAATTCGCGTCGAATCAGCTCGCGTGTTTTCATGGCGACATCGGTCTGACCGGCTCCCAATGCTGACAGCAATTCGCCAAACACATTCCAATCGATCACCTGATCATCGACCGTTGCGCCGGCGAGAGGGGGCGCGGCTGGCGATCTGACAGGTTTCTGCAACGCTTCGCGCAAATCCTGGAGTCGCACCGGTTTGTTGAGAAAATCATCCATCCCGGCATTCAGGCACCGCTCGCGCATTCCGGCCATGGCATAGGCCGTGAGCGCAATGATTCGCGGTTGCCGAATCTGATCGCCAAGGGCGCGGATGCGGCGCGTGGCCTCTTCGCCATCCATTTCCGGCATCTGAATATCCATCAACACCACATCGAATGGTTGTCGCTGCACGGCCTGTACGGCCTCAAGACCGTTGGGAACGACCGTAACCTGACACTTCAACACGCGCAACAATTGGAACGCCACTTGCTGGTTGATCTCGTTATCTTCGGCCACCAGCACCCGAAGTTCGCGCGCGGGCGGCAATGACGCGACCGGTTCGACCACGGCTTCTGGCGCCGGATGAGCGGTTGTAACAATCTGAACCGGCAATTTCAGCGTAAACGTCGATCCTTCTCCAACCCGACTCTCCACGCTCAGCGAGCCACCCATCATCTGTGCCAGTTGCAAACTGACTGCCAGTCCCAGACCGGCGCCGCCGCGACGCGCCTGATCGCGCTCGAGTTGGGTCATTGGTTGAAAGATGCGGGGCAGTTGCGCAGCGGGAATGCCAATGCCGGTATCGCGCACCGTAATCTGTAATTCGCTGCGCTCATCAGCCGCAGCCGAAATTGCGACCTTGATCACTACGCTCCCACGATCGGTAAATTTCACCGCATTGCTCGCCAGATTGATCACAATCTGGCGCAACCGCGCGCCATCGGTCAGTACTTGCTTCGGCAAGTCTGGCTCGATGATCACATCGAGCGACAGACCCTTGTGCATGGCATCCCGACGGAAGAGAGCGACCACTGCATCAATCAGAGCGCGCACATCGACCGGTTCGATGGTTATTTCCAACCGGTTAGCTTCCATTTGCGAGAGATCGAGCACGTTATTGACAATGGCCAACAACGACTCACCCCCCGCGCGAATCATCTCGGCCAGCATACGCTGGGCGTCTGGCAGGTGGTCGGTCAAAAGCAACTCGGCGCTGGCGATAACTGCGTTCAACGGTGTGCGCAGCTCGTGGCTGATCGCAGACAGAAAGGCCGAGCGCGCGCGTTCTGCCTGTTCAGCCGCTTCTTTGGCCCGCAACAGATCGGCAGCAATCCGGCGTTCGGCGGTAATGTTGCGCCCTATTATCAGGCCACCGCTCACCTGACCAGGAGTAATCTCAACCGGCAAAATGGTCGTATCAAACACTTCGCCATCAAACACATAGTCGATCTGACGGGGAACGCCATTCAACGCCTCGCGACAGAGCGGTAATATCTTTGCGCGATGCGGCTCAGGCAGAACATCAGACAGGTATTGCCCCTCCAGCGCAGCCGCATCGACGTTAAAACGGGCCAATTCGGCGCCGGCCACCAGAGTCAGCCGCAGATCGGCATCAAACATCAGCACAATGCTACCCGGCAACAAATTAGCCAGCATGCGGTAACGCTGCTCGCTTGCGCGCAGCGCCAGTTCACTCTCTTTGTTGCGGGTAATGTCCTGAAAGGTGCCGCGTATCTTGACGATATGACCGTCTTCCCATACCGGTTGACCGAGTGAACGAACCCAGCGCAAGTTACCGCGCGCCGTGCGAAACGGCAGTTCAAGATCCCATGGCTCGCCAGACTCCACACAGCGCCGAAACGCGCGATCAATAATGTGATGCACCTCAGCCGGATAAAACCACAACGCCACTTCTGGCGGCGGTGGTTCCCCCACCGGCAGCTCGTGGATCACAAACATCTCCTCCGACCAGACCATCTGGCGCGTGGCCAGATCCAATTCCCATCCACCAACACCGGCCATTCGGCCAACCGCGCGCAACAACTGTTCGCGCTCGGCCAGCGCTTGTTCAACCGCCATCTGAGCCGTGATGTCGGTTTGCAAGCCGACAAAGGCAACCACCTGACCGGTATCGTCATGCACCGGATTGATTGCCAGTTGGTTCCAAAACGGTTGGCCATCTTTGCGGTAATTGAGCAGACGCGCCTGGATCGGTCGTTCGGCGGCAATTGCTTCCCGCAAGCGGGCAACGGTCGCGCGATCGGTTTGCGGCCCCTGTAGAAAACGGCAATTGCGGCCAAGGGCTTCAGCAGGGGTATACCCGGTGATGTCACTGAATGCTCGATTGACGAAGATGATCGGCTGATCGAACCGGGCATCGGTAACAACCATCCCGCTCGTCATCTCGTTTACGGCGGCAAGCAGAAACCGGTTCTGCTCACGCAAGCGCGTAACTTCTGCCTGGAGAGCTTCAATCTGCTGAAGCAGAGAACTCGCTGAAAGACATTCTTCAGAAGAGAGGTTGTTCACCGAACCCCTCCTGGCGTGCTGGATGACCTGCGCCCCCGGCACAGGCGAGCAATGGAGGTTGACAGGCTCCCCCTGCGCAAATCATGGCTGATGACCCAAAGACAGAGAAAGAAATCAGAGAAAATACTGACTATAATAATACTACCATTAATGCTGATCTGGCAAGAATGAAAACATCATCGTGTTCGCGCAAAAGATACAGGGCAGGAATAAGCGGCACCCACAGTCAACCGTCATTGAGCGGCGCGCAAAAGGATTCATCGGCGCTACAGCGGGAACTTGCCGGTTAACGTGAACAGCGACGACATGAAACGGAAAAGACGCTACATTACCCACAGCGTAGGGGTGGAGGCAACTATGAACCAAAGCCTTTTCTCTTGAAAAAAGCACCGCGCTGTTAACGCTCTGTGCCTGGCATCACCGACCTGCGCGCCAGGAAATGGCCTGCTGGCAATATCCTTGCTCGCCCAATGACGGCGAGGGCAGGTGAAGGCTGGTGTGCTGAGGTATGAACAAGCGGCGCTGCTGCCGGTCAACGCGCCGCCTGCAACATCAGCATCTGGTCATTCTGCTCAATCTATGGCCAGTTGCTCAAGAGCATTCTGTTCGCTCTGAGCGCGAGGGGACCATTGTTTTTCTTCCACGATTAACTCAATCGTCTTTAAGCGACGGCCACTCTCAGCATCGTAGCGATAACGGACACAAACTAATCGATCACCGTATAGTGCCTGAAGTTTCTTCGTGCCACGTTGGCCGGGTTTCAGCTTAAGACGAGTGCGCATTGCAAGACTCCGCTAGAACGTCTGACGAAGGATCATTTCTTGTACTATAACGGTAGTCTGTACGAATTTGTTACCAAAAGGTTAAAAAGTTGTCACCTGCTCGATTGACGCGGCAACCGTAGTCTGATCGATTTGCAAGGGTGGTTTGCTATCGATCCGCTCGATTAGTACCGCCAGCGAACGAGGCTGAATCTGGTACATCTGATCGGTCACCCGCGCCGGCTCACACAGTTCGGGTTGAGCGGTATCAATGACCAGTCGCCATTCAGCGTCATCAGGCCAGTCGGGCAAGATAAACGGCACAGCTTCATCGCCAGCGTTGATCAACACTAGCAACACATCATCGCGCATCGACTCGCCACGCTCATTACGATCATCGATTACAAAGCCGTTGAGCAACATGCCAATACAGCGTAGATCGGGCTGCTGCCACAGCTCTGCGCTCACCTCTTGACCATCAGGACTGAGCCATTCTACATCGTACTCGGCGTTGCCCAGATGTCCGGCAAAAAAGCGGCGCCGACGCAAGATGGGATGCGCGCGCCGGAAAGCGATCAAGCGCCGGGTAAAGGCCAGTAACAGATCGGCTTCCTCGTCGGACCGCCAGTCAACCCAGGAGATCGGATTATCCTGGCAGTAGGCGTTATTATTGCCCTGCTGAGTGCGACCACGCTCGTCACCGGCCAGCAACATCGGCGTCCCCTGCGACAGAAACAGGGTCGCGATAAAATTCATCATCTGGCGCAGGCGCAATGCGCGAATCTCAGGATCATCAGTCGGCCCTTCTACACCGCAATTCCAGGAATTATTGTGCGAGTCGCCATCGCGATTCTCTTCACCATTGGCTTCATTATGCTTTTCGTTGTATGTGACCAGATCGCGCAGCGTGAAGCCATCGTGAGCAGTGACGAAACTAATCGAGTGGTAGGGACGACGACCGTTGTGATGGTAAAGATCCATCGATCCCATCAAGCGCGAAGCAAAATCAGCGGCCTGACCGGGATCACCTTTCCAGAAACGACGCACAGTATCGCGATAACGACCATTCCACTCAGCCCAAGGCGGTGGGAAACGACCGACCCAGTAGCCATCAAAGCCGACATCCCAAGGCTCGGCAATCAATTTCACGCGCGACAGAACGGGATCTTGTTGCGCCATAGCCAGGAATGGGCTGAGTTGATCAGATCCAGCCGGACCACGAGTCAGGGTGCGCGCCAGATCGAAGCGGAAGCCGTCGATGTGCATCTCGCTTACCCAGTAACGTAGCGAGTCGAGAACCATTTGTAGCGCCCGTGGATTGTTCATGTCGAGGCTATTGCCGGTACCGGTGTCATCGAGATAATAGCGCGGCTGATCAGGCATCAACCGGTAATAGGCCACATTGTCGATCCCGCGAAAGCTGAGAGTTGGGCCGAGATGATTTCCCTCACCGGTATGATTGTAGACCACATCGATAATCACCTCGATCCCGGCAGCATGCAGAGCCTTGACCATTGTCTTGAATTCGTTGACCTGAGCCTGCGGATCACGCTGGCTCGCGTAGCGTGGTTCAGGACTGAAGTAGTTGATGGGCTGGTAGCCCCAATAGTTGGTCAGACCCCGATCGGCCAGAAACTGATCGGTGATAAAGGCCTGGACCGGTAAAAGTTCAACCGCTGTGATCCCCAGTTCTTTCAGATATGCGATAACTTCCGGAGAAGCCAATCCGGCATAGGTACCGCGCAACTGCTCAGGAACCGCCGGATGCAGTTTGGTAAAGCCCTTAACGTGCAGCTCGTAGATCACCGAGTCAGCCATTGGAATGTCAGGTGGACGATCATCGCCCCAATCAAACTGTGGATCGATTACGACCGAGCGCGGCACATATGGCGCACTATCGCGTTTGCCAATCGTCAAATCGCCATATGGGCTATCGACGCGATAGCCATAGTTTGCCTTATCCCAGCGCAGCTCACCGCACAAAGCGCGGGCATAGGGATCGATCAACAATTTATACGGATTGAACCGATGGCCTTGCTGGGGCGCATAGGGGCCATGGACGCGATAGCCGTAGAGCTGACCGGGACGCAAACCAGGAATATATCCATGCCAGACATCATGGGTTCGTTCGGGCAGAATGATACGCAGCGCTTCGCGTGGCGCAGTTGGGCTATCGAACAAGCACAACTCGACCCGCGTGGCATGGGCTGAAAAGAGCGCAAAATTCACCCCTTCGCCATCCCATGTTGCGCCAAGCGGAAAGGGACGACCTGGCCAGACATCGGTAACGTGCATGATGAAAAATCCTCCCTCACATGATTACAAGCAGCAAACAGGTTGACCTGCCCGGTCATCTGTTTGCTGCTTTGCCATTGTCGCTATGACAGAAATGATTGATGCGAGCGCAACAAGTTGTTCTGAAATTGCCACCCCGACTATACCAACCCTGGCAAGCAAGATTAAGATTCCTCTTTGCGCTCGCGCGAGCGAAAAACGATGACGATTGGCGTTCCCTGAAAACCGTACCGCTCTCGCAATCGATTTTCGAGGTAGCGGGCATACGACCAGTGTACCAGTTCGCCATCGTTCGCAAAAAAGAGAAAGACCGGCGGCTCAGTTTGGGGTTGCACTGCATAGTAAAGGCGCAAATGGGCACCTTTTTTGGTTGCCATCGGCGGCTGTTGCAAAACCGCCTCGCGCAGGAAATTGTTCAGCTCACTCGTCGGAACGCGCTTTTGTCGCTGCGCGTAGACCTCGCGAGCATAGTCGAGCAGATGACTCACACGCTGGCCGGTCAACGCCGAGACGAAAACAATCGGCGCGTAATCGGCAAACTTGAATGCCTCGCGCACCTGTTCTGTAAAGGCATAGTAAGTATACGTGTCCTTGTCCACTGCATCCCATTTATTAACCACCAGGATCAAACCCTTTTTCGCATCGATAACCATCCCGGCAATGTGGGTATCCTGGGCCGTGACACCTTCCGTTGCGTCGATCAGCAGCAACGCGACATCACACCGCTCAATGGCGCGCAGTGTGCGCAGGACGCTATACTTTTCGATACCACGTTCGATCTTGCCAGCGCGCCGAATACCCGCCGTGTCGATCAAAGTAATCGGTTCACCGTAATAGGTGATAGTCGTATCAATCGGATCGCGAGTCGTGCCGGGAATCGAACTCACCACGCTCCGCTCTTTGCCCAGCAATCGATTCAGGAGTGAGGACTTACCAACATTGGGACGACCAACAATCGCCACCCGCAAATGTCGTTCTTCTTCCGTATCAAACGTCTTGGGCGGCAAATGCTCGGTCAGACGATCAAGCACATCGCCGGTGCCCAGCCCATGAAATGCGCTCATCGGGATCGGATCGCCTAGATTGAGCGCATAGAATTCGACCGCATCGAGCATCCGCTCCTGACTATCGCATTTATTGACGGCCAGAACCACCGGTTTGGCAGTAGTGCGCAGAATATCGGCCACATCTGCATCAGCCGCTGTCAGCCCATCGCGACCATCAACCATGAAAATAATCGCATCGGCTTCAGCAATGGCATGCTCGGCCTGCTCGCGAGTGCGCCGATTGATCTCAGCTTCGGGTAATGAAGGATCGTCATCGCCAAACAGAATACCGGCAGTATCAACCACCGTAAACTCGCGCCCATTCCAAAACGTATCGCCGTAGAGCCGGTCGCGGGTGGTGCCGGGAATATCCTCTATGATCGCCCGTCGCTCGCCGATTAAGCGATTGAAAAAGGTCGATTTGCCAACATTTGGACGACCAACGATAGCCACAATTGGTTTTGCCATATCTCCTCCCGGACGCTGGTATCATTGCGTCCTCTGATGTTTATTATAGTAGGTATTGCGCGCGCGTTGTCAGTCGCCTGTATGCGCGAATGCAAACTGGTAAATGGCTCAGGATCGAGCGCTGCGCGCGCCGTCTTTCCGACATGACATGACGAGACGGGGATTCATCGACATCGAAGCAGATGATTCCCACGCTTCGCATCATACGGCTTGCGATGCCGGTACCGGTCAGACAAAGGCGTGACCCTTTACCAGAACACTTCACTCTCAGTCGATGGAACCAGAAAACAAATGTTATGTCAATTTATTGCCTTACTGACCGGCATGAGAAGTGGTCGTCACGATAGCATTCTCTGTTCGGCGCGGCAATGACCGAATTGTCACGCAACGAGTACACGATGAGCTGGTTTCAACTTGTCAAATCGCCATGACATTTGCATCATTGTGATAATTGACAAACCGAATCTTTTAACGCGGTAAACCAAACCTTACGACCCGGGAGCTACGACACCATGATCGACGCACTACTTGGACTGCTGTTCTTCCAGTTGATCGGCGAAGTGCTCAGTCGCGGCCTCAATTTGCCAATCCCCGGCCCCGTCGTGGGCATGCTCTTGCTCTTCACCGTCTTGCGCTGGCGCGGCGGCCCGCCGGCTCAGCTTAGCGCTACCGCTCACGGCGTGCTGTCACACCTGCCTTTACTGTTTGTGCCGGCAGGGGTTGGAGTGATGGTGCATTTACCCGTGCTCGCGCGCGAAGGCGGGCCACTGCTGGCGGCAATTATCGCTTCAACGGTAGTCACGCTGATCGTCACCGGTTTGACAGTACACTGGCTACGCCGGGGAAAGTGATGGAATACCAATGGATGAACGCATCTTCTCAATCTGGGTCTATCTTGCTCAGACGCCGTTACTCTGGTTGACGGCGACGATTGCCATTTATCGGGTGATGGTTGAGATCAGTCGTCGGCTCGGATCGCCGCCGTTACTTAACCCAGTGCTGCTTGCGATCATCACGATTGTCACCATCTTGATGGCGACCGACACCCCTTACGCGACCTATTTCGATGGCGCGCAGTTTGTCCATTTCCTGTTAGGGCCGGCAACGGTCGCGCTGGCCATTCCACTCTACGAATCAGAACGGGCGTTGCGCCGCATCTTCTGGCCGGCGCTGGCCGGCTTGCTGATCGGCTCAGCTACCGGGATCGCCGCAGCAGTGCTGATCGGTCGCCTGGCAGGATTGTCCAATGTCACGTTGCGCTCACTGGCGCCGAAATCGATCACAACGCCCATCGCGATGGGCATTGCCGAACAACTGGGCGGACTACCGTCGCTCACTGCCGTCATTGTCATCGTTACCGGTATGGTTGGCGCTTTATTCGGCTGGGAACTGCTGGGTCTGATGGGAGTGCGCGATGATAGTGAACGCGGCTTTGCGTTGGGGCTGGCTTCCCATGGTCTCGGTACAGCCCGCTCGTTGCAATTCAGCAGCGAAGCCGGGGCGCTGGCCGGTCTGGCAATGGGTCTCAACGGCGCAATGACTTCGCTGCTGGCGCCATTCCTGGCGCGCTGGCTGGGGTTGTGAAGCTCACAGCGGTCTTTGCTTGCCCATCGGTCATCAGATCGAGCGCAACATGCTGATGAGGAAGCTACCACTTGCCAGACTGGCACCGTCTGCCCTCTTTATTTCTAACCGTAAACATTGAGTGCAGCGCTCGCTCACCCCAGGATGTAAAAGCCAGATAGAACGATGTCGGCCTGGGGCAGGCGCGCAAATAGCTATTTCACTGGCGTTCCATTGTGCCGTCGGGCAACCAACGGATACGCACACCGTTGATCTCCGTCCAGCCTTCCAGATCCTCTTCCTCTTCCTCCTGCGGGACGAGGACAGGACCTCGATCCTGCGACCAGAGGATAAGCTCTTCGATTGTATACCATCCGGCCCGGTAACGCACCTGATCAGCCGGGTTAAGCCAGAACCGTATCTGGCCATCCATCCACTGCCAGCGCTCTAACGAGCGCCACTCCTTGCCCTGATCGCTCAGGACGACCTTCACCTCTTCCAACATGCGCAACAGTTCGGGCAACGAACGCGGCGTACTGTAGCGCAGTTGAAGCAGGCGCTGATTGATCGCGTCCCGCAGTCGTTCGAGCTCAGGTATGCTCAAACTTTCTAGATCGAAGTCAGTCACTGCGGCTTCCTTTCCTGGAATGTCGATCCGGCTTGCGCCACCTGGCGCTGACGCCGGCCCGCATCGACAATCCGTAATATAAGATCGTATCTAGAGTCAGGGAGCATGCACTGCGGTGTGCATTGATCGCTTGTCCCATCCCCCACATGTATCATACTCCAATTTTGTTACAAGATCCTTTCCGAGGGGAGGGTAAGCTGTTTGTATTCTCTGCAATAATAACGTAAATCGCGACAATCTGGTTGCATGCGGGCAACAGTTCTGGCTAACATTTCAGTCATTTTTCAGGTTGAGTAGCCCGTTCAAGCCGGCTGAGCAATTCCATCGCCTCAGCGGCACTGCTGCCGCACATCTCAGGATGTGGACGCAACCGAACACAAATCGACGGACGTTCCGGCAGACCGTATAACGCGCAGCGGTTATCGGCGGTTAATTGGATACAACGCACTCCAGCCGGTTTGCCGCCCGGCATTCCCGGTATCGGTGATGAGATTGATGGAGCAATGCAACATGCGCCACAACCAACCCGACACTCCATCGAGCGCTTTCCAGACTAGATGCATACAAGGCCGAACAGTGTTGCGTCACGATTTATGGAAGAACAGGACAGACTTCTGTATGCATTATACACTCTTTGCCAATCAGTGCGACTCCGTGATGATTGACATGACATCTGATCACTGTCAGCAATGCGCCTATCAGGTTGACACTTACCCGACTGCCACTCGCTCGATGCGTAATCCGCTGATATTGCGTCCCCGCGCTGCCCAGCGCCGGTGATAATGCGATTCGAAGATCGCCAGCTCGTCTGGCGAAGCGGGTTGCGCGCGCAAGGTGGGGAATGCGGGCAGGAGTTCCTGCATCAACGCGAAGAGTGCCGGGTGATCGGTGAGAAAGCTGAGATAGCCACCAGGGAGCAGCGCGCGCGCCGCGCAGGCCAGCATGTGCGGCGAAACGAGCAACTGGTTGCGTTGCCGATTGCGCAGCAGCGGCGGGGGGAAATGGAGAATGATCGCCGCCAGCGACGCATCAGGAATGCGCTGGTAGAGCAAGCGCGCATCAGCGTGAATGAAGAGAATATTGGTCAAATTCGCCGCTGCCGCTCGCTCTACCGCCCGGTAGAGCGGTTTGGCGACAATATCAACCCCGACAAAACACGCTGCCGGCTGTGTCATTGCCAGAGCGCAAAGGTATTCGCCGGTAGCGCAACCGAATTCGAGCGTGAGCGGCGCATCTCGCCCGAATAAACCTTCAGCGCTCAGGGGCGGGAATTGAGTCGGTGTATGGTACAACGCATGCGCTGGCCACGAACGAAAGTAACGCTCGGCTAACGCAGGCGGCGGCGGCGAAACATGCAAACGAGCCGGATAACGACCTCTACCCATAGGTATGTTTTAACGCAATCAAAGATGGTTCCCGTAACGTCGCGGGTCACGATCCCGCTTGCAGATGCAACAAAGCCAGCGCCATCACCGCGGCCCAGGCCAGAACCTTAAACTCACCCGCAGCCAGCGCCTGGCGTACCTCATCAACAGTGAGCAACACCAGTTCCTGCGCTTCGAGATCATCGCTCACGCTCTTGCCGACAAAGGTCGCGCCGCGGGCCAGGTAGAGATGAGCGACACCGGCGCCGCGATTTCCGTCAACTGCATAGCTCCCCAGATGTTCCCAATCGGGTGCGACATACCCGCTCTCTTCCTGAAGCTCGCGTTGCGCTGCGAGCAACGGATCTTCACCTGGTTCAAGATAACCACCTACCGGCGCCAGCGATAAACCGTTGACGGCATACTTCTCTTGCCGGAAGAGCACAAACCTGCCCTCAACGGTTATTGCAACCACATTGACATAGTCGGGCGTGATCACCCATTGCCAGTTGGGAATTTCACGTCCATCAGGCAAGACGACGTGATGACGTTCAACCGTAAGAAAAGGCGGTTGATGCAACAGCGTTTCTCGTTCCCGTATCTGCCACGACGACATAGCTCTCATTCCATTTCGTTATCACGCACGCGGAATCAGGAGCTGGATCAATGTCCCGCCAGATGGCGCTGAGCTGATACGGAGATGACCGCGATGAACTCGCGCAACCTGGCGCGCAATTGCCAGCTCAATCGAATGCGCGCGCCGGGTTTGAGCCGAAACCTTGCGCAGGTCGGTATTGGGCGGCAATGCTGGATCGGCGATCTCAATCCAGACGTATTGTTCATCACTGCCACCACCAACCCTGATCAGACCGCCATTTGGCGAAGCGCGCGCAGCCGCGATAATCAAACCGGTCACAGCTATGCGCAGCAGGGCGGCATCACCAGGCGCCGACGGTAGCGGATCCAGTTCCGCAATGACCATAAGATCGTTCTGCGACGACAATTCAGACGTGGTGGCAGCTATCGCGTTATGCGCAATGGCAACTAGATCCACCGGCTGAACATGAAGTTGTTCGAGTTGAGTATAACGCTGCAATCGACGCGCCGTATCGGCTCCCACTTCTGCCGCAGTTGCAATCATCTGCAAATCAGCCACTTGTTGACCGACGGCATCAAGCTCGAGCAACTGCGCTCGCCCCAGGATGACCGTCAGCAGGTTGTTGATGTCGTGTGCGACTCCTGCTGTCGCCATACGCAAAGCCCGGATCTGGGTGATTGCCGGATCGGTTATTGCCAGAGCCAGCTCAACTGCATGGGCCTCGTCGAACCAAAACGGCCAGTCCCGACGATACACACCATCGATTCCGGGTATCCTCACACTCGCGCCGGTCACACTCGCGCCCGATGCCGGCTGGAGAACGAGCCGAAAAAATGAGCCGAGCACCTCTGTCAACAGCGCTTCGCGATCTTCACCAGCCGCGTAGCGCTCTTTTATCTGCGAGAGGAGATGTTGCCACAACGCCTGCCGCGTTGCCATGCGACGTGAGTAGATTGCTTCAACCAGTAGCGTCAGGTGATCGAGCAGCGCCGACGGCAATGCAAGCTCTACCACCGGCAGCACTAACCCACCAACCACCAGACCTCGCGCACTTAGTGGAAACCAGACACTTTGCGTCCCGAATAAACCGGCCAGAGCTGGCACATCAGCAACGTGAGCGCGTCTGAACGGCAAGGGACAGCATGGCGTTGGCTGCGCCGCCCCACCCGTCACCGGCCAGACCGTTGGCCCGATAATCAACCACGCCGGCGTGGGCAACCGATTGACAAGCGCACAGCACAATTCTCGTTCAGTCACCGTCAGCGGTGAAAGCTGATAGAGATCAGGAGGCAAACCGGTCACCGAACGATTATCATCATCTGACATACGATTTCGATACTAGTCAACCGACTCGCTGCGTCGGCTCAGCGCCATCCCGCGCAGGCCACGCAAGCGCTGCACCACAAAGACTACAGCAGTGATCGCCAGCACGGCGAGCACCAGCTTCTGATATTGATCGACGATTTCGATCACAAACTCCCAGTTAGCGCCCAGGATGACACCGCCGATCGTGAGCAGCGATGTCCAAATCGTCGAGCCGATAGTGGTAAAGAGGAGAAACCGACCTAACGGCATCCGATTCATCCCTGCCGGTAATGAGATCAGGCTGCGAATGATCGGAATGACTCGTCCGCCAAGCACGATGATGTCACCGTGGGTGGTAAAAGCGTGCAGCGCTTTATCAAGATCCTGCTCTGAGAGCAGGAAGAAGCGACCATAGTTGCGGAAGAAGGGTCGGACCAGCGGCTCACCGGCCAGCATCCCGACATAGTAGAGCACTACCGCCCCCAAAACTGAACCGAGGGTGCCGGCGCCGATTGCCAGCAACAGGTTTAGCTCTCCACGCCCAACCAGAAAACCGGCAAACGGCATCACCAGTTCAGAGGGAATAGGGGGGAAGAGGTTTTCCGCCAGCATGACCAGCGTAATGCCAGGATAACCGATAGCTAAAATGATGCTTTCAATCCAAAGGCCGAGCTGTTCCAGAATGCGCCCCATGCAGACATTCTCCATGTGGTTGTGACTTGTTGCGCCAGACGCGCTGTCTGGTATGGTAGAGGATAGCGGCATCAACGTCAAGTGAAAAAACGGAAAGCATGAAACATCGATTGTTTCAGGAGATTGATATAATGAGTGGCAGTCACGCCATCAGCCGAAGTGTTCGGCTCACGAACACCGGATTACTCTTCAGCAAGAGACGTGTATTGCTTTGCCTCGTTCTTGCTACCATGAGGTCAGGCTATGAACAACGCCCGCCGCCCCCCTCGTTTCTGCCCCCAATGCGGGACGCTCCTGCCAGAAGGCAATCCGCGCTTTTGTATCGAATGCGGCTATGCGCTTGGCCCGGTATTGGCAGGAAGCTCTGCGCCCTCTTCTGCCGGACGATTGACGGTACGCTTGCCAAATGCGCGGGTCGAGCAGAGTGTCATCGGCGGAACGATCAAACTACCCTCTTCCGGCGCAATCCCACCGGGAATGTGGGTACTCCCTGAACCGCCATCTGCGCAGACTATAGTCGCCATTTATGCGCCGTTACGAGCAGTGGTCGGTGGCTGGAGCGGCCTGAGCGGTCAGGGCTGGCGACGAAGCGATCGGCAGGCAGTGGATGGCTCGCGGATCGCGTTTACGTTTCTGGCCGAACGGGTCTGGTTCCCGGCGCCAGGTTGCGGTGGAGGCTTGCAGCTTCACGTAACGATTGCTGCCACTGCGGTATCTTCGGAAGGTGAGGAGCGACTCGGTTTTCGTTATCGCGAAGGAGATGATCCGCCGATACAGGTTGTGCATGCGGAATGGCGCACCGATGATGGCACACCGGTCGGCGCACAACCCATTCCCGCCATTCAAATTATGGCGCCACCCCGTATCCCGCGCGTCTCCGATCTTCCAGAGCGGATTAGACGGGTCAGCCGGAGCGAGGCTGATCGCTGGAGCGCCGGTAGCGCTACCCATGGTGTGTATCAGCTCATCGGCGGCGATGTTCAACAACGCACTCCCGCCGGACGTGGCTTGATCCTGATTGAAGTGGCTGAAACCAGGCAACGCACCTGGCTGCAACGCCTCTTGTCGCCCGGACCATCTCTTTACCGCGCCCGCATTGAGCGTCCCTTTGTGGTCGATTTCCATTCGTGGCAAAGTCAGATCCAGCAGATCAGGCAAGAAGCCGCCGGCCTCGGTCTCGATGTCGAAACTGACGCCGCTATCGAGTGGTGGCTCGATCGTTACGGTTACGATGGCGCAATCTTTACTGGCGCTCAACAGCGTTACCAATGTGATCGAGTACTGATCGCATTTCGACGCGGACAGTTGGTACAGATCTGATAGCCGCGCCGACCTGCCAACCCGGGCCACGAAGCTTACCCTACAATGCCAGCGCTTCCACTACAGCCAGCAACCGCTCTGGCCATTGCGCGCCTACCAGTCGCCGATCAAGCCGCACCGATTGCTGACCAAAGGTCAGGGCCTTATCGCGCGGGAAGCGTCGGCGCAGCCGTTCGCGCAATGCCGGTGTGAGCATCGTCGCCATGCGGATGAGAAAGACATCGCCCTCGGTGGTAATCGAGACCACTCCCGCCTGCAAGGCGAATAACCGTATCTGCAACCAGAAGATCAGATGCAATACCGGTTCTGGTAGTGGCCCGCCAAAGCGATCGATCAGCTCCTGGCGCAAACCGCGCACCTCGTCGATGGTCGTCGCATCAACCATGCGCTGGTAGACTGCCAGCCTCACCCGCTCGTCGGCAATGTACGTGGGCGGGAGATAGGCGGTAAGCGGTAGATCGATGGTCACCAACGGCGCTACCAGCACTTTTTCTGACACTGCGGGCGCGCGCAGATTCTCTGTGACTTCGGCGGCAGTAGGGGTTGGCGTCTGTTCAGCCGTAGCCTCGTCTACTTCACGTTTGAGTTTGCGCACCGCCTGTTCGAGCAACCGTGAGTAAAGATCGAAACCAACGGCAGCGATATGCCCGGACTGCTCAGATCCCAGCAAATTACCGGCGCCGCGAATTTCAAGATCCCGCATCGCAATCCGAAAGCCGGCGCCGAGTTCGGTTGCTTCCTGAATCGCTTCCAGGC
Source organism: uncultured Chloroflexus sp. (assembly GCF_937129525.1). Taxonomy (GTDB): domain Bacteria; phylum Chloroflexota; class Chloroflexia; order Chloroflexales; family Chloroflexaceae; genus Chloroflexus. Next base: position 4,072 of record NZ_CAKZNK010000041.1, on the reverse strand, counting down.
GCTGGCGCGCATCAGAAGTCATGAATCGGTCCGGATTGTAGAGCAAATAGGCATAGGCGCGCGTCGCGCCGCGCCCCACTCTGCCCCGCAACTGGTAGAGCTGCGACAATCCGTAGTTGGTGGCATTGTCGATGATGATCGTATTGGCGTTTGGCACATCCAGACCACTCTCGATAATGGTGGTACAGACCAGCACATCGTAGCGGCCTTCAAAAAAATCCATCATCACCCGTTCCAGATCGCGCTCTGGCAACTGACCGTGACCGACCGCAATCCGCGCTTCCGGCACCAACCGACGCAGCCGTTCGGCAACGTGGTAAATGCTCTGAACCCGATTATGGACGACGTAGACTTGTCCTTCGCGTTCAAGCTCGCGTCGGATCACTTCCTGGATCAAATGATCGTCAGCCGGAACGACATAGGTTTTGATTGGAATACGATCTTCCGGTGGCGTATCGATCACACTCAAATCGCGAATTCCAGCGAGCGCCATGTGCAGCGTGCGCGGGATCGGTGTAGCGGTCAGGGTCAGGACATCAACCTCGGTGCGCAACATCTTGAGCCGCTCTTTGTGACGCACACCGAAACGCTGTTCTTCATCAACGATCACCAGACCGAGATCGCGAAACACTACGTCGTTGGACAGCAGTCGATGAGTGCCGATGATAATATCGATCTTGCCGCGGGCCAGATCGCGCAGGATAGCCTCTTGCTCTTTCGGCGAGCGAAAGCGTGAGAGCATCTCGACCGTTACGGGAAAGGCCGCCATGCGCTTGCGAAAGGTATCGAAATGCTGTTGGGCGAGCACTGTTGTCGGCACCAGAATTGCCACCTGCTTGCCATCTTGCACGGCTTTGAAGGCTGCGCGCAACGCCACTTCGGTTTTGCCAAAGCCGACATCGCCGCAGACCAGCCGATCCATCGGGATCGGCTTTTCCATATCAGCCTTCACTTCCGCAATCGCGCGCAACTGATCCTCGGTTTCAAGATAGGGGAAACTGGCTTCCAGTTCGCGCTGCCATTCGTTATCAGGCGCAAAGGCATAACCAGATTTGAGCTGTCGTTGCGCGTAGAGGCGCAACAGTTCTTCTGCCAGCTCTTGAACCGCAGCGCGCACTTTTCGTTTTGTGCGTTCCCAGTCTTGCGTGCCAAGACGAGTCAGCGTCGGTGGGTCATCACCGGCGCCAATGTAACGGGTCACGCGGTCGATTTGATCGACCGGCACGTAGATCTTGTCTTCGCCAGCGTACCGCAAAACCAGATACTCACGCTCAACTTCACCGACTGTGCGCCGGATCATCCCGTCGAACACCGCAATGCCGTGTTCGATATGCACAACATAGTCACCCGGCTTCAACGAACGCAGAAAGGCGTTACGGTCAACAACTGTGGCTTTGCGGCGTCGTTCACCGAGAGGGAGCCGTCGGCGAATGCCAAAAATCTCGCTATCGGTCAGCAGCGTGAGCCGTAGATCGGGCAACGTAAAACCGGCTTCGAGGCCACCGTGGATCGGAACGAAGCGCCCGATCGGTATTTCGTCACCCAGACGCTCGCCGACCAGTTCTTGCAGTCGAGCCGCCTGGGTCGTCACTGCGACTACCAGCTCGCCGGCGCACAACTGATCGACAATGGTCTCAATCAAGCGACGCAACTGACCGCCATAGAGCGGAGGAACGCCGAACAGTGGCGGTGAGAGCGCATCAGGATACTCATTATGACTGAAATCGGCCACGATAAGCCGTGAGGTTTCCTGCAAGCCCAATTCATCCCAGCGCAGATAGGGCCGTGGAAAGTCAGCCGGCAATTCGCCGAGCGCGACCAGTTGAGCGCGGTAATCAGCAGCCTGAACGTCGATCTCAGCGGCGTGTTGAGCCAGCAGATGCGCTTCTGCCAGCGCCACCAGACTGCCTGCCGGCAGGTAATCGAGCAGGGTTGCGACGCGCGAAAAGAAGAAGGGAGCGTAAAAAGCCCGGCCTTCAAAACGCTGACCATCGGCCAGTTGCGCGCGAGCAGCTTGCCATTCTTCCTGCACTTCACGACGCAGATTGCTCATATCAAGCGCATCGATCTGGCGCAAAGCCTCATCGTGACGCCATAGCGGTATCTCATGCGGCGGCCCGATCTCGGCCTGTTCGAGCCGCTGCTCACTCCGCTGAGTCGCCGGATCAAACCGGCGCAGACTATCGATCTCATCATCAAACCACTCGATGCGCAAGGGCAACTCATCACCCGGCGACCAGACATCAAGGATCGCGCCGCGCTGACTCAATTCGCCGGGCGCTTCGACCATCGCCACGCGCTGGTACCCATTAGTCAGGAGTGAACGCGCGACTTGATCGATCGGTATCTGCGCTCCACGTCGCAAACTGATGGTTGCGGCCATCAGATCGGCAGGTGGTAGCGTCGGTTGCATCAGTGCCTTCACCGAAGTGACGATCACCCCAGATAGCGAACCGGCTTGCAATGCACGCAAAACGGCCAACCGCCGCCCGATCACGTCAACACCGGGTGACATGTGTTCATAGGGCAAGGCATCGGCAGCGGGGAAGAGCCAGACCTGATTGGGGTGTAACCACTGACGCAGATCTTCGGCAGCGCGTTGGGCGCTCTCTGCGCTAATGGTCAGGTAAAGTGTTGGCGCTGACCGGTAACCCACCAGCGCTGCCACCAATACCGGTCGCGCCGCTGCCGGAGCGGGCGCAATAGTCTGATAGCCAGGCCGTAAAGCTGTGGCCAGCGCCTTCAGTGCCGGCAGATCGGCGATGGTCGTACCGAGCGCATTCAGATCGGTAAACCGGGTATCGGTTGGAGGTGATGGTTTCATGAATTTTGCAATCAGAACACGCAAAGACGCAAGAGCGTAAACCGCACTGACGGTTTACGCCGGAATCGTTTGACGCCATCAACGCAATCTACTGCGTCTTTGCGCCATTGCTTCTAGTATAATATCACGAGCAACGGCATTCGATCACGCGCGGCGGGTAAGCAAAACACCACTGATGATCAGCAAGCCACCCAATGCCTGAACCCATGTCGGCTGCTCGCCGAGTAGCGGCCAGGCGATCATCGTTGCGACGAGCGGGATGGCGCAGCCATAAATAGCCGTGCGCGCGCTGCCGGCCACTCGCACGCTATTGTTCCAGAGGACATATGCCAGCACCAGCGCTAGCAAGGTTGCATACAATAGACCAAGCCATGCCTGTATACTGACCGTACTCCAGGCTACCTCCCTCCAATCAGGAATGCTGATCAGCAACATACCCGGCACACCGGTTATCATCGTCCAGGCCGTGATAGCAAGTGGCGAGAGGCCATTGCCAAGCGCGCGCACGCCGAGAGTGTAGATCATCCAGCACAGCGCTGCGCCGAGCATGAGCAGATCGCCTAACCAACCGTTCCCGCCAAGACTGAGACCACGTTCGGCGACCACCAGCGCCACACCACCAACGGCAAGCGCGATCCCAAGCGCCATCATGCCGCGAATTCGCTCGATACCAAGCAGCGCCGCCGCCAGCGCCACCCAGGCTGGCGTCGTTGCGATAATCAGCGAGCCATTGGCAGCAGTCGTCAGGGTCAAACTATAGGTAAACAACGCCTGATAGATGGTATTGCCGACAAACCCAATCCAGACCAGTTTCCAGAACGTTGCCCGATCTGGCGGTAGCGCGCGCTGTCCTTCGCGCCAAAAGGTGAATGCCAGTAACAATACGCTGGCACTGGCAAACCGTAGCGTGGCAAAGGCCAGCGGAGGGATCTCGGTGAGCGCGGCTTTGACGATACTAAAATTCGCCCCCCAAATCAACACAACCAGTAGCATCGTCAGATCGGTTTTCGTCAATCCGGCAAAAACGACCGGCTGCTCAACGCGGGTGGTAGTGGTCACAGGCGCCTCGAAATAGACTACAACCGGCGCATTTCGCCGGCTGTGTTGTAGCCTATCATGGATTATTGGTACTGACCAGCGTCTTCAGACGGATATCTGACTTGTCAGAATTGATAGCCGATAGCCGATAGCCGATAGCCGATAGCCGATAGCCGATAGCCGATAGCCGATAGCCGATAGCCGATAGCC
>NZ_CAKZNK010000040.1 GCF_937129525.1 uncultured Chloroflexus sp. | reverse complement strand
GCTGCACGTCGCCGATCGCCAGCAGCACATCGGCTTCGCCCAGCCGGTCGCCAATGCGCTGCGCTGCCGCCAGCGCACGGCGCAGGCGCGCCAGGGTCTCCGGTTGCCCCCTTTCATCCATCAGCGTCCAGTAGTTCCTCAACTGCGCCGTCGCGCGCGCGGCGCGGCTGATACCGCCAGTGTCGTCCTCGTGGTCGTACCCCCAGTCCAGGACGTGTGCGATGTTCGGTTGTTCGCGCGTCAGCGCTTTTCGCCCTTCAACAATCTGGCCGCGGGTGATGGCGCTATCGGCAGCGGCAATCAGGTCGGCAAAGTACGCCAGCGCTGCCGGTGCACAGGTTGCCAGTGCATCTGGCGGCTGGCGGCCCTCGGCGTAGCGTCGCGCCGGTTCCGGCAGCGTGAAGCGCTCGTCGCTGTCACGGTATTCGGCCATGCTGTGCCGCGCCAGTGTTTCGAGCGCCGTTTCGCTCTCCGCGCCCAGAATTGCGCGCGCTGCCTTGCGCGTTAGCCCCGCCGGGAAGATCGCCAGTTCGGCAAAGATGCGTCGCGCTGGTTCGGGCAGCAGGTTGTACGATAGATCGAGCGTGGCTGCCAGGCTGGTTTCGCGGTCTTCGTCGTCGCCCGGGTAGCGGAAGGTTCCCTGTGGGTTTGCCTGCAATCTGCCCAGCAAGTCGCGCAACGACCACCGTCCCTGTTTCATCGCGGTTGCCGCCAGCCGAATCGGGAAGGGATAGCCGTCAAGAAACCGGTTGAGGTCGCGCCAGTCTGTGTCCTGCCATTTCCCCCATTCCTCAATCGGCGGCGCGTAGATGCGGAACACTGTTTGGGCATCATGCGGGTCGAGGCGGCGCAGTTCAATTGCCTGATGCGCGACCTGACCCGGCAGGTCGCGCCGCGCCGTGGTGAGCAGTTTCAGGCGGCGGACGTCGAGCAGCGCTCTGAGCAAGGCGGTCGTTCCGTCTTTGTCTTGGGTCAGCAGCGCGTCGAGGTCGTCGAGCGCCAGCAACAGGTGGCGGTCGCGCAGCGCCGTCGTCAGCGCGGTATCGCTCTCGGCAGTCTTTGCTTCCAGCCCCAACGTCTGCGCAATCCGGCTCCGCGCTTCGTAGGCGCCGGTCACGTTGCGCAAGGCGACCCACCAGACGCCATCGCGCCAGCGGTCGCGTTCGCGCTGCCAGCGCGCCGCCGCCAGCGCCAGCGCCGTTTTGCCCATGCCACCCATGCCGTGGATGGCAACGCAGCGACAATCGTCTTTGCGCAGCTCCATCGCAATCCGGTGCAATTCACGCGCGCGGCCCACGAACGGGTCGGCGCTCGCCTCGCTCAGGTTCGTCCGCTCCCACAGCGCGCGGCAGAAGCGCACTGCGCCGCGCGGCGGTTCGGGCGCGAGCGGCTGCTGGTGGATCGGGTCGCCTTCCGGCAACAGGCAGAACTTGAGTTCTTCAAGCAGGTTGCAGGGCTGGAGCGTCTCCGGATCGCGCCATTCGCGCAGTTCGTCGTTTGTGGCAACTGCGCGTGTGCCGGCATCAAATGCCTCCGCCACCGCCCGACCGGCCAGCAGCGCGGCATAGAAGCGCCGGGCAAAGACCCGGGCAGCCAGATCGAGCACGGCGTCGGCGGCGTTGATGGCGATGACGTGCGTTACGCCGGTCGCCAGCAGCGCCTTCGCCAGTCCCTCCGAGTGGCAGGCGCTCAGGAATGCCAGCCGCGCCGGTCGCCGGCTGCCGATCAAGCGCTGCAATTCAGCGACATCCAGCAGACGAAGCATACCGGTCTCACCTTCCAGCGCCAGCACGCTCGATCCGTCCTGTTTCTGGCTGCCGTGCCCGATGAAGTGCAGAATGTCAAACGGCTGCCGTATCGTTTCCAGGATCTCGCCGATCCGTTCGGTGGTCGCGATTTCGACCTGTATCTCCAGCGCCACACCGAGTTTACCGCAGGCATCATTCAGCGCGTCCAGCTCTTGCTGCGCCGGCAGGATCGTGATCGGAATGAGATCGTTGCCGCGCTTCGCGACCAGCGGCGCGGCAATCAGCGCCAGCATGCGCAGCGGCGCTACCCCTTCGGCGGCGTTCTGAGCAGCCATTGCAGCACCTCCTCATCGGTGGCAGTAGCAAGGTCGAGTGGAGGTTGACCGGACCGACGCAATCTGCCGTGCGGCGTCTTGCCCTGGCGGCGCATCGTCGTGCGCCACGTATTCAGTTTGTCGGCCAGCTCGATCAGGGCAGAAATGCTGCTGGCAACGGTACCGATTCCGCCGATGATGGCAATGATCGTCTGCCAGTCAGTATCTCTGAGTTTCGGCGCCTGTGCATCGATTCCGGCGCTGCGGATCAGTGCCATGAGCGTTTCGCGCTCTTCTGGCGGGAGGTCAAGGGTGAATGACAGATCGTCAGTCATAGCGGTAGCTGTCTCATTGCAGGACGACGGCGCTTTCCTTCATCATAGCAGAAAATCTGTTGCTTTGGCATGACCGGATCTTGAAGATTTGCTTGCATGCTTCCGCTTCCCGGCATTCCCCATCGCAACGGCCAGCCTTCGACAAACTGCGCCAGGTATGCTATCCTGAAACGGCTTTGGTCGGCAGCCGCGCGCGACCGCGCAGCGAGTCGCGCCGGTGTTTTGCTGTCGCCGACGCATCGGTTAACTATCCGCCCGGGTGTAGGGTCACGGTTTGGGCAACAGTGGCGTGAACGACGACTTTGAACAACTCGACGACTACGCCATTCTCGGCGTTCGGCCCGGCGCATCGCCAGCCGAAATCAAGCAAGCGTATCTGAAACAGATCAGTCTGTACCATCCCGACCGTTTCGCCGGCGCGCCGCGCGCCGATCAGGAGTATGCGGCTCGCCGCGCCCGTCGGATCAATCAGGCTTACCAGAACCTCCGGCGGCGGCGATCAATAGCGACGCCGGCCACGCCGGTTCAGCGCGACTATCAGGCTGAATTGTACGCTCAGGCTCAAGCGCATCTCGCTGCCGGCAGGCGCTTGCAGGCGCTGGCCACGCTGCGCGAGCTACAGCGCATCAATCCCTGGTATCGCGATTGCCAGACACTGATCGCCGAACTTGAGGCTGAATATCAGCCGCCACCAACTGGCGGCATGGTAATGTCGCGCCGCGCCCTGCTCGCGACCGCTGTCGGCGGCGCAGCGCTCGCCCTGCTCGGCTGGTATGGCTGGCGTCAGCTCCAGGGAGCCGCGCCAACGCCGGCGACTGCTGCTACACCCGGCATCTCAAGCGGGTCTGTCCCTGTCCCTTCGCCCCCTGTCGCCGCGTCGCCCACCATCGCCGCGTCGCCCACCGTCGCCGGGTCACCTACCATCGCCGCGTCGCCCACCATCGCCGCGTCGCCCACCGTCGCCGCGTCGCCCACTGTCGCCGCCTCACCCACCGTCGCCACGTCACCCACCGTCGCCGCCATCGACGGCCCCATCGTCTATCAGGCCAGCTTCGGCCCTGACAGCGACTGGCCTGCCGCCAGCGGCGTCGGCTGGAGTGTGGGCGCGCGCGACAATCGCTATCTGATCCAGGCCAATGCCGGGTTGGGTGACATCTGGGCTTTCCGCACTTCGCCAATCGGCGCCGATATGATCATTGAGGTTGAGGTGAGCGTCAGCGGTGATTGGGCGGGATTGATCCTGCGTTTCAACGGCCCGCAACGCTATTTGAGCTTCCTGGTTCATCAGGCTCGCGGTCAGTTCCGCTGCGACGAACGCGACGGCGACCGCCGCGCGCTGCTGGCTGAGGGCGCAGTTGCGCTTTCCGACCGAAATCTGCTCGGCGCCCGGCTTGAGGGTCAAACGATTGAGCTGCGGGTCAATCAGCAAACGGTCAGCATAATCACCAGCGCCACGCCGCCACCCGATCCGCGTTACGGCCTTGTGGCGCGCGCGGAACAGAATGCCACTACTGCGACCTTCAGCAATCTGCATATCCGCGCGCTGGCCTGACGGTCACGCGCTTGCTTAGCGGGGGATGGCAGGCAACCACATCGCCAGCGCGCCATCGCTGCGCCGGGTAGTAATACCGCGCCCCACATCAAGCACGTACACGCCATCGCGCGCCGTGTACACCAGCGCGCGCCCGTCGCTTGACCAGAGATCGAACGATAGCGCGTAGGCGTCAAAGAAGTTGATCTGGGCTAAAAATTCCTGCGAAGGCGCGAAGGTTGCCAGCGTTCGCGGCGCGCCGCCGAGCCGATGCACTAACTGCCAGCGCAACTGCGTAAGCCCGTTGGAAGCTCTGCCTGCCGGGGTGAGGTAGGCAATCTGCTCGCCGTCTGGCGACCAGAAGAATGCCACAACATTGTCGTTGGTCGCCGACAGTACGCGCACCTTGCCATCGAGATCCACCAGCTTTAGCGGGCCATAACCGTTGGGGCCGATGGTCGTGTAAGCAATTTCATCGCTGCGCGGCGAGCGACCAAAGATGATCGCTGCCATCGGTTCGCGAGCCAGAGCCTGGGGTTGCGTTTCACCAACCTTCACGCGCGTCAGCACACTCTCAACCTTTTCAACGGCAGGCGGTCCCTCAATGGGTGGCTGGGCGACATAGAAGAAGCTTTCGCCATCCACACTCCAGGCCGGCGTTTGGAAAAAGCCGGGATCGGTCACTTCGTGCAACGGCTGCGCGCGCCCAGGCTGCAAGGTCACCACACGCCCATCTTCAAACGTTGAACCGCCGATATGAACGAGCAGGGCTGCGCTATCCGGTTGCCAGGCCAGATACAACGAACTCGGCGAGGTGCTGAGCAACTCGGCGGGTCGCGAACCATCAGCCGGCACAACGTGCATGCCTAAACCGCCGGCGCCGCGATTCGACAGAAATGAGAGATAGCGACCATCGGGCGACCAGACCATGTAGAGCGGCGGGTTGGTCGTCGAACGATACAATTCAATCCGTTCGTTGGTGCGCAGATCGATCACGCGCAAAATGCTGGCACTGCCGCTCTGGCTGACATAGGCGATCCGGCTACCATCGGGAGCGAGCGCCGGATAGCGAAACAGTTCTCGGCTCGTGTCGTCGGCCAATATCTGCGCCGTACCTTGCCGATCGACAATCGCCAGTCGCCGGTCTGGGCCAACAACCAGCAACTTCTGATCGACCGGTCGATTCGTTATCAGAAGAAAGGCCAACACGCCTGCGCTTATACTACCGATCAGAATGACTACGCTCAATAGCCCGATCAGCGTCAGCAGAATCCGGCGAGCAGCCATGCCTCACTCCTTTCTGGAGATCGAATGGTGTATTTAGTAGTATACCAGGATTTAAAGCAGGTTGCAGGGAAAACGATGCAGGTGATGGATCACGCACTGATAGAGACAACGGCGCGTCACCTGCTTTGCATGACCGGCGTGGCTCTCTCCCAGCCCCCAATGCTGCTGAACGAAACGTGTTACTATGTATTGAGTATAGAGATCCGGTATCGCTGTCGCAGAGCAATGCGCCAACCGTTGATAGCTTTATGTCAAATCCATTGATTGGTGTGCGCGTCACCACTGCCGCGCTACGCGAAGTGCCCCGCATGGAGGCTGCTGCCGAGCGCGCCCGCCAGCGCGCGCGCGAGCTTGGCCACCCGGTGCTGGTAAGTGTGACGACTCAGGTAGGATTGCGCGATCCGCTGGCGCTCTTCGCGCGCGGCGCCGGCGTCACCCACAACCGCTTTTTCTGGAGTACGCCGGCTGCCGGCTTCGAACTTACCGGCCTCGGCACGGCGTGGAGTTTTACGCCGCCACTCGACGCTGATCGGTTCGCCGCTTGCGCCGCCGCCTGGCGACAGTTGATGGCGGAAGCAGTGATCGACGCCGACCCCGATCTGCCTGTGCAGGGACCGCTGGCCGTGGCCGGTTTCCGCTTCGATCCCTGCCAGCCCGCCAGTGAGTTGTGGCGTGACTATCCGCCGGCGCTGCTGGTTGTGCCGCGCCTGCTGATCGTTCGCCATGGCGATGTGACAACGCTCACTGTGAATGGCATGGTCGATGCCAATAGTTCGACGCTGGCGCTTGGCGCTGCCGCTGCCCGCCGGTTGCAGGCCCTGATCGGGCTGCCGTGGCGTCCGCATCGGCCACCGAGCGATTTACAGATTGACGTGTCACTACCGCCCGCAATCTGGAAGGGGATTGTTGCCGACGCTATCGCCGATCTGCGCGCCGGCGCGCTTGACAAGGTGGTGCTGGCGCGCGCTGTTCGCCTCCGCAGCGCAGAGCCGTTTGACACCGCCGCAACGCTTCACACGCTCCGCCGCGATTATCCGCATACCTTCGTCTTCGCGGTTGCCCGCGGCGGTCGCACCTTCCTCGGCGCGTCACCTGAACGGCTCGTTGCCCTCCGCGAGGGCCGCGTCGCCGCTTCGGCGCTGGCCGGCTCGGCGCCGCGTGGCGCGACACCGGCTGAAGACGCGGCGCTGGCCGCCGCTCTGTTGCAGAGCGCCAAAGATCGCGCCGAGCATGCCTTTGTCGTCAATATGATTAAGGCAGCCCTGGCAGAATACTGCGATTGTGTGCAGGCGCCGGATGTTCCTGAGATTATGCGGGTGCGAAACGTGCAACATCTCTTTACGCCGGTGACGGCCTGTATCAGGCCCGGCTACGACATTTTCGATCTGGTAGCGCGCTTGCATCCAACGCCGGCGGTCGGCGGCAAGCCCGGTCAGGCGGCGCTGGCCTGGATCCGCGCTCGCGAGCAGCTCGATCGCGGCTGGTATGCGGCGCCGGTTGGCTGGATCGACGCGCGCGGCGATGGCGAGTTCGCCGTGGCTCTCCGTTCGGCACTGGTGGGTCGCCGCGAGGCAACCCTCTTTGCCGGTTGCGGGATCGTGGCTGCCTCCGATCCAGATCGCGAATTGACCGAGACCCGGATCAAGCTGCGCGCAATGCTGGAAGCGTTGGGGGCAAGCGAGTCGATGATTGGCTAGCGTTGCCTGCGTAGCGTCAGGCAACGGCGCATTGTAATCGGACATGCGTGTGTCTGGCGGGAAGGTTGCGGAATGAAATGAATACTTCGGTGTATCTCGAGGCGCTCACCCGTTGGGTGGCAACCATCGCGCATGGACTTGCTGCCGGCGGTGTCAGGGATGTGGTGGTCTGTCCCGGTTCTCGCAGCGCGCCCCTCGCGCTGGCGGTGGCGCGATCGCCCCATCTGCGCGTGTGGATGCATCTCGACGAGCGATCAGCCGGTTTTTTTGCCCTGGGTATGGCGCGCGCCCGCAGTGCGCCGGTTGCAGTGCTCTGCACGTCTGGCACTGCAGTGGCGAATCTGTTGCCGGCAGTTGTCGAGGCCAGTCTGGCCCGCGTGCCGTTGCTCTTGCTCACCGCCGATCGTCCTCCTGAGTTGCGCGAGAATGGCGCGCCGCAGACAATCGACCAGATTAACATCTTTGGCCGTCATGCGCGCTGGTTTGTCGATCTGCCGACGCCGGAGTCTGCGCTACTGCCGTTTTTACGCGCAACCTTGGGTCGCGCCATCGGATTGGCGCGCAGCGCGCCAGCCGGCCCGGTACATCTGAATCTCCCATTCCGCGAACCGCTGGTGCCCGACCGCGCTCTGCTGGCAACGTTGCTTGCCGAACCGGTAACGCCGGCGGTGCAAGTCACAACGGCGCGCCGGATGATCGGTGGCGCAGAGATTGCCGCGCTGGCTGCCAGCCTGGTTGCGTACCGGCGCGGTTTAATCATCGCCGGCCCCGATTGCCCTCCCGATCTCGGCCCGTTGCTGGTGACGCTGGCTCATCGCCTGCGCTTTCCCATTCTGGCCGATCCCCTCTCTGGAGTACGGTACGGCCCGCATGTCGATGAGCTGGCGCTCGGCGCATATGACGCCTTCCTCCGCGATGAGCGGTTTGCCGCCGGCTATGCGCCGGAGGTGGTGTTACGCTTTGGCGCCATGCCGACCAGCAAGCCGGTGTTGCTCTACCTCCAGCGCCATCCCCAGGCCCGCCAGATCGTGATCGATGGCGGCGCCGGTTGGCGCGATCCGACCAGTCTGGCCGGTGAGCATGTGCAGGTCGATGAGCGCTGGTTTTGTCTGGCGCTGGCCGATGCGCTCGCTTCGTCGCAGCGCGAAGGTCCGACCCTTTGGATGCGGGCCTGGCTGACCGCCGAGCAGGTCACCCGCGCCGCAATCCATGACCATCTCTTTGCGCAGCCGACCATCAGCGAGCCGGGACTGTTTGCCCGCCTTGAGGAGTGGCTGCCTGCCGGCGCAACGCTCTTTGTCGGCAATTCGATGCCGGTGCGCGATTGCGATAGCTTTCTCGGCCCGCGATCCGCGTCGCTCACTGTGACCGGCAATCGAGGCGCTAACGGTATCGATGGTCTCGTTTCAACGGCGCTTGGCCTGGCCGCTGGCGGCGCAGCGCCGCTGGTGATGGCGCTCGGCGACCTCTCGTTGCTGCACGATGCCAACGGCTTGCTTGCCGCTCGTCTCCATCAGCTCAACGCTACCATCCTGCTGATCAACAATGATGGCGGCGGTATCTTCTCGTTCCTGCCTCAGGCCGGCGAAACCGATCAGTTTGAGTTGTTGTTCGGCACGCCGCATGGAATCGATTTTGCGCCCCTGGCTGCTCTGCACGGCGCGCGCTACACCCTGGCGCGCGACTGGCCTGCCGCGCGCGCCGCGCTGCAAGAGAGCTTCGCCGGCGGTCTCCACCTGATCGAAATTCGCACGCGCCGCGACCAAAATGTGATCGATCATCGCCAGATCTGGCCACTGGTAAGCGCTGCGCTCGAACGGGCCGGATTGGTGGAAAGGAGTTCACCGTGATACATTCTCTGGCAACGAATGCCGACATTATCGCCCAGGAAGCTCACTACACGAGTGGGCTGTATCCCAAACGGCCACTGGCAATTGTGCGCGGTGAGGGCGCGCGGCTCTACGATGCTGAGGGTCGCGCCTATATCGACTGTGTCGGCGGTCAAGGCGCCGCCAATCTCGGCCATGGCCATCCGGCAATCGTGGCGGCGATTCGCGAACAGGCTGAACGGTTGATCAGTTGCCCGGAAATCTTTCCCAACGACGCGCGCGCGGCCTACCTGGCGGAACTGGCGGCAGCCTTGCCGTTTCCCGCTCGTATCTTCCTGTGCAATAGCGGCGCTGAAGCGGTGGAAGCGGCGCTCAAGTTTGCTCGTCTGCTGACCGGTCGGCCTGGCATTGTGGCAACGATGCGCGGTTTTCACGGTCGCACCATGGGCGCGTTGAGCGCAACCTGGGAGAGCAAATACCGCGAGCCATTCCTTCCCCTGGTGCCGGAATTCAGCCACGTGCCTTATGGCAATCTCGATGCTCTGCGCGCCGCTGTTGGCCCACAGACCGCAGCCGTTCTGGTTGAGCCGGTGCAGGGCGAAGGCGGCGTGCGACCGGCTCCCCCCGGCTATCTGGCCGGCGTGGCCGAGATTTGCGCTGCTGCCGGCGCGTTATTGCTGGTTGATGAAGTGCAAACCGGTTTTGGCCGCACCGGTAAGCTGTTTGCGATTGAACATAGCGGCGTGACGCCCGATCTGCTGATTCTGGCCAAGAGTATCGCTGCCGGCGTGCCAATGGGAGCTGTCGCCATTCACGAGCGCCACGGCCCGCTTCCGACCGGCGCCCACGGCTCAACCTTCGGCGGCAATCCGCTGGCCTGCGCTGCGGCTCGCGCTGCGCTGCGCGTCTATCAGACTGAACGCATTCCCGAACAGGCTGCGACGAAGGGCGCCTGGCTGATGCAGACCTTGCGCGATCTCAAGCTGCCGGCTGTGCGCGAAGTGCGTGGGCTAGGGTTGCTTGTCGGTCTCGAACTCAAGAGCCGTTCGCAACCGGCTATTGCTGCCCTGCTCGAACGTGGCGTGCTGGCCTTGCCTGCCGGCCCCAACGTGTTGCGTTTGTTGCCGCCGCTGGTCATCGAGCAGGCCGATCTCGAGCGGGTGGTAGAGGCAATCGCCGCAGTGCTGCGGGCAGAATAGTTCCGGTCTGACCGCTATTGTCGCCGTTCCAGCGCAAACAGCAGAATAGCCACATCAGCCGGGTTGATCCCGGCCAGCCGTCCGGCTTGCCCCAGCGTAGCCGGACGGAACCGCATTAATACCTGCCGCGCTTCGTTGCGCAATCCCGGCAGCGCAGTGTAATCAAAGTCGGGCGGGATACGGCGATGCTCCATCTTCTGCATTCGCGCCACATCGCGTTCCTGACGGGCAATGTATCCGCTGTACTTGCAGGCGATCTCAACCTGCTCAGCTACGGCAGGCGAGAGTTCCGGCAAATCTGGAATAGCCATCCGCAACTGCGCGTAGCTCACCTCTGGCCGGGCCAAGATTTCGGCAACCGTAGCCGGCTGGCTCAACGGCTTAATTCCCTGGGCTTCGAGCGCGGCGTTTACCGCTGCCGACGGGAAGATCCGCCGGTCGCGCGCCTGTTGCGCCGCTTGCTCGATCTGAGCGCGTCGCGCTTCGACGACCGCAGCCCGCTCGCCATCGACCAGCCCCAACCGGTAGGCCAATGGCGTCAGGCGCAGATCGGCGTTGTCGCCACGCAAAAGCAACCGATACTCAGCGCGCGATGTGAACATGCGGTACGGTTCACGAATCTCTTTCGTGGTGAGATCGTCGATCAACACGCCGATATAGGCTTCGGCCCGGCCCAGAATGACCGGCGGTTTGCCCTGCACGAAGTGCGCCGCATTGATCCCGGCCATCAATCCCTGCGCCGCCGCTTCTTCATAGCCGGTCGTTCCGTTGATTTGTCCGGCAAAAAACAGGCCACGCAGCCGTCGTGTCTGCATGTCGGCGGTAATTTCGCCGGTCGCCACTGCGTCATACTCAATTGCATAGCCGATGCGCATAAATTCGACATTGCGCAACGCCGGGATCGAACGCAGCATCGCCCATTGCACATCTTCCGGCAACGAGGTATTGCACCCCTGCACATAGACCTCTGCAGTCGTCCAGCCTTCCGGTTCGAGGAAGAGACTGTGGCGCTCTTTGTCGGCAAAGCGCACGATCTTATCCTCGATGCTCGGGCAGTAGCGCGGCCCAACGCCTTCGATGATCCCGCTAAACAGGGGCGCCCGGTGTAGATTAGCCCGGATGATCGCGTGGAACTCAGGCGTGGTATGCACCTGGTAGCAGGGCAACTGCGGTCGCCATCCTTCGAGCTGCGGATGCGGGTAAACCGGCGCCGGCGGGCCGTGGTATGCCGGCGGTGGGATCGATTCGCCTAGCTCGGCATAGTAATGACCAAACGCGAGTGGTTTGCTGCTGCCCGGTTGCACTTCGGTCAGCGAGAAATCGATGGTCGCTGCAGCCAGCCTCGGCGGAGTGCCGGTTTTCAGGCGCACCAGCGGAAACCCCAGCGCCGCCAGATCTTCACTCAACGCCATTGCCGGCGCTTCGCCGGCCCGTCCGGCGCCCCATACCGCCTCGCCGGTGATCGCGCGCCCGCGCAGGAAGGTGCCAGTCGTGAGAATAACCGCCGGCGCCGTATAACGCCAACCGGTGTGCGTTGTCACCGTAAAGCACTGGCTATCGGCACTCGGCGGCGCAATCCGCTCGACCATCGCCTGCCGCAGGTCGAGATGCGGCACGCGCTCGAGCGTCTCTTTCATCAGGCGCGCATACAATCGTTTATCGCATTGCGCGCGCAGCGATTGTACCGCCGGCCCTTTGCTTTCATTCAACAGCCGGATCTGGATCGCGCTGAGGTCAGTGATCCGCCCCATCAGGCCGCCCATTGCGTCGATTTCGCGCACCAGATGGCCCTTCGCCGGCCCGCCAATGCTCGGATTGCACGACATATGGGCCAGTTTGTCAAGGTCAATTGTCAACAGGAGTGTGCGACAGCCAAGCCGGGCTGCGGCATGGGCAGCCTCGCAACCGGCATGACCAGCGCCTACAACAATCACATCGTAACGTGTCTGCATAGAAACGGACATGGTATAATAACGCAGCGCGCGGCAGAGGTCGTGCGCTGCTCACTGATACACAACAATATGCGCACTATTTTCATTATAGACGATGATGTCGCCTTCACGGCGAAATTGAAAGAGCAACTGAGTGAAGCTGGCTACCGCGTCCTGAACAGCAGCATTATCGCTCAAGCCGAGCGTGAATGCGCGCGCGAGCATCCCGATCTGGTGCTGCTCGAGGTGCGCACTGAAGGCGGCGCAGGTTGGGATGCTCTCCCGCGGCTGGCGGCGCTTCAGCCGGTTATCGTGCTCAGCAGCGCCGGCCTCGAAGAGAATGTGATGCGCGGATTTGCCGCCGGCGCTGCCGATTATGTTACCAAGCCCTACCGCACCGGCGAGCTGTTGGCCCGCATTCAGGCCCGCATGCTACCCGAAACGCCGGTAATCATGCCCAATCAGACAGCAGCCAGCGCTACAGGAGTGGAAACGATGACACCTCCGACCGGATCATCCCGTCGTCCTGCCCAGGAGGAGACCGAGTCGGTCTTTATGAGCGAAGCGGAAGAACTGGCTCTGCTGCGCAATACCGACAACGCGCCGATTCGCCAGTTGACCGAGAGTGAAGAGCAGGCCAGTTTTGGCCGCCGTTTGCGCGCCGAACGCCAGCGCCGCCATCTCACCCTCGTCCAGATTGAGAATGATATTAAAGTGCGGATGTACTATTTGCAGGCCATCGAAGACGAGCAGTGGTCGCTGCTGCCGCGCGGCCCGGCGGCGCTCCGCATGATGCGCGCCTATGCCACCTATTTCGGCATTGACTCATCAGCTGCCGAAGCCGAATATCGCGCCCGTTACCAGATCGATGAGAAAACACCATCGTTCTCGTTCACCGTGGGCAATGTCAATACCCGGTTTTCCCGGCGCGCCCCTCCGCGCTGGCTAATCGTTATCCTGGCGATTATCCTGGCTCTCGTTATCGCTGGCGGCGCTATTTCCTATTTCGATCCGGGGTTCATCACTCAGTTGTTGGGGCAATAAATCAGAGAGCGTCCAGAAGTTGCTCAACTTCTGGACGCTCTGTTTCGCCATCGACGCAAAACAGGATCTACGGCTTCTGCCAGGGTACGTCAACCACGCCGGCTCGCGCATTGGCCACCCGCGCTGCCACGAATAGAAAGTCCGACAGCCGGTTGAGATAGGTCAAAATCTCAGCCGCCACCGGTTCCTCAGCAGCCAGAGTTACCACCACCCGCTCAGCGCGGCGACAGATGGTGCGCGCCAGGTGTAGATACGCTGCCACCGCCGTGCCTCCGGGCAAAATAAACTGCTTGAGCGGGGCTAGCTCGCTCTCCATGGCATCGATCTGCGCTTCGAGAAATGCCGTCATCTCGGCAGTGACTCTTGGAATGTACGGCGATTCTTCAGGCGAGGCCAGGTCGGCTCCCACTACGAAGAGTTGATTCTGCACCACCGCCAGCGCGGCATCGAGCGCCGGATCAGGTCCGGCAGCTCGCGCAACACCTATCGCGGCGTTGCATTCGTCGGCAGTGCCATAGGCTTGCACGCGCAAGTCGTCTTTGCGAACGCGCTGGCCACCAAACAGACCGGTTTCACCGTTATCACCGGTGCGAGTGTAAATTTTCATCTGGATCCCAAAACTTGCTAAATAACGTAACTTTGATCAGTATGGCGTTATCAGTATACCACGGTCTAACACAGTTGCGCGCCGGCAAAGCGCCTGCGCCGGCTATTGCTGCAACGATGCGAAACCCGATCCGCCGCCGGTCAAACGCGCGCTGCCGTCCTTTCCGGCAACCAGAATGTTCCTTTCGTCGTCACAAAATTGCTTGCTTACCCTGGCCAAATTATTGGCTGCGATCTTGTCAAAATCGCGTTTGTTCGGCTATCCTTGGCAGTAGACGCCGTCATGTCGGGAGTATTGCCGTGACTACACATCAAACCCTTACACGTTATGCATGGCTCTCGATCGTTGCCGCTATCATGACGATCAGCCTCAAATTGGTTGCATACTGGCTGACCGATTCGATCGGATTGCTGGCCGATGCGCTCGAGTCGCTGGTGAATCTGGCGGCTGCCGTGATGGCATTATGGATCCTCACCATCGCGGCCCGTCCCGCCGACCACGATCACGCCTACGGTCACGGCAAAGCTGAGTATTTTGCCGGCGCTATCGAGGGCATCCTGATCATCGTGGCGGCTGGCGGCATTGCCTGGACGGCCATACAGCGCCTTATTGTGCCGCAGCCGCTCGATGTGTCGATAGCTGGCCTGATCGTCGCCGGCATCGCCACGCTCATCAACGGGACAGTTGCGCTGGTACTGCTTCGCGCCGGTCGTCATTACGACTCGCTCACGCTCGAAGCTGATGGCCACCATCTCCTTACCGATGTCTGGACATCGGTCGCGGTGGTCTGCGGGATCGGGCTGGTGGCGCTGACCGGCTGGTACGTTCTCGATCCGCTGATCGCGCTCGCCGTCGCCGTCAACATCACCATAACCGGCGCGCGGCTGGTGCGTAGCGCCGTGCTTGGCTTGATGGATACCGCGCTGCCTGCGCGCGAACTGGCCGCAATTCAGGCGGCGCTGGCCAATCTTGGCGAGCAGGGGTGCGACTATCATGCCCTCCGCACTCGTCAATCTGGCGCGCGTCGCTTCATCTCATTCCATCTGCTGGTGCCAGATACATGGAGCATTCAGCAAGCCCACGCAATGGCCGAAGAGGTCGAAGCCGCCGTGCGCGCTGCCGTTCCAAACAGTACCGTCTTCACTCATCTTGAACCACGCAACGATCCGGCGGCCTTCGCCGATATTGCCCTCGACCGCGCTGATGAGGCGGTCACCGAGGATGTCGCGGTCACGCGCTGAACACAACCTGCAGCGCGTGACCGGGCGCTTACAAGAAGGCAAACAAAGCCACCTGAACCAATCCAAAGACAATCAGGATGACAAGGAAGACGGCTGCCACTGCTCCCACGATCATTCCGGCGCTGACCGGACGGTACGGTTTGAGGGTTTCGCCAGCCAGCATCTGCCGCACTGCCTGCGCAATTTGAGCCGGGATTGTCCGGACGACAACCGGATCAATCCCAACCCACATCCAGTTTTCAGCGGCCAGCGGTATCAGCAGCTTGCGCGCTGGCGACCTGCTCAACTGGTACGGTTCATTGCCCGGCTGCCATGTGCCGACAATAAGATCGGCGCTCATCAGCAGATCGGCGTTGCCGGTCGCCGGATCAACGATGGCGAGCATCAGTTGCGGAAATTGCTGGCGCAACACTTCGGCAATCGGCGTTGCCAGCTCGCGGCTGGCAAGCACTGCCACCCGTACCTGCGCCTGTTGGCTGAGTTCGGCGCGTGAACGCGCCTGCGTATCGGCGCGTATCGCCAGTCCGTGAGTTACAATCACGCCGATAGCGATCAGGCTGAAGGCCAGAGCCTGGGCAAGATCGGCCAGCAACTGGCCACCGAACGTCTCACCCAGCCCAATGCTGATCAGCCGGAACAGAATGTAGAGCAGCGCCGGCAGCAGGGTAAGCGAAGCCACAAATACAAAGCCGAAGAGATAGATACGGCGCGCGAGCGAACTACGCTCCGCAATGCCGACTGCTCCGGCCATCATCGCTCTGCGTTGTACCTGCCGCCAGCATCCAACCCAGATCGACAATCCTACGATCAGGAAGGCCAAAAACCAGGCCAGTGGTTCGCGCAGATCGCTGAACATTTCAGCGCCACTCAGACCACGAATCACCAAACTGAGAATGCCGCCGATGCCGATCAGCGCTGCGAACTGACCAATCGCGGCCACCAGGTACCATGCCAGCCGCCGCACACCGGCCTGCCGCGGCCCTTCCGGAATCGCAGCCGCGTCGGCGCGCAAAACGCTGGCGTGATAGAGAGCGATAATCCCAGGAATGGCAATCGGTATCAGCACATCGCTGAGCGACCCTTCAACCGGTAATCCAAAAGCTGAACGCAACAGAGCGCTTATGAACGCGGTTGCAGTTGTTACCACGATCAGCGTTGCGATGACGATCACCAGGTAGAGGTACACCTTGCGCAACACCGACGATCGTTCGTCCTCTTCAGCGGTTGCGAAGAGACGCTGAGCGCGCCACCAGTGGCCTGACCATACCGCCAGGCCGATGACCAGACCGGTCACTGCCGGACTGAAGAGTCTACCCAGCCTGCCACTCTCAACCGGATTGAACACCAATTGCAACAACTGGTTGGCGCCATTTGCCCAAACGATTAGGCCGGCGCCGGCGGCAAACAAGAGATAGATTCGGCGCACCAGCGCGCCAGCGCCGGTTAACGGCGCCGCATGAGCGTCATTGCGCGCGACCAGGCTGTGATAGGCAAAGAGCGCGCCAAGCACCAGCGCAGAGACCAAACCGTACCAGAATTGGCTTTGAGTGTCGGCAAACCCATAACCAAAGACGAGCAGGAACACAGTCGATATCAGGTCGGACACACTGTTGATCAGCGGCAAGAGAAAAGCGGCCAGGTTTGCGTACAGATAGAGCTTCCGAATCGCCGAAGCGCGTTCATCGGGATCGCGGCGCGCCAGTCGCTCGCCCCAAAGCCAGTGGATTAACCAGAGCGGGAGACAGATCACGAGCGCAGCAAGCTGAAAAGCTGTGTTCGTAACCGATGGTTGATCCTGCGTCGCAAAGATCGGGTAGAGCAACCAGATCAGTGACCAGGCAAACCCTTGCAAACCGATAGTTGCGCTCAGATACAGGTACCAGCGCCGAACTGCTGCCATCTAGCAGCCTCCTTCCTGTGTCCAGCACCACTGCCACACCCGCCAGTTCGAACTACCGATTAATCGCCAACCATCTGGTGTCTGCTGTAACTCGAAGGTATAGGTAGAAGTGGACTGACCGCCGCCAAACAGGCCACTTCCGCGATAAATGACGATCTCGCGCGCCGTCACAGTGGCTTGATCGCCGTTGATCGTCACGCTGGCTATGTCATAGCTGACATCCTCTTCAGAGGGAAAAGGGCGTTGCAACTGCTGCCGCATTGCCTGCGCGCTCCGAGGATAGCCGGGCAATGCGGGCGAAAGAAAGCTGTACGCGCGCTCATAATCACCACGCTCAAGCGCCAGGATATAGTTGAAAACCACATCATCAGGATTACTGCCAGACCGATACTCTGGATTGGCGCGCGTGAAAACCACCACCACTGCCACAATGATCAGCAGGATCGATCCGCCGACAATCCCCAGTAACCAGCGATCGGTTGCCGCTATCCAGTTCAGCATAATACGTTCCTTTTTCAGGCACTAACAACTCACCACATACAACAGACGACGCAGATGCTGAATATGTTCACCGTCGCATTCGTTCGCGAGGCGGTACCCACTGATCGTGATTGCGATAGCGTCGCCGGAGTCTCCGGCCATAACCGCCGAGCAACCAGTTCCCTTTCGTAACCAGCCAGTCAGCGATCGTATGAGCTGCGCTTCCGGTGCAGAACCCGATCAGAAATGCCCATGTTTCATTCGGATAGATCGCCACCAGCCCCCCAACCCAGGCCGCTACTTCGCGATGATAGGCCGGCGCAGTGAGGCCGAGTTGACCGAGCAACCAGACCAGACCAAACAGGAAGCCATACACCACGCCGGCAAAATAACCTAACCGCAACAGTGGGGCGATGACCAGGCTATGGCTCCAAAATGCGCGATGCGGGATCAACCACATATATGGACGCCAGATCCAGAACAAGACCCCCCAGCGATTATCAATCGCCGAATCGAGATCGAGATCGGGAGAAAACATGATCCCCGACACGAGATGCGCCCCGCCCAACCAGAGACTACAGGCCAGAGCCGTCGGCGGCGCAAGCTGAGCATGATTGAGATACCAGGAATAGGCCAGCGGAGTTAATGCCGCGCCGCTGAAAACGGTAATGAGATCGTGAGTGCGAGCTGATGGCATAGTACTCAGAATCACTTTGACGGCACCGAACGCAACAGCGGTCTGGACAGTTGAAACGTCATCAACCCAAATAAGGATGAGTGCGTGTCCCGCCAATCCTGACGCGAAAGCATTCCGATCTTGCGTTAACGGGCCAATCCAGGGTAGCAAAAACGCGATCAACAGCAGAAGGAAGCTGTATTGATCACAGTTTTTCAAAGATAGAGTATCCAGAGCAGTGAAGAATTGAAAACAGGCAAAATAATTATAATTTATCCAAAATCCGTTCATGTGACGCAAGCGCACTCACAAAGTTTGCTCTATCGCGGCGCGCTACACACGGAAATGACTGAATGTGAAAGGGAATTCTGCCGCTCTTACTCTATCAGACCACTATATTCGATGTCAAGGTCTAGCCTGTCAGAATCACCTCTTCGCCATTGTAACGCACAAATCCTGGATTTTCCCCGCTCTTCCAACCTTTCTGCTATAATAGCACGTGTGTTCGCTCTTCGGGGAGGTTTGCATGGAACTGCCATCTCTTGCCGATTTACCCGGCCAGCCGCCGGGGCCACGGCTCGCATTCGCAAGCGACCGGCAGCGCGCCGATGAGATCGCCGAGACGCTGGCAGCGCTGGCCAATGCCCACGGAGGCGCGCTGATTATGAGTGGCGGTCGCGGGACACAACTGGCCCCGCTCCGCGATCCTGTCGCCGCCACCGAGCTGGCGCTTGCCGCAGCCCTCTCATGCGCACCGCCCCTGATCATTCCCCTGCCACAAGTGGTTGTCTATCAGGAGATGCCGGTGCTGGTAGTCGAAGTGCCGGCAGGATTGCCGTATGTCTATGCGGTCAATGGTCGCTACCTGCGCCGTGAAGGCGCCGCCAACCAACCGCTGGCGCCGGCTGCGCTGTACCGCCTGTTGAGCGAACGGGCCGATCTTGGCTGGGAACGACAGCTTCCTCCCGGCGTAAGTCTGGCCGATCTCGATATCGACCTGATCACCGCCTATGCCCGCCGCGTCGGACCGCCCGCTGGCGATGATCCATTGGCGCTCTTGACCCGTCGCGGGTGCCTGATCGATGGCGTCCCCACCAACGCCGGCCTGATCCTTTTCGGTCGCGATGTCGCGGCTCATTTTCCCCAGGCCGAGATCACGCTGGTGCGCTATCGCGGTCGCGAGCCGGATGACGTATTCGAGCGGGAAGACATCTGCGCGCCGCTACCCGAAGCGATCCGCCGCGCCGAACGCTGGCTCAACGAGCATATGCGCAAAGGATCGCGCATGGTCGGTTTAGAACGCGAAGATTGGATTCAGTTTCCGCCTGGCGCCGTGCGCGAGGCGCTGGTCAATGCCGCTGCCCATCGTGATTACGCTGCGCGTGGTGATCGGATCCGGATTACCCTCTTCAGTAACCGTCTTGAAGTCTATTCACCCGGACGCCTGCCCGGTCACGTCACGCTCGATAATATCCGCGCCGAACGCTTCTCTCGCAACCCTGCGATCGTGCAAGTGTTAGCCGATCTTGGTCTGGTCGAGCGCCTTGGTTATGGGATCGATCGCATGCTGCGCCAGCTTGCCGCTGCCGGTTTGCCGCCCGCCACCTTCCGCGAGACGGCGGCTGGGTTCCTTGTCATCCTGCCCGGTCAACCGATGGCCGAAGAGCTGCCCGGTGGGGTCGATACCACGGCCTGGCGTCGGATGGGATTGAATGAGCGTCAAATCAATGCGCTCCTGTTTGTGGTGGAACAGCAGCGCATCACTAATCGCGATCTGCAAGATCTGTATCCCGACGTGAGCGCCGAGACGATCCGCCGCGATCTGTCCGATCTGGTACATCGTGGCCTGCTGTTGAAGGTGGGCGATAAGCGCGCTACATACTATATTCTCAAATGACCCGGTATTGCCGCCATTGATGAAGCGTTGCCCGGACGCGCGCTTCCAGCGCCGCGTTTCGGATGGCATCATCCCTGAAATCCTTATGAACGAGATGAACGAGATCGTTGTCATTCTGCATCGCCCGCGCGATCCGCGGAACATCGGCACCGTCGCGCGCGCTATGCTCAACACCGGTTTTCGCCATCTGCGTCTGGTCGATCCGGCGCCGTTCGATCGCGCTGCGATCGCCGCCGTTGCCCATCGCCCCGATCCGATCCTGTCGGCACTCGCCATCTATCCCGATCTATCTGCCGCTATTGCCGACATTCGCCATCTCGTTGGCGCCAGTGACCGGCCTCACCCCAGGTTGCCGTGGCGCAACGATGTGCGGCAGTGGGCGGTTGAAACGCGCCAACGCGCCGCCACCGCAGGCCCGGTAGCCCTCCTCTTCGGCGCCGAAGACAACGGTCTCAGCCGGGCTGAGCTGAGCTGCTGCCACGAGATTATCGGTTTACCGGTCGATCCCGCCTACCCCGCGCTCAACCTCGCTCAAGCCGTCTTGCTCACCCTGTATGAACTACAGCAAGCTTCGCCTCCGACCGCTCCCCCATTGCCGCCCGCCGAACCGCCGGCTGAACTCGCCGCGCTCGATCAGTTAGCTTCGGTGATCGACGCACTCATCAAAGCCACCCATTTCGTCAAGAGTGGCAATGGCCTGGCGCTCCGCCAACGCCTGCGCGCGATCATCACCCGCGCCGCGCTCAGCCAACGCGATGCCGCCATCGTCACTGCGCTCCTGCGTGAGGCGATACGCCTGATCGCGACCGAACGCAACCCGGCGAACGAAGAACAGCAAGTGTCATCGCAGCGTATGCCCGACTGATGGGGGGCAGACCCTCTCGACTGATGAACCGTTCCAATACCTGCAAACGGCATATTGACAGACTTTGCTTGTGTATTCTACACTATTCAATACAGGCAACACGCTCTGGTATGGAAAGGAAGTAACATCTATGACCATCGAGCGCCCGGAAGCGTTCGTCTTCTTTGGTCCCCAAACCGTCGTTGGCCCTGAACTGAAGCCTGGAGACAAGGCTCCCGATTTCAAGCTGGTCAACAGCAAAATGCAGACGGTGACGCTGGCTGATTTTGCTGGCAAACCGCTGCTAATCAGTGTCGTGCCCTCGCTCGATACCGGTGTGTGCAGCAAGCAAACGACCCGCTTCAACGAAGAGGCAGCCCGGTTGGCCGATCAGGCCTCATTTATCACCGTCAGCGCCGACCTGCCCTTCGCGCAAGCCCGCTGGTGCAGCGCCAATGGCGCCGACGCCATCCAGACTCTCTCCGATCACCGCGATATGAATTTCGCAATGGCCTACGGCACCTACGTTCCTGCCTACCGGATCGAGCAGCGGGCCGTGTTTGTAGTCGACCGAGATGGGATCATCCGCTACAGCGAATACGTGCCGGTTGCCGGTCAGGAACCGAATTACGACGCCGCGCTAGAAGCGCTCAAAGCGCTACTGTAACGATCAACATGGCGACTGCAACCACACTGGCCGGCGCAGTCGCCACACCACATTTAATGAAGACGGCTACCCCCCATCTGTTAACCACTGCTTGACACGACACCGGCCAGGCAACTTCGCTTGCCGCCAGCGCTTCCTTATGCTATACTGCTCGCCGGCATTGCAGAATGCCAAATACGCACACCCGAAGGCGCAGCCGCTCCTGCCGGTAATCACCGGTTCAGGCTGCGAGATACGACGGGTGGAGGTGGTCTTGACCAGAGTAAGGAGCAAAGAAAGGTTATGAGTCAAACATTGCCGCGTGTAGTAACGATTCGTGAATTGTTGGAAGCGGGCGCGCACTTCGGCCATCCCACCAATCGCTGGAATCCGAAGATGAAGCCCTACATCTTCACCGCCCGCAATGGCATCCACATCATTGACCTGCAAAAGACGGTAACCGGACTCAGTCGAGCGTATCAGTTCATTACCGAACTTACTGCGCGCGGCGAGAAGATCCTCTTCGTCGGCACCAAAAAGCAGGCCCAGGAAGCGATTATGGAAGAAGCGGTACGCGCCGGCCAGTTTTACATCAATCGGCGCTGGCTGGGTGGTACCCTAACCAACTTCGCAACGATCAAACGCCGGCTGAAACTGCTGAGCGATCTGGAAGAGCGGCGCGATCGTGGCGATTTTGCCCGTCTGACCAAGGCAGAAGCTGCCAAACTTGAAGAGAAAATCGTTCGGCTGAATCGGGTCTTTGCCGGCCTGAAGGGTATGGAACGCTTGCCCGGCGCGATCTTTATCGTTGATCCGCGCAAAGAAGAGCTGGCAGTGCGCGAAGCAGACAAAGAGGGCATTCCGATTGTGGCGATGGTCGATACCAACTGTGATCCCGACCCAATCGATTATGTCATTCCCTGCAACGATGATGCCATTCGCGGTATCCGCTTGATGGCCAGCAAGATTGCCGATGCCGCCATCGAGGGAATGCGACGGCTTGAAGCGATGCAGGAGTAATGTCCGAATTGCCCTGCTGAAATCGGCAACGTCGGTTTGCATTGTCTTGATCGAAGGCGTACAATTTCCATAGCAGGCAATCACCGGCTACCCCTCTGGACAAACTCGTGAAGAGGGATCAACGCGAGCGATACATCACTCGACCGGTTGCTCAACGGATGAGCCTGGCAAGTGCCGATCACTTGCAATCACATTCCGGTCACGATAGCGCAAACCGGCTTGCACGGGGGGGCGCTCGCCCCTCCGTCGCGCGATCTGAACTATTATTCGCATCCAACGGCATACAGGAATCAAACCTTTAGGCAGTCGCGCGATCTGAACTATTATTCGCATCCAACGGCATACAGGAATCAAACCTTTAGGCAGAGGGAGCAATACCGTGGCGGTATCAATTGAACTGGTAAAGGAATTACGCGAACGCACCGGCGCCGGCATCAAGGAATGCCGTGATATTCTCGAACAGACTGGCGGCGATATTAACAAGGCTATCGAGATTTTGCGCGAACGCGGGATCGAAGCGGCAGCGAAGAAGGCAACCCGCGAAGCCAATGAGGGTCTGATCGGCATCTACGTTCACTACGGCTCGCGCATTGCGGCAATGGTCGAGCTGAGCTGCGAGACCGACTTCGTGGCTCGCACCGCCGAGTTTGGTCAACTGGCCAACGATCTTGCCCAGCATATCGTTGCGCTCAACCCGCGCTTCATTAGCGTCAATGAAGTGACTGACGAGATGATCGCCGAGAGCGGCCAGTCGCGCCAGGCCTTCATTGAAGAGACGGTGCTCCTTGAGCAGAAGTTTATCAAAGACCCTGCCCGCACTATCGAAGAAAAGATCAAGGAAGCGATCGCCAAACTGGGCGAAAATATCGTTGTCCGGCGTTTCGTGCGCTACGAAGTTGGCGCTTGATGTCTTATATTAGACCGGGCGGTTTGTGGAAACGCGAGCCGCCCGGTTCACTGTTAAGTGGTGAGTGGTTCCATGCAACAACCAAAATATCGCCGGATTCTGATTAAACTGAGCGGTGAACAGATTAAGGGTAACGATGGCGAGGTCGTCAGCTATGATATGCTCGACTTCCTCGCCCAGGAGATTGGCCGGGTTCATCGCCACGGAGTCGAGGTTGCGGTCGTAGTCGGCGGCGGCAATATCTGGCGCGGTCAGCGTGCCATTGAGCGCGGAATGGATGCAGCGCAATCGCACTATATGGGCATGCTGGCAACGATTATTAATGCGCTGGCTATGCAAGACGCGCTCGAACGCCACGGCCTCGATACCCGCGCAATGACAGCTATTAAAATGGATGAAGTAGCGGAACCGTACATCCGACGACGGGCAACGCACCATCTCGAGAAGGGGCGCGTCATCATTCTGGCTGCCGGCACGGGCAATCCCTACTTCACAACCGACTCGGCGGCGGCGCTGCGCGCCGCCGAGATCCATGCCGAAGTGATCTTGATGGCTAAGAACGGCGTCGATGGTGTTTATGACGACGATCCACGTCGTAACCCGGCGGCGACCCGGTTTGATCATATTCACTACCTCGACGCACTCAACCGCGGCCTGACAGTTATGG
Organism: uncultured Chloroflexus sp.; assembly: GCF_937129525.1. Taxonomy (GTDB): domain Bacteria; phylum Chloroflexota; class Chloroflexia; order Chloroflexales; family Chloroflexaceae; genus Chloroflexus. The sequence goes on along the minus strand of NZ_CAKZNK010000040.1, from coordinate 4,773 downwards.
ATAGCACGGCGCTGACATTCTGCATGGATAACAATCTGCCGATTATTGTCTTTAATGCGTTAGAACCCGGTACCATCGAGCGGATTGTCATGGGTGAGCACGTTGGTACCCTGGTAAGTAATCAGCGAGGAGGCGCGTAATGCTGAACGATGTCATATCCGAGTATGAGGCGCATCTGAAGAAAGCAACCGAGGCGCTACGTCATCATCTGGCCTCAATCCGCACCGGACGCGCCTCGGCAGCGCTGGTTGAGCATTTACACGTCGAGGCTTACGGCACAACAATGCCACTGAATCAACTGGCGAATATCAGCGTGCCTGAAGCGCGCATGATTGTCATCCAGCCTTACGATACCGGCATGATCAAGGCAATCGAAAAGGCGATTCAGCAGTCGGATCTGGGGCTGAACCCGAGCAACGATGGCCGGATCATTCGCCTGCCGGTGCCGCCGCTGACCGAAGAGCGGCGTCGCGAACTGGTCAAGATGGTGCGTCATCGTGTCGAAGAGGTAAAGATTTCAGTGCGCAATCAGCGACGTGATGCGATCGATGATCTGAAAAAACTGGAAGCTGAGAAATTGATCAGCGAAGACGACTTGCACCGTGGTCAGGAACGGATTCAACAGTTGACCGACCGCTGCACTCGCGAACTCGAACAGATCGGCGCGGAAAAGGAAGCGGAAGTGATGGCTGTTTAATGCTATCGCTGAGAGGCGCGATCATATGAGTCAGGATGGCATGCCAGTCGGCACAAAAATTCCGCAACATATTGCGGTTATTATGGACGGTAACGGGCGCTGGGCAAAACAGCGCGGTTTGCCGCGTCTCGCTGGCCATCGCGCCGGCACCGAAAACATTCGCCCCATTGTCACCGAATGCGCCCGTCTTGGTGTGCGCGTGCTGACTCTGTACGCCTTCTCCACCGAAAACTGGAACCGGCCATCGGTTGAGGTGCAGGGGCTGATGCAGATTCTGAGCGATTTCATCGACCGTGAGATCCGTAATCTTCACGCTCAGAATGTTCACTTGCGCCACCTCGGTCGCCTCGAAGGCCTCAGCCCCCATCTCCGCGAAAAAGTGAACTATGCGATTGAATTGACCCGTCACAATACCGGTCTGACTCTGGCAATTGCGTTTAACTATGGTGGCCGCGCTGATATTGTCGATGCGGTGCGCGCTATCGTTGCCAGCGGCATTCCCGCTGATCAGATAACCGATGAAGTCATCAGCGCACACCTCTCAACTCACGGCTTGCCTGATCCTGATATGATTATTCGTACCAGTGGCGAACGCCGTCTCTCGAATTTTCTGATCTGGCAGTCGGCTTACAGCGAGTACTGGTTTACGCCGGTGTTCTGGCCTGATTTTCGCCCAGAGCATCTGCATCAGGCAATTCTTGATTATGGAAGGCGCGAACGCCGCTTCGGCGGGCTCCTCGAGTCGAGCTAATACGCTAGTAACTCGTATCGCCAGTGTGGTGGTGCTGCTGCCACTGATCATTGCCGGTGTATGGTGGCCGCCCACTACGGTGTTGCTTGCCGCCCTGGTGATTGCGCTCGCTATCGGCGAATTGTTTGCGATACTGCGCCACGGCGGCTATGTTCCGCGCTTGATCGAGGGGATCGCAATCGGATGGCTGATCTGCGCCGCGACCTTCTTCCAACCTCTCACGACAATCGATCTCGTCCTGGTCGTTGTGTTTGGCTCGATTATTGGCGCGCTGGTGAGTGAAATTGCTCGCCGCGATCGCCAGACCAGCCTGCTCAGTTGGGCGCTCACCTTTGCCGGCGCGTATTATGTCGGTGGCCTGTTAAGCAGTTACCTTTTGTTGCGGCAACTGGAAACTCCCCTTCAGCCGGGATGGCTGGCCTTCGCGCAGATCCCCCCTGGCGCAGCCTGGGTTTTCTTCACGCTGGCAATCACCTGGCTGCAAGATACGGGAGCTTTTTTTATTGGTCGTTCCTTTGGCCGAACGCAAATGGCTCCTGTTCTCAGCCCCAAGAAGAGTTGGGAAGGCTTTTTCGGCGGCATGGCCGCCGCCATCGCTACCGCCCTGTTTTGCGTTCCCTTGCTTGGCTTGCCGATCACGCTGCTTGAAGCGACGATCCTCGGAGTCGCTGCCGGTATCTTTGGCCCGCTCGGTGATCTGGCCGAGTCGCTGATCAAACGTCAGGTTGGCGTAAAAGACTCCGGTTTTATCATTCCCGGCCATGGCGGCATTCTCGACCGTATCGATAGTATTCTCTTCACCGGGCCGGTCATTTATTACCTTATTGTGCTTTTCACACAATGAATGGTTACGTCCGACAGCAATCTGGATTCGCCCCAGGAAATTGGTATGATTGCACCGACTACCACCCAACAGCAATGGCTACCTGACCTGGCCCTGGCCGGCTTTGAGACCCGACCGCTCGACGTGGCCGGCGGCCATGCCGTACTGGTGCGGCAGTGCGATCCGCCACGTCAAGGGATGGCTGTGCTCTACGTTCACGGTTATTCTGATTACTTTTTTCAGAGCCATCTGGCTGACGTTTTTCGCGCTCACGGTTACGCTTTTTACGCTATCGACCTGCCCGGACACGGACGAGCATTGCAACCCAATCAGATCCCCTGTTTTTACCGCGCCATTGCCGATTTTTACCCCTTTATCGATGCGGCAATCGATGTTATTGACGCCGAACATCATCGTCCCTGGATCGTTCTGCACGGTCATTCTGCGGGAGGCCTGGTCACGGCTCTGTACGCAGCCGAAGGCGGACGACGCGACCGGATCGGCGCACTGGCGCTCAACAGTCCCTTCTTTGATTTTATGATCGATCGGGTTACCCGCGCCTCTATTCCGCTGGTGATGCTATTAGGGCGCCTCCAACCAACGCGAATTGTCGGCAAACTCTCACCGGTGTACGGTGAGACAATCTATCGCGGTACCGGCGGTGAATGGGAATTTGATCAACGCTGGAAACCGGTTGCCGGCATTCCGATGCGAGCGGGAACAGCGCGCGCTATCTTGCTGGCCCAGCGCCGTTTGCGCCGCGGTCTCGGCATTCGTTGCCCCATCTTGATTGCTCACTCGGCCCGCTCGGCCTGGCCAACTCCTGGCAGTCCGGCAATCAGGCAGGCTGATATTGTGCTCGATGTCGCCCACATGCGGCGCGATGGCCCTCTGCTCGGTGATGATGTGACTATGATCGCCATTGAAGGCGGCTTTCATGACCTGGCGCTCTCTCCACAACCGGCGCGCGAACGCTATTTTGCCGAAATGATGGGGTGGTTGAGCGACGTAGTTACTGCCAGAGCTACTTCGTAGCTCCCAAAATATCTCCATTGTCAATCAGGTTATCTCGTGTTATAACCGTCTCAGGAATATAAAGTGTGTTCATCGTTTTGTGGCCAGTGTTGTTCAAAAGAATTAGAGCGGCAACGCATACCACAAGGAGCGACACGAAAGCATAAAAGCGGCAACGTATACCTGACAAGGAGAAAAGCTAATGCACAGTCGCATCGCCATCGCACTCATCATTTGCGCGCTCGTCAGCAGTCTCCCAACAACCACAGCGCAGCAACCTGCCAGTGTCACCACGATCTATGTTCCGGTAATATCAGCGAACCGTATTCAACCGTTTGGTTTCGAAACAAGTACTGGTGCGCTTTATAATCCAGCAGTATACGCGCAAGCTGGCGCAATGAATGCCAACTGGGTGCGCCTCAATACAATCAGTTGGCGCGAAGCGCAGCCAACGCCCGACAGCCCGATAAACTGGAATGCTCCCAGTTTCCAGCAGTTTGAGCAGGAAGCGCAGGCAGCCAGCGCGCTTGGATTGCAGGCAATGGCAATCATCGACGACCACCCGTCCTGGGCTACCGGTAACAGCAGTAAAATTTGTGCCGCCATCCTTGACGAATACCATGATGAATTTGCAGCCTTTGTCCAGGCCGTTGTTGCCCGTTACAGTCAGTCGCCATATTTCGTGCGCTACTGGGAATTGGGCAATGAGCCAGATGTAGATCCGTCTTTGCTCAGTGGCACTGAACCATTCGGTTGCTGGGGTGACAAAAACGATGAATACTACGGGGGAGAACGATACGGGCGCATGCTTCGCGTCGTGACGCCAGCAATCCGCACTGCCGATCCAGGAGCAAAAGTTATCTTCGGTGGATTGTTAATGGATCGACCAGCTAATACCTTGCCATCCCACGAAGGCAAGCCGTTTAACTTTCTCGAAGGCGCGCTGCGAGCTGGAGCGGCTCCCTTCTTTGACATTCTCGCTTTCCATGCTTACGCAGTCTTTTATCCGGCGCTCAGTAATACCGACATTGACCTCACTCAGGGAGTCTGGGCAAGTCGCGGGGGGTTAACTCTCGGTAAAGTGCGGTTTCTGCGTGATGTGCTACAACGGTATGGCGTAAATAAACCGATTATTCTGAACGAAACCGGGTTGCGTTGCTGGCAACCTTGCGGCAATCTTGCCCTGCACGAGCAAGCGCAAGCAAATCATCTCATCCGCTCATCGATGCGAGCTTTCGCAAATGGGGTAGAAGCGTACATCTGGTATACTTTGCAAGGCGCGGGATGGCAGGATTCAGGTTTGTTAGACGGTAACCAGCAACCTCGCCCCGCGTACACTGCAATGAAAGTAGCAATCGAACGCCTTAATGAAGTGCGCTTCCCTCCTCAATCGTTTACCGGCTATGGCTCTGGCCTGGAAGCATACCGCTTCAGTGGCAATAACTTCGCGCTCGATGTGATCTGGTCGGTTGACGCAACGACGCGAAC
>NZ_CAKZNK010000039.1 GCF_937129525.1 uncultured Chloroflexus sp. | reverse complement strand
GTTCGCGTCGTTGCGTCAACCGACCAGATCACATCGAGCGCGAAGTTATTGCCACTGAAGCGGTATGCTTCCAGGCCGGTGCCATAGCCGGTAAACGATTGAGGAGGGAAGCGCACTTCATTAAGGCGTTCATTAGCGACCTTCATGGCAATGAAAGCCGGTCGTGGCTGTTGAGAGCCATCCAGCAAACCGGTTCGGCTCCAACCCGATCCTTGCAGTGTATACCAGATATACGATTCAACTCCGACCGAAATTGCGCGGATTGATGAACGTATCAGAAAGTCTGCCTTCGCCTGTTCAAACGTCGGTCCTGAAACCTCGCATGATCCGGAAATCGTATATCTTGGGTCACAGCGTAGTCCGGTCTCGTTGAGCGAGATAGGTTTATCAATTCCATATCGCCGCATCACTGTGCGCAGGAATTCGACTTTTCCAACAGTTGCACCGCCCCACGACAACCAGTCACCGCTAAATGTTCTTGGATGAATATCGAAGTCAATGGTTGTGCTATCGACACCATCCTGCTCAAAGTAGGTCGGGTAGGTGTGAAAAGCCAGAATATCAAAATATGGACCGGCACCTGCTCTCAGCGCACCTTCGAGAAAATTGAAGGGTTTGCCATCGGTTTGTCCCCGACGGTTGTCAGGTCGGGCCAGGAGTAAACCACCGAAAACAACCTTTGCACCCGGGTCTGCAGCGCGGATAACAGGAGTAACAGTGCGTAACATTCTTCCGTATCGTTCACCGCCATAGTATTCATCATTCATGTCACCCCAGCACCCGAATGGATAGTCTGGCTGTACCAGCGCTGGATCAACATCTGGCTCGTTGCCTAATTCCCAATAACGCACGAAATACGGAGCCTGACTGTAGCGGAGAACTACCGCGCGGACAAAGTTGGCGAAAGCGTTGTGGTATTCATCAAGGATTGCAGCGCAGCGATAGGTGCTATTTGTTGCCCATGATGGATGGTCATCAATGATTGCTATGACAGTCAGCCCTAATTCGTTAGCTGCCAGTACATCTCGCTCAAATGTTTGGAAACTGCTGGCACTGAAACTGATAGGACTGGTTTCGGTTGGCTGCGCGTCGCGCCAGCTCAGAGTATTGAGTCGAACCCAGTTTGCCCCTAACACTGCAGCTTGTGACTTGACCAGACTCGACGATAGCCAGCCGCTATTGGTTTCAAATCCAAGTGGATTATACCGTGTCAAGGCTACCAGGGGCACATGGATTATAGAAGTGGAAGTAGCGACCTGTGGTTGAGCTGACGCAGGGATGGTGACAATCAGCAGTGTGCCGAGCAAAATGATCAGGAGCGAACGATAGTAGTTCAACGATACACCTCACTCAAAACTAGTGTCCGACGAAAGGTAGCCAGGTTGATAGACAGACACGTTGCTGCTCAATGGTATATTCCGATCCACCGTACAGCAACAGTTGCAATCGGCCATCGGCTAGCTGTGATGCAATGGGATCGCGCATGAGAGCATTCCATACGAGGCGTTCGTTAATCGTAATGACGGTTGACTCGGTTGGAGGCGGTAATAACAAATAGCCTTGGGTTCCTGCAGGTGCGCTGATGCTTACTCGTTGGGTTTCGCATTGTGGTTGTTCCCAGGATACGACAAGATCTCCTGTAGGCAAGGGAAATGTTCCCTGCACAAATCTCACGCCTTGCCAGGCTGGTTCAATCTCCCAGCTATTTGATCCGGTCTGGTACACTCCTAAAATGGCAGTGGTGAGAAACCAGGCTGGAGAACCAGCCCAACTATGGGAAAGACTTGCAGTCCAGCGTTGATTAGCGCTTAGATGCTCCCACCAGGTTGTCGCCCCCTGGTTCAATTGCCAACCGTAGAAATGCTTGATCAGATCGATAGCATCCTCAATTCGACCCGCTTTCCGAAACCCCTCCAATGCCCAAAATATACCATACAATTGCAAGTTTGCTCGTTCTGGTTGACGAGTGATCAAACCGATTAATGCATCTGCGATTGGCTGAACTTCTGACGCTGGCGTCAGATCGTAAGCGAGTGCCATTGCCTGTGCGTGAGGCCCCGGTGCAATAATCTGACCGTCGATGATAGTTGTATGGTAGCGACGCGCAGTCTGATCATACAGATGAGCATTGATGCGATCCCGTAGCGTTTCCGCCTCGCTGTTCCACCGGCTTGCCTGAGCGTGTTCATTCAGCGTCGTTGCAATGGTTGCGGCGGCGCGTAATGTACCGTAGTACATTGCATTGACCGGCGTGGACTGACCATAGCGGGCTGAAACAACGCTACTATCCAGATAATTTGTTAGCGCCCACGGTCCGACCGGAATATCTAGCAGGCCGGTATCTGAACGGCGATAGGTAGCCAGATGATCAAGAAAGCGTACCAGCGTCGGCCATAGCTCGCGCGCCAACGCCGGGTCACCGCTACGGCGCAGCTCACTGGCAAGGCTTTGCGCCCATAGCATCCCGTAATCGAGCATGCGGTGCGCGCCGGTATTTGGAGCAATTGCTGCTGGTGTGCCATCAGAAGCAAAATGATCGGCCAGTTGTCGCAATCCGCGGCGCAGCAGAGCATAGTCACCGAAAGCAACCTGATTGATGTGATCGGCGACAAAAACATCGCCCCACCATTGTCCACGCTCCCGCCAGGGTGTATCAGTGTAGGAATCTGTCATGTTGGGCAGCAGCGTGTCAATACTGACCTGCCAGATCTGGTCGAGCAGCGGGTCGCTGCTGGTGAAAGAGCCGCGCCTGATGACAGGGTACCGCTCCTCATTGATTTGAATCAGGCGTAATTCGACCGGGCCTGGTGCTCGCACAGCGATGAGGATATAACGACCGGCGCGAGTGTCAATAGTCGTGATCTGATGCGTTCGTCCATCAAGAAGCCAAGAGTCGACTTGATTCCATTCAGGATGAAGTTGTCCAGGGTACGGCAACGGGATGGCATTGTTCCATAAGCGTTCATCCCAACCAATATCAACGATACTTCCGTCAGGTCCATTAACTTCCGCAGTCAATCGACCATGTACAGTTCTGCCCAGATCGAGGATGACGTAACTGGCCGGAGCCTGAAACTGTAAAGTTAGCGATGATGATATGGATATGACATTCACCGCTCGCTGGTCGGGTTGGGGGGCAGATAGCAACATTCGTCGGCCTGCATGGGCAGACAAGCCAGGAGCAGGAAGTGAGTCTAGCCCGTCTGACGAGATCAAAATCGTCCATCCTTCTGGATAGTTCTGTAAACCGCTTACCTGTAGTGAATGAGCGCCTGCCATAAGCGGGTACGAGGTCGTGACAATTCCCGGTGGTCGGTTCGGCGCGGGAGTCCAGCTTAGTGGTTGACCATCGATCGTGATTGCGCTGGTGAGAGGGTCATCAATGCTGATCAGAGATACCATCGTTTGCCTGAGGGCCTGGAGAGGAATAGTGAACTGATCGACCATACCGGGTAGCTCAAGTGGGGTAAACCCAGGAGCTAACCATCCTCGCCCGATAACTCGCGCTGGAATAACGAGCTCTTCAAGCTGTGGGATCGAACGAGGGAAGAATGACTCTGGCTGCACATTGACCGGTACGACTGGTTGCCAGGCGGTCTCCAGATTGCCGGTCTTCCAGTTTGGCGATAAAAGTGACAGATCGACAATCTCAGTCGGACCAATCAGGCCCCAGCGATGTACCGGCGCGGAGTTACTCTGGTATGCTGCAAGCGGTGCAGCTTGCCAGTGCGGACCGGTGGCAGTTAGCGTTTGCGCTTGACTTTGCACAACTGCCCACAAGAATGGTCGTTCTGACTCGCTGCGGCGTTTAGAAGGCGCCCATTGTACCCGTACAGTCAGTGTATGTTGCCCTGCTGGAAGATCGCCAATCGATAGCAGATCATACTCGTGTCGCTGAGGTGAAAATCGGGCCGGACCTCGCCCGATCAAGGTGCCATTTACATACGCTTCGTAACGGGTATCGGCAAACAAGGCAATAGTGATATCCTGTTTTGGGGTTGGCAGTTCAAGGATGGTTCGAAACAGGGCAACTTCGTGATCCGCCGGGGGAGCTGGGTGCAGCCAGATCGGTGTGGCTTGACAGAAACAGAACGTAGAGGAGGATTGGACATCCCGAATCGGTAACGATGACAATAGCAAGATCAACACGCTCAGGATGCTAGCAGTTAGAAACCGTATCATAGTCAAGCACACTTACGTTACAGTAATTTCTTCCAACCACCCCATCATTTCGGCAAAATAGCGTTCGCGCGCCGGTTGTGGAGAGAGCGCCAGGTCATGAAAGCCGCCTT
>NZ_CAKZNK010000038.1 GCF_937129525.1 uncultured Chloroflexus sp. | reverse complement strand
ATCAGGATGGCGAATTGCAGCGGCAGGGTGAGGGTCAGCGCCAGCGTCGTGAACATAATGACCGCTTCGCCGCGCGAGCTACGCCAGACCCGCGCGATCCCTTTCCGGTCAACCATACCCAGTGCCGCTACCATCAGAGTGCCGGCAATTGCCGGACGGGGGATAATGGCCAGAACCTGGTTCAAGGCTGCTGTGCCGGCTAAAACCGTAAGCCCAGAAACAACTGCCGTGAGCGCAGTCTTGCCGCCAGCCTGATAAGCCAGCGCCGAGCGGTTGAACGAGCCGGAACATGGCATCCCGGAAAAGATGCCTGATACGATATTAGCCAGTCCTTGCCCAACGAATTCCTGGTTGCTATCGATCCGCTCACCGGTATAGCTGGCAATCGCGCGCGCAATAGCGACCGCTTCCACCAGACCAATGATCGCCAGAGCTAATGCGCCGTTAAGAAGACTTCCGATCAGTTCAATATCCCAAAATGGGAGATTGGCCAGCGGCGGCAATCCTGGTGGCACTTCGCCCAAGAGCCGCACTCCATACTGCTCGATGGCGAGGAATGTAGTGACTGCGGTGACGATAACCATGCTTAACAGGGCTGCTGGCAGCGTTCGGGTAAATCGCGGAATTAAATAGATTAACCCAATTGTTGCGGCGCCAATTGCCAGTGATGGCCAGTGGATTTCATTAAGTTGAGTAAATGTCTCGATCAGAATGGTTGGGATACTGGCGCCGGGTGAAATGTTGATTTTCAAAATCGGGCCAATCTGATTGAACAAAATGAGCAGGCCTGATCCGGCGGTAAACCCGACAGCGACGGCATCTGAGATAAAAGTTACCAGCATGCCGAGCCGCGCGATGCCCAGAATGAGTCGAATGATCCCGGCCATGACCGCCACCAGACTGGCAGCAGTGACAAACTCGGCGCTGCCAATCGGCGCAATTGGGAGAAGAACAGATAGAGTAAGGATCGCGCCGGTTGTAGTGGGTCCGCTGTTGAGCAGCGTAGATGACCCCCACAACGCGCCAATGATAGTGGCAGTCATTGCGCTGTACAGGCCGACAATCGGTGGCAACCCTCCCAGGATGGCGAAGGCCAGACCTTGCGGCAACAATACCAGACCGACTGTAATGCCGGCGAAAATATCAGCTCGCAGCGCTTCGGGTGGATATGTGCGCGCCAGCCGAATGGGTTGCGCAAAAAGCGTTGTGACCGAACGCAGGTATTCCAACATACGATAAATAACTGTTAGTTTGCAACAACTTTGAATACCGCTATCATACCGCTATTTTGAAGTTTCTGCGCAATCAGAGTTCGCAATAACCTATCGATTTTACCGGTATCCGCTATCGAAAATAGTTCTACCTGTCTCCTCACATTAGAATGCTACTCAACCGCTTCGAGCAGGTTGGCAGCTTCCCAGGCCAGCATGCCGCCTTCGAGCACCTGTGGCGCTGGCGCGCGGT
>NZ_CAKZNK010000037.1 GCF_937129525.1 uncultured Chloroflexus sp. | reverse complement strand
GGTCGGTCAGGGGGGATGACGACGGTCGGCGGCGCGGCGGGTCGGTCAGGGGGGATGACGACGGTCGGCGGCGCGGCAGGTCGGTCAGGGGGGATGACGACGGTCGGCGGTGCGGCGGTTTGACCGGAAGACGCTTCCGGCGCGGGAGGCTCTGGCACTCGCGCGCCGCATTCCGGGCAGAAGCGGTCTTTGGGCGATAATGTATGCCCGCATTGAGGGCAGAAGGCAGGTTTTTGCGGTTCACTCATAGCTGCTCCTTTAGCGTTGTGTCCGAATCGTTCGTCGGCGCTATCTGGTCAGAATTGCGCGCAATGCCGCAATACAGGCGTGGTTCTCTTCTTCGGTGCCAAACGAAATTCGTACCCAACCCGGCAATCCCCAGGCGCTCAGCGGTGTTACCAGCACACCGCGCTGAGCCATGGCAGCGGCAATAGCCTGGTCATCAGCCACTGCCGCCGCGATAAAATTGGTCTCGCCGGGAATAACGGTTAAACCCAGTGCGCGCAACTCTGCGCTGAGAAAAGCCCGACTCCGGGCGGCATGCGCAAGTGAACGGGTAAGATGTTCAGTATCGTCAAGCGCTGCCAGGCCGGCGATCTGCGCCAGCGCATTAACGTTGAAGACTGGACGCGCTCGTTCGAGGTAGGCAATGAAATCAGGCGCGCCGAATGCATACCCTAGTCGCAGTCCGGCTAAGCCGTGAATCTTGGCAAAGGTGCGCAATAAGAGCAGATTATCGCGCCCCGATCTGATGAGCGGCAGGAGATCAGGAATGTCAGGACGGGTCACAAACTCGATATAGGCTTCATCGACGACAACGAGCACATCATCCGGTACCTGATCAAGAAAGGCCAACAGTTCGGTGGCTCCGACCGTTGTGCCGGTGGGATTGTTGGGGTTGCATACAAAGATCAGCCGCGTCTGCGACGTAATTGCTGCTGCCATTGCCGGTAGATCGTGGGTCATCTCGCGCAACGGGATCTGGCGGGCAATTGCGCCTTGAGCCTGTATCCGACGCGCATAGCTGATGAACGATCCCTGCGCCAGCACAGCCTCATCGCCTTCACCCAGCATAGCGTGGCAAACCAGCATAATAAGTTCGTCGGAGCCATTTCCCAGCATAACGTGTTCTGGTGAAAGATTGGCCCGCGCGGCCAGCGCATGTTTGAGCGCCGCGCCGCCAGCATCAGGGTAGCGATGGATCTCGTTCAGTGCCGCTTGCACAGCAGCAATCGCTTTAGGTGATGGGCCGAGTGGATTTTCATTGGCAGCCATCCGGATCGGTGGCGGCTCCGCTGGGGCAAGACGTGGCGGTGGTGCCGGTGGCAGTGAGCGAAGAAATGGTTTCATGCGGATTGGCACAGGTAATGCTCCAGGTTGGTTTCACGTCAATCCAGACCGTTTGAAAAGCGATGGATGCGCGTTCTGGCGTTGCTGGCCCGGCTCACCACAGACCTCCCCGACGCGCCGGGGAATATTTGTCAACCACTATCCGGCCAGCCTGCGCAGGCGTTATCGCTGTAGTCGCTCGATTGGTAACAGCACCATAAACGTGCTACCCTGACCTTCGCGACTCTCGATCCAAATCTGACCACCGTGCAGTTGCACGATCTCACGGCTCAGGTACAGGCCCAGTCCCAAACCCTCTGCTCGCTTCCCCGGCGCGCGATAATAACGCTGGAATACGCGCTCACGCTCCTCAGGCGGAATACCTGGCCCCTGATCGCTCACACTGATCAACGCGGCTGGTGAATTGCTGGCAGGTAGTAGCGTATGGCGCAGACGGACACTGATCACGCTCTCGGCAGGACTGTATTTGATCGCATTGTTGAGAAGATTGGTCAAGACTTGCCGAATGCGCACAGCGTCGCAGGCTACGATCAGTTCTGGCGTTTCCGACTCGATCAACAATTCGCGGTTGCCCGCGCTTGGCCGCTGCTGGTCGATGACCTGCTGCGCCAGGGTGACCAGATTGGTTTGTTGATATTGCAGATCGAACTGTCCGGCGTCGAGGCGCGATACATCGAGCAGGTTATCGACGAGGCGTAACATATGGGCAACCTGTTGAGTCAGAATAGTCAACCCATGGATGTCACGCGGATCGCCTTCACGTTGTTGCTCTCGCCGCAGCAACAGGTCGGCATAACTGCGAACCGCCGCCAGCGGACTGCGCAGCTCGTGTGCAGCCACTGCCAGAAACTCGTCTTTTGCGCGCTGTACCTTCTGATTGGAAGTGATGTCGCGGAACGTAATCACTGCGCCTTCGATCTCATTCTGCTCATTTACCGCCGGGGCGCCGGTAAAGCTGAAGAAGCGTTCACTGCCGTCAGCCCGTCGGCGCATCAACCGATAATCATAAAATGTATCGCCGCGAAGCGCGCGCGTAAAAGGCAGATCATCAGGTGTGAGTGGATTACCGTCGAGATCGCGCAGTTCGTACAGATCGGGAATGCTGGCGAGCGGGGTTTCGAAGCTCAAATTATCTTGCTCAAGCAGTTCATGCGCTGCCTGATTGGCCAGCGTTAAGCGACCGTGGCGGTCGCAGAGCAGCACTCCTTCGGCAATCGATTCCACGACCGTATGCAGTTTACGTCGCTCGCGCTGGCTATCTTCGTACAGTCGCACGTTCGCAATCGCGAAACCGACCTGATTGCAGATCGGCATCAGCATATCTTTGTCAATATTACTGGTCAATTCCAGATCGCCGAAGAGCGCCAGCACTCCGGTGACTGTGCCGCCGGCCAGAAGTGGCAAGTAGGCGGCAGCCGTAATCCCGGCGGCGATTAACGTCTGCTCGCCGCGTTCGTGCAGAAGTGGACGGATTGCCGGCTGACCATAACGCACCACTTCGGCGCAAGGGCTGGCATCAACCGGGATTTGATCGAAGCAACTGAGCGCTGTTGGCGCAATATTTCGGTATGCGCTGAGTTGCAGACGCTCTTGGGCTGGATCAAAAATGAGCAACGCCCCACTGCGCGCTGGCGTCAGTTCGAGCACTACCGTCAGTACGCTCTGCACCAGATCTGGCAGATCGGCTGCCGTGCTGATCGATGTCACGACAGCATCAAAAGCCTTTAGCCGTTGATGGCTGCGCCGGATTTCATCGTAAAGCTGCGCATTGCGAATCGCCGCCGCAACAATGCTGGTGATCATTTCAAGATCTTCCAGCTCAATTTCGCGTGAATTGTTATCGGTACTGATCAACTCTAGCACGCCGATAAACTGATTGCCGGCGCGTAGAGGCGCAGCGGTAACGGTCAGACTTCGCGGCAAAAGGTCGCTCAAGGCTTGAAAAATAGCCTGCGCTTGCGGCGAAGCCAGCCCTTGCAACTCGCGATAACCGTGTTCACCGTGCTGTTGGATCACGGTGTCACGCTGCCACGCCAGTCCGGCCAGACCTTCACCCGATCGCAGCTTAATTTGCTTCCATTGTTCTTCAAGCGGTTTTGACAACGGCAATCCGGCTTGCTTCGCCGGTTGCAAACTACCGGTGGTCATCAGCCAGAGGATGGCGGCATGCAGGGTCGGCGCTATCTCGACAAAGCTGTTTACCAACGCCGGAAAGAGGCGTTCTGACTCCTGCAAAGCCAGCCAGGCTGCGCTCGCCTGCATCCAGCGTCGCACCTGCTCAACTGGAATAGCGCGCGTCGTTGGGGTGATTTCGGTCATCTCTTGCTGATGTTGGGTCATAGCGCTTGCTCTCCGCGTGACCACGCAACAGCGCGTCTAATTCCCTCCGCCAATGGCACCTGAGGCTGATAACCTAATAGCTCACGCGCGCGGCTGATGTCGGCCACGTAGTAGCTGACTTCACCAACTCGTTTGGTTGGCTGCACGATAATCTCGGGTCGGCGACCTAGCGCCTGACCGATCAATTCTGCGGCCCGGATCAGAGTGTTGCCTTCGCCATACGCCAGGTTGATCGCGCGATTAACGACCTCTCCTCGTAATAAACGCGTGATACCACGCATTATTCCATCGACACAGTCATCGATATAGGTAAAATCGAGCACTTTATCGCCGCCATAGACGATCACCGGTTCGCCCTGACTGATGCGGTGAATAAAGAGCGGGAGAACTCGTTCCATCCGGGCCAGATCATTGTCATAGCGTCCGTAGACATTTGAGAAGCGAAACACGATGTAGCGCAACCCATAACAGCGAGCGTAAGAATAGATCAACGCCTCGCCGGCAATCTTTGAGGCTGAATAAGGGCTTTCGGTAAAGCTAAAATCGGCTCGTGTCTCTTCGGTAAGGTAACGGTGAATGTCGCCGTACACTTCGCGCGATGAGGCAAAGATCAGCGGCAGGTTGTGGGCGCGACAGTATTCGAGGACATTATAGGTGATATTGATATTTTCCAGCGCCCGGTACGGTTCTGTAACCAGCTCGTACACTTTGGCATTGGCAGCCAGGTGGACAACCAGATCACATGGAGGGTAGGGCGCGCCTCCGATCCCGGCCCGAAAATCACGTTGCGGCATAGCCAGGTCTTGCAGCAGTGTGGGAATGCGGTCAGTCCATGGGTTAACCCGGCGGTCGATCCCGAAGACCTGATACCCGGCCTCGAGCAAGCGAAGGCCGAGGTTCGTGCCGATCATGCCAGATGAGCCGGTAATCAGGATGCGCATAGCTCAGTTCATATCACCGGAATAACGCGCTGCGTTGCCGCATCGTTGTGGGCGAAACTCCGTATAGTGTGGTGGGTACAGTATAGCATGCGCCAGCCGGTTATTCATAGCGCAAGGCTGCGATAGGATCAAGCCGCGCCGCGCGGTCGGCAGGGTACAGGCCAAAAAAGATGCCGACGGCAATAGAGGTCAGCGTTGCCAGCAGAATAGCATCAAGGCTTACCTCCGCGCGCGCATTCGGCGAGAAATTGGCCAGTAATGCTGTGCCGATCGCAGCCAGGCCATAACCGAGCGCAATGCCCAGTATTCCGCCCATCAGGCTAAGAACCGTCGCCTCAACCAGAAATTGCAGTCGAATGTCATTGCGGCGCGCGCCGACGGCTTTGCGCAAACCAATCTCGCGTGTGCGTTCGGTGACGCTCACCAGCATAATGTTCATAATGCCGATCCCGCCAACTACCAGTGAAATAGCGGCGATTGCGCCCAGGAAAATGGTAATTGCGCCGGTGATTGTCGCAAACGAACTAACCAGATCTTGCTGCGTAATGATGGTAAAGTTGTTATCCTGATAGGTTAACCCATTCCGTTGGCGCAAGAGTGCGGTAATCTGATCGATCAGTTCATCGATACTGTCTTCATCCCGCGCCTGAATATACACCACTGTCACTTCCACTCGTCGCGTCACGTTTTGCGCTGGCGGGAAGAGTCGATCCTGCGCAGTTGTAATTGGCACAAAGATTTGGTCATCTTCATTTGATGCGAAACTGCCGCCACGCTCGGCCATTACGCCAATCACCCGAAAACCGATACCATTGATCCGGATCTGCTGCCCCACCGGGTCGGTGCCGTTAGTAAAGAGCCGCTGGGCAACGCGATGACCGAGCACTGCCTCGCGTGAACGTAGTTCGATGGCGCGTTCATCAAAAAAAGTTCCTTCCGCCACGCGCGCATTGCGTACCTGGGGGTAATTTGCGCTAACCCCGGCAATCAGCGCATCATAACTGGCTCCACTATAGGTGGTAAGGGCGCGGCGGCTAAATTCGGCGCAGACGGCTGCCACTGCCGGCACATTCAGTGGATCGGCGATGGCAGCAATATCTTCATTCGTCAGACGCGGTGGCACTCTTCGGTTTGTCTCTGGGTCGTTGGTGCCGGCGAATAGAAACACCAGATTGCTGCCCAATCCCTGCAATTCACTGGTTATCAGCGTTTGAATCGCGCCGCCGAGCGCCAGCAACGCGATCACTGCGCCGACGCCGATGATAATACCGAGCATCGTCAGAATGGCGCGTAGCTTGTTGGCCAGCAAGCTGGTAAAAGCGATCCGGAGCGCTTCTCCAAGGTTCATAGTTGTCTGCTCCGTGTAACTCAGCGATTGCGCACACCAGGAGGTGGCCCGCCCGCGTTGAACAGGTTAATCCGCGCATCAACCCCCGGTACGTAGACGCAACTGTTGGTGTCAATCTCGCCATCGGTGATCTCGATCACCTGCTCGTTACTTAAACCCGGTTTCACGGCCACTGCCCGCAACGGCGGTTGCAATGGACGCTGGGCAATATCAGTGTCGCACAACGCCGGATCGACAGTAATATCAACAAAGAACTGACCACTTTCGGCCCGCATTGCCCGTCGTGGCACTACCAGGGCTTCGTTCTTCTCAGCCACGACAATATCGGCGCTGGCCGACATTCCCGGACGAACCGCTGCCGGTGGATCGGTCGTAACAATTCGCACAGTGTAAGCCGTGACGCCAGATTGCAGGATGGAAAGTGGATTAATCCGCGCCACAGTGCCGCGCAGATCGAGATTGGGCAAAGCGTCGAGCACCAGGGTTACTGGTTGACCAACGGCAATCTGAGCTACATCGATCTCATCAACCGTCACGTCTACGTAGTAGCCGCTCAGGTCAGCTAACACAATTGCCGGACGGGCCGCGTTATAAAACTCGCCGACCTCAAGGTTTACTTCGGCTACCACGCCGGCAATTGGCGCCTTGAGCGTCGCTCGTTCGAGCGCCAGTTGCGCCTGAGCCAGACCGGCCCGGGCATTGGCAATCTGCGCTTCAGCGCTGGCCAGATCGGCCTCGCTGGGAGGAGAAGTGATCCGTTGCAGGTTAGCCTGAGCGCTGGCGACTGCTGCCTGCGCTGCGGCCAGACTGCCGGCGCGCTGATCGCCCAATAACTTGTTCAAATTCGCCTCTGCCTGGGCCAGTTGCGCGCGGGCTGCCGCAACTTGATCGGCTTCAGCGCCGGACAGGATGCGCTCCAGATTCGCCTGAGCGCTGCGCAGTTGCGCTTCTGCCTGCGCAATACCGGTAATTTCGGCCTGGCGCGCCTGCTCATACGCTACCTGCGCCTGCCGCATCTGCTCTTCGGCGTTTTGCACTGCGCGCAATGCCGCCGCTTCGGTATCAAGCGCCGATTGCGGCAGCGATTGGCCGAAGCGGGCTAGCTGCTGCTCGCGCTCGCGGTTGTCGTTGTAGATCCGACTGTATTCCGCCTGACGGTCGCGGAGGGTATTGGCGGCCTGCAACAGTTGTGATTCGGCGCGAGTTTTGGCCGCCGATAGCGAATCTCGCTGCGCTTGCAAGGCTGCTGCCGCCTGATCGACCTGGGCCTGGGCTTGCGCAACTTCACTGGCCTTCGGCCCGCCGAGCAGACGCTCCAGATTAGCCCGCGCCTGATCGACCTGAGCCTGCGCCGCTGCCAGATCCTTCTCAGTGACATTGCCGGTTGTCTGGCGTAATTGCGCCTGCGCTTGCGCCAGTTGCGCTTCTGCCGCTTTCACCTCGGCTTCACTCGGCCCGGCCCGCAATCGTTCCAGATTCGCCTGGGCTTGCGCCAACTGCGCTGCCGCCTGATCGACCCGCAGTTCGAGATCACGGGTGTCGAGTCGGGCCAACTCTTGCCCGGCTGCCACTTGATCGCCAACCTGCACGAATACCTCGCTGATCAACCCGCTACTAGCAAACGTCAGATCAAGCACCTGCTGAGGCTGAATCGCGCCGCTGGCATTGACGGTGGCGCTAATCGGGCTGATCTGCGGCCTCACGAGAGCATAATTGAGCCGGACGTTGGAAGGTTGATTTCGGTTGAAGGTTATAAAACCGGCCACAATACCGCCAATGATGAGCAGTGCGCCAATTCCCCATGCAAGACGGTTTTGACGGCGCCGAGGGCGTGTTGGTTGGCTCATACGTACATCCTCAAAGTTACAGTGCAGGCAAAGATACCAGGCTTCATCATACTACGAAGCCGGAATTATTTGCCTGAATATGACGTTCCGTGACTGAAAAGGTTGCGAAGAGCAACGGCTGCCGCCTGATCCAGCGCTCAGGCGTTACGACTGAGTGATGTGTTCGATTGACCGTTGGGGGAACGCTCAAGATCGCGATCGCTGATCAGCTCATTAATGCCGTCGAGCAGCAGTTGGAGCAGATGTTCGAGTTCGCGTAACTGCTCAATGCTAAACCGGGACAGGATTCGATCCATATCGGCGCGACGCGCTGCTTCGACCAGCGCCAGTCGCTGTTCGCCTTGCCGGGTAAGCATAACTTGCACGACACGCCGGTCTTCTACATCACGCACTCTGCCGACCAGATGATCATCGATCAGGCGATCGACAATGCCGGTCAGCGTCCCGGCTGATTGTTGCGTGATTTCAGCCAGATCGCTCATGCGACAGATGCCCGCTTCACGGATGGCAAATAACGTAACCATTTGTGGTAACGTCAGGCCAATCTCGGGCCGACTGAGGGTTTGCAGTAACTGCTTCTGACTTTGCCACGTGATTTGACGCACAATGTCGTCAATCGCGCTGGTATGATAAGAGCGGGCATCATCTTCGCGCATAGGTTTCCCCATTCGGCACGTATGATCAAAGTGTCGATTATTCTGGTAACAAATATTTAGCCCTCTGATAACCATCGTAACCGATTGCTTAGAGTATGTCAATGTCTTGCACAGGATCCATCCAAAAGCCTTTTTGAGAGAGTGATACATCTCGTCAATTTTGTGGTACCCTTCGCACAGCAGACAGGCAATGATTTGGAGGAAATGACCGATGACAACTGGAGATATGGCGCATCTGGCTGCGCTTGGCCCTCTTGATGGTCGTTACCGCGCCGATGTGGCGGCACTGGCCAGCTTTTTCAGCGAAGCGGCTCTCTTTCGTTATCGCGTGCGGGTTGAAGTCGAGTATCTGATCTTTCTCTCGCGCGCCCGCGGCATCACCTTCGTGCCGCCGCTCACTCCACAACAACAGGCGGCGCTACGCGCGCTCTACCGCCAGTTTTGCGATGAAGATGCGCTGGCAATTGCCGACTGGGATCGGCGTATAAATCACGATGTGAAGGCGGTGGAATACTGGCTACGCGAACGGCTTACGGCGCTCGGTTTGACCGGCTATCTTGAGGCCGTGCATTTTGCGATTACGTCCGAAGATGTCAACAATCTGGCCTACGCGCTGATGGTAAAAGAGGCGCGTGAAATGGTGCTCTTGCCGGCGCTTGAGGCAATTGTCGAGCGGTTGCGTCAACTGGCCGATGAAGAGGCGGCGACACCGATGTTAGCCCGCACGCACGGTCAGCCCGCTACTCCCACCACCTTTGGCAAAGAGATGAATGTCTTTTACATGCGTCTGCGTCGAGCGATCAACGACGTGATGGCAATCCGTATCACCGGCAAGCTCAATGGCGCCAGTGGCGTGTTTGCCGCTCATCAGGCTGCCTTGCCGCAGATTGACTGGCTCAAATTCTCGCGCGCCTTCGTGCGTTCGCTCGATCTTGAGCCGATCTTGCTTACGACCCAAATCGAGCCGCACGATACCCTTGCAGCGCTTTGTGACGCGCTGAAGCGTGTCGGCACAATCCTTACCGATCTCAGTCAGGATTGCTGGCGTTATATCAGTGACGGCTATCTGGTGCAGGCAGCCCGCGCCGGCGACGTAGGCTCATCGACGATGCCGCACAAGGTCAATCCGATCGATTTTGAAAATGCGGAAGGCAATCTGGCGCTGGCCGGCGCGCTGCTCGAATTGTTTAGCCGAAAGTTGCCGGTTTCGCGCTTGCAACGCGATCTGTCCGATAGCACTGTCCTGCGCAATCTTGGCCTTGCATTCGGCTATTGCCTGCTCGCCTATCAGCGGTTACTGCGCGGTTTGCAGAAAGTTGCCGTCGATCGCGCCCGCCTGCGCCGCGATCTTGAAGCTCACCCTGAAGTGCTGGCCGAGGCAATCCAGACCATCTTGCGCCGGGAAGGGTTCGCCGAACCTTACGAACTCCTGAAAGAGTTCACTCGTGGTCGCGCTTTAACTGCCGATGACATCGCCCGTTTTATTGCCGGTTTGCCGGTGAGCGATGCCGTGCGCGCCGAGTTACAGGCGCTTTCGCCGGCTGCCTACATCGGTCTGGCCGTGAAGCTTGCCCAACTTCGCGATGAGGCGATTGCCAGTACCTGGACGTAGGTTTCGCGCTGTTTCGGGTTGCGGGCATGCGTCGGATGACAACCCGATGCGGCTGGCGCGTCGGTCGTCATCTGCGGCGATGTTTCGAGATAATTCCGCTGCCACAGTCGCTCAGGCTGTGGCAGCGCAGTCTTTTCCGGTAATATATCTGCCGTTTTCCATTTGCAATCTATTGACAAAGAGTGTACACTAGGGAGGAAAGTTGTGCTTATCTGCACAGACATTCGGTAGAGAGCTTTTCAATCAGCGTGGAGATACCCGCCTGCAATCCAAACCTGCCCGCGAGCGCTTTGGGCCACAGTTTTCAGATCCTGGCGGAGTGCCACACTGTGACCTGTAATGCACATGAACCTGATGCCTGCTGAACTGGTGTACGCGCGATCTCATTTACTGGTAGTACGATCACCTCTTGCCCTTGGCCCGGCACTCAAATCAGAAAGTGAGGCAGGGGATGGCCAACGTTGAACTAACCGTCTGCCGCTTATGCGCGCGCAGCCGTCCTGACATCTGGCAGACGCTGGCACGTTTGCGCGCGGCGCATCCCGGTGAGCTGCAAATTGTTGAACTCGATTGTATGGCCGCCTGTGATGATGTGCCGGCGATTATGATAGATTATGATTATTATCCCCGGATTACGCCTCAGCAACTGATCCAATTGATCGAGAGTCGCCTGAAAGCGGCTCAGGCGTTGTGAGAGGATGGTGCTGGGCCTGTATTTTCAGGTCATGCGCCTCTCGCCAGACGATTTGTGTTCTGTATTCTGTGCTGTGCCGCGTGTTTGTGGCATTGCCTGTAAGGTGCGCTATCATCTATGGCCTGCGGCAATTCGCGACCGATGTTTCACCCTTGCCGGCGCACTCATCTGACCCACGCCTAAGATAGCCTCGATCCACTGGCATGGTGGCCAGAATTCGCTGGTCTGGAGTACAGTGCAAGCAGTGCGATCCGCAACTCTCTGCCGCGCGCTCTTCGCTATCCTACCACCCCTGCGGTCACTTTGAGGAAGATTTCTTCGAGGTTGCTGGTTTGCGCGGCGAAGTGAATAATCTCCACCCCGTTGTTTACCAGGCGGGTGAGCAGTGCGCTGACTGCGTGATCATCGCCGTCGATGTCAATTTCAATCCGGGCCGGGCCATCATCTGTGATCGCGCGCGCCGCCAGCACATGTTCAGCGGCAGTGGCAATTGTGACCGCAGTTTGAACATCACTGATGACATGCGCGACAAAGGTGCGATGCGGCTGCAACGATCGCATGATCGTTGCGACATCGCCGGAAGCGAGCAGGGTGCCACGTTCAATAATACCGATATGAGTACACATTTCCGCCAGCTCGGTCAGGATGTGCGAGCTGATCATGATTGTTTTGCCTAACCGGCGCAGCTCGCGCAACAGTTCACGCAGCTCAACCCGTGCCCGCGGATCGAGACCGCTGGCCGGTTCATCCAGGATCAACAGTTGTGGATCATGGATCAGGGTGCGGGCCAGGCTCAGTCGTTGTTTCATGCCACGCGAGAGTGACATTACATCGCTATCGCGTTTGTGACCCAGATCAACCAGCGTCAGCAGATCATCGATCAGCGCCGACCGACGCGCCGATGGTATATGGTAGGCAGCAGCGAAAAATTCGAGATATTCGGCGGCGGTCATGTTGTTGTAAAAGCCAAACGAGTCGGGCATAAATCCGACGACGCGGCGCACTTCAGCCCGCTGGTTCGTAACCGAAAATCCGGCTATCCGTGCCTCGCCACCCGATGGTCGTAGCAGCGTGGTAAGAATCCGCATGGTCGTGGTTTTCCCGGCGCCGTTAGGGCCGATAAACCCGTATACCGCGCCCGTCGGGATGTGCAGGTTGAGATGGTTGAGAGCTAAATGTTCGCCGTAATAGCGAGTCAGATTTTTAGTTTCAACGATAGCGGTCATACTTTATCCGTGTGATGACTCTGCGTCGGCAGCGATGACAGGCCAGGCGGTGAATGCAGGCAATCCTTCTCTCTGCGCCCGCTGACTCGTCGCCGGTCGATCCAATCAGCGCAGGGCAATGATATACAACGTCTCGCCACGGGTCTGGCCTGGCTCGCCGTTGATCTGAATTACCGGTGTAGTCTGATCGCTCCAGCCAATCAGGTAAAGACCGTCGCCGGGAAACTCGGCTTCTGCAAGCGCAGGATTGAACCGGGAATTGAAGATACCGTACCAAAAGAGGTTTTCCAGGATGGAGGTGCGCCTCAGCAAACTACCTCCGGCCATTTGGATAGTATTTATGAAGTTGTCGCGGTCGGTTGATAAGTCGATGATGACTTCCTGACCTGGCTCAAGCGTTCCCAGCCATTGCGCATCGTTGCCGGTTACCACCGTTACGTCGCTCAGACGAATGGCGCTCGCATTGCCAAGCGTGCCTTCCCAGCGGTTTCCGCGTTGCTCAATTTGATGTGTGATGTCGAGTGGATTTGGCGTTACCTGCTCAATGATGAGTGTGCGAAAGGCCGCGGCGTCAAACAAAAGGTCAGGGATAGTGACACTGCTCCCATCGTATTCTGTCGCGATTGGAGTATCTTGATCAAGTGGCGTGACCATGGCTGCCTCTGGAAAATTCAACCGGTAACTTTGCCGTTGCGGGGCAAAGATGCCGGTAAAGGTGGTCGTCATGGCCTGATCGCCATCAGCCGCGCTCTGCGCGATTGTCAGTTGCACAACCTGGACCTGCCCGCCACGAACAACAAAGCTCATCCCGTATGTCATGCCGAGGAAGATGACAATCAGGAGTGGCGTACTCAGCCATGCCCATTCGAGCCGACGCAAGCGGCGTAGCAACAAGAACTGGAGGGGACCGATAACAATGATGTAGGCGCCAATGAGCCCCAGCAATGTCATTGTTGAAGGGATGCTGAAGAGCGATTGTGTCAAGCTGCCTTGCAGGATGTTGTTGAAGCTAAAGCGAAAGGTTGACCCCGGTTCAATGCGCGGTTGCAGATCAAGCGCGGCCTTCCACACATTGCTCTCTCCTGGCCAGGCTCGGAGCGCAGCCAGATCGAAAGCGGCAAAGACGATCTTCCCGGCGCCCATGCTGACCTGACTGATCAGGCCATCACGGGTGATCGGCTGTCCATTGGGGCGCATAGTGACGGTATTCGCGGTCAAGGTCGGCACAAAATTGCTTAATCCGCTCAAACCGCTTAACCGTTCCAGCTCGTTGATTGGAGTATCGCGACGCAATGGCCCAACGGTGACCGGCAGCACATCGGCAAAAGCGCGAATCGCCGTCTCGCCGGTTGTGCCACCACCAATCAGGAGGGTGCCGCCTTGCTGCACCCACGTCAGCAGCGCATCGCGTTGGGTTGGTCGTAGATCGGCAGTTAATTCACGGATGGCGATGGCATCAAACGCCGTGAGCAGAAATGGATCGTCGGCTAGCAGGGCAGGTTCAAGGTTGAGCAGCGTTGCGCGTCTGTTATCCATGAAATCCGCAGTCGTCAGACTGCTCAACACAGCCGGGTCGTCGCTCAGCAGGCCAATCGCCAGCAATCCGGCATCGATCTGGTTGAGACTGATCCGTTCACGCCATATCTCCACGCCATCAGATGTGGCAATTGCGAGCGCTGCGCGCCCGGTCTGGATCGCGGGCAGGATGATCTGTTTGCGCGCGCCGCCGGGTAGATCGATGCGGTAGCGTTGAGTCAGCCTTTCCGCGTCTGCATCGCGCCATTCAAACACGATTTCGCGGTCGGGGCCATCGTTGGTCAAAGTAACCTGCACCGGAAACCAGTAATTGGGGCGAATGGATCGCTCACCGTCCAGGCCGACTCGCACAGAGATGGTAATCGGCGACGGTTGCTGCGCCGCGACGGTTGACGACACTAGCAGCAGAGACAGTAAACCGATAAGCAAAATACGAGGGATCATGCGAGCTATAGCTCCTTAAGCGGGCAGATTGTAGTTCTGCTTGCTGTCTGGTGGCTCCGGTTGCCGGGAAGCAGGCGAGCCGTTCATCGACTGGCCGGGTTGGGAAGCGGGCGCGATCCTTGCCAGGGTTGGCGGTATTTCCGCTGTGCTGTCAGATTGGGTGATAACCGTAGCAGGAGTAAGTCTCGCTGGCGCCGATCCTGACGCTGAGCTTTGGTCGGGTTGAGAAGTGGCGGGCACAGTCGGAGCAGGACTCGCTGGCGTCGATCCTGACGCTGAGCTTTGGTCGGGTTGGGAAGTGGCGGGCGCAGTTGTGCTGTCAGATTGGGTGATAACCGTAGCAGGAGTAAGTCTCGCTGGCGCCGATCCTGACGCTGAGCTTTGGTCGGGTTGAGAAGTGGCGGGCACAGTCGGAGCAGGACTCGCTGGCGTCGATCCTGACGCTGAGCTTTGGTCGGGTTGGGAAGTGGCGGGCGCAGTCGGAGCAGGATTCTCTGACCCCGGAGGCAATGCCGGCGTGTTAACTGATTGCTCGGCGTTGAGTGGGATGGTTGCGCCATTGTTTACTGAGCTGAGCAACTCGTTGTGTCGTTGTTGAGCGAGGTGATAGTGGCGCAACAGTTCGAGCATATCATTGAGTGAGCGCTCCTTATCAGCCCGTTTAAACAAGACGTAATAATCATTGATCATGCTGACAACATCGCGTGGATTAGGCACATGGGTAAAGGTGAATTTACCGCCACTGCCCGCCGTTTCTACCACTACATCGCCGTAACCGAGCAGGTTGCTAATAAACGTTGTCTCAAACGAAACGTTGGTGACCGCGCCAAGGCTGGCCGCGCGTCGATCTTCCGGGCCGAATGGCTTCTTTTCCACGTCGATAATATTGGTGGGAGTGAGAATATACATGTCGTTGCGATAATCTTCCACTTCCCACGCGGCCCAGGCCAGAAAAGCGATCACGAGCGCGATGCTCAAGACCATGAGCCAGAGTGACGATAACAGCCCCCAACTGCCCACCATGACGATCACAATCCATCCTACCAGCAGCATTGCAAAGGGTGGAAAGAGACCTTGCAGCATAAACAGCCAGTGCTTTCGCCAGATGATCGTCTCTTTTTCGGCCTGAACTTCAGGGTTAGGGGGCAAGAGCCAGCTTAGCCATTGCCAGCGGGGCGCCGTGGCCGGCAACTGACGCTTCAACTTCTGTGATGGCTCGTTATAAACCCGGCTTTCAACCATCTTCGCTAAATCGGTTTCGTTGCGCTGGCGTCGGTTTTCATTCACCTGCGCCATAATCCGGCGCTGCATCTCTTTCGGATCGCGCGCGCCCCGAAACTCGATATTGCCGCCGATTCGAGCCGATTTGATGATGATTGTGCCGTACTTGAACCAGTGTTGCAGATATGTTTTGGTCGCAGCGTTCACATCCTGAACTTCTTCAATGAAAATCTGTTGTTGGACGCGCTGTTCCAGCAGGCGGGGAATGAAGACCTGATCGTTATCGTATACAACCCGACGGTTGGTGAGGATTAGCTCATCATTGAGCCAGTCGTAGACCACAAAGAAGATCGAGAAGAGACTGACTATTGCGAAGCCGATAAGCAGTAAGTTCAGCGGATCAAATGCCTGGCCGAAAAAACGACCGGGATCGATGTAGAAAATGCGCCCGCCGTTGTAACGAAAATAGATCAACGCCAGCAGAGCCAGATTTGCCGCCAGCAAAACGCGACCCGGATTTGGATCTTTGCCGCCGCGCACCCACAACGCTACCCAAAACAGCATCAACACGGCTTCGATCAACACCAGCACAATATTGAAGAGATCAAAGCCGGTTGGTTCACCGGTATCTGTCACCAGAAAGCCGCCGCCAATCGCGCGGTACAGGGCAATGCCTCCGAAGAAGCAAATGCCGATCAGCGGCACGATCAGGCGCGCAAGGAGAATGATCCAGTGTCGCCCAGTAACGTAGAGAATCTCCTCGTTTGGCGCAAGATCAAGCGCAGCGTCAGCATCTTCGTATAGCAAACGGTCGAGGATACTGCCTTGTTTCACGCTTCCTCCTCGCTGGTGGATAGCCGCGCAATCAAGCAGATGGTCGGGTTGGTTCATCCATGTTCGTGACCACTTTCGAGTGCATGTTCGTCAGAAATAAACTGACGCAGCACCCATGCCACTTCTTCATCAGGTGTTAACCCGTCATTGACCAGCACAATCGCATCGGCAGCCGGTTGCGAAACATGCGCGTCAAGCGCATCGCGTTCGGCCAGCGCTGCGGCAATCTGTTCGAGTGGCATATCAATGTTGCGTCGGCGCAGATCGGCAGCGCGACGGCGCGCTCGTTCATCAAGCGACGCTTGCAAATAGATCTTGAGATCGGCATCGGGCATGACCACCGTGCCGATGTCGCGCCCTACCATCACAACCTGCCCGCGCCGACCGATAACCTGTTGCTGGCGCACCATCTCACGTCGCACTGCCGGAAAGCGAGCCGCTCGCGAGACGATCCGTTCCACTTCTGGCGCGCGAATTGCCCAGGTTACATCCTCGCCATCAACCAGCACGGTATACTGTCGTCCATCAGCCACCGTTGGCGGTGTTACATCGATCACCAATCGGTGAGCCAGTTCGGTCAACGCTGCTTCATCATCAGGATCGATCCCGGCGCGTAATGCGGCCAGCGCCAGCGCGCGATACATCACACCGGTATCGAAGTACAGGTATCCTAATGCGCCGGCCAACAATGCGCCGAGAGTGCTTTTACCTGCGGCTGATGGGCCGTCGATTGCGATAGTTCGTGGTACGCGCATGGCCTCATTGTAACATGCAGCAGCGGGTGTGACTACTCCCATTCGATGGTAGCCGGTGGTTTTGATGAGATGTCGTAGACGACTCGATTGACGCCTTCAACTTCATTGACAATCCGGCTGCTGACGAGGGCTAACAATTCGTAAGGCAAGCGCGCCCAATCGGCGGTCATATAATCTTCGGTCGTAATTGCGCGCAAGGCAATGGTGTAGCCGTAGGTGCGGCCATCGCCCATTACGCCGACGCTCTGCACCGGTAGTAGCACGGCGAAGGCTTGCTGCGTTGCGCGGTAGTAACCGCTGGCGCGCAGCTCTTCCAGAAAGATTTTGTCGGCCTGCCGCAGCGTTTCAAGCCGTTCCCACGTGACTGCGCCAATGATCCGCACGGCCAGGCCTGGGCCGGGAAAGGGATGCCGCCAGACCCACTCTTCCGGTAGACCGAGCTGTAAACCGGCGGCGCGCACTTCATCTTTGAACAGATAGCGCAGTGGCTCGACCAGTTTCAACTGCATATCAGCCGGCAACCCGCCGACATTGTGATGCGTTTTGATCTTGGCTGCCTTTGGCCGGTCAGGCGCAGTGGACTCGATCACGTCCGGGTAGAGGGTTCCCTGCGCCAGGAACTCAACCCCGCTTAGCGCGCGCGCTTCGCGCTCGAAGATGCGAATGAACTTCTCGCCGATGATTTTTCGTTTCTGTTCGGGATCGACAACACCTTCCAGCGCCGCCAGAAACTCTTCGCGGGCATCAACCGCAATGAGTGGCACGTGAAAATGTTCACGGAAAGTGTTAATGACCTGTTCCGCTTCCCCGGCGCGCAACAGGCCATTATCAACAAAGACGCAGGTCAGGCGGTCGCCGATAGCCCGGTGAATGATCAGCGCTGCCACCGCCGAGTCGACCCCACCCGAGAGTGCGCAGATCACGCGCCCATCCGATCCAACCTGGGCGCGCACCCGTTCTACTGCTTCAGCAACAAAGCTGCCCGGTTGCCATTCTGGCTGTGCGCCGCACAGCCGGGCGAAATTGGCCAGCAGCGTCCGTCCATAGACGGTATGCACCACTTCCGGGTGAAACTGGACACCGTACCAGCGCCGTTGGTCGTCGGCGATAGCGGCGAAGGGGGTGGCCGGGCTGGCGGCAATCGCTGTAAAGCCAGCAGGCAGTTGTTCGATCCGGTCGCCGTGGCTCATCCAGACCGGTTGCTCGGTAGGGGTGTCGGCGAAGAGCGGATGCGGCTGGGTAAGGTTGATGATAGCCGGACCGTATTCCCGCCCGGCAGGTCGGTTGACGATGCCGCCGAGCGCATGGCTGATTAACTGCATGCCGTAGCAGATACCGAGCACCGGCAGGTGACTGTCTGGCAACCAGTCCGGCAGCGTGGGCGCTCCTGGTTCGTAAACGCTGGCCGGGCCGCCGCTCAGGATGACTCCGACCGGCGATAGTGCCCGTACTTGCGCTTCTGGCGCGTCGTGTGGCAATAATTCGCTGTAATACCCCAGTTCGCGCAATCGACGCGCGATCAACTGCGCCGTTTGCGATCCAAAATCGAGCACCGGTATGCTATGAGTGGTCATGATTGGCCTTGTCAGGTGTCAAGAACGATTAGTCTGGCAGATGTTCGCGCTAGACAGGTTATAAGCGAGAGCAAGCTTCGATCTGCCCTGATTATCTGCACAATATGCGAAAAGGCGCAGCGATCTGCGCCCCATCGCATCGCTATCGGCATTATAACAAACTTTACCGCTAACCGGTTGAAACAAGACGCAGGCGGGGTTGAAGAGGGGTGACGATCGGTCGCTGCGGCTCTGACGCCGCGGTGTCCCGGGTGTCTGGCGTAGAGGCAAAGATGGTGGTGTCAACCACCGAGTTGTCGCCACCATATGGATTTGGCGCGTAGCCGTCGGCGTTCCAGTCGTTGTGCCATTCGTTGTGATTGACCAGGTAACGGTACTGGTAGGTGCGACCGGCCTCAAGTTCGAGGGTAGTCATCCAGCCGTGTTCGGTGGCGCGCAAAGGTGTGGCGCGGGGATTCCAGCCGTTAAAGTCGCCGACAAGATAGATCGTGTCGGCCCACAGGGCAGCAGGCAACGAGAAGGTGACACGGACTTTGCCGGCAGAGCCGGGTCGCTTCGTGATCATGGCCAAACTCCTTTGTCGGGCCGTTCGTTTGACAGCTTTGTCACAAGTTGTGTGAAATTATACCATGCGCCTCTGGCTGCGTCGAGGGAAAGAATTGTTGTCTTGTGGTTAAACAAGTTGTCGTCGGGAACAGCAGAGGGCAGATGAGCGAGGGAGGTCTGCTCTGACCTGCGGCTGTGCCGGTAAACGCAGCCGCTTCTGCCGTGTTGCCCGCGCCAGCGGTTCATCCACAGGGTTGCCGACATCTTTTCGCCGATTGCCATCAGTTAGCCGGCAGAGCAAGAGCATAAGCGTTGTGCATCCGCTCTGCCGGCAATGATGTTCTAACCGGTTTACCTGCTCAATCTGTGTACACCGGTGTACACCAATGGCGATATGCGCCGATGCGGCCACGCACTACGTCAGCGTATAGATTGACCAGCATCGTGCCGATTGGCCCAATCGTGCCGTCGCCAATTGGCCGACGGTCGATCTCGACAATTGGCTTGATCTCTGCCCCCGTGCCACAGAAAAAGGCTTCATCGGCTACGTAGAGTTCGGTGCGGTCGATGGAGGCTTCGCGCACGGGAATACCCAACTGGTTGCGTGCCAGCTCCATAACCACCTGTCGGGTGATTCCTTCAAGGATGTCGCCACTGGTTGGTGGCGTAATTAACACACCGTTACGGACGATGAAGAGATTGGCTGCCGAAGCTTCGGCCACATGACCGTCGTTGCTCAGAACGATCGCTTCGTCATAGCCATTCAGCAATGCCTCGCTTTTGGCAAGCGCTGAATTGAGATACGAACCACATGCTTTCGCCCGCGAGGGGATGATATTGTCATCGATCCGTCGCCACGAAGAGATACAGGCTCTGATCGTTGAACCGGCCAGATATTGGCCGAAGCCGACTGCGAACATAGTGAAGCTATCGGTCAGATTATGCATCTGCACTGCAATCGCCGGATCACTCTTGTAGAGCAATGGACGGATGTACACGTCTTCGCGGAACTCTTCGCGTCGCAACAGGTCAATCGTGATCTGGCAGAGTTCATCAACGCTATAGGGCAGTTTCATCAGCAAGATGCGCGCCGAGCGGCGCAGCCGTTCCATGTGTTCACGCAAACAGAACACGTAGAGCTGCTGATGATCCGGATTCCAGTAACCGCGGATGCCTTCGAAGCAACCGGTACCGTAGTTGAGCGCATTGGTCATGACGCTGACCGTCGCCTGCTCGATGGGTACGATCTCTCCGTTGAAAAAAGCGAAACGGTTGTTAGGCACAGCGAATATCCTTTCCTGGCTAAGATTGAGGAGGTGCGTCTATTGTAAAGTATGTTTTTTCGGCCCGTGAGCGTGGTATGCAGCGCGCGATTGCGGCGTTCCTGTCAGCCGGTTCGTTTCACTACCGTGATTGTGCCTCGGCCAGATGTGTCACAGCGCGGCGTTGATGCAGGGTCTGTCCGAGAATGATCATACCGATCGCGCTGGTCAGCCCGATAGCTGCGAAGGTGATCCAGGGTAGCGCTGGCGCTTGCAGCGCTTCAGCCAGGTCAATCAGCCAGCCGCCGCTCAGGTTGCCCAGGCTACCACCAAAGGCTAGCGCCAGCGCATTGACCCCGAAGTAGGAACCGAGTGCGCGCGGATCGGCCAGCGCTGCCGTGACGCTCTGTTGTGACGGTGTGGCCAGCAGCGTGCCGATGGTGAAGATGATAACGCAGCCGATGAGGATCGTGAACGAATTGGCGACAGCTACCATCCCCAAACCGAACGCCATCAGCATAATCCCAAGACTGAGGATCGTAAATGGCCGCAACCAGCGTTCGGCCAGCCCAATTAGCGGCAATTGCAACACGACCGTCATGCCCGCGTTGATGCCGTAGATCCAGCGCACGGCATCGGCGGCGTTGGCCAGTCGTTCGCCTACCAGTGGCAGGCTGATCGTCAATTGCACCCACATGAACCAGAAGCCGGTTAGCAGAATTGTAAAGATGAGGAATGGCCGATCGCGCAGCGCCAATCCCAGGCCGAAGCCGAGCTGCGCGCGGTCGCTGGCGGTTTCAATCGGTGGCAAGAGCAGGCTGATTGCGCCGATCAGGGCAAAACAGGTGGCTGCCGCCAGCGCTACTGTGCTGAAACCAAAGTCGAGCAGCATTGCGCCGAGAAATGGCCCGATAACCATGCCGAGTCCGCCGCCAACACCGTTAATCGAGAATGCCCGTGCGCGCTCGTCTACCGTGGTGAGCGCGGCAATGCCTGCCCGGCTCGGCGCTTCAAACAAGGCTCCACCTAGCGCCGAAAGCAGCATGGCTAGAAAGAGTAACGGTGGGTTGCTGGCAAAGGCAAGACTGGCGAAGCCGGCGGCGCGCACCAGCACACCCGCAGTAATCAGCCCTCGCCCGCCAAATCGATCTGCCAGCACGCCGCCACCGACGCTCACTCCCTGCTGCACGAGTTGCCGTAGCGCCAGCGCCATGCCAACCGTCACGGCAGCGAAGCCCATGGTCTGGACATAATGCACCGACACCAGGGGAATGACCATGAAAAATCCGGCGTACATCATGAAATTGATGACAATGAGGATGATCAACCCTCGGTAACGAGTCGCGCGCGTTAGCGTCATGTTGGGAAACTTTCTGATCAGTCAACCATTTTGCTCCTACGGTATCATAGTTGACCTTGTTCTGTTATCAATCGTTAGTTGGATTCCAACCGGTGTAGCTCTTGTGCTGATCGGTTGTTTGCTCTTCACAAATCAGCGCAACCGGCCCGGCGGGAATCTGGGTCAGCACAACTATCAGTGCGCGCTCACCTTTGCCGCGCAACTGGCGGGCCAGAGTATCGGTGTCGAGTGGCGAACCACGTTTCTTGACCGTTACCGGGCCGGCATCAAGCTCGCGCAGCAGAGCGCGCAGGCGTTTGAGATTGAATGGCAACCACGTCACGATTGACCAGGCGCGGGCAAATGGTGTTGGGTTGTGCGTCGGAGCGGTGAGGTAGGCAATATCGGGCGAGAGTTGCGCCGCGCCAATGGCTGCCGCTAGCTCGGCCACCAGTCCGGCCCGAATTACTGCCGGGTCGGGTTCGTAAAGGACAGCAAGCGGCAGACTCAGCGGTGGCAATGGCGGTGAGTGGTTGGTTATAGTTGCCATCGTGTTATCGCTGCGCAGCACGGTCGCGCGCTGGCTTGCCGTCGCCAATGGCTCGCACCAGAGCACCGCTTCTTTTAGTTCACCATCAAGTGACACAAATTCAACTTCAGCCTCTACCGGTAATTCAGCCCGATCGATACCAGGCGCCAGTTTCACCGCCAGCGCCGGCGTCTGTCGTCGCCAGCTCAAGACGTGGGACAACGGCGGCTGGTAGGCATTTGGATCGAATATTCGCCGGTCGCCAATGCGGCGGGCCGGGTCGCAGAAGAGAGCCTGGGCTGGTGGCGGTGGTTCACGCAGGAGGTCGCGTTCGCTGAAGGTTACCCGTTCCGCGAGGCCGAGCGCCTCGACGTTGGCCTGGGCTAGCGCCAGTCGTACCGGGTCGCGATCGACGGCAATAACCTGTGCGCCAGCACTCGCCAGCGCAATCGTATCGCCGCCAATGCCACAACCGAGATCGGCAACCAGGCCGGTTGGGGCCAGCCTGCGCGCGCGGTGAGCTGCGACTGACGCCGCTGATGCCTGCTCAAGCGCATCGCGGGTAAAGAACATCCTGTCGGCGCGCGGAAATTTGGCGGCAGCCTTGCGTCGGAGCAGGGTCTGCTCAACGGCTGCGCGTGCGCGTTCGGCGGGTAAGTGGCGACGTAACCGGGTGATTTCGATCAGAATATCGGTGTCGCGCAATTCACGTCCGGCCAGTTCGCTCAGGATCGCTGTTCCTTCCGCTGAACGGAGCCAGTGAATAAGCCCGGGATCCATAACATCTCTGCTAACTGTAACTGATCGCTATCCGCCAGGGACTATCGGCGCGCATGGCGTCGCTGAATGAACTGGCTGGTTGCTACGCAAGGTATTGTCTCGCGCTGCGTAGTATATCCCAAATCAAGGGTAAACGCGGTACAATAGTGGTTGATCAAAGGTCTCAGTGGGAGGTTTCCACATGCATAGGGTTAGTCTCATCCTGCTCTTCATCTTCGTCTTGACGGCTTGTGTCAGTCAGCCCGCTCAATCGCCTGGCGCCACTACAGTTGTGCCAGACCCGACGGTGGCGCCGACTACCAGCGCGCCTGCGCCGGTTGAGCCAACGCCAATGGCTGCCGAACTGACTCCGGCTGTCGTTGCTGCCGGTATCCAACAGGCACTGGATACGTATATCGAAGCGTACAATAGCAACAATGTTGAACTACTCCGCTCGGTGGTTGACCAGACAAATGCCCCCTTCCGTCGCCTGGTCGAAGAGCGGTTCAATACGTTTCAATCTTCATCGTTTGGCGGAATGCAGTTTAGCGCGATGCGGGTGCTCGAGGTTAAAGCCCGTCCGCACGGGTTCTGGCAGGCAACCATCAATGATGGCGGTTTCCATCGCGACATTCTCTTCATCCAGGCCGGTGATGGGCGATGGGTGATGAGTGAACCGACGGAAGAGCAGCTCGGCGAGAAGATCAAGATCGACAACGAGTATTTTACGCTGAACACGTATGAGTGGGCGGCAGAAGTCAACGATGTGATCGAAGATATGGTGATTCGCGCCCGTCAGCAGGTGATTGATGTCTTGGGACGAACACCCGACAACAAGTTCAACGTCTACTTGCGCCCTATCTTTGGCATCACCCCACCGGTTAATCCCAACTCGCTGGCCTGGTATTCCGCCGGCTCGCGCCCGCGCAACGATCGGGTCGACATCTTTGCCCCCTTCTCGTATGCCTTCGGTAGCTACGATCCGAATGTTGGGTGGGAAGGCGAACTCTACAGCACAATCGTCCACGAATTGACTCACTGGGCCTATACGCGCGCCTTTGCCCAAGAGTATCGCATTACCGATTGGATGAGTGAGGGGCTGGCCGAGTATGTCTCGAACAATCCACGCCGTGGTGCGGTGAGCGCCGCTGTGCGGATGGGGCGGATTATCCCGCTGGTCGATCCCAATGGCGGCGTGCGCCCGCAAGACATGGATCACATGACGACGCTAGAGGTTGATCGTGGCCTGGCGTATGGTTTTGCCTATTCGCTGGTGGCGTATATCGTAGAAACGCAGGGTGGTCTCGATGGTTTTTGGCGTTTTGCTGCTGCGGTGCGTGATACGCCGGGCACCGGGATCGAGTTTTACGATAAAGCGTTACAAAAAGCGTTTGGCATGACCTACGAAGAGTTCGATGCCGGCTGGCGACAGTGGTTGAAAGAGAATTATTAGTGCTCTAAAGTGAGCATTCTACAATAAAGGTAAACCCTATGCCTGTCCCCCGCTTGATCGTACCCGGTTTGTACGAACTCGAGCTGCCGATCCCGTTAGGAACGGTGAATGTCTTTTTCATTCTAACCGCTGGCGGGGTCACGCTGATCGACACCGGCTATCCCGATCGTGGTCGGGGTGTCCTTGCCGGTTTACATGCGTTAGGGCGCGCGATTACCGATGTGCGGCATATCATTGTTACCCATCACCACGTTGATCACGCCGGCAATGTGGCGACACTGCAAGCGCAGAGCGACGCCCAGGTCTGGATGCATCCGCTTGACGCTGAACAGGTGGCGCGGGGGCAGGCGCTGCGACCAACTGCCCATAGCGCGCAAGGCTGGTTTAACCAGTTAGCGTTTGGTGTCGCCAAATGGCTCATGCCGACTACCATCACGCCAACCGCTATCGACCGTCAGGTAACAGATAACGACGTGATCCCGATCGCCGGCGGTTTCAAGGTCATACACATTCCCGGTCATAGTGCCGGTCAGATTGGCCTCTACTGGCCGGCTCAACAAACACTCTTTGTCGCCGATGCCGTGATGCATAGAGGCAAAAGCTTGCAAGCGCCAATTATTCTTGAAGAAGAAGCAGTAGCTGCTGCCAGTCTCCAGCGTCTTGATCGCTATACCTTTACCACACTGTGTTTTGGTCACGGTCAGTCGTTGACCGAGACTGCTGCGGCAACGTTTCATCGCTACATATCGATGAATGCGAGTTGAGCAGGGTGTCTGAGCTTTGTGGTAAACGGAAGGGACGCGGACGAAAGTTCTGCATGCTTCTGTTGCCGGTGGTTGCTGGCTCGACCGCCGCTCTGCACAGATAGGTTGCTAGTGGTAATGAACCGGGTTCCCGCTCAGTGGGCGCAAGTCGCTATCACCGATCTCCCTCACTCTTGTCTTGATAGCCGTTTCAGGCTACCATAACGACGACAACGCATTGGTGCGCACTGGCTGTGGATGCCATCATCGTACAAGGAGGTACACAATGACTCGCGTGATCCGCGCTCCCCGCGGCACTGAATTGACCTGTGCCAACTGGCAGATTGAAGCCGCTTACCGCATGATCCAGAATAACCTTGACCCCGATGTCGCGTTTGATCCCGAACACCTGATCGTGTACGGTGGTCGTGGGCGGGCTGCGCGTAACTGGGAGTGTTTTGATGCCATTCTCGCCACGCTGCGCCGCCTTAAGCCCGATGAGACGCTGCTCGTCCAGTCGGGCAAGCCAGTTGCGGTCTTTCGCACTCACCCCGACGCGCCGCGGGTGCTGCTGGCCAACTCCAATCTGGTGCCGGCCTGGGCCACGCAGGCCAACTTCGACCGCTGGGAAGCGGCTGGGTTGACCATGTACGGCCAGATGACGGCGGGAAGCTGGATCTACATCGGCACACAGGGTATTTTGCAGGGGACTTACGAAACGTTTGGCGCGCTGGCGCGTTCGGCGGGGTGGGGAACGTTGCGCGGTAAGCTGGTGGTGACTGCCGGTCTGGGGGAAATGGGTGGCGCGCAGCCGTTGGCAGTGACGTTGAATGAAGGAGTAGTGATTGCGGTTGAGATAGATCGCTGGCGGGCCGAGCGGCGCCTGCGTTTACGTCAGGTTGATCGCCTGAGCGATGATCTGGAAGAGGCGATGACGTGGGCCGAAGAGGCTCGCGCTGCCGGTGTGCCACTCTCGATTGCGTTGATTGGTAATGCCAGTGAGCTGTTGCCTGAGATGCTGCGCCGAGGGGTTACGCCAGATGTGGCCACCGATCAGACAAGCGCTCACGATGTGCGTTACGGCTACATCCCCGCCGGATTATCACTCGCCGAAGCAGCAGAACTGCGCGAGCGCGATCCCGCCGAATACGACCGCCGCGCTATGGCCTCTATAGCCGAGCACGCGCGCGTTCTGCTTGAATGGCAGAAGCGCGGTTGCGTGGTGTTTGACTACGGTAACAATCTGCGCCAGCGCGCGTTTGATGCCGGTGTGCATGATGCCTTTAGCTACCCCGGTTTTGTTCCCGCTTACATTCGCCCTCTCTTCTGCGAAGGCAAAGGTCCGTTCCGCTGGGTAGCTCTCTCTGGCGATCCTGAAGACATCTACGTCACCGATCGCGCTATGAGCGAACTCTTTCCCGCTGACGAACATCTTGGTCGCTGGTTGCGACTGGCGCGCGATCATGTTGCGTTTCAGGGTTTGCCGGCGCGCATTTGCTGGCTAGGCTATGGTGAACGGGCTAAAGCCGGTCTCCTTCTCAACGATCTGGTGGCCAGCGGCGCAGTCAAAGCGCCGATTGTGATCGGGCGCGACCATCTTGATGCCGGATCGGTGGCCAGCCCCAATCGCGAAACTGAAGGGATGCGTGATGGTTCTGATGCAATCGCCGATTGGCCCCTGCTCAATGCGCTCATCAACGCGGTCAACGGCGCTACGTGGGTGAGCATTCATCACGGTGGTGGTGTCGGGATTGGCTACAGCATCCATGCCGGCCAGGTGATTGTGGCCGATGGCACTCCCGAAGCCGCGCGGCGGATCGAGCGGGTGTTAACAACCGATCCAGGCATGGGCGTTGTCCGTCACGCCGATGCCGGCTACCCCGAAGCGATCGCCTTCGCGCGTCACCATGGGATCGATATTCCAATGCTACAAGACTGAGATTGCTTGAGACCCGGCTAACGGATCGTTGTTTCCGGCGACCAATCTTGTGTCTCTGCCCAGAGAGAACCAATCGCTTTGTCCTGTGATAGCCCGGCGTTTCCACACAGGAGCATGCTTATGGAGCCGTGCGATCTGCTTATCCATTCTGCCGCGCAGGTGGTGACCTGCGCCGGCCCTCCCGGCCCGCGCCGTGGCGCTGCGCTGCGCGAGCTGGCTATGATCACCAATGGCGCGGTTGCCATCCGTGATACAACCATCATTGCCGTTGGCGCAAGCGATGAGTTGCGTCGTCGTTTTCATCCGATACATGAGATTGATGCTCGCGGGCGCGCTCTTTGCCCCGGCCTCATCGATTGCCATACCCATATCGTCTATGCCGGTGACCGGGTGGCGGAATTTGAACAGCGGTGTGCCGGCGCAACGTATCAGGAGATTATGGCTGCCGGCGGCGGAATCCTGCGCACAATGCAGTTGACCAGATCGGCTACGACCATGAAGCTGGTAGCGGAAACGTTGCCGCGGTTGCGTCAGATGCTCCAACTCGGTACCACAACCGCCGAGGTTAAAACCGGTTACGGTCTCGAACGCGATGCCGAGCTACGTCAGCTCGCGGCAATCGCTTTGCTGAGCGGCGCTCAACCGATTGAACTGGTGCCGACCTTTTTGCCGGCCCATGCCGTGCCGCCGGAATTCAGCGGTCGCGCTAGTGAATACATCGATCTGGTCGTGACAGAAATGCTCCCGCTTGCCCATGAGTGGTATCGGAAATCCTCGTTTGCCGCTCGTGACATTCCGCTGTTTGTAGATGTCTTTTGCGAACGCGGCGCGTTCGATGTTGCCCAGAGTCGGCGGGTGCTGACCGCAGCGCGCGATTTCGGCCTACCGCGCAAAGCCCACGTTGACGAGTTTGTGGCGTTGGGTGGATTGGAGATGGCGCTTGAGCTGGGGGCCACCTCGGTCGATCATCTTGATGTGACTGCTGCTCCGGCGTTCGCGACGCTGGCTAACAGCTCAACCATCGCCGTCTTGCTGCCGCTCGTTTCGCTCAATCTGGGACTCATCCACTTTGCTGCCGCGCGTCAGATGATCGATGCTGGCGTCGCGGTCGCGCTCAGTACTGATGCCAATCCTGGTTCGGCTCCCTCTGTATCGCTGCCGCTGACGATGGCGATTGCCTGCCGTTACATGGGTATGTTACCGGCTGAAGCACTGATTGCTACAACGGTGAATGCTGCGCATGCTATCGGCTTGGGCGGGCGAGTGGGATCTTTGATGCCGGGTATGCAGGCCGATCTGCTGGTGTTGACGACCGGCGATTATCGCTGGTTAATGTACGAGTTGGGTGGTATGCCGGTTGAGCAAGTGATCAAGCGTGGGCGCGTGGTTTGGGATAAGCCAAATGGATAATGCCAGCGAGATAACCGCATGGTGGTCATACCCTGTCTTTGTGGGTGGCGAATAGATCAAGAGGTAGGGCTTTGTGATGGGTAATCACAATAACTTCGCTGAAATGACCGAAATCGTTCTTGACGGCGCGAGCCTGACTATCGAACAGGTACTGGCGGTTGCTTACGGTCAACCCGGCGCGCCGCAGGTGCGCCTGGCGCCGGTAGCGCGGGCGCGGGTGGCGCGAGCGGCACAGGCAGTGCAAGACTTGTTGGCGCGCGGGGTGGTGGCTTACGGCATCACCACCGGCTTCGGCGCATTTAAGGATCGCGTCATTGTGCCTGAACAAGTTGAACGGTTGCAATATAACATCCTGGTCAGCCATGCAGTTGGTGTTGGACCCGTCTTCGATCGACCCACGACGCGGGCCATTATGTTGATTCGGGCCAATACGCTGGCCCGCGGTCATTCGGGGGTTCGGCTGGAAACCCTTGATCGCTTGATCGAGATGCTCAACGCCGGCGTCCATCCGCGCATCCCCAGCAAAGGATCGTTGGGGGCGAGTGGCGATCTGGCGCCACTTGCTCATATGGCATTGCCACTCATCGGATTGGGTGAAGTGGAATGGCTGGGTGAGGTGATGCCGGCGGCGACTGCCTTGACAAAGCTCGGCTGGCAACCGCTGGAACTGGCCGCCAAGGAGGGTTTGGCGCTGACCAACGGCACGGCAGTGATGTGCGCACTCGGCGTGCTCGAAACCGCGCGGGCCGAAATGCTCAGCGCTACCGCCGATATTGCCGGCTGTTTGAGTCTCGAAGCGCTCTACGGCACACCGGCAGCTTTCGATCCGCGTCTGCACGAACTGCGGCCCTTCCCCCGCCAGATCGAATGCGCGGCACATTTGCGCAGTTTGCTGGCCGGGAGCGAGTTTGTCCGCAACAACGATCCGCGTCACGTGCAAGATGCCTACACCTTGCGCTGCATTCCGCAAGTGCATGGAGCCGCGCGCGATGCAATTGCCTATGCAAGGTGGGTGTTTGAGATCGAATTGAATGCGGTGACCGACAATCCGCTCATCTTCATCGACGATGACGGCAATGTCGAAGTGCTCTCTGGCGGTAATTTTCACGGTGAGCCGCTCGCCATCGCGCTCGATTACCTCGGGCTGGCAGTGACCGAGCTGGGCAACATCGCCGAGCGACGATTGATGCGCTTGACCGACGAAGCTTCAAACACGCATGTTTTGCCGGCCTTTCTCACCAGAGCCGGTGGCCTCAATTCGGGGTTCATGATCGTGCAGTACACCGCTGCTGCGCTGGCAACCGAAAATAAAGTGCTGGCCCATCCGGCCAGCGTTGATAATATTCCGACTTCGGCCAATGTCGAAGATCACGTCAGCATGGGAATGACTGCCGGCTTAAAATTGCGGAGCATTCTCGACAATGTCAGCCAGATTCTAGCGCTCGAGCTTTTTGCTGCGGCGCAGGGTATCGATTTTCGCCGACAAACCCTGGGTGCGCAGGCCAGGCTTGGACGTGGTACCGGGCCGGTGTACGACCTGATCCGGCAGCACGTGCCGTTTATCGCCGAAGATACGATGCTCCACCCCTACAT
Organism: uncultured Chloroflexus sp.; assembly: GCF_937129525.1. Lineage (GTDB taxonomy): Bacteria > Chloroflexota > Chloroflexia > Chloroflexales > Chloroflexaceae > Chloroflexus. The sequence goes on along the minus strand of NZ_CAKZNK010000037.1, from coordinate 44,851 downwards.
CACCGTAATTAGTGAACTGGTTGCGCAAGGCCGGATTGCCGCTGCGGCGCAGACAGGTAGTGTCGCCGGGTCATCATAACATTGGCCTGTCGCAATATCTCGCGCTACAACGATCAGGGGCAACGAACTTCGTTGCCCCTGAGTGCCGGCATCTATGTGGGCCAATTGCCGACCGTTACATCCCGCATCCCGGCGGCTAATGGTCTCTGTACGTCTATATTCTTTACACTACAAGCTGTCCGTGTTCTAAAATCACTTGTTCATCGGCCCGCAGGCTGGCCGCTGTGGTAGTGAAGTCGATAGTGAGAGGATGAGCAATGGCGCCACCGGGATACCGGCGTTCTCCCATCCCGATAAAGAGTGCGCCCTGGACGTGTTTGTCAACCATTGTCCAGCCGATTGACTGGCGCAGATACGGATTGAGACCGATCCCAATCACACCGATCCGGCGTGGTTCACCGCTCTGTTGATCGAGCAGGGCAGCGAGTTGTTCGCCACCGCTGGCGGCTTCAATCTGCGTCACTCGACCATTGCGAAAGTGGAAGTGAGCGGCGCGGGCAGGGCCGGCTACCGGTAGAAAGAGATCGCCTTCGACACTCTCTGCGCTAATGGTCGTGTACAGTGATCCTGCCGGCAGGTTGGTCACGATGGCGCCATTGTGATCTGCCGTTCCCTCAATTCGACCCACATCGCGCACCCATGGCTGCGCGTGGAGTTGCGCGCGCAGTTCGTAGCCGGGTCCGCTGGTGATGGTGAGCGCGCGAGCGTTGCTCAGTGCCGCTATCACACGCTCACATTTGGTAACGAGTTGCGCAGGTTTGGCGAGCAATGCCGGCATCACGCGCAGTTCCAGTTCTTCGTGACTGATGCCCAATTGGGCCGCTTTGCCAATCGTGGGAATGGCCGCAATCGCCTGGGGAATGCGACGCTCTTCACGCAACGCGGCAAGGCGGTTGCAGGCAGCAGCAAAGGTTTGCAATGCTTCAGGCGCGACTCGACTCAGGTCTGGTTGCGCCCCGATCAGGGTTAGCGAACGATCAACCTGTTGCAACCACACTTCACGCCGACGGTCACGCTCGGCTAGCAGTTCTGGCGTGGTCGTTGCCAGGAGCCGTTCGACATGCGGAGCGGGCAAAATATGCGCAAGCGGTTCAGCGCCGATGCTCTCTAAAGCCAGCAAAACAGCGTGAAGCAACCGTTGATTACCCGCCTCGTCGCGCACTTCGATCAGTTCACCGCGTTGCGCGCCGAGCGCATCAACCAGCCGCGTTGCCAGTTGATCCCACAGACTCTCGGCCATAGATCCATCTCCTGTTAACCGACCAGTATCGTTACATCAACGGAATGTACTGGTAATTTGGCGGCACGAAAAAGCTGCCCTCTGTCACGCCTTGCGGTGCGCTTTGGCGCCAGCGTCGTCCTAACTCTGTGGCGTCGATCTGGTTGTGCAGATAGGCGCGGAATGCTTCCGTCACTGCTGTGATCTGCGCTCCAGATTCGTGAACGAATTCGAGCCGGAAATGGGTGATACTGGCAGCGCGCCAGCGGTCAAGGTATTTGCTGGCCTCTTGCGCTTCAGCGCCAAACACCGTATTGCGGCAACCCACATCGGCGATCACCGGATGAGCGCGACCTTGAGCATCGCGCAAGGCAACCCGATGGCGTTCGCACGGACGGCCACAGTCTTTGTAGCTGGTTCCTTTCGACAGGAAGCGGCAGAAGACGCAATGTTCGGTGTGAAAGACCGGGAGATGATGATAGGCGATCGCTTCTAACCGACTGCCGCCAATGCGTTCGGCGAGATGCGCGATCTGGTCGGCATTGAGATCGTGGGTCAATGTCAACCGACGCAAACCAAGCTTTAGCAAAAGATCGGCGGTAAGCAGATTGGCTGCGTTGAGACTGAAATCGCCGGTCAGTTCAACGTCTGGATCGTCACGCAATCGTTCGAGCAGGCCGGTTGAGCGTACCAGCAGCGGGGCATTGAGTTTGCGTAGGAAGCGCGCGACCCGCTCGTCTTCTGGTTTGAGAACTCTTGGAGCGGCGATCCGGACAGCGATACCGGCAGCTTGAACCTGAGCCAGCGCCGGCTTTAACCCTTCGAGGTCAAGATAGTCGAGTGTGATACTATCAGGGCGCAACGCAATCGCCGCCTCGAGCTGGTCAGGCGAGCGGATCAGCAGATGTAACGCCGTGATGGTCGATGGCGTCGGTGGCGCCACAGCAGCGAGCATATCGGCGAGTACGTGCGCCGGATCGTGGATCGTACCCGGCGGCGGTTGTCCCTGTTTTTCGGCCAGAGCCGATGTTGCCTGGCGGCGCAACTGATTGAGCAGCGAGACCGGCACAAATGGGTTGCCTTCGATCACTGCGGTCAATTCATCTAACCGGTAAGGAGTGTCACCAAGCCGTCCCAACTGGTCGCGCAACGTTGCTTCATCGAGCGGGCGATTTTGGGCTGTGGTCAACGGTTCCGGGCTATACACCGTGATTGTCACGTCGGGCCGGTCGATCAGTGTCCAGCGCAATTGCAACGGCAAACCGGCGCGAGCAATTGCCTCTACCCGCACCGACTGACGCCTGACCGGCGCCGCCGGTTGCACAAATGGGCGCGCAATCCGTTCAGTTTGTGGGTCGCTGGTGCGCCAGAGGAGATCGCCAACGCGAATCCGCCGCGGGTTGATCACACCGCGGGCAAAGGTCATCACCAGCAAGCCATTACCTGCCGGTTCAACGGTGAAGATCCGACCACCCTCTTCCGGTTCTTCCGGACTACGCCAGTCGGCGGCATCAAACACCACGCCATCGCCGGGCTTCAGCGGCGCCGCTTCCCGGCCCGGTTCCGGCGCAATCACAATCGCATGGGGCAGCACCCGGACAACCCGACCCATCAGCAGGCCGCGATGACGCGGCGCGCGCCCTTCAACCACCGTCTGATGATTGGTACCGCGCAAGAAGTGCGGCCCTAGCCCGCGTGAATAGACCTGTTCGAGATGCAACCGGTCGGCGACTGTCAAATCAGGCGGCAAACCGGCCCAGGCGGCATCAAGCGCGCGCCGATAGGCGTTGGTCGCAATGGCGACATATTCGGCATCTTTGTAGCGACCTTCAATCTTTAGCGCACTCACCCCAAGATGGGCAATTTGGGTCAAGTCATCGATGGCGGCCAGATCGCCAGGCGAGAGCAGGTAACGAGCCGCGCCAAGCGGATGGTGGCGTCCATCAACAATCAAGTCGTAAGGCAACCGACAGGCTTGTGCGCACTGACCGCGGTTAGCGCTGCGCCCGCCCCATGCCTCGGACGAGAAACACTGTCCTGAATAAGAGACGCAGAGGGCGCCGTGGACGAAAATCTCCAGTTCGATTGGGCTGCGAGCGCGGATTGCGGCGACTTCGGCCAGCGACAATTCGCGCGCCAGCACCACGCGCGATACGCCATAACGGGCGGCCAGCGCAACTCCTTCGGCGCTGGTAATACTCATCTGCGTGCTGCCGTGGATCGGCAAATCGGGCGCAATGCGGTGAGCCAGAGCTGCCACACCCAGATCCTGCACGATAATGGCGTCAGCCCCGGCAGCGGCAATCTCGGCGAGTGCCGTCGCTGCCGCGCGCAATTCGTGATCGAACACCAGCGTGTTGAAGGTGACATATCCCTTCACGCCACGGCGGTGCAACGTCTTCATCACCTCAGGCAACTCAGCGAGGGTAAAACCAACCTTGGCGCGAGCGGTGAAGTGTGTCAGGCCAAAGTAGACTGCGTCAGCGCCAGCTTCAATGGCGGCATGGAGTTGCGGCCAATAGCCGGCTGGACTCATAATTTCAGGTTTACGCATGTTCGGTGTTTGTCCGGTCTAGGTCTGAATCATTAATGCCGCAAATATGCGACAGCTATCATTCGCGATGCATCTTGAAAATCGACAGGTATAAATTCACCTTACTCCCGCAATTCGTGCAGCGATTGCCATCAAGCCCGACTCGCCGGCTCATACCGTGTTGGCGACTGATCAGGGTCGCCTGGCAAGTCGGACAACGGGTTGACTGGTTTGGTTCTGCGCCATAGATAAACTGCAAGCCGTTCTCGTGCCCAAGCCGGCGCGCTCGCATCGTTGACGCTGCCGTCTCGCTACCAGCATCGCCGGGCAATACGTGCCAGGGTGTCTCCTCTCCCAGGGTCGTCTTGAGCCAGTTCACCAGTTCGCGCAGTTCTTCGGGATGATCGTTGACGCCATGATGAATGCGGGTAGTAACCTCAATATGGCATTTCCAGCGATGTTTCACCTCTTCGGCAAAGTGTAGAATCTGGTGCCAGTTACCGATCCCACCCAATCGCTGGTAGGCGTTATCGGAAAATCCGCGCAGATCAAGACTGACACCATTGAGATAGGGGCCGATTTCGTTAAGCGCTTCGCTGCTGAGCATTCCGCTGGTAATGATAGCCGTATACCGGCTGGCAGCCCGGCTAAGCTGGAACAGGGCCAGTAAATATTCAAAGTTAACAGCCGGTTCGCCGAACGCCCATACCACCCCGCGGCAGAGCCGTTCGAGGGCAAAGTCGGCGGCACGCTGCGGATCAAGGCGGCGTTGCTTAGCCGGATCGGTCGGCAACGCGCCGTAAGGCCCCCGTTGCTGATCGACCGGCAGCGCATAGCCCCAACCACCGATGGCCAGCACAGTGGTATCGGGAAAAAAGTGCCAGAGCCGGTGATCTTCGATAGGGCCGATCGCCGCGCCGCTGATCATTCCGTGATTGAGTAGCTCGATCCCATCGGCACGTCCAACGCGCATCTGGCAGCGCCCAACTTCACCCGCAGCAAGTGTGCAGTGCCACTGACATGCCATACACTGAAACTTGCCATCGGCAAGTGACTGTACGAGGGTGGCCAGCGATGACATATCTCAATATTCCTTCATCTCAACAGGCTGGCAATTTGCGATTCGTTCGAGTATAATGCCATTGGTTGCGGAGGGAAACCTTCCCTCCGCGCGCCATTCTTGTGACATATTCTACCCTGTAGTGTAGCATAGAGCGGGCTAGATTGTGCTATGAACGATAGTCCTCTACCGTCAGATCAGACGACCATCCCATCGACATCAGAGCGGTTGCGGCAGCCGCGCGCTCCGCTACGCTATGTTGTGCGTGAATTGCTGGAAACAGCCATTTTCATTCTGCTTGTGTTCTTGATTGTGCGCGGTGTAGTGCAAAATTTCAAAATTGAAGGCTCTAGCATGGAGCCAACGCTCCATACCGGTCAGTACATTCTGGTCAATAAGCTGATCTATTTTCATTTCGATCTGAACGCGCCGTTACGCTTGCTCCCCGGCCAGTCTGATCTACCGCCGCGCGTGGTCTATCCCTTTCGCCCTCCGCAACGTGGTGACATTATTGTCTTCGAATATCCGCGCGATGTTCGTAAGGATTATATCAAGCGCGTGATCGGTTTACCGGGCGATGTGATCGAGATTCGCGAAGGCAAGGTGTATGTCAACGATGAGTTGCTTGACGAACCCTACCTGCGTGGTTCGTTCACTTACTGTCTGAGCGGCTATCCGTGCGCGCAGGGGCCGGTAACAGTGCCGCCCGGTTCGATCTTCGTCATGGGTGATAACCGCGGTAACAGCTCCGATTCGCGCGAGTGGGATGCGCTGCCGCTCGATCGGGTGGTCGGGCAGGCCTGGCTAATCTATTTTCCGCTGAGCGATTGGGGGTTGGTGCCGCACCATGACTATGATACAGTCACCGCTGCCCAGCCTTGAAGAATTGTTAGTGTTATGCGCATTGCTATCAACGCCCATCTCCTCGCTCATACCCGGTCGTTCCGCCGAGCCGGGGTGTCGCATTATATCGAACAAGTCTTGATTCACCTGGCCCAGATCGATCATCGCAATCATTACACGATCTACACTACACGCGGTCTCGATCAGTCTGCGCTCGGTCTGCCGGCCAATTTTGTGGTCAAGCCGTCGCGCTTGCCAACAATCAATCCGCGCATCCGCATTCCCTGGGAACAGGGTATTGCCCCTCTGCTTCTGCGCGGCAAGGCCGATCTCTACCATGGCTGTCTCAACGTGGCGCCGTTGCTTAGCCCGGTGCCGACGGTTATCACTATTCACGATCTCGCCTTTATTCGCTTTCCTCAGACCTTTCGCGCTTACAACCGCATCTATCTCGATCTGGCTACCCGTCTCAGCGCGCGCCGCGCTGACCGGATTTTGGTCGTTTCTGAGCATACCAAACGCGAGGTTGTGGGTTTGCTCGGCGTGCCGACTGAACGGGTTGTGGTGACCCCGAATGCGGCTCGTCATCACTTCCGTCCTCCTGCGTCAACCGCAATTGCGCAGTTGCGCGCCCGTCATGGCCTGCCCGAGCAGTTCCTCCTCTACGTTGGCACTCTCGAACCGCGCAAGAATTTGACTACCCTGCTCGAAGCATTTGCGCTGGTCAGCGCTCGTGTCCCGGATGTGCCATTGCTGATCGGTGGCGGTAAGGGATGGATGTATCAGCCCATCTTTGCCCGCCTCGATCAGTTGAATTTGCGTGATCGGGTGAAGTTTGTCGGTTATATCGACGAAGAGGAATTGCCCCTGTGGTACGCGGCTGCTACCGTCTTTGTCTTTCCGTCGATTTACGAAGGTTTCGGGATGCCGCCGCTAGAAGCAATGGCCTGCGGCACGCCGGTCATTACCTCAAATACCTCGAGCCTGCCAGAAGTGGTTGGCGATGCCGGTTTGATGGTCTCACCCGCCGATCAGCAAGCGCTGGCCGAAGCTATCTATCGCGTGTTGACCGATGCCGACCTGCGCGCCGATCTGCGCCAGCGCGGTCTGGCGCGCGCCCGTCAGTTCTCCTGGGCTGACACAGCCGCCCGGACGCTGGAGGCTTATCAGGCAGTTGGTGGCGCCCGGCGTTGACACACCCCTACACTGGGGTATAATGAACAGGGAATGCGCATCGCTGGTGCGCGTCAGTTGCGCGAAAAAGGAGTATCGGTATGATGGGTCTTGGTTGGGGTGAGCTGCTCGTCATTCTCGTCATCGTGATTGCCATCTTCGGCGCCGGCAAGCTGGCCGGTCTGGGCGGCGCGCTCGGTAGCAGCATTCGCGAATTCCGCAAGGCAGTTCGTGGTGATGACGAGTCGCGCAACGATACAAAGACTGAGGGTGAGACGAAAGCGTAGTTCTGCATTATTCATCCTCAGGCGTCATGACGCAATGTTGACCGATCGATAGCAATGATTACACCTGATCGGTTGGATGCATGCGTGACGCCGACTCTGTTCGCGCAGGCGCCAGCAGGCAGGTTTCAGATTCGCTAATACGGTGGTCGTTGTTGTCGCCTGTCCTGGATTCTGAGCGTTCAACCGTATCTGAGATGCAATAGCACTCTATCGCCGATTCACAACATATTTTGGGAAAGGGACGGGGGCGTGTGATGATGCGCCCCTCTGCTGTTTGCTATGGCAACCGAAACCGATTTCTACGATCAGGCAACGATTGTGGTGCGCTCTGGCACCGGTGGCAACGGCGCCGCCACCTTTCGCCGCGAGAAGTATGTGCCCCGCGGTGGACCAAATGGTGGCGATGGTGGGCGCGGCGGCCACGTCTACATTGTCGCCGATCCTGAGTACAACACCCTGCTCCATTTTCGCTATCAGCGTAAGTTTGTGGCCGAAAACGGCGGTCACGGTGGCAAAAATGCGATGCATGGTCGCAATGGCGCCGATATTTATGTGCCGGTGCCACCCGGCACAGTCGTGCGCGCAACGATTAACGGCGTGACCTACAGCGTCGATCTTGCCCGTCCCGGTCAACGTTTGCTGGCAGTGCGCGGCGGTCGTGGTGGATTGGGCAATATCCATTTCGCTACGCCAACTCGTCAGGCTCCTCGCCTGGCTGAATTGGGTGAACCCGGTCAGGAATTGACTCTTGAACTGGAATTGAAGTTGCTGGCCGATGTGGGGCTGGTTGGGTTTCCCAACGCCGGTAAATCGACCCTGCTCTCCGTGATCAGCGCTGCTCGACCTAAGATTGCTGCGTATCCGTTTACCACGCTGACCCCCAATCTCGGTATCGTCGAAGTTGGGTTGCAGCGGTTTGTGGTCGCCGATATTCCCGGTCTGATCGAAGGCGCTCACGCTGGCGTCGGCCTTGGTCACGGTTTTTTGCGTCATGTAGAGCGCACCCGTTTGCTGATTCACATCATCGATGCTGCCGGGGTTGATGGTCGCAACCCGCTCGATGATTACGAGCAGATCAATACTGAGCTGCGCCTCTACCAGCCCGAACTGGCCCAGCGCAAACAGGTGGTGGCGCTCAATAAAGCCGATCTGCCCGCTGCTCAGGAGCGTCTGCCGGTGTTGCTCAAGCGCTTACCGGTCGCGCCAGAAGACCTGTTTGTCATCTCTGCCGCGACCCGCGCCGGTATCGAACCGCTCCTGCAGCGGGTGGCCGAGCTGTTGCGCGCCGATCCACCGCCGCAGCGCGAGCCGGTCGATCCCGATGAGCCACCACTTGAATGGCCGTTGCCGCCAGTTGATGAGAATGCCTTTACCATCGAGCGCGAAGGCGATGCGTTCCGGGTGCGTGGCGTCAAGATCGAACGCTTGATCGCGATGAGCAATCTCGAACAAGATGAAGCGCTCGATCGCATTCAGCGTGTCCTTGAGGCTAGCGGGATTAACGAAGCCTTGATCGCTGCCGGTGTTCAGGATGGCGATACGGTGCGGATTGGCCGCGCCGAATTGGTGTGGGATGATAGCGGAAGATACATTGCATGACAACAACAAACCCTCCCTCTAATCCGCCAGCGCCGCCGGTCGATCAGATCGTGCAGTCTCAGCACACGGTGATGATCAACGGGGCCGAGATCAGATATACCGCAACTGCTGGCGTGATTATCATGAAGGAAGAGGCCGAGAAGGATGGGGTTAGCGCTGGCGAGCAGGCGCGAGCCGGGATCTTCTTCGTCGCCTATACCCGCGATGACGTGACCGACCTCAGTCGGCGTCCAATTACGTTCGCCTTCAACGGTGGCCCTGGTTCATCGTCGGTCTGGTTGCATCTCGGCCTGTTCGGTCCGCAGCGTGTGTTGATGACTGTAGAGGGGTGGCCGTTGTCGCCACCCGGTCGGATCGTGCCAAACCAGTATTCACTGCTCGATGTGAGCGATCTGGTCTTCATCGATCCGGTAAGCACTGGCTACAGCCGCGCCGTTGCCGGCGAGTCACCCAAACAGTTTCACGACTTTCGTAAGGATATTGAGTCAGTCGGAGATTTTATCCGGCTCTACACCAGCCGGTATGGGCGCTGGCTATCACCAAAGTACCTGGCCGGTGAAAGCTACGGCACTACGCGCGCTGCCGGTCTGGCCGGCTACCTCCAGGAGCGGCACGGCCTGTACCTCAATGGTCTCATGCTCATTTCGGCAGTGCTGCATTTTCAGACTCTCTCCTTCGATCACGGCAATGATCTGCCGTACATGCTCTTTTTACCATCGTACACGGCGACCGCATTCTATCATCGGCGACTCGAACCAGAACTGCAACGCGACCTGAATGCCACCTTGCGCGCTGTCGAGTCGTTCGCGCTTGGTGATTATGCGCTGGCGTTGCTGCAAGGTGACCAGCTTGATCCGGCTACGTTTGACTACATTGCAACCCAACTGGCGCGCTACACCGGTCTTAGCCGCGACTATGTTACGCGATCGCGGTTGCGTATTCGCGATGACCGGTTCGTAAAGGAATTGCTGCGTGACCAGCAGCGTACCGTTGGCCGCCTGGACAGTCGCTTTACCGGCAGTGACCGCGATGCAGTGGGAGAAGTGGTTGAATTCGATCCGAGCCTGGCTGCGATTACCGGCCCGTACACGGCTGCGCTCAATCATTACGCGCGCGAGCAGTTGGGCTTTTGCAGCGATCTGCCCTACGAAATTCTTACCGAACGGGTGTGGCCGTGGAGTTTCAACGACCATCAGAACCGGTACGTCGATGTTGCCGAAACATTGCGGCGGGCAATGCACCGCAATCCTGGATTGCGCGTCCATGTTGCCAGTGGGTATTACGATCTGGCGACTCCCTACTTCGCCACTCGCTATACGCTTAATCATCTCGCCCTTGATCCGGCGCTTCGCGCTCAGATCGGTGAAAGCTTCTATCCAGCCGGCCATATGATGTACATTCACGAACCGTCGCTGGCTGCGCTTAAGTCAGTTCTGGCTGATTTTGTGCTTGCTGAGAGCAGGGAGTGAGATTGTCTGGCGCTACCCTTCCCCGGCGTTGTGTGGCAGCCGATGCAATGCCGGGGTACGTGTTGCGCGCATGTGCAGGTAAAACTCTTTGCCAAGACAACCGATAATCGCTAAAAACACATAATGCTTGCAGAGAATGCTGATTATTTCAACCAAACCTACCGGGAGATGCCATCTGAGAATGCCGATATTGCTGGCTATCAACAGGCAGGTTACCAATGAGTATCGCGGTAAAGGTTGTTGAATGTCCAGAATATACGGAAGACAAAAAATCAAAAAAATGAGGCGATAATCCCAGTTTAACGTGGTTAGATATGTGCCCGCAAAGATTGCTCCCCCGGCCAGGAAGAGAGTTGTCTTCTGCTCGCGTTGTGGTGACGGTTGAATGTGCGTGTTGCGCGTGAAAAGCAAACAGACTGGCAAAGATGCAATCAGTCCAAGACCGACAGCGATTGGCTCTAGTTCATTGCCGACCTGAGCCGTTATCCATCTGAACAGATTGGCGATCCCATAGGAAAGAACGCCTTCGGCAGTGTTGCCGCGCCAGATGAACTGCAATTCAGGCTGGATGCCGATGAAATAGACCACTGCAATGGTCATTCCGCCCAGAAGCTGGCGTGGGTGTTTGATCAGGCTCAGAAAGGCAAACATGGGGTAGAGTTTCAGAACGGTGCTTATCAGCAGCACACCTGATCGCACCAAAACCGCCGGCAGGGTCAACCCAACGCTTAACAGGGCAAAAACGATAATATCGTTATTGCCGCGCTCGACTGCCAGTAATGATGCGCCAGAGAAGAGTGCCGCGATCATGAGGAAGCGTGGAAACGTTTTGAGCAAGAAGATACACGCTGTTAGATAGGCCACAATTGTGGAAAACACAAAGATCAGGAAGTGAACTTCGTTGTCGAACTGAAGATGTCGGGCAATGACGAGCCAGAGAGACGGATAATTCATCGCTCGTTGCCAGGGATCGCCGGGATTGGCTTGTTGGGGATTGTATCCCTGTTCGACGCTCAGCAATGCGCCCTGAATGGTGCGCATATCGGCGAACACTGGCGATAGGGTTGGGATGTGCAATACCTTCCAGGTGAGTTCCCAGCCGAAGCTGATGATCGCGATGCCGATCATCAACCATCCTGTGGTGAAGGTGGCGAGGAGAAGTTTTGTTTTGGCCGGCGATCGCATGTCTTCGCAGAGGCTGGCATTCATTGTTGAGCGACCAATTGGTGGGCCGTTACGTCATATTGTACCGCATACGGTACAGAGTACAGGCCCACCTTTGCGATTGCCGGTCGCAGTTTGGCGCCTGTTGTCAGAGCAGAGGGTAGCAGCGCGCAGATAATGGCTACTGGCGGGTGCGTGTACTCGCCTGTCTCGCGCGCGCCAGCCACATATGCCGAGTAGCAGCACGCAGGTAATGGCTACCGGCGGGTGGGTGTAACTGTCCGTCCGGGTCATTCTGACGCAATGGATACGCTTGCAGGTAATCGCTAATCTCAGGAGGAGTGATGATGAACGATCCATGCCAGATCACCGCTCGCCGCGATTTTGTGCAACTGGCACACGGACGAGTCAGCTTGTTAGAGTGGCCCGCCGCTGGCCGCACTGTCTTGCTCTGCCACGGCATTACCAGCAGCGCCGCCACCCTTTGGCGCCTCGGCAGCGATCTGGCGGCTGAGGGGTGGCGCGTCATTGCGCTTGATCTACCCGGTCACGGCCAGAGTGATCTGAGTCCGGCCTATGACATTGATACTGTCGCCAACATTGTCGGCGATGTCATCCAGGCTCTGGGTCTGCCTGAACTGGTCATGATCGGTCATTCGTGGGGTGGCGCAACTACACTGGCGTTACTCAGTGGCGATCACCCGGCGCGTCATACCGTCCGGCAGGCAGTGTTACTCGATCCCCTGATCAAGCAGGAAACAGCGATTGCACCCTCGTTGCTGCCCCAGTTTAGCCGGGGAGTTGGGCAGTCTCCTGCTGAAACGTTGCCGATGCTGCGCGAAACCAATCCTGACTGGCATCCGTGCGACTATTACTGGAAAGCCCAGGCGCTGGCCGAATGCCGTTATGAGCAGGTTGCCGGTCTCTTCCTCTTGCCATACGATTGGACGTTAGCGCCGCGCATTGCGCGGGTGCAAGTGCCGCTGCTCATCTTGCTGGCCGAACCGGAATACACCATCGTCTCGCCGGCTGTTCAGGCGGAATTGCGGGCAATGGCGTCGCCAGAGCTGATGCGGATGCAGCTCATTCCCGGCACGAATCACAACATGCTTCGCGGGCCGGGCTACGAGCCAACCTATCAGGCATTGCGCGCGTTTCTCTAGCCGGTAATCGGCGGCTACGGTAGCTTATAGGGGCAACAAAAGGCGGCGCGCAAACGCCGCCAGATCAATCCGAACTCACCGGGCGCGGACGGGGCGCTACATAGCCTCGCGTCGGGGCGGTGTATGGAGGCTGGCCGGTCGTTCGGAGGCGTGGGTTCGATTGCGTACCAGTTCGGTGTAGCGGCGAGTTGAACGCGGATCGCGATGACCGAGAATGCGGCGCACCACCTGCTCTGGGTAAAAGGTAATCAATTCGGCGGCAGCGGTGTGGCGCAAATGGTGTAGGGTGTAGCGCGGTTGCGCGCGGCCTTCAACCGTATCCATCAAACGAGCCGCTTTACATACCGCTACCCAGCGCCGATGGAGCGTGTCGTATGACACCCGCGTGCCACGCGATGAACGGAAGAGTGGCGTTTCCGGGGGGCAATGCTCCATTTCCCGCACCCAACTGCGCAACCCGCGGAGCGAGCGCGGCATAGCGTCAGGAGTGAGGGCAATCATCCGCTTACTCCCGCTCTTGCTGTCGCGCACCAGCAGCATCTCGCGTCCTGGCTCAAGGATCACGTCGCCTAAATTCAGGTTCAAGACTTCATCGGTGCGAATCCCGATCTCGCGCAACAGCGTGAAGATCAGCCGATATGGCTGTGGCGCAGCGGCAATCGCCTGATCGAGCGCGCGCAGTTCCGTTTCGCTGGCAATCGGTTGTGGTCGGTGTTCGGTGGGGAAGCGGCCATTGATTCGATCGAGCGGGTTGTGGGTAATGTAGCCACGCGCCATCGCCCAGCGGAAAAAACGTCCCAAACTGGCAATTCGTCGGTTTGTGGTGCCCGGTTGCTCCCGCCGGCTGGCAAGAAATTGCTGGATGTCTTCAGTCGTGATTGTGGTGAGATCCTGGTTTAACACGGCTCCCGCTGTGCGTAGATCGCAGCGATAAGAGGTAATGGTGTTCTCGCTTAAACCATCTTCTTGCCTGAGATCGATCAGGAAGTGTTCTAATTCGCTGATGATTGTCCGCGCATGCTGCAGGCTGTATCCGCTCGCCTCTGACATAGGACTCTCCTCTCTCCTGCCGCGGTGGCTGCCTTCCCTACCCTGCGCTACCTTACCGAATACGTGCCAGCCGATACTGACAGTCGATACTTGATCGCAGAGGCATTGCATCTGCTTCACTGCGCTGTTGGGCAGGAATGGAGTTACGCCGGCATTGGGTTGAGCGCTGCTTGCATTATAGCAAATACTTTGACCTCATGCTAGTTCTAAAAATGAACTTTTTTGGCTTCAACTCAAATCGCTGCTAACCGATTTTGGCTGGTCAAGTCAGATGCAAATTACAGCATCAAATTGTTGGGATTATCTGACCGGGACACTGTCGCAAGGTTGCCTTCAGGCAAATTTCTCCCTGCCGTGATCGGCTGTTACCCCTGTAACAAGCAGTCGCGCCGCTAACCTGCGCGCACTGTGATCATCCCTACTCGAATCTGGTATACTATCTGTACAGGATAGCATTTACGCTCTGACCCTGCTCGTCAGGGTTTTTCGATAGCGAGAAAGGAGGCGGTTTTCTCCGTTTTATCACCAGAAGAGACGATGAAAAACAAAAAATACTCAAAAGTGTGGCGAAAAAAGTTCTGAATATCTAAGGTTTTTACGGTATGAATACAGAAGCGCGAAACGCGATGCGCTGGATCCGGATTGATTTGCACTTACACACGCCTGCCTCTGAGGATTACGCCGAACCAAACGTTTCTTACCTTGACATTCTTCAGGAAGCTGAGCGGCGCGGCCTTGAAATCATCGCTTTTACTGACCACAATACCGTTGCCGGTTATGAGCAGTTTCAGCGGGAGATCGAGTTTCTGGTTGCGCTGGAAAAGGCCGGACGGCTGACGAGTGAAGAAGAGGCCCGTTTGGCCGAGTATCGTCGCCTGCTTGAGAAAATAACCGTCTTGCCCGGCTTTGAGTTCACTTCGCATTTTGGCGCTCATATTCTCGGCATCTTTCCGCCTAATCGTCCGCTCAGCCTGATCGAAGCAACCTTGCTTCAGCTCGGTATTCCCGCCGAGTCGCTTAAAGGTGGTGTATGTAGCGTGGCGAATACCCGTCACGTGACTGAAGCCTACGAGATTATTCATCGTGCCGGTGGGATTGTCATTGCTGCTCATGCCAACGGTCCTAACGGTGTCATTACCGAAACGTTGCGCATGGGTACGAGTGGCCAGGCGCGGGTGGCTGTTACTCAAAGCCCCTATCTGCACGCGCTCGAGTTTATCAATTTCTACACTGACCACGAGAAGTTTACTTCACCTGGCTTCTACAATGGCAAGACCGAACACTACGAGCGGCGGATGTTTTGCATCCAGGGCAGCGATGCTCATCGCCTTCGCCGGTTGCCAGAAGGCGATGCCCAGGCCACTCACCGCCACGGGATCGGTGATCGCTACTTCGAGGCGTTGCTGCCTGACCGCAGCTTTGAAGCGCTGAAAGCGCTCTTCTCCAGCCAGGATTTTGACCGCGTGCGCGTGCCGAAGCGCGATCAAAAGCAGTGGTCACTCGATGTCGCTCGTTTCAGCGGTAGTACGGATCGCCAGGTATTGCGCGCCTTGGCCGAGCCTAATCAAGCGGTGACGCTCTGGCCCGATGTGGCAGCGCTGGCGAATATCGGTGGCGGGGTCTTGATCATTGGTTGTGATCCCGGTGGGAAGGTGGTCGGTATTGAACGGCCTGATCAGGTAACCGATACGTTGCGCCAGAGTGTGGCTGAACATGTCATCCCGGCACCCTACCTGTCATTTGAGTTGATGCATTACGAAGGCCGCGATGTGATCCGGGTCGAGGTGAAGGCAAATGATCCGCCTCCCTACGTTGGCAGCAATGGCGTGGTCTATCTCCGCCGCGACAGTGAAACGATTGTCGCTAACCGCAGCGAGATCATTCAGCTCTGCCGACAGGCCATTGCTGCCGGTGAGCCATCCCCGCTCGACAACGGCGAGACGCTCGAGCTGCCTCGCTCTGGGGTTGAAATCGTTAGCAGTCAGCGCCGTAGCGGTACCTGGGTCTACGAGGTGCGTGATTTGCGCACGACCGCAGGGGTGACGCGCGATCGCGCTCGGGGATTGTGGGCTTACGCCATCAGTCGCCACGAAGATTTGCGTGAGAGTCGGATCGATCTCCAGAGTCAGGTGCGCTGGCGTGGCCGATTGGGCCTCTGGCGCGCCTATCGTCAGGGGTCGCGCGTGAAGTACGATCTGGTGCATCGCGATCAGAATGGTGTGGTTGATCATGTCTTCTACGGTGTGAGCGATTGGGGGTTGGGGGAAGCCTGGACGAGCCTGCTGAGTGAAGCCGGCGCTCGTATCGAGACCGATACCGGCGATTTCGATCAGGAAGAGGTGAGTGTGCCGCCTTCCCCTGAGCCTGATACGTGGGCCGAACGTCGCATCCGCTGGCGCGGTCGCGGTGGTCTGGTGCGTATTTTCGTTGATAGTGATGGCCAGCCTCGCTTCGACCTGGTCATGAAAGATAAAGAAACGGGCGTTGTGCAGGAATATAATGGTGTCCCGCGTGACAAGCTCTCAGAGGCCTGGCTGGCCCTGATTCGGGTGCCGCGCCCCCGCACCGGTATCGAGGTGGTGAGTGCGACCCGTAACGAAGAGGGTGATTGGCTCTACATCTTCCGCAATCTGCGCACCGGCGATGTGAGCAGCGCCCCGTGGCGGCTGCAAGATATTGAGCCGGGCACAGTGCGCGAGTACGCGGCCCGGATGTTCCATCAGGATATGCCGTTCGATCAGGATAAGGTGCGCTGGTGGGGAAATATCGGCTATCTCCGTCCGATGCGCTCACAGGTCGATCTGGTCTACATTGATGAACAGGGTGTGACCCACATCTATTACGCTGCGCGCCGTGACGAGCTAACCGGCGAGTGGCGCGAATTGCTGCAACTGTTCGGTGAGTAGCCGGTTGTGCTGCCGGCAGGTCGGGTGATCTGCCTGCCGGTGGCCTTTCTCACTTCTCACTGCCGCCAACGCTGACCGGGTGGCTGGCAATAAAAGTCTTTTGTGGCCGCCTGACCACCCTAGGGCTGTGGCGCAGAGGTGAATAGTCTATTCCTCATCATCAGCGGAACGTTCGGCTACATACACGATCCGGGGTGCGTCAGATGCCGCCGCTTCCCCCTCCGGCGTGAGTCGGGCAATCAACCGTAGTCGGTTAGCTGTCAGTGCTGCCGCAATCTCCTCCTCGCTCCAGGGCCGTTCGCAATGCGTCTCTTCACCGCGCCACCAGCGGTTGCCCTGGCGTTGAAACCATACAAATCTGCCGTAGGCGCGCTGGCGGCTGTGATCAAAATGCAGCCGATTGACTACCAACAGGTCGCGTCCGTCAAAGATTACCTGATCGTACTCGTGCCATGCGGTGAAGCCGGCCAGTGTATTGAGGTCGAAGATGAACTGGCCGCCAGGACGTAGTAATTTGCCGACGGTTTGACAGACGGCGGCGAGGTCATGATCACTGGTAAGCTGATTGAGACTGTCGAACAGGCAGGTGCAGAGATCAAAACGCCCTGGTTGCAAGAGGGGAGTAGATGGTAGCGATCGGATGTCTGCGGTGATCCACGTTATTGCCAGTCCGCGCTGGGCTGCCTGTTCGCCGGCAATGGTCAGCATCGCTGGCGAGCGATCGACACCAACAACGTTGGCGCCGGCAGCCGCAAAGACAAGCGCCGCAGCGCCGGTGCCACATGCCAGGTCAAGTACCCATCGTGGTGGTTGTGGTTGGCGAGCCAGGATCAACCGCGCCAGATTTGCGCCAAAGGTTGCCTGTCCTGCCGCATGGTAGATCGGGGCGTAGGCCTGGTAGGTCAAGTCGCTCATCGGCGGCGTATCGGATCGAGATTGCATCCCGCTATCCATCATTGACAGTACCTGCCCGGATATTGAAACCTGTTGCGCCATCAGACTGTCGTCAATCCTTCTGTCTGATTGCTCTCAACCAGAAGAGATGTGAACGCATTACCTGAGATGGCAGTTTGCTGTGATTGCCGGTTGTTCCCCGGCAGGAGGATATTGCCGCTTGACCCGTCATCCGCTGCAACGACGAGTTGCCTGACACAGACCAGTGTCAGGCAGCCAGTTGTTCCCATTGGGCATACTTATCTGCCAGCAACTGCTCGAGTTCGGCATACTGAGCGCCGAGTGCTATCAGCCGGGCCACGTCGCGGGCCTGGCTGGCCGCATCAAGTTCCTGGCTCAACCGGGCCAGATCTTGTTCGAGCGCGGTTACTTCCGCCTCCAGCGCCGCCAGCCGACGTTGCCTGGCCCGTTCAGTATCATTGGCGTGGATCTGCTTTGCGGGTGTCGATTTGACTGCTGAAGTCTGCGGCGTGGCGACCGGTGGCGCGGCGCTTTGCGCTGCCATATACTCGCTGTAGTTGCCGATAAACTGCTTGATGCGCCCTTGCTCAACGATCCAGAGTTTGTCAGCCAGCGCATCAATGAAGTAGCGGTCGTGGGAAACAAACAGGATTGAACCGGTGTACTCTTTCAATACCGCTTCCAGCGCCTCGCGCGCATCGATATCGAGATGGTTGGTTGGTTCATCGAGCAAAAGTAAGTTACCGGGAAGTAGCGTCAGTTGAGCCAGCGCCACTCGCGAGCGTTCGCCACCACTGAGGTCTGCAATCCGCTTGAACACATCATCACCGGTAAAGAGAAAGCGCGCCAGCAAATTGCGCGCTGCGCCTTCACCGAGACTCGGCGCAACGCGCAATACCTCTTCCAGCACGGTATTGTTCCATACCAGCACATCGTGACCCTGGGCATAATAGCCGACCCGCACTTCATGACCGAGACGAACAATACCCTGCAATGGCGTCAATTGACCGATCAGCGCGCGCAGCAACGTTGTCTTGCCAGAGCCATTTGGCCCTAGCAAGCCGACCCGCTCGCCGCGTCTGATAGTCAGATCATCAGCGCGCAACAACGTTCGCCCTTCGCCATTTGGGCCACGGAAGCCGACTACCAGACCATCGAGCCTTAATACCAGCTCGCCCGACCGCAACTGACTATCGAGCGCGAGGCGCAGTTTAGCGGCTTCTTTAGGACGCTCGATCATCTGCTCACGCTTCAGGCGTTCTAACCGTTTCTCGCGCCCTTTAGCTTCTCGAGCGCGCTGGCCTGCCTTGTAGCGCCGAATAAACTCTTCGGTGCGGGCAATGAATGCCTGTTGCGCCTGATACTCCTTCAACCGGCGCTCAATCCGTTCGGCTTTCAGTGTCAGATATTTTTCATAACTACCGGGATAGTCTTCCAACCGATTGAAGCTGATCTCAAGGGTGCGTTTGGTCACCCGCTCGAGAAAATAGCGATCGTGTGAAACAACGATCAACGTGCCATCCCAGCCGCGCAAAAATTGTTCCAACCATTCGAGTGCCTCCATATCGAGATGGTTGGTTGGCTCATCGAGGAGCAGCAAATCGGGGTCACTTAGCAGCGCCGCAGCCAGTGCAGCCCGGGTCTTCTGCCCACCAGAGAACAGACTCATCCGCTGATGAAACTGATCAACTTGGAAGCCAAGACCATGCAGCGTGCGTTCGATGCGATGCTCGATCTCATAGCCACCGGCATGCTCGAAGCGGGCGCTGAGTTCGCCATAACGCTCCATCACGGCTTCCCAGTCTTGGGCTGCAGTATCGGCCAGCCGCGCTTCGAGTTCAATCAGCTCGCTGCGCCATTGATTGATCTCGGCCAGTGCCGCCTCCATCTCTTGCCAGAGGGTGCGCTCGCCGCTGAAGCGAGCCTCCTGGGCCAGATAGGCCATGCGTGTGCCGCGCGCGAGGCTGATGCTGCCGCTGTCGGGCTTTTCCAGGCCGGCGATAATCCGCAGAAGCGTGCTTTTGCCGGCCCCATTCATCCCGACAATCGCCACCTTTTCGCCGCGCCCGATCTGAAAGCTCACCTCCTGAAAGATAAGTTCGGCGCCATAGTATTTACTGAGGTTTGTTGCGTTGAGTAGCGTCATGGTGCTGGTTGGGGGTTGGCAGCGCGGTTATCGTATCGGAATCTGCCGCTGTTTGTCTGCTTAGAAGTTATCACTACATATGATCAGCGCAAACCGTTTTGCTGTCAAATACCCTGCGCAAGTGTGTGCGCCGCAGGATGCGAAACTGGCCGTTGAGCGATGGAATATTACCGCCTGGTAGAGTCGCTACCTTGTATTGCTCCGGCCAGAGTTAGTGTATAACAGGCGGAATGCGTATTTTGACAGAGAGTGACCGCGCGCGAAAGAGTGATCCTGACTCTTTACCGCTGACACTTCATTCCTTTTTCAAACGAAAGACCAGCGCCATAGCGCTGGTCATAACTGGAGCGGGAGACGGGATTCGAACCCGCGACCTACACCTTGGCAAGGTGTCGCTCTACCAGCTGAGCCACTCCCGCATCACTCAAGGATTATAGCACGACTCACCAATTCGTGCAAGTGTGGCTGAGACGGCGTAGCCTGGCCCCGGTCAGGCGTATAATGGCCGTAACAGACTTGTCGTCAGCGCCAGTATGAGCTGTCGATCCTGGTTACGTTGCCACCGTGTTTGATCAGGATACTTACTCTTTGTCATACCGCTTGTGTGAAATGCCATGACAACTTCACCATTCCGTCAACGACTGGGGCGCCGTCTCGGTCCAACACCGTACTATCAGGTGATCATTGCCGAACCAGACCAGCTACGCCTGCAATCCTACCCACAGGCTAATCGCCATGCTGCCATTCCATTATTTATCGGCGGCGGTGTATTAATTGTGATTGCGCTGGCCGCATTGTTCGCCGGTGTGTTGGCATCGTTGCAGGGATTCGGCTTCGCTCCAGCCGGCCTGAGCGCTGCTGTCGGCGGGCTATTCGGTGGCCTGGCCATCCAGCGCCTGGTTGGCGGCTATGCCATTGCTACCACCACCAACGAGATAGTACTCGATGCCAGTAGCTTCACCATCCACCAGACCAGTCGGGTCGGGCGTCCGCGCGCGCAGCGTATCGATCGGTCGGCGATCAGCGGATTGCGCCTTCGCCCATATCGTATCATCACCGGTGGGCTGATCCGCCGTCTGCAACCGGTATTAGCGCTCGAAATGCTGGTTGGCGATGAAGTCTGGATCATCGACAGCGCGGCGGTACCGGCGGCGTTACAACCGCTGGTGAATGCAATGGCGCTGGCCACGAGTCTGCCGGTCGAACGGGTTGTCGAGATGCGCAAAAACTGAAGTCGGGTCAGGGGGCGGGTGGCGCTGCTTTGAAAGGGCTGGGCGATGCGGTGGGTGAATGGTTAGCGCCGAGATCAGCGGCGGGAACCCCTCACTGAAGGGTCAGGCGATGCGGTGGGTGAATGGTCGGCGCTGATCAGAGGCAGGAAACCCTCACCCGCCATACGACGGGTGAGGGTCGGGAGGAAGGTGGAAGATTCAAACAGGCTTAGGGCATCGGTGTCGGCCCTTGTGGATAGGCGATACCGGCCTCAATACCCCACTGGAACCAGTTATTAACGAAATCGGGCATTGAGAAGAAGACGCCGAGCGCGCCGGTGATACCGCACAACCAGGCAAACCAAAACGCCCACAGGTGGATCGAATAGGCATTGGCATTGAAGCCCATGCACCAGCGCCAGAAGAGCTGAGCGCGCTCAGTGCCAGTGCCAGGAGCTTGAATCTCATTCCACTCTTCGTGGGCAGCGTACTTTTCCAGCGCCCAGATCGTGCCAGCGTGCATAGCCAGCAAGAGTGTCGAGCCGAGCAGGAAGAAGATCGAGAGCATGTGGAACGGATTGTAGTAGAAATTGCCGTAACGCACGCTCACATTATTCGTCCAGTCGAGCAGCGCCTTGATACCATGGGCCGGCGCTTCCGACCAATCACCCATCCATATCGGTCGAATAATATAGATCACCAGGTAGAGCGCGATCGCGCCGGTGAAGCCATAGGCGAGGTAAGGCTTGATGCCAAGCGCCTTAGCCCGGGTATAGATATGCATATACCAGGCGAAGATTGACAGCGTGAGGAAGAACGTAGCAATGAGCCACCAGCCGCCTTCGTTGAGCGGCGGAAAACTCAGCCCGTAGCGCGATGACGGCGGATCAATCTGGAGCACGACAAAATACTTGACGAAGGCTACTGGGTTAAAATTGACCTGGGCGAACATCACCATCAGCCAGATAAAGGTGAAGATACCGCCCGCGACATATGCCACTGCATTCCACAAGCCGAGGTAAAACGGGCCGAGCTGACTATCGAAGCCAAAGTTTTCCAGTAACGGGATCTCGATTGGCTTGCCAATCCGACCGCGATCGCGGCCTAGTTCCAGATCGCCCGGCGTCATATCTACTGTTGCCATACTGCTGCGCTCCTCTCTAGACGCCGCTCCAGAAGGGGAAATTATTCCAGAAGTTCCAGAAGCTTACCCAATCCTGTACCGGCCAGCCCGACAGCAGGATGCACAGGTCAGCCGAGAGAATGCCGCCGATAGCGAAGATGTAGCCGAGGCGATGGACGCCGGCTTCGCCGACCGAGTAGTATTGCACGTCACGGAAGAAGACGTTTTCAATGTCGCCGCCTTCAGGGCCGCGATATTGCGCCGCGCTCAAAATCAGCGAACCATGGCAGGCCAGCAGCCAGGTTGAAGCAAACAGACCGGTAATGCCAATGGCGTGGAATGGGTTGTAGAAAAAGTTATTGTAGCGGTAGCCGAAGTTCGATACCCAGTCGAGGTGGGGCATCACGCCCAGCACAAAGCCCTCGTGCCACATACCAAGCGCAATAGGCCGGATGATCTGCAACACCGTCCAGGCTGAAACGGCGACACCGAACGCGATGGGCACGTGATAGCCCATATCGAGCTTCATGCTGATGTCAACCTGCCGCATCATCCAGCCGAAGAAGGCGATAGTAGCGAAGAGCACCGTCATCTGCCAGGCGAATCCTGGTTCACCTGGGGCGGCGAAGCCTAACCCAAGTTCTGCTGGTGGTGGATCGATCCGACCGGCGAAGAAGTTCTGGGGGAACGAATACGGCCCTTTCAGAATGGTTTCATTGATATAGAAGTATGAGCCGAAGATGATGCCGATAACCGAGACGAAGCCCCAGAAGCCGACGTAGAACGGACCTACCCAGAAATCGAAGGGATCGTAGCGGAAGAGAGCGCTAAAGGTTGTGCGCCCTTTGATTCTGTACTCCGGCTCGATTTCTTCGATCGTGCGCCCTCCCGGTACCCGTGTGGCTCGCGCACCTTCAACAACGGTGAACGAAAAGTCGGGAAAGCGGGGGTCTTTCGCTTTTGCTCTGCTCATAGCGACTCCCTCTGCTGACGGCTGGCGCGGCGACCGGATGCTTGTTCGCGCCTGCACGCTGCCCTGACAATGGTAGCGTGTAATGATAAGCAAAATCTCGCGCCCTTTTCGGCCAGTATAATACGCCTGATAGACATTGTCAAGCTACAGGTGTTGATATTTAATTTTGCATTATAAAGCCTCAAACCGTATTGCCTGTCGCTTGAACAGTGTCTGTTCATCTCTTGCATATAAAACAAGAATGACCTGTGGTATACTGAACTGGCGTTAACGCAATCTTGATCGAACAGGCGCGCGATGTCCAGTCTTGCCGTCGTTATCCTCAACTACAACCGGGCCGATCTGCTGGCCGATTGTCTGACCTCTATCGCAGCGGCGCCGACTCGTTGTCGACTCGAGGTCTGGGTCGTTGATAACGCTTCGACCGATGGCAGCGCTGCAATGGTGCGTGAGCGCTTTCCCTGGGTCAATCTGATTGAAAGTCCGGTCAATGGCGGTTTTTCAGCCGGCAATAATCTGGCTTTGCGTCACATCCTGGCCTTACCCAATCCGCCAGACTACATTCTGCTATTGAATAACGATACCGTGGTGCCGCCTGGCGCGCTCGATGGCATGGTCGATTACCTCGATCAACATCCGGCGGTAGGCGCGGTGGGTCCAAAGCTGCTCTTGCCCGACGGATCGCTCGATCTTGCCTGCCGGCGCAGTTTTCCGACCCCGGCCATCGCGTTCTATCGTCTATTCGGTTTGTCGCGTCTGTTTCCGCGTAGCCGGCGCTTCGCGGCCTACAATATGACCTATCTTGACCCTGATGTCGAAACAGAGGTAGACTCGGTCGTTGGGGCCTGCATGATGGTGCGCGCGACAGTTGTTCGCGAAGTTGGCTTGCTCGACGAATCCTTTTTCATGTATGGTGAAGATCTCGATTGGGCTTACCGGATCAAACAGTATGGCTGGAAGATCGTTTACTATCCTGCTGTGATCGTCTATCATCACAAGCGGGCTGCTTCCAGTCGGCGTCCGATCCCGTCGATCCGCGCCTTCTACGATGCGATGCGACTCTTCCATCGCAAGCATTACGCGGCGACGACGCCGGCGCCGCTCAATTGCCTGATCGAGTTTGGCATTACTGTAAAGGAGCTGTGGGCGCTTGGCCGCAATCTCATCCTCCCACCCAACGCGCGTCGCGTCGGTTAGAACGCGGTCGCTGCTGCGTCCGCGCGCCTGGCGCGCGCTATTACGGTTACTATTAGTTGCATTCGATATGGCGGCATTGAATCTGGCCGCGCAGGCAGCGTATGCGCTTGGCGCCGAGTCGCTTGTCGCCGCCGGTTTTCGTATGCCTGCCGATCCGCTAACGGCCATACGTTTGAGTGTGCTCGGCACGCTGACAGCCTTGTTTGTGTTTGCCAGCCACGGTCTCTACGAGATGAAACGTGGCGCCTCACGGCTCGATGAAGCGGTCAAAGTGGTGACCGCCGTCTCGCTGACGATGGTGCTGGTCATCTTCATCAACGCATTGATCGGCGAGTTCGGCGGCGAAGAGCTGCCCTGGATGCGCGAGATTCTCTTTCAGGGATGGTTACTGGCCGTCGTTGTGACGTTGTCTGGTCGTTTCGGTCACCGGTTACTGGTCTACATCTTGCGCCGCTACTTCGATATCGATACCCGACGGGTATTAATCGTCGGCGCGCGCGATCCTGGCCGACTGGTCTGGAATACCATCCGCCGCCGTCCAGAATTGGGCTATCGCGTTCAGGGGTTTCTCTCTGATACGGTGCCGATTGGTGAGATTGTCGATGGTTTGCCGGTGTTGGGTCGCGCCGAACATATTCGGCGCGTCATCCGTGCAACCCGCGCCGATGAAGTGATTATTGCCCTCTCCGGTCGCTCGTCGCAAGATCTGGTTGAGGTGATCGCTCTGGCCGAAGATGAGTCGGTGGAGATTAAAGTCTATCCCGATACTTTTCAGCTCATTACCAACAATGAAGTCTCAATCGGCGATCTGCGTGATTTGCCCCTGGTCAGTGTTAAAAATGCGGCGCTCGATAACCCGTGGAATCGGGCCCTCAAGCGCGGTCTCGATTTGATTGTTGCCGCGCTGGTGTTGCTCTTCGCCGCGCCGATCATGCTCTTGATTGCGCTGGCAATTCGACTTGAATCGCGCGGGCCGGTCTTCTTCCTGCAAGAGCGGGTTGGTCTCGATGGGCAGCCGTTCTGGATGATTAAGTTTCGCACGATGCGGCCTGATGCCGAGCAATTTGGTACCTGGACGGTGCAGAACGATTCGCGGGTGACCCGCGTGGGGCGCTGGTTGCGCCGCACCAGTCTCGATGAGCTGCCACAATTGATCAATGTGTTAATCGGTGAGATGTCGATTGTTGGTCCCCGTCCCGAACAGGCGCGCTGGGTGGAACAGTTCCGACAGCAGATCCCGCGCTACATGCGTCGGCATAAAGAAAAAGCCGGTCTTACCGGCTGGGCGCAGGTGAATGGGTTGCGTGGCGATACCAGTATCGAAGAGCGTACCCGCTATGACCTTTACTACATCGAAAACTGGTCGCTACTGTTTGATATAAAGATTATTCTTCGCACAATTGTGAATTTTATTACCGGGCGGCAAGAAAATGCCTATTAAGTGATGGCTGTGGGATGGATGCGACAACCATTTAGTCAAATATGGCTTGTGCAAATATGAGCAAAACGTGGTAATATAAAGGTACATGCAAATCCCCCCAACAGCGTAGATGCCCCGTCGCTCGCGCGCGAGGCCCGAGTCCTCACTGGAGGAGGATAAGAATGGAAGTATCTGTGCAGGAAGCTGCCGCCCACGCTCGTCGGCTTGGCTACCAGGTGATTGCTGCTGAACAGTTGCGCGCGACCCGCTGTCTGCTTGTGCTTGCCGCACCGGCAGGGCAACCGTTTGGCGTGATGGTGCAGCGACGTTCTCTGATCAATGCCGCCGATGTGCAGGATTTTGCCGAAATGTTGTTTCTCCGACGACTTCATCGTGGCTTGCTTATCGCCGTTGATGGCGGTTTTAGCAACGAGGCCCGACGCGCGGCTCAAGAGCTGCGCTATACCTCAATGACGCTAACGACTGAGTTGCCCCCCGCTAATGGACTGGCTCAGGCGAGCCTGAATCCAATCACAAATATTGGTTAGTCGGGCGCGCAAGTGCGCTCGATGTGCCCGGCGGTCAGCCGCATAACTGCGGTACTCTGATACCGGTCGTTGCAGAGTGGTTGGTCGCCGGCAAAACTCAGTGCGCTCATCAGCGCACACCATCTCTCGATCTTACCCTGCTCCGAACTATTTCCTTGCCTTCAGGAGATGGTGACAGGTATCCACCTGCTACCATGTTTGTCATGGTTGCTGGTACCACCCATCGGAAGTTTGATCCGAATGGTAGCGTAGTGTTGTTGAATTTATCGAACACTGATAGCGAAAAAATGCATAGCTATCGAACAGTCAAGATTGATTGACATAAGTTTTCATTAAAATCGATACTGTTTATTTTATTGAAAAATATAACGATTTCATAGTTTTTTGTTGCACATACCATTGTCACGCAGACTGACTGTAGATCTTCACCTGCAGACCGGATCGACTACTCTGTTGCGCGCTTCGCTGCCTTACATCGCGCCGTGACTACCCCTGCCCTGGCTGTGAATGCCAGGCGACTATGGTACAATAAAGCCATGACTGAACCATTGTTACCGGCGGTGCAAACGCCGCACGATCTTGATTTTATCAGCCATAGCCCGGCGCAAACTGAGCGGATCGGCATCCGGCTCGGTCAGTTGCTGCGCGCCGGCGATCTGGTGTTGTTATCAGGACCGCTTGGCGCCGGCAAGACCCACTTCATCAAGGGGGTTGCGCGTGGCCTTGGCTACGATGGCCCGGTGACCAGCCCTACCTTTGTGCTGATCAATGAATACCGCGCTGATGCCGCGCGGGGCCGATTGCCGATTTATCACGTCGATCTCTACCGGGTGAACGATGTGACCGAACTGGCTACCATCGGGCTTGATGAACTCTGGTTGACAGATGGCATTTGTCTGATCGAATGGCCGGAACGGGCGGCTGCGGCATTGCCGTCGGAATATCTACAGGTTGCTCTCAGCTATATCAGCGAGACCAAACGGCAAGTGCGCTTGATGCCACACGGTTCCCGCTATCGCGATTTGCTGGCAACCTTTAAGGAGGCGACGTTCGGTTGATGTTGCTCGCAATCGATACGGCTACTGCCTTTACCGGTCTTGCTCTGTACAGCCCACGCGGCCCGCTGGCTGAGTGTGTCTGGGAGTCAGGTCGCAATCATACTGCGCAACTGTTGCCGCAGATCGATACGTTGTTGCGCTATGTTGGCGCAACGCCGGCTGATCTGACTGCGCTCGCGGTGAGTTTAGGGCCGGGAAGCTGGAGTGGGCTGCGGGTAGGATTGAGCCTGGCCAAGGGTATGGCGCTGGCCGGTGATTTACCCCTGATCGGGATTCCAACCCTCGATGCGCTGGCCTATCAGTATCTGCCGACTGCGCTGCCGGTTTACCCTTTGATCAGGCTAGGTCGCGAACGATATGCGACCGCGCCGTTTATCCTCCGTCAACGGCTCGAACGGCTGGCGCCTGATCGCAATCTAACCCTGGGTGAGTTGTGCGCAGAGATCAGCGGGCGTGCTCTCTTCTGTGGTGATCTTGATCCCGCCACGATGGCAGCGTTACAGCGTGGGCTGGGTGAGCGAGCGGTGTTTCCGCTGCCGGCGGCCCGTCTGCGCCGCCCCGCTTTTCTCGCCGAACTGGCATGGCAGCGCCATCTCGAACAGCGTTACGACGATCTGGCGACGCTCGAACCGATCTATCTGGGTGAACCGGTGCGCGCGCCGGTTACCGGCGCTTCGTCGCAATGATATGCTCTCGAGGAGGAAGCGATGTCTGCCCTGCGCCGCTTTGAACAACTGATGGAGCAGATTGTTGAAGGTTCGGTAGCGCGCATGTTCCGCAGCTCGATCCATCCGGTTGAGATTGCGCGTCGCCTTGAAAAGGCGATGGAGGGTAACCAGAAGATTGGCGTCAACAAGCAGGTCATTGTGCCGAGTTTCTACCGCGCTTATCTGCATCCGCAAGATTTTGCCGTCTTCCAACCGGTGCGTCAGCAACTCGAACAAGAGATGGCTACCTATCTGAGTGAGCTGGCTGCCGAGCGTAACTTTACCTTGCTCGACCGTCCGCGGGTGGCCCTAGCGGAAGATCCGGCGGTGCCTCAGCGCGCGATCCAGGTTGTTGCCGAAATGAGTAGCGGCCAGTCTGAACCGGCACAAATGACGATGATTATGCAGGCCGACCGCGCGTCTGTCCGTTCTACCGGCGCATTCTTCCTGTTGCAGACCGGGCCTGAACCGCAGGCGTTGCCGATTGAGACAACAATTGTGACAATTGGGCGTGGCCTTGATAACGATATTATTCTCGAAGATACGCGCGTGTCGCGGAAACATGCCCAGTTGCGCTATCGGCAGCGTCGCTTTTGGTTGACCGATCTCGGCAGTACGAATGGCACGTTCGTGAATGACGAGCGGATTGCCGAGCGAGCGTTGCGTGATGGTGATCGAGTGTCGCTTGGCGGGTTGGAATTGATTTTTCGCGAGGGTTAGCTGTGTTTTTCGATATCGCCAGCATCTCGATTGGCGTCATTCTGCTCTTGCTACGGGTGGCAGTTGTCTTTCTCCTCTACTTTTTTCTCTGGCAGGTGGTGCAGGTGATCCGCCGCGATTTGAGTCGCCCGTCCACTACGCCGGCAGCGCTCAGTCCCTACGGGCAGCTTGTAGTTGTCAGTGCTGGTCAAAGTGGGGTGGTGGTGGGCAAAACCTTTCCATTGGGGCCGGTGAATGTGATCGGGCGCAGTCCGTACTGCGATATTGTGCTCAACGATTCGTTTCTTTCCAGCGAGCATGCCCGCCTTGAACAACGTGGCGGGGTGTGGATACTCGAAGACCTCAATAGCACCAACGGTACCTTCCTCAACGGGTTTGAAGTGACTGCGCCAACTGACGTGAATCCTGGCGATGTCATCCGCGTCGGACGGGTCGAGTTGCGGCTCGAGTCGTCAGTCTGACCTGCTGTCTGCCCCCAGATACCTTCTCCATCGCTTTTCTTTAGCTGCTGGCTCAACTTTGCATCAGTCGGCGTGAATTTGTGATATACTTCTCATCGTCTTTACTTCTCACACCCGTCACGGAGGATAGGCGATGCTCGCCAACTATGCTTTGATAGGCATTTTTTTTGTTGCTGCGGTCAGCTTTCCGCTGATTCCGCTTGCGCTCGCCTTCTTTCTTCGCCCGAAACGTCCGACTCCGCTGAAGACCAGCACCTACGAGTGCGGGCTTGAGGCGCTTGGTGATGTCCACGTGCAGTTTAAGGTGCAGTATTACCTCTACGCGCTCGCTTTCGTCATTTTCGATATTGAGGTGATCTTTTTGTATCCGTGGGCAGTAGCATTTAATGCAGTCGGACTCTATGGCTTAATCGCGGCAACGATCTTTCTGCTGATGCTGTTTGCCGGCTTGCTCTACGAATGGCGCAAAGGCGCTCTAGAGTGGGTGTGATGTATGGCTGATGTTGATCCTACCCAGCTCGAACTCGAACGACAGGGTATATTGTTAACAACCGTGAACCGGTTTTACAATTGGGGCCGTCGTTCGTCCATCTGGCCGATGGCCTTTGGTCTGGCCTGCTGCGCAATCGAAATGATGGCGTTTGGTCTCAGCCGCTATGATGTGGCCCGATTTGGCGCTGAGCTGTTTCGCGCCTCGCCGCGTCAGGCTGACTTGATGATCGTTGCCGGCACGGTGACTAAAAAGATGGCGCCGCAGGTAGTGCGGCTTTACAATCAGATGGCCGAGCCGCGCTATGTGATTTCGATGGGGGCTTGCGCCACATCTGGTGGCCCGTTCCGCGATGGGTACAATGTCTTGCGCGGGATTGACCTGTTGATCCCGGTTGATGTCTATGTTCCCGGTTGTCCACCCCGTCCCGAAGCGTTGCTCCATGCCTTGATGACCCT
The DNA here is from genome assembly GCF_937129525.1 of uncultured Chloroflexus sp. Lineage (GTDB taxonomy): Bacteria > Chloroflexota > Chloroflexia > Chloroflexales > Chloroflexaceae > Chloroflexus. Next base: position 14,898 of record NZ_CAKZNK010000037.1, on the reverse strand, counting down.
GCAAGAGCAGATCGATCGCCAGAAATTGGGCCGCGTGCGCTGGTATGGCAGTGGCGATAAACCTCAAACGACCGATTTTCCCGTGCCAACGTTTGGCGCAAAAGGGCTTGAGATCGACGGGAAATTAATCGATCCGGTTGGTGGCTTGCCGCTACTCAGTCCTTATACCTCTCCGGCTCACGGCGAACACCGTTCGGGGCAGATTGAGCATCCGGAAGTAGCGCGCCAGTTCCCGATTATGGATCCGGAAGTAGAGCTGGAGCATGCGCTCAAGGCGCGAGGGATCGCGCCTGAGATAGCCGCCGATGATTTGAAGCGGAGTGGGGTGAGTGATGCCTGAGCTGACTCCTGCCGAGCTGCGCGCTCGTCTTGCCGAGGTGATGCCAATGGCGCTGCTTGAGCCAGAACCACTGGCGATAACGCCGCCGCCATCCCATGGCCCGCAACCTGGTTTGTTTCAGCCGTCTGATCCCCTTGTCAAGCCGGATCATCTGGTCGCGGCGGCCCTCTTTATGCGCGATACGCTCGGCTATGCCTATCTTTCAGACATTGCGGTAGTCGATTATCTCTACGCCGGCTGTTTCGAGCTGGTCTATCGCTTCTACCATCCTGCCGGCGGGTCAAGTCTGGTATTGCGGGTGCGGGTGCCGCGCGATCATCCGGTGTTGCCGTCATTGACGCCACACTGGCCGGCGGCGAATTTCCACGAACGCGAGGCGTTCGATCTGTTTGGAATAGAGTTTACCGGTCATCCCCACCTGCGCCGCATTTATATGTGGGACGAGTTTGAAGGCTTTCCGATGCGGAAGGATTTTCCCCGCCAGGGTGATAAGTATCTTGGTGGAGATGAAGGCTAGTGAGGCGCTAATCAGAGAGAAACCGGTGTTGCCATGCTCCAAACCCAAGAGCTGCAAGTCAATATTGGTCCGCAACATCCGTCAACGCACGGCGTCTTTCGGATGCTGGTGACGGTTGATGGGGAAACGGTTGTCGATCTTAAGCCGGTCTTCGGCTATCTGCATCGAAATCACGAGCAGCTTGCCGAGGCAAATACCTATTTACAGAATATGCCCTATACCGACCGGCTCGACTATTTCAACTCGATGGCCAACAATCACGCCTACGCCATGGCCGTCGAGCGTTTGGCCGGGATCGAAGTGCCGGAACGGGCTGAATATATTCGCGTGTTGATGGTCGAGCTGACCCGCATCCTGAACCACGCTAGCGCAGTTGGCTTCATGATCAACGATATGGGTGCATGGCAAACGCCGCTGGCGTTCGGGATGCGCGAACGCGAAAAGATTCTCGATCTATTTGAAATGGCCAGCGGCGCGCGCCTGATGTGTAACTACTTCCGTTTTGGCGGAGTCGCGCGCGATCTGCCGCCAGAGTTTATTCCCAATCTGCGCGAGCTGCTACGCGCCTTGCCCGCCTATATCGATGAGCTTGAGCGGCTATTGCGCGACAACGAGATTTTGCTGCAACGGGCAGTAGGGATTGGTATTTTACCGCCGGAAGTTGCCCTCTCGTATGGAGTGAGTGGCCCGGTCTTGCGCGGCTCGGGTATTCCTTACGATGTGCGCAAGGCAGAGCCGTACAGCGTGTACGACCGGTTCGATTTCGATATTCCGGTCGGCAAGGTCGGCGATGTTTATGATCGCTTTCTGGTGCGGATCGAAGAGATGCGACAGAGCAAGCGCATCATCGAGCAGGTGCTTGAGCAGTTGCCTGACGCGAAGGGAGGGCACATTAACCCCAAAGCGCGCCAGAATGTGCGGCCACCGGTGGGGGATGCGTATGCGCGGATCGAGTCGCCCAAGGGTGAATTGGGCTTCTACCTGGTGAGCGATGGGAGCGCCAAACCCTATCGCTACAAGGTGCGCGCGCCCTCATTTATCAATCTCACGCCACTGGCCGATATGTGTCGCGGTTATAAGGTGGCCGATATTGTGGTCATCCTGGGTAGCATCGATATCGTCATGGGAGAGGTAGATCGATGACAACCTCACCGTTTGAAATAGAGATTTCGCGTGGGCGGGTGATCGAAGTTGAGCGCGACGATACTCGCGTGCGCCGTGGTATGGGTCTGCTGCGCGGTATGGCAGTGATCTGGAAACACTGGAAAGAGTCGTTTAAGCTCAATCGTAGCTATAGCCAGATCCATGGTACCTTCACGATCCAATACCCAGAGGAGAAGCCGCGCATCCCGGAAGCGTACCGCAATATGCCGATCCTGCTTTACGACGATGAGACCGGTCACGAGCTATGCACGTCGTGTTTTCAATGTGAACGGATCTGCCCGCCGCAGGTGATTCATATGACGCAGGCCAAAGATCCGGCTACCGGCAAGCCGGTGCCTGCTGTGGCCGAATTTATCATCGAGTACGACGCCTGCATGAGCTGCGGTTTTTGCGCCGAGGTGTGCCCCTTCGACGCAATCAAGATGGATCACGAGTTTGAGCTTTCAACCGATGATCATGCTGCGCTGACAGTCAATAAAGAGCGATTGAACCGTCCAATCAGCTACTATGCGCAAATTGCGCCCACAATGTGGGCTGAAGTGCGCGAGAGTGCTTTGAAGAAGTTGCAGGGGAATATTCGCCGTCGGCCTGATGTGATCGGCCTGGCGCCACACCTCACCGAGCGAATTGCGGCGCGTCGGGCCGAACTGGCAGCTCAGGCGGCTCAGACAGCGCAATCGGCTCCAGCCGTTGAAGCAACCCCATCGGCGCAACCGGCTCCGGCTGAAGGTCGCAAATTAACGCCGGAAGAGAAAGCCGCAAAACTGGCGGCGATCCGCGCCGCAAAAGCAGCCCAATCCGGTGAGAGTGCTGCGCCGGCAGCCGAAACCACGCCACCATCTGCCGAACCATCCACTCCTGCCGCCGCGCCGGCGGGAGACAAAGCGGCCCGTCTGGCCGCCATCCGCGCCGCCAACGCAGCAAAAAAGACGGCAGAGGGCGAGCCGCCAGCAGCCGCTTCGCCGGGTGACGCCACAGCCGATTCGGCCTCGCCAGCGGCGCCAGCGGGAGACAAAGCGGCCCGCCTGGCCGCCATCCGCGCGGCTAACGCGGCGAAAAAAGCAGCAGAGGGTGAGCCGCCGGCAGCCGCTTCGCCGGGTGACGCCACAGCCGATTCGGCCCCGCCAGCGGCGCCGGCGGGAGACAAAGCGGCCCGCCTGGCCGCCATCCGCGCGGCCAACGCGGCGAAAAAACAGCAATCAGGCGATGATTCGTAGACTGGCCGCGTACCGACGGCGCGCAGCAGCGAACTACTATCGTCCTGGTCGATGCCGGACAACAATCAGCGGCAGAAGATACGTCGCGCTTAAAATGGCAATGACCTGTGGGTATAGCAGCTCGCACAGGTCGCAAGACACGAAGGGTTAAGACGGAGAAATCCATGTACGACATGCTCGCTGCCCTTATCAATGGCACTTTGGGCTGGAGTTGGCCAGAGTGGGCGCTTCACCTGCTTAGCTACATCCTGATTGTAACCATTGTGCTGGTCGTTGCGCCGCTGCAAATGCTCTTTCTTACCTACTACGAGCGTCGGGTCATTGCGCGCATGCAGGATCGAATCGGCCCTAACCGGGTTGGGCCTGAAGGTATCTGGCAACCGATTGCCGATGGCGTCAAAATGTTCACCAAAGAGGACATCGTGCCGCAGGCGGCAGACCGGATTGTCCATTTTCTGGCCCCTTGCGTCGTCGTTGCCCCGACCGTGCTGATGTTTGCCGTGGTGCCGTGGGGGCCGGGAATGACCCCGGTCGATCTACCGACCGGCATGCTCTTCTTCTTCGCCATCTCGTCGATCAGCGCGGTTGGCTTGATGATGGCGGGATGGGCGAGCAACAACAAGTTTTCATTGCTGGGAGCGATGCGAGCTGTGGCGCAGATGGTCTCATACGAAATTCCGGCAGTGCTGTCGCTGATTGCCATCGTAATGATCGTCGGCTCGCTCTCGCTCAACGAGATTATTGCCTATCAGAGCGGCCTGCTGATCAGTAACCGCGATCTGGCTGGCATTCCCGATTTGGGTTTGGGGTGGTTCGTCTTTACGCCGGTGGGGTTTGTCGCATTTATCGCTTTCTTCATCGCCGCGCTGGCTGAAGGCGAGCGCACACCGTTTGATATTCCGGAGGCCGACTCGGAGATTGTTGCCGGTTATATGACCGAATATAGCGGCATGAAGTTTGGCCTATTCTATCTTGCCCAGTATGTGCTGAACTTTTTGCTCTGCGCGATCACGGCGATCCTCTTCTTTGGTGGCTGGCAGGGGCCAGGAGTCAACTGGCTCTACGAACAGGGAATTACTCCGGCCAATCCTACCGGCAACGGGTTATTCAACGTGTTGGCCGGTGTGTTGGGGGTCTTCTATTTCCTGCTCAAGACCTACTTCTTCTTCTTCGTGATGGTCTGGCTGCGCGGCGCTTTTCCCCGTCTGCGTATCGATCAATTGATGGATTTCGGCTGGAAGTTTCTCATTCCACTGACGCTGGCCAATCTGTTTAGCGCTGCGCTTTGGGTTGCCTTCATCCGCTGGGGGCCAGCCGAAGGGATGTTGATTACCGTTGGGTGGTCGCCGGTATTGCGGTGGCTGGCAGCATTTGTCGTGACCCTGGCCATCAATCTCGGCGTGTATCTGTGGTTAACGCGCGTTTATGCCGCGTCGCAGGCCGAACGGCGACGAGCTGAGCTGGAAGAGTTGAGCGCGACGGTTTAGCTGAGGCAGCGGAAGGTAGCACTATTGTTGCGCAGCTCTGCGCAATTCAATAACGACAGCGGGAACGAGTGATGGAAGTCGTGGTGCAGATTGTCTTCGGACTGATCGCTCTGTTGATCCTGGTTGCGGCGACGATGGTCGTCACGGTGCGCAACGTGATTCATTCGGCGCTGTGGCTCATTACCTGTTTCTTCGGCGTCGGCGCGCTCTACTTGCTGCTCGAAGCCGAATTTCTGGCGGTCGTGCAGGTTTTGGTCTATGTCGGCGCGGTGTCAGTGCTCATCCTGTTTGCGATCATGCTGACGCGCCAGATCAGCGGTGAAGGCGAGCGTCAGTTGAATTCACGCTGGCCAGTGGTGCTGGCAATTGCAGCGTTGCTCTTTGCGACCGTCATGGCGCCGACATTGATCAATCAGCAGTGGAATGTGCCGCCGGCGCCGCCATTGGGCACGCCTGAACCGCTGGCCGGGCCGGCTGAGCTGGGGCGGGGTTTTGTCAACGAGTTTCTGATCCAGTTTCAAGTGGTTGGGGTGCTGTTAACGGTGGCGCTCATCGGCGCAATCGTGATCGCGTTCGAGGAGCGAGCGCGACGTCGCAAGGTACTAACCCTGGCCGAAGAGCTGGAATTGAAGCGGTTGCGCGCGCGTGAGACTGAAGCAACTACACCAGAACCAGTGGAGGCCGAGCCGGTGGTGCGAGAGACGCGCCCTGCCAGTGAGAGGTGAGCGATGCTGAATGCAGTGCCGTTGCCGGCGGTGTTGACATTGGCCGCCGCGCTCTTTTGTATCGGGTTGTTCGGCGCGCTCTCGCGTCGCAATCTGATCGGTGTGTTGATGGGTGTTGAGTTAATGCTCAATGCAGTCAATATTAATCTGATCGCCTTCTGGCGCTATTTCGAGCCGCGCTATATCACCGGCCAGACCTTCGCCATTTTTATCATCGCCGTGGCTGCCGCCGAGGCAGCGGTCGGCCTGGCGATGGTGATCGCAGTCTATCGACACTATGTGTCGGTGAATGCCGACGAAGTTGATCGGTTACGCGGTTGATCGCCGGTCACGGTTGACGGTAATGGTGTGCGGAAACGACAATTGGGTGCGGGCAGGAGGTTGATCCGGTTCTGGTTGTGAATGAGCGATGGCGGTGGGAACGACGCATGTCCAGCAGGTTTCGTGATAGGGATTGACATTGGAGCGCATATGGCGTTTTTCTTGCAAAATGCCTGGTTGATTCCGCTGTTACCGTTGCTGGCCAGCGCCATCATTACGTTGACGCCGATTCGGCGTCAGGCGATGGCAAGCGCCTGGCTGGCGACCGGTCTGATGATGGTTGCGACAGTTCTGGCGCTCGGATTGCTGGCGGCGGTAGCGGGTGGTTGGGCGCTGCATGACGGTGAACTGGTCAAGCTTGCCGCTCATCATGGTGAGCACGATGCCTTTGCCTTCCCCGAGCCGAACGTTGTGCAGCGTTTCGTCTGGGCGCCGACCGGTGATACCGCGTTGCAGATGGGCATCTACATCGATGGCGCGGCGGCGGCGATGCTGGCGATGGTGACAATCACCTCTACCTGCATTCATCTCTTCTCAATCGGGTATATGGCTGCGCATCCACGCCAAAGCCGCTTCTTCAGCTTCATTGCTCTGTTCACGGCGGCAATGTTGCTGATGAGCATGGCCGATAACCTGCTGCTCTTCTTTATGGCGTGGGAGGTGATGGGTCTCTGCTCGTATCTGCTGATCGGGTTTCTCTACGAGCGACCAAGCGCGGCCCGCGCTGCGGTGAAGGCGTTTATTACGACGCGCGTCGGCGATGTGCTGCTATTGCTGGGGATTGTCTACCTGTATGCCCAGGCTGGTGGAATCTCGTTCGGCAATGACGAAGGCGGTATCTTCTTCCCACCATTGCTCGAACGGCTGGCAACCGAGACCGGCGCATTGGGCTTGAGCCACGCTGCCGGAATTGCCCTGCTGATCTTCGGAGGCACGGTTGGTAAATCGGCTCAGTTCCCGCTCCACGTCTGGTTGCCTGACGCGATGGAAGGCCCAACCCCGGTCTCGGCGCTCATTCACGCGGCGACAATGGTGGCTGCCGGTGTCTTCCTGGTAGCGCGCACCTTCCCCATCTTTGCCGTCGATCCGACTTCACTGGGAGTAGTCGCCTTTATCGGCGCGTTCACTGCCCTCTTCGCGGCGACGATTGCAGTGGCCCAATTCGACATCAAGCGCATTCTGGCCTATAGCACTCTCTCGCAGTTGGGCTTTATGGTAGCGGCATTGGGGGTAGGTGGTTGGGTAGCGGCTATGTTCCACCTGATCACCCATGCCTTCTTCAAGGCGCTGCTCTTCCTGGGATCGGGATCGATCATTCACGCGATGGAAGCGCAGCCGGCGATTCGACGCATCCATCACCACGATGAGTATGCCGCTCAGCAGACAGCGCAGGATATTCGCAATATGGGTGGGTTGCGCACCCGTTTGCCCTGGACGTTCTGGACATACACTGCCGGTTATCTGGCACTGGCCGGGATTGTGCCGTTTGCCGGTTTCTGGAGCAAAGATGAGATTCTGCTCGACGCTTTCAAGCATAATCTGGCCGTATATGTGACTCTCAGTCTCGCCGCCTTTTTGACCGCCGTCTACATGACCCGGCAGTGGTGGCTGGTCTTCTTCGGCGACTATCGTGGCGCGCATCCGGTGGTGTTTGAAAATCCCGATACGCCAACCGGCCATGCCGGGCACGATCATACCGATGACCACCACGGTCATGCGGCAGATACGCATGACGATCACGGTGAGCACTGGCACGAAGATCCAAGGATGATAGCGGCGCTGGTGGTGCTGGCCAGCTTTGCCGTGACTGCCGGCGCTTTCAATTTACCGTTCGACGGCCCATTTGGTCACTGGCTGGCAAGTCTGTGGGGGCAAGAGGCGGCGAAGCTCGATCCGGTGGTGGCAGGTGTCTCGTTGTTGATTGCGCTCGCCGGGATTGCGGTCGGCTGGTATGGCTATCGCAATGCCTTTGCAACGGCAACGGCAACTGATCCGCTGGCGGCGCGCGCGCCTGGCCTCTTTGCTGTTCTCAATGCCAAATATCGTATCGATGAGCTGTATGCAGCGACATTGGGGCGGCTGACTGACAGTCTGGCCGTAGCATGGACGTTGATCGACCGGGCTGTAATCGATCGGCTAGTTGATGGCATGGGCCGCTTCACCTTCGGGTTAGGCAAGGTCAACTTCATCATTGATGATACCCTGCTCAACGATGGCCCGGATGGTCTGGCAAGCGGCACGCAAGGCTCTGGGCGACAGGCGCGCCGCTTGCAGACCGGAAAGGCGCAGGATTATCTGATCTACGTGTTTGGCGGCTTGCTGGGGCTGGCTGTGTTCTGGCTGTATGTGATTGGGCGATAGCGTTATGAATCTGCCGGAGTATCTTGTTCCTGCTCCCGATGGCGTGCCGTGGCTGACGCTTCTGGTATTGTCGCCACTGGTTGGCATCGCTTTAATCGGGTTGGCATGGCTGATCAGGCTCGATGAGCGGACGATTAAGACGGGGGTGCTGGCCTGGACAGGGGTGCCGTTGTTGCTATCCGGTCTGATCTGGGCCCGGTTTGACCCAGATGCGGTAACGAGCGGGCAAGGCGCAGTGCAGTTGGTCGAGCGCGTGCCGTGGATTCAAGCGGTACGGGTTGATTACTTTCTCGGTGTAGACGGCCTGAGTATGCCGCTGATTTTGCTCACGGCAGTGATGACACCGGTTGCCGTGATTGCCAGTTGGGGTGCGCGCGATCGAGTGCGGGCGCATCTGGCGCTGTTACTCCTGTTGCAGGCGGCGATGCTGGGCTACTTCGTCGCGCTCGATTTCTTCTTCTTCTTCATCTTCTGGGAGTTCAGCCTGGTGCCGGCCTTCTTCCTCATTCAGGGCTGGGGTCGCGAGCAGCGCCGCTACGCTGCCTTCAAGTTCTTCGTCTACACGATGGCCGGCTCGCTGGGAATGCTCTTGCTCTTTCAGCTCATCTATCTCGCGATGCGTCAGGCGGGCTATCCCACCTTTGACCTGATCGCATTGGGACGGCTCGGACAAGGGTTGCCAGTAGTCGGCGTTACCGGGACGCTGCGCGACATCCTGTTTGCGTACCTCGAGCAACTCGGCGTGACAAATGTCCTGGGGCGGTATCCGCTTTTGTACAGCAGTATCGCAATGTGGGCGATCTTTATCGCTTTCGCGATCAAGCTGGCTGTCTGGCCATTCCACACCTGGTTGCCTGACGCCTACGCAGAGGGACCAACTGCGGCCAGTATTCTGCTCTCCGCGGTAATGAGCAAGATGGGTGCCTATGGCATGCTGCGGTTGTTGTTGCCCTTTACGCCAGATGCGGCGCAGTATTTTGCTCCGGCGCTTGCGGCCCTGGCAGTGATAAGCGTGGTGGCGGGCGCTTTCGGCGCGTTGAGTCAGGTGAATGGTGATGTTAAGCGACTGATCGGCTACACCTCGATCAACCATATGGGCTATGTCACCCTGGCAATTGCCGGCGCTGCTGCGGCGGGTGAAGCGGGGATCGCGGCCCGGGCTAGCGCGGTCAATGGTGCGCTGGTGCAGATGGTTGCCCACGGCTTGAGCACCGGCGCGCTCTTTTATCTGGCCGGCGCGCTCTATGAACGCACCGGACGCTGGGAATTGAGCGGTCTGGGCGGATTGCGGGCCAGTGCGCCGACCTTTGCTGGCGTCATGGGGATCGCGCTCTTTGCCAACCTTGGCTTGCCGGGACTGGCCGGTTTCGTCGGCGAGTTCTTCATCTTCCGCGGCGCGTGGGCCACGTTGCCACTGTTTACTGCGTTGGCGGTCATCGGGTTGGTAGTGACCGCACTGGCCCTGCTCCTGATGTTTCAGCGCATCTTCCTGGGGCCAGCCGCCGGCTCGCCGCGCGCAATCGCCGATCTGCGTCCGCAAGAATTCTGGACAATGGCGCCGATCCTGGCGCTGTCGCTGGCGATTGGCGTCTATCCTGGCCCGTTGATGGCATTGGGTAATGCGGCTGCCGGGCAATTGGTGGCGATTTTTACCCGAGTTGTTTTGTAGTACCGCCAGTTGGCACTCCACTTGTGGCGGTGGGGTCAATAACGTGAGTGAAGCTGCTGACAATCCATTACAACGGATGCATTGCGCAAAGGTGATCGCATGGGGCTGATAACGCTTCCCGCCGATGTGCCGTGGCTGAGTCTGATCTGGCTCAGCATGCTGGTTCCGGCAATTATCATCGCCGTCATTCCTGACCGCTACCCTGACCTGATGCGTTGGGTTGGCACAGGGTTCGCGTTGCTATCGCTCATCCTGTCGCTGCTGGTCTTTCTGGCCTACGATCCGGGACGCGGCGGCTTCCAGTTTATCGAACAACTCGATTGGATCCCGCAGCTCGGCATAAGCTACTTGCTCGGCGTCGATGGGATCAATCTGCCGATGTTGCTGCTCAACGGGATCGTTATCTTCACTGGCGCGCTGATGAGCTGGAATATCGAAGAGCGGACCAAAGAGTATTGGGTCTGGTTATTGCTGCTCACTACCGGCGTGTACGGTGTTTTCAGCGCGCTTGATCTCTTCCTCTTCTTTGTCTTCTACGAGCTGGCCGTCTTGCCCATGTACCTGTTGATCGGCATTTGGGGAAGCACGCGCAAGGAATACGGCGCGATGAAGCTAACCCTGTTTTTGATGGCCGGTAGCGCGCTGGTGATCATCGGCATGATCGGCCTCTACTTCGGCAGCGGTCTGCGCACCTTCAACATGCTGGTACTGGCTGAACAGGGTTTCATTTCCGGCAACCTGCAATGGCTGCTCTTCCCGGCGCTGTTTGTCGGTTTTGGTGTGCTGGCCGGTATGTTCCCCTTCCATACCTGGAGTCCAACCGGTCACGTCGCTGCGCCGACAGCAGTCAGTATGTTGCACGCCGGCGTTTTGATGAAACTGGGTGCGTATGGTTGTTTGCGCGCGGCGATGTGGCTGATGCCGGTAGGCGCGCGCGAGTGGTTGCCAATCATTGTCGTGCTCACCGTGTTTAACGTAGTTTACGGCGCCAGTATCGCTATGGTACAGCGTGATGCCAAGTTTATTATCGGTTATTCATCGGTGAGCCACATGGGGTTGGTGGTGATGGCGCTGGCGGCTGGCACACAGATTGCGTTGCTGGGCGCGGTGTTGCAGATGTTTGCCCACGGCATCATGACAGCGCTCTTCTTTGCAGTGGTTGGTCGCATGATCTACGACCGCACCCATACCCGTCAGTTGCCTGAATTGGGTGGGTTGGGGCGGGTAATGCCCTTTGCCGCCGCGATGTTCATTCTCGGCGGTCTGTCATCGATGGGTATGCCGGGATTGGCCGGTTTCTGGGCTGAATTCAACATCTTTATCGGCGTCTGGGAGCGCTACCCGTTGGTGGCCGTGATTGCGGCGTTGAGTATTCCTATTACCGGCGCATACATCCTGCGGGCCGTATGGTCAGTCTTCTACGACGAAGTGAAAAACCCTGAGTTTCTCCATTTACCCAGGCTGACCTGGCAAGAGTATACCGGCGCGCTGGTGCTGGCATTGGTGCTGGTAGGGCTGGGCCTGTATCCGGCCTGGATGACAGAACTGATCGATACCGGTGTTCGTCCGCTGGCTGCGCGGTTGAGTGAAGTGGCAGTGGCATTGCGGTAACTTGACGCAATCAGACGCAAGGCATCAGAATAGAGCAATGAGGAGCCTATGTTTCAACTGACCGACATCCCGCGTCTCTTGCCAGAGATACTGCTCCTGGTATTGGCGCTCCTGGTGTTGGGATCTGATATTCTTGAACGTTGGGGCCGCTCGCCGTCAGCGCAACTGGAACGGGTGAAGTCGTCGGCTTCATTGACAGCCATCGGCCTGGGGATGGTGCTGGCGGTGGCGCTGTTGCAGAGTGGTTATATCTATCAACTGCCCGAGACGGCGCCGGTTAATTTCTTTACCAACATCATCCGCAACTTGCAGAGTGGTGGTCCCAGCAATGAAGGCGCGATTGCCGGCGTTTTTGTCGTCGATCACCTGACGATGATTGCGCGTCTGCTAATAATCGGCGCGGCGCTACTCACCAGTCTGCTTTGCCTCGATATTCGGCCTGACGCTCACCCTGGTGAGTTTTATGCGTTGATCATCTTTGCCACGCTCGGGATGTGCCTGATGGTTGGCGCAAATGAGTTGTTGCTGGCCTATCTGGCAATCGAGCTGACATCCATTCCGCTCTACCTGCTGGCCGGTTATTTCCGCAACAATGCCCGCTCGGCTGAAGCGGGGTTGAAATACTTTCTGTTTGGCGCTATCTCATCGGCAATCTTGCTCTACGGAATGAGCATGGCGTTTGGCGCGGCGCTCAATGGGGTGAGCGGGGCGGCCAACATGAACGATCTGACCCGCTTCAATCGGATCGGAGCCTTCACCTCTTCGAGTGGAAGTTTGATCACCATGGCGATGCTATTTATCATCGCCGGCATGGGTTACAAACTGGCAGTGGTGCCATTCCATGGCTGGTCACCCGATGTGTATGAAGGCGCTCCGGCACCGGTGACTGCGTTCATCTCAACGGCGTCGAAAGCAGCCGGGTTTATTCTCCTCTTCCGCCTGCTTACCGAAACCTTTCCGGCGATGGCCGGCGCGCCGGTGTTGGGCGATGACGCCGGTGGTTGGACAGCAGTGCTGGCGGTATTGGCGTTGCTGACGGTGGTGATCGGCAATCTGGCCGCGTTGCCGCAGAACAATGCCCGGCGTCTGCTGGCCTATTCGAGTATCGCGCACGCCGGTTTTGTATTGTTGGGAATGCTGGCCTGGGCAGCAGCGCAGCCGTTTGATCGTGAGCAGGGCTTGATCGCGTTGTTATACTATCTGATCATCTACAGTCTGACCAACCTGGGTGCATTCGGCGTCCTGGCGCTCATCGGTCAGCAGGTAGGTGGTGAAGATTTCGCCCATCTGCGCGGGCTTTCGCGGCGCAATCTGCCACTGGCGCTATTGTTTACCGTTTGTATCCTGTCGCTGGCCGGTATCCCGCCATTGGGAGGCTTTTTCGCCAAGTTCTACATCTTTATGGCCGGCTGGCAGAGCGGAGCGACCTGGCTGGTGATCATCGCCGTGGTGATGACGATCGTCAGCTTGTACTACTACCTGCGGCTGTTGAAGGTGATGTTTATTGAGCCAACGACCGATTTGTCACCGGTGACGATGCCGCGCGGGATTGCTGCGGCGCTCACGATTGCGGTTGTAGGCGTGCTTGTGTTGGGTATCTTCCCGAACGTGATCTTGAGTGTGCTGGAAAAGGTGTAAGGTTGTGAGTGGGACGGCTCTGAGCAAAGCCGTCCCACTGTGATTGTGTCCAGGGTATAGCGTACTACCGCTCCAGCGGCTTATCGGGATCATTTCCCCATTCGTTCCAGGAACCGTCATAAATTGCCACCCGGCGGCCACTGACCAGCTCGAAGGCGATGGCGGTCGGTGTGGCGGAAACGCCGCCGTTGCAATATGCAACCACTTCACGGTCAGCGGTTTCAGCGGGATCGATGCCGGCGGCGAGGAAGCGCTCGCGGAGCTGATCAGGTGGCAGATAGGTCTGATGTGGCCCGCTCACCAGACTCTGATAAAAGACGTTGCGCGCGCCAGGGATGTGTCCGCCACGGCTGGCGCGCGACTCGAAGCCGCGATATTCCTGCTCGTTGCGGGCATCAATCAGGAGCATGTCGCCACCCAGCGCCTGCAAGACCTGATCGGCAGTTTTGCGTAGATGGGGCTGCGGTCGCGGGGTGAAGTTCGCCAGTGGGTAATCTGGCACCTCGCTGGTCAGCGGACGACCCTCAGCCAGCCACTTGACCAGTCCGCCATTCAACACCCGCACCTGCTCGAAACCGTAATAGCGCAACACCCACATCAACCGTCCGGCGAACATCGAATACCAGTCATCATAGGCGACAACGACGGTATCGTCGCCGATCCCGCGCCGTCCCAGCTCGTAAGCGATCTTGTCGGGTGGCGCAATCTGAACCGGCGTTGGATCGTCCAGATCGACAATATCGCGTGTCCAGTCGATATAGACCGCGCCGGGAATGTGACCGGCGGCGTAATCTTCGTAGCGGGGGAAGTAATGAGGTTTGGGGGCAGTAGGCGGTAAAACGGTGCCACGCATATCAACGATACGCAGGCGCGGATGACCAAGATGGGCGGCCAGCCACTCGGTTTCGACCAGTGGGCCGGGGGGAAGATCGATGGTCATGGCATATGCTCCTTAAGAGGTAACGACGCAACAATGGGCAAGAGGTGTGTACATAGTTGACACCGTATCATAACATTGTTGCGTCGTTACGTTGATCAGACCACCCGTCTAGACAATGATATTCATTGGCGCTTCGAGCAGTTTACGCAGCTCTTGCAGGTACTGCGCGCCGACCGCGCCATCGACGACCCGGTGATCGGCGCTCAGCGTGAGATTCATCACCTGACCGATCACAACCTGATCATCACGCACTACCGGCACTTTACGGATCGCGCCGACGGCAAGCGAGGCGGCCTGTGGCACCGAGATGATCGAACCGAACTCGACGATACCAAACATCCCAAGATTGGTAACCTGGAACGTCGCCCCTTCGAGTTCGTTCTGTTTGATCTTGCCTTCGCGCGCTCGCAAGGCCATATCGCGGATCTCGGCGCTAATGACACTGATGCTCTTCTTGTCAGCATCGCGCACTACCGGAGCGACCAGGCCATCATCAAGGGCAACGGCAACGCCAATGTTGATCTGGGTATGGCGAACGATGCCGGGCTGTCCATCAGCGGTCTGACTGAAGCTAACATTCACTGCCGGCACTTTAGCCAGTGCTTTGGCAGCAGCCTTAACAATCAGGTCATTGACCGATACGCGCGTACCACCGGCGACGATCTGTTCGCGCAAATCCACGAGAGCGTCGGCAGCAACTTCGATGGTGAGGTAGATATGCGGCACACCGGGCTTGCTGTCGGTCATTGCGCGAGCGATAGCTTTGCGCATGCGGCTCATCGGTTCGGCGCCGGCCAGTTTGGGCGCGGGAGTGGGCGCCGGTGTGGAGGCAGTGACAGGCGCCGGAGCCGGCGCCGGGGTAGGAGCCACTGCCGGCGCCGGGGTAGGAGCCACTGCCGGCGCCGGGG
>NZ_CAKZNK010000036.1 GCF_937129525.1 uncultured Chloroflexus sp. | reverse complement strand
AGCGGGCGGGCGGCGGCGTAGTCGCCCTGCGCATACAGCAAATACCCGGTCTGGTCGAGGAGACGTGTAGCAGTCTGCGGATTCAACCGGTCGTTCTGCTTCTCCTGCTGACAGAGGGCCAGCAGATGGGCACGGTACGGCGCGCCGTCTTGCGGGGCGCGGTCGAGGTCGATTTGTTCCAGCGCAGTCAGCGTTGCCTCGATCGCCGCCGCGAAATGCCCGTCCGGGTCTGGATCGCGGCGCCGACCGTAGGCGGCCAGCAACCGGTGCATCTGCGCGCCATCTTTGGTTCGTTCTAGCAACCCAACCGCCAGGAGTCGGTTGATCGCTTTATCAGTCGCCTCAATCTGCTGCAGATCGGTCGTGTCGCCACCGGCCAGCGCGTTCACCAATGGCTGGGGGATCGGTTCCGGCGCCAGCCAGGCCAGGCTGTGGAACAGGCGAAGGGCGTTCTGCGCCGCGTCTGCGCGCAGATGCTGGTAGCTCAGCTCGATGGCGGCGGCCACGCCGCGCGGGTAGCCGGTCGGAAGCTCGGCATCGCGAGCCAGCGCATTACTCAGCGAGGGGTCGTCGAGCAGGGTCTGCTCCAGTCGCTGTTGATACACGATGAGCGGCAGGTTGTATATCTCCTCCAGGTAGGCTCCCGCCAGCGCCAGCGCCAGCGGCAGATCGCCGACCAGATCGCAAATCGCATCGGCTGCCTGTTTCGTGGCTGCATCGGCCAGGATGTCATCGACCGATGTGCCCTGCGCCTGGGCGCGTGGCGACAGGAGGAGATACCGGCTTTCCATGCGGGGCAACGGCGCGAGCGGGACTATTCTCACGCCCGTCGTGGCGCGCCAGTTAGTTTTGCGACTGGTGACCAGCACCCGCGCGCCGCCGGTGACCGGACGCCACTCTTTCAGCAGCGCCGGATCTTCGAGGTTGTCGAACACGAGCAGGCGGAGGACCGACTCTTGCCAGGCGCGCCTGACCGCCGCTACCTTCTCATCGAGTGATAGGCTGCTGAAGCCAGGCAGGTTGAGGCCGTCCGGCTCGCCGCACCTGGCGACCTGAAGCTTCACGCCGTCTGGATCGGACATATCGAGCCAGAAGACCCCGCCCGGAAAGTGTTTGTGGTAGCGATGGACAAACTCGACTGCCAGTTGAGTCTTCCCGATCCCGCCGGTGCCGCTCACCACCGGCGCAACCACCGCAGGAGCGCCGTCAGAGCTGCCCTTAAGCAGGATATTGGCCAGACTTTCTAGCTCTTCCTCGCGCCCACGGAAGAGGTGGTTGCTTCGGTACGGCACCAGAAATGGCGGCGCGCCGACAGCGGCGCGCTCGCTTGCGGTCAACCAGAGACGGCCATCACGCAGGCGGCAAAAGAGCGTGAAGGCCCCCCAGTCCGGGCGCCCGGCCTGATCAGCCGCCAGGCGCGCCTGCTGAACGGCGTAATCCACCTGACCGTCGCGCTGCAGGCTGTCAAAGAAGACCGGCAGAAAGCGGGCTGCCGTGTCTACGGTGAGATTGCCGTAGGCAGCCAGCACTGCGGGAACGCCGGCGCGCGCCAGGCGCGGACCCAGCGCAACCAGCGGCGAATGGCGATCATCACCGGCGCCCGCGCAACTGACCAGCGCGACCAGCCGCGGCCGGGTATCAGCCGGCAGCGTGGCCAGCAATTCGACCAGATCGGCGCCGTTACGCCGGGCAACCCGTCCGGCGGTATCGGTCAGGTACAACCACGGTTCGCCATCGATCAGGCGACCGTGGGCAACCAGGTACAACAGATCGTAACCCTGCCGCAGACCCGCGCTAATGGCATCCCACTCTGCGGTCACCACCTCTGTCTTGATGTCAATCCTGGTCAGCGCCTCACGCGCCCGCTGTAATTCAGCCGCGCCATCGATGGGGGGCAGACTCCAGCGTTCAGCGTCCGTCGGCGCAGCCACCGCCACGATAGCGCGCATCGCCCCGCGTGGACGCGGCTCCAGCGGCGTAATATCGTCGGATCTGAGGTAGCGGCTCACCCAGACCTGATTGGCCAGAGCGAGCGGTTTGCCGTCAACCGGATCGCTGAGTTGCTCCCAGCGCAGGGCGTGCAGACGGTCAGGCGCCACGATCAGCAGACGCAGAGCGTCGGCGCGGTTGAGTGCCGCGGCCCGCAGCTCGCGATAGGCCGCGGCAATGTCTGGATGGGTAAAGGGGTTGAAGTCTTCAGTCGCCGCCGAGTCTACCGTATGGTTCAGGGGAAACGGACCGCGATCCACCGTCGAGTTACCACCTTCGAGCCACATCCTCGCGGTGAGGTGACCGATCCGATCCGCAACGAGTTCGAAGATAAGGGTGGCTGTGCGCATACGCGGCAGGGCTTGATAGATTGACGCAATGATATGCTAGATTTTACCATAACCGTGGCGACGTTGCAACGCAACGTCGCCACGGAAACTCTCGCTCAATCTGCCACATTCCTGGCTGCGCTCACATCAGATCGAGCGGGCGCCGTCGGCCATGCCAGCCGACCCTCACCCTTATCAAGCATCAAGAGCGCCGCAGTAATCAGGTACGGCGGCATGCTGGCGTTAAAGTACGAACCTGCGCTGATATTCACCAGCAAGAACAGAGCCAGCGCCGCGCTCTGCCGCACCCCCTTGCCGGTCAACATGCTGATGGCCACAATGACCTGTCCAATGGTCAAAATCCAGGCGATCGGTCGGTAGAACGGAATCGCAAAATGGCGCAGGTAGGCTGCGCTGAAACTGTTGGGATCGATCTCTGTCAGCCGCTGCTCGAAATGCTGGCGCATAACGTCTGTCGTCATCCAGCCGCGCGTGATCTTGTGGTATGCGCCATAGGCAAACGTAGCGCCAAAGGCGTAGCGCAGAATAACAAGGCCAATTCGAGCCGCCCGCCGAAGCTGGAGCCTGGTAGACGTGTCCATCGCATACCTCCTGAATGCCGGTCTTATCAATTGAAATGGCATCTCGCATCTCTCACGAGTATATCACTTTTTGACAAAAATTGTGTTTATATGTCAGAGCATGAATCTAAATATTTGATGAGAAAACGGCATCAGTCATTGCCGATCCGGTATCATGCCTTACGGGAAACCATTCTGAACGTGATGAGGTATCAAACACTTATGACAATGCGACAAGCTACGCTGATCATCGCTCTCATTGCCGCGCTGGCCGTAGCCGGCCTGCTCTTCTACGTCTTTCGACCGCCGGAAGCGGCGAGTGGCCCGCTTGAAGCAGTTCCACTGGCTTTGCCGACGACAGCGCCTGTAGCAACCGCTGCGCCGACGGCGTCTCCGGCGCAGAACGTCACCGCGGCCCCCGCGCCGACAACCGACCCTGCTCAACCAACCACAATTGCAACCGCCGAGCCACCGGCGTTACAACTGTTCGAGATCGATCAGAGTCGCTCGGAAGCGCGCTTCTTGATCGATGAAGTGTTGCGCGGTCAACCGATTACGGTTGTTGGCGTCACCAATCAGGTGGCAGGTCAGATCGCGCTCAACCCGGCGCTGCCCTCGGCGGCTCAGGTTGGCGTAATCCAGATCAACGCTCGCACCCTGACAACTGACAACGAACTGCGCAATCGCGCGATAAAAAATGCCATCCTCCGCACCAACCAGTTCGAGCTGATAACATTCACCCCGCGGGTGATTTCCGGTTTGCCTGAGACGGTCACTATCGGCACGCCGTTTGAGTTCACGATTGAGGGTGATTTGACGATTACCGATGTCACCCGGCCAGTCACGTTTACGGTTACGGTGACTCCGGTGAGCCAGACCGAAATCAGCGGGGTTGCCCGAACGACCGTGCTGTATCGCGACTTCAACCTGATCATTCCCGATTCGCCATCGGTGGATACCGTCGCCGATGAGGTTCGGCTTGAGCTGGAGTTTGTGGCGACGCTGGTCGGGTAAATCGCGTAGCGATGGCAGCCTGACCGCGCGCAGAGCCTGTTAGCCGGCAACAGGGTTGCCGACAGGCGGAATTGTTTCATCCTCATATGCTATAATGACGCGAGTTTTGGTAGCGAAAGGTCAGGAGATTGCAATGAGCGCGCAAAGCACCCGTGGCCGTCGCGTCAAGGCGGCGAAACAAAACAATTTACTCTATCTGTACATTGCGGTCGGGGCGGTGTTGGTCGTTGCCGTCACGGCGCTGGTCATTGTGCTCACCCGCAATACCACTGAAGTGAAAGCGCCAACGGCGCCGGTTGGGCGCACCGAGGAAGGGTTTTACTACAAAGGCAACCCCGATGCGCCGGTCAAGGTGATCGCGTTTGAAGATTTTCAATGCCCGGGCTGCGCCTTCTTTTCGCGCAATCTGGCGCCGATCCTCGAGCGCGACTACATCAATACCGGCAAGGTGCAATTCATCTATCACGAACTGCCGTTGACCAACATTCACCCCAATGCAGTGGCGGCGGCTGAAGCTGCCCGCTGCGCTGGCGATCAGGACAAGTTCTGGGAGATGCACGATCAGATCTTCGCCAATCAAAGCCTTTGGGCGCAATTGAGTTCGCCGCTCAATACCTTTAGTGGCTATGCTGGAATTATCGGTATCGACCGGGCAGCGTTCGATGCGTGCATGCAAGCCGGCACGCACCGCGAGGCAATCCTGGCCGCAGCCGAGGCAGCCACGGCGCTCGGCGTGCAGGCGACGCCGTCGTTCAGTGTCAACGGTCAGATCGTCGACTCGAACCGCCTGTTTACCGCCGTCGATGCCGCTCTGCGCGCTGCCGGTCGCTGATGAGACCCGTGTCAGGCGGTAATCGGCGTTCAGGTTGCGCCAGATTACTCCGGGCGGCAGTCTTGACGCGCTGCCGCCGCCGGCCTATAATGGGCCGGCTTTTTCGATATGAGTGAGGAGCGCTGTTGCCGTGCAAAATCGTGATCTCTTTGCGTTAATCCTGATTATTGTGACGCTCGGCCTGGCGCTGGCGATCAATTTCGCGCCCAATAACAACTTCCTCGGTCGCGATGTCAGCGCGCGCCTCGGTCTTGATTTGCAGGGTGGCATTCAAGTGTTGTTGCGCTCGGCAGACCCCAACGCAACTGCCGAGGAGATTGCCACTGCCGCTGGCGTGATTGAGCAACGGGTGAATGCGCTGGGGGTGGGTGAAACGGTCGTGCAGCGAGCCGGCAATGACCGGATTATTGTTGAACTGCCCGGCGTGGCTAATCCTGAGCAGGCTATCGAGACGCTGCGCGGCACGGGTCGGCTTGAGTTTATCGATTCGCAGGGCCAGTACCTTGCCGAAGGCGCGATTGTGCGCACCTCTAGCAGCCCCAATCCGCCCCAGTTGCTGGAGAGCGAAACCGTTACCGATGTCAATAGCCTTGGCCCAATCTACCAGAGCATCACCGATGGCGCCGACCTCGATACCAGCGCCGTCCAGCCGACCTTCTCGCAGGGTGGCACGCTGGGTAGCCGACCGGCAGTCGCGTTTGCGTTCCGCGGTCAATCGGCCCAACGCCTGGCTTCGTTTACCGCGGCAAATGTCGGTCGTCCGATGTGTATCGTGCTCGATAATGTGGTGGTAAGTTGTCCGGTCATCAATGCCGCCTTGACCGATGGTTCAGGTGTCATTGAAGTGACAACAAACGCCGAGCGCGACCAGATCTTCAACAAGCTCAAGTACGGCGCGCTGCCGGTGCCGCTCGTGATCGAGACAAGCCGCACCGTAACCGCTACGCTCGGCCAGGAGAGTGTTGCGGCCAGTATCAGGGCCGGGATCATCGGCCTGGTCGTGGTCGCCCTCTTCATGACACTCTTCTATCGCGGCCCCGGCCTGATTGCCACCATTGCGCTGTTGATCTACACCGCCATCAGCTTCGCTATCTATCGCCTCATTCCGGTAACGCTGACATTGCCGGGCATCGCCGGTTTCATCCTCTCGATTGGGCTGGCGGTTGATGCCAATGTGCTTATCTTTGCCCGCCTGCGCGAAGAGTATCGTCGCGGGCGTTCGATCCGCAATGCGCTGGAATTGGGCTTCGTCGAGTCGTGGCCGGCTATTCGCGATTCGAGCGTGTCAACCTTGATCACCAGTATCGTGCTCTTCATGTTCGGTAACAGTTTTGGCGTTAGCCTGATCAAAGGCTTTGCGCTAACGCTCGGTCTTGGTATCGTGTTAAGCCTGTTTACCGCAGTGATTGTGACCCGCACCTTCTTGCGGCTGGCACTGCCGCTATTCAGCGATGAGCGGGCCTGGTGGTTTGGCGTGGATCGCCGCGAAACACCGCCACCGGCTGCGACCGCAGCGTCGTAAATGGCGGTCTGGGAAGCTGATTGACATCGAGAGAGCTGGAGTAACGTCGCTATGGAACATCTCGTCCGCCGTCGCTATTGGTGGTTTGCCTTTTCTCTCCTGATTATTCTGCCCGGTCTTTACATGCTCTTGCTGCATCCGCTGGTCACGACCGGTCGCTTCGCGATCGGGTTGCGACCGAGCATCGACTTTGCCGGCGGCGCGTTATGGGAGTTGCGCTTTCCAGAAACCACGCCCGAATCGCTCACCACTGACCGCATTGCCCAGGCGTTTGCCACTGCCGGGTTCGAGAATGCCCAGGTGCAGCTCAGCCCCACTGTGATAGACGGGCGCCAGATCGCGGCAGCGCTGGCGCGAACGCGACCACTCAGCGAGTCTGATCCCAATGCCGAGATCGAAGCTGTGATGGCGGCATTGAACAGCGCGTTTGGCGTGGTAACCCGCGAGCGTCTCGAGAGTGTTGGCCCTACCGTGAGCGCCGAATCGACCCGCAGCGCCATCATCGCCGTGCTTGGCGCGTCGCTGGTTATCTTGCTCTACCTGACATGGGCCTTTCGCAAAGCGCCGCATCCGGTGCGCTACGGTGTCTGCGCGCTCATCTCGATGCTGCACGATGTGCTGGTCGTGCTCGGTATCGCCGCCATCCTTGGCGTTACTATCGGGCTAGAGGTTGATGCGCTCTTCCTGACTGCGCTGCTGACGACGTTAAGCTTTTCGGTACACGACACCATTGTGGTCTTCGACCGGATTCGCGAGAATCTGCTAAACCGCCATCCCGCCGAAACGTTTGACGACGTTGTGAATCACAGTCTTGTGCAGACGCTGCCCCGCTCGATCAACACCCAGTTGACAACCTTCTTCACCTTGACGGCGCTGCTCCTGTTTGGCGGCGATACCATTCGCAATTTCGTGCTCATGCTCTTGATCGGTCTGATCAGCGGCACCTACTCCTCCATCTTCAACGCGGCGCAGTTGCTCGTCGTATGGGAGCATCGGGAGTGGCGCTCCTGGTTTGGCCGTGGCCGCCGCGACGAGGCAGCCACCGCAGTCTGATCGCGCCGATCACGGCTCGACTTTTACCCCACGCCAAAACGCGATATAGCCGGCAATCTGTCTGGCCGCATCTTTTGGCGTGGGGTAATACCACGCAGCATCGCGGTTTACCGATCCGTTCACCACGACATCGTAGTAGCTGGCTGTTCCCTTCCAGGAACAGACGGTGTGTGTCTGGCTGTCGCGCAAATATTCCCGCCTGACCGAGTCGGGTGGGAAATAGTGGTTGCCTTCCACAACAATGGTGGCGTCGCTCTCGGCAATCACCGCCCCGTTCCAGATCGCGCGCGGCATAGAGTTTCCTCCTTTATATTATGTAGAGTAAAGGTGAATGACCGACAACCATGCATACCGGTCATGATCATGATGCCTCAATTCGCGCAACTTTTGCCGGTCAACTGCGGTTTACTTTATAGCAGCAACAAATCGTGTTCTCGCCGTTGCGCCGGTAGAGTATGGACGATACGATCCGCTATTACATCGGCTTCAATTTGGTTCCCGGCATCGGCCCGCTCCGCCTGGGCCGCCTCATCGAGCGCTGCGGATCGGTCGCAGCGGCGTGGCACGCGAGCGACACCGCGATGATCGCTGCCGGCCTTGACGCGCGCAGCATCGCCAGCCTGAAAGCGGCGCGCCAAACGCTCGACCTTCACGCCGAGCTAGCTCGTCTACGCGCTGCGGATGTTATCCCGATCCCGATCACCGACCCGAGCTACCCACCCCTGCTCCGCATGACTCCGACCCCGCCGCCACTTCTTTATCTGCGCGGCGCGATCACGCCAGCCGATCAGCGAGCGGTCGCCATTGTTGGCACTCGCCACCCCAGTCCGTATGGGCGAGAAGTGACGCGCCAGTTGGCCCGCGATCTGGCGGCTGCCGGCATGACCATCGTGAGCGGATTGGCGTTGGGAATCGATACGATTGCGCACACTGCTGCGCTCGAAGCGGGTGGACGCACGATAGCCGTGCTGGCCAGCGGAGTTGATCGAATCTATCCGGAACGGAATAAGGCGCTTGCCCAACGCATCACTGCTGCCGGCGCGCTGGTCAGCGACTACCCCCTGGGTACCCCACCGGCCCCGCTCAACTTTCCACCGCGTAACCGCATCATCGCCGGATTGAGTCTGGCAACAATCGTGGTGGAAGCCGGCGAGCACAGCGGAGCGCTGATCACCGTTCAGTTTGCGCTCGATCAGGGCCGCGACGTGATGGCAGTGCCGGGATCGATCTTTAATCCGCTGAGCGTTGGGCCGCACCGCCTGATCCGTGACGGCGCAGCGGTTATCACAACGGCGAGCGATGTGCTGGCTGCGCTTGACCTTACCGGCAACAGTGATGCGGGTGAATCGCCGCTTGAGCTGGCGCTCACCCCTGAAGAGGAAGCGATTTACCGCGCAGTTGAGGCCGAGCCACAGCACATTGACGTGATCGGTCGCGCCGCCGGTCAGTCGGCGGCGGCTACGGCTGCGGCGCTGGCGTTGCTGGAATTGAAGGGGTTGGTGCGGCAGGTTGCGCCGCTCTACTATGCGCGAGGGAGGTGAAGCGATCGGATGCGGTGGTCAGAAATCGAACGTTGCTTCGGCCCGATTGGCAAAAGCGTCTGCCAGCATGCGGCGGGTGCGGCTGAGCAAGGGAGGCAACCGATTGGGATCGAAAAAGCCGACGTTTACATTCTCGTGCCCGGCCTGTTGCAACTCGCCACCGGTCACCCGCGCCGCAAAGAAGATGGCCAGAATCTGTGACTGATCGCCGTTCGGATAACTCCAGGCAAAATCGGGGCCGCTGTAGATACCGATGAGTTTATACGGCTCTAAAATCAGGCCGGTCTCTTCATGCACTTCGCGCACCAGCGCCCGCGCCGGTGACTCATCGAGACCGATCGTGCCACCCGGCACGTCCCAGAGCATCACATCGGCCCGCCGACACAGGAGTATCTGTCCCGCCTCATTGCGGACAAACCCGCTCGCCCGCACCTGCAAGATGCGTTGATGCCCAACGTAGCTGCGCAGCCAGCGTGTGTATTTCACGGTCATGGCACTAACTCCTTTTCTCAAGTTGTCGGCCATTATAACATCATTGCACTGGGTGGGGGGCGAATCATCATTTGCCCCACACCACCACCGTCGCCATCAATACCGATCCCGGCACGGGCATGATGGTGGGGCATTGCATATATGCATATATATCGTCGTCATCATCATCATCGTCGTCGTCGTCGTAGGGGCGAATAATTATTCGCCCCTACGACGACGATAACGCCATCGTTCCCACCGCCGCCATCATCGTCGTCACGCCGCCGTCATCGTCGTCACGCCGCCATCATCGTCGTCACGCCGCCGTCATCGTCGTCACGCCGCCATCATCGTCGTCACGCCGCCATCATCGTCGTCACGCCGCCATCATCGTCGTCACGCCGCCATCATCGTCGTCAATACC
>NZ_CAKZNK010000035.1 GCF_937129525.1 uncultured Chloroflexus sp. | reverse complement strand
ATCGCGCGCTTGGCGCCGATGGCAATCTGCGCGGCTTTCGTTGGGGGCTGGGCCGGAAACGCGCGTTGCTGGCGCTCGAAGGCGTGTTATTGCCTGAACTCGATTTGTGAGCTGGCTTGCTACCACGCCTCAAGTGGCCTACCATTGTTGGAACAGCGGTCTACGCACTGGCAGGAGCGCATGATGCTCGCGCGTTGCCTGAAGCTCTCATCACAGACTTGTTCGATCAGAGCATATCGATAGCGATAACTGTCGCTTCTATATGCGTGCTGGCTCGCTCATTCCCTTACTCAGTTCGGCAAGCAACCTCACATCGCGCTTAGGTAGGCCATAGTACCGCCGAACGATAACGAAAAACCCGCCTTGATGGCGGGTGAGCTGGCGACCCCGGCGCGACTCGAACGCGCGACCTTTTCCTCCGCAGGGAAACGCTCTAATCCACTGAGCTACGGGGTCGTATTCATTTCACCCCCGGATTATAGCACAATCAGGGCAATTTTGCAAATCGAAACGGTCTGAGGTCGATTTCGCCTCAGTCAGCGCAGTCATTCCAGGCCCGCGCGGACTCCTGCGCTGCTGCGGGTCGCGCATATGCAGCGAATTGTGCCGCTGTTACGCATCTCTCCAGGTTTCCGGGTGAAACCGATGCGTGATAGCGGTCCGCTGTGTTTTTGTCCTGCGCTGTCTGATCGCTGCTGTTAGTCTGCGCGTAACTGCCCTATATGGCGCGCAGCTTCGCCCACAGTGCTCTATCCGGTTAACAAATGTTCGGCAAAGATGAGACGGCGGGTGCGCGTTTCACACCGTAAGATGAGCGAATTAGTCTCGGCTCGATCACCGGCCAGACGCACGCCGCGCAACAAAATATTGTCGGTGATGCCGGTGGCTACAAAGAAGATTTGGTTACTGCTGACAATATCATCGCAGGTGAGAATGCGTTTGGTATCAAGACCGGCTCGCATGATCTCTGCGCGTTCAGTTTCACTCTGCGGCGCGAGGCGGGCCAGCATTGCCCCTCCCAGTGACTTGATTGCGCAGGCAGCCAGCACTCCTTCCGGCGCCCCGCCAATCCCCATCAGAATGTCCACATTGGTGCCGGGCATCGCCGCCAGCAACGCGCCGTAGATGTCACCATCATCAGCCAGCATCACCCGCGCGCCGGCTGCGCGAATCTCTTCGATCAGATGTGCATGGCGCGGACGATCCAGCACAAAGACTACCAGATCGCGCACGTTACGCCGGGTGGCGCGCGCCACCAGGGCCAGTGTCCAACCGGCTGGCGCGTCAAGGCATTCGGGCACAAGGTATGGCGCGACTTCCGGGCCAACTACAATCTTTTCCATGTATGCCGCCGGATAGGGTGCCCACAACGCGCCTCGATTGGTGATGGCGGCAAAAGAAACTGCCCCCGCTCGTCCCTGAGCAAGCTGGCGTCGCCCGTCTATTGGATCGACCACCAGATCTGCCGATGGGCCATTGCCGGTTCCCACGCGCATGCCACGGGTGATCGGGGTCTGGATGTTTTCACGTGCTTCCTCTCCCATTGCCAGGCGACCATCAATTTCGAGATTAGCCAGCGCTGCCGCCATCGCCGTTGCCGCTGCCTGATCGGCTTCTTCAATTTCACCCCGCCCCATCAGCCGGGCAGCAGCGATGGCTGCCGCTTCGGTCGCTCGCACCAGATCGAGGCCTGTGTTGGGGCCAAGTCGCTGTGATTGAGGAATTTCCATAACGGTCTCACTGTATTG
>NZ_CAKZNK010000034.1 GCF_937129525.1 uncultured Chloroflexus sp. | reverse complement strand
CGATTGAAATTCAGCAAGTGCCGGCGCCGACCTTTGCTGAACGACCGCGTTCTTTGCTTGTCAGTCAACGAATGCGCGCGCTCGGTCTACGAAATGTTGAAATTGATGAGCTGGGCAATGTTTACGGTTATCGTCCTGGTCACAGCGATCGACCTGCGCTGCTGGTATCGGCCCATCTCGATACCGTCTTCCCCGCCGACACCGATCTCTCTGTTCGCTACGAAGGCGATCGAGTATACGGCCCCGGCATCGGTGACAATAGCGCCGGGGTAGCCGGCCTGTTACGACTGGCCGAAATCTTCCAACAGTTCAATCTCACGACTGACAGTGACATCTGGTTCGTAGCCAATGTCGGCGAAGAGGGGTTAGGCGATCTGCGCGGCATGCGAGCAGTGGTTGAACGGCTCCGTCCACGTCTTGGCGCGGTGGTGGTGATTGAAGGTTGTGATTTTGGCTCGCTCCACCATCAGGCCATCGGGGTGCAACGGTTTCGGATCGAAGCCATCGGCCCAGGCGGTCATTCATGGGGTAATTTTGGCACGCCTAGCGCGATCCACGTCCTGGTGCGACTGGCAGCCCGCCTGACCGAGCTAAACGTGCCATTCTCGCCGCGCACGACATTCAATATCGGCACGATCAGCGGCGGCACTTCGGTTAATACCATTGCCCAACACGCCAGTATGCTGCTCGATTTACGGTCGGTATCGTCAGCCGCGCTTACCGATCTGGTCAACGATGTGTACCGACTGGTCGAGGAAGTTGCGCTCGAGCAGCCTGAGGTGCGGTTACAACTGAGCAAGGTTGGTGATCGACCGTCGGGCGCCATTCCGCGCGAGCACCCACTGGTACAGGCTGCCGTGGCTGCATACCAAGCCGTCGGCGCGCCAATCTCGTTTCAACAGAGCAGCACCGACGCAAATATTCCGCTCAGCCTGGGGATACCGGCAGTATGTGTCGGCCTGACCGATGGCGGGAATGCCCATCGCACTGACGAATACATTTTGCCTGCCAACCTTAGTCGCGGGATGCAGGCACTGCTCCTGCTGACGCTGGCAGCCGGCGCGCTTGAAGACTCATAATGCATAATGCATATCGATGATAAAACACTCGCATCCACGAGTCCAGGACTGTTTGCGCCTGCCGCCTGCGACATTATGAAACAACATCACACACCTATGCATCTAATCCTGTTCCTGCTGCTAATCGTTCTGATCGCCGTTCCGTTGCCGGTTGCCGCCAATACTGCTGCCGGCAAGCCAATACTCTTTCGCGAAACCGGTCACACGCTGGCCTACGCCTTTCGCGAATTCTACGACCGTCAGGGTGGATTACCGATCTTCGGTTATCCGTTGACCGAAGTATTCATCGAAGATGGGCGTCCGGTGCAGTACTTCGAACGTGCCCGTTTCGAATGGCATGCCGAACTAGCGCTGGTGCAGGTTGGACATCTTGGGCGCTGGGCTGCCGCAGCGCATGCCGAACATGCCGCTTTCACACCACTGGCTGCTGCCCCGGCCAATGCCGATTTCTTCCCCGAAACCGGCCACAGCCTGAGCGGCGCCTTCCGTTCGTTCTGGTGGCGCAATGGCGGCCTCCCCACCTTTGGCTTTCCACTCTCCGAACCATTTGAAATGATCGATGAAAACGGCCAGCCCCGCCTGGTGCAATACTTCGAGCGTGCCCGTTTCGAGTGGCACCCACAAAACCCACCACGCTATCAGGTATTGCTTGGTCATCTCGGTCGAGACTGGCTGGCAGCGCATCCGGCCCCACAATGGGCAACACAACCGGTAACCAGCGCGGATGTAGCCTGGGCCGCGCTGCGACCAACGCGCGTGCGCGTGCCCCGCATCGGCGTTGATACTGAAGTAGTCAGCGCCGGGTTTTCATTCGGCGCCTGGGATGTGCCCCGCTACACCGCTGTCCACTACTGGCCGATCAGCGGCTATCCCGGTGTCAACGGGAATATTGTCATTGCCGGCCATGTGGGGTATCGTGGTATCATCTTTAACCAATTACCGGCAATTTCCATCGGTGATGAGGTACTGGTTACCGTCAACGGTAGCGACCGTCGCTACGTGGTACGGGAAGTTTTGACTGTGTTGCCCGATGAGACGTGGGTACTGGCGCCGACCAGTAGCGAAACCCTCACCCTGATCACCTGCGTGCCGATTGGGGTCTACTCGCACCGTCTCATCGTCCGCGCCGCGCCGGTCGCCGATTCATAAGAAAGGGGGAATTATGGAACAACGCCGCCGTGGATCGGGCTGGATCGGCTGGCTGATCTTTTTATTGTTCATCCTGGGGCCATCAATTCTACCGCCGCTGGCGCGCTGGTTAAGCCAGCAAACCGGTTTGCAAATCGGCACTACCGAACTCTTTATCACTCTGATCGTTTTGATGGTCGTCATTTCGATTGGGAGCAGCATCTTCGGCGCGCTTCGGCGCGCCGGTGAGGGGACAGGTATGCCTCGTATGCCAGAGGCGAATGATCCGTTCAGCTCATCATCGCAGCAAGGCGATGTTTTTCGCTTGCCATCATCAACGCCGGAAGAGGTCTTTCGCATTCCACCGCCACCACCGGAACCCCCGCGTCTGCCCACATCGTCAACGCAATTGCCCGGCGCGCCACGTTTTGATCCAATTATCGACCCTCGGATTTTGGCCTTTGGCCTGATTGGTTTGATGTTTATCGGTCTGGTATTTGGGGTATTGTTCTTGCTGATCAATCCGTAACGGCAGCTCATCTGAACTGCTGACCAATATAGGGATATACCGCCTGTCGCAGCGACTCTGAGTGCTTGCGCCCATTGTTTGCCCGTGGGAATGTCAGAAGTACGCCCATGAATCTCTACGATCCTTTTGCTCGTTACTACGATGCTGATTTTCGCCATTTTCACGACGATGTTCCCTTTTACCGTGAATGGGCGCGTCGTACCGGCGATCCCATTCTTGAAGTGATGTGTGGCACCGGACGGGTGTTGTTGCCGCTGGCCAGCGCCGGCTATCGAATCACCGGCGTTGATATATCACCGGCGATGCTGGCCCTGGCCCGTGAACGGCTGAATGCTGAGGGGCTGAGTGATCGGGTCACGCTGATCGAAGCCGATGTACGTGGGATGGTGTTACCCGAGAATCACTTTCCGCTGGCATTTGTGGCAGTCAATTCTTTCATGCATTTAACCACCATCGAGGATCAACTTGCGGCATTAGCGGCCATTCGCCGCACACTGACGCGCAAAGGGACATTGATCATCGACCTCTTCAACCCCGACCCGCTCACCATCAGCCGCGAAGATGGACGGATGCAACTCGAACGCAGCTATGAGCTGGATGGCCGTTACGTGCAAAAATTTGTCGTGATCGAGAGCGACGCCGCCGAGCAGATCAGTCACGTCACGTTCATCTATGACGAAACGGCTGCTGATGGGAGTTTAACCCGGCGCGCGATGCAGTTTACGATGCGCTGGCTCTACCGTTTCGAGCTTGAGCATCTGCTGGCGCGAGCCGGTTTTACCCTGCGCGCCATCTACGGCGATTACGATTTGGAACCATACACTTCGTCCAGTCCACGCCTGATTGCAGTCGCTTCGCCGCGTCGTTAAGCGGTTTCACCGGCAAAGGAGCTTTCAAACATGCTGTCAATTCAAGAGATTATGGCGCTGATCCCGCATCGCTATCCTTTCTTGCTCGTTGATCGAATCGTCGAGTTAGAACCAGGCGTCCGCGCAGTCGGCGAGAAGCTGGTATCGGCGAATGAACCTTACTTTCAAGGTCATTTTCCGGGTAACCCGATCATGCCCGGTGTCTTGATACTCGAAGCGTTAGCCCAAACCGGCGCCGTCGCCGCGCTGAGTCAACCGGAACATGCCGGCAAACTGGCGCTCTTTGCCGGAGTCGATAGCGCGCGCTTCAAGCGAGTCGTGCGTCCCGGTGATACACTTCGACTTGAAGTTCAGCTTGAACGAATGCGACGCGGGATCGGAAAGGGGATGGCGCGCGCCACGGTTGCCGATCAGGTAGCGTGTGAAGCTGAACTGTTGTTTGCGCTGACCGATCCAAAGTAAACGTTGGGGAACCTGCGGCACATTGCTGCCCTGGAGAGGAAGCGGGCAGGCGGGTTTCGCATTGACGTTCGCCAGCATATTGAACATTGACGGTAGGCTGCGCGGATCGTACCAACACTGTCATCAACACCTCCATAGCGCAGTGATGCACTTTCAGCGCGGCGAACAGCGGGGGGTTACCGCATTCTGCATCTCTCGTCTGGACGCTCGCGCAGCGCAAGGCGGCGCTAGACGCTGCTATCGGGGTAAACTGACAGACTGATTGCGCAGCAGTGCGCCGGGAGCGCGAGCTGAAGAGGCGCATCGTTCAAGACGAGATAGTGGCGAATCGCCGGACTGATTGCGCGTGTGGTCTCTCGCTCGACCGAGACCACACCACCGCGATCACCATCTCGAACCGATTTGGACAGATCCGTTGAGAGTCAGGCTCGCAGGTAGGCGGATCTGTCCGAGAAACTGCGCGGCGTTAGCCGCTGCGGAGTGCCACAACTAACACCATCAAAAATCACTGCGAAGGATCGATAAACCCTTCATCAGGCGGCAGATCAGGTTGTTGCGCAGCCGCAACGGCCAGTTCGTGACACCGTTCGTTGTCAGGAATACCGCTATGGCCGGGCACCTTCACAAACTCAACCTGATGGAGGTCGCACAACTGCAACAACTCAGCCCACAGATCGGCGTTCCTGGCGGACTCTGTTGCGGTGCGCATCCAATTTCTGGCCTGCCAGCGCTGCGCCCATCCTTCACGCATTCCGTTGACGACATACGCCGAATCGCTGTGGACGATCACCTTTGACGGATGCTTCAGCGCGCGCAGACCGACAATGCAAGCCATCAGCTCCATCCGATTGTTGGTAGTGAGACAAAACCCGCCGGAAAGCTCTTTGTAGTGGTTCTTGTAGCGCAACACGACACCGTACCCTCCTGGCCCTGGATTACCAAGCGCGCTACCATCGACATACATCACGACCGTCGGAGCCGACGAATCTGCCTGATCATTCTGATCATTCGCCGGCTCGGTTGCCTCCGGCGGCAGCAACGTCACGGCCTGCGCGCGATCAGCCGGCGGCAGCGTTTCCGCCCAGGCACGCGCAGCTTCGACTGACGGAAAAGCTTTGTAAAGCGCATTGGGAAACCCTTTCACCTGCGCTTCAGCGCCATCTTGACCGTACCATTGTCGGTACCATCCCGGCTGACGACCCCGCACAACGAGGTAATACTTCTGTTTTCGGTTCATACCCGGTCTTAATCTAAACAGTGACAGATCGCGCGGCATACTATACCACCTTTAGGAAACGGCAGGGCAAGAAAAGAGCAAGATCTGACCGTAAAACCCTTGACTTTGCCGACAACCTTAGGTATAGTACCAATGTCGATATTAACAACATAGCTTGCCGATCAGGCACGAAGGAGGTGATGCCCATGAGTAGTAAGCGTATGGGTGTCACCGCTGGTAAAGTAGCTTAAGCTTTACCGAACCGGTGACCCCTTCTCCGAAACGTATTCCCCGCCTTCCCGGCGGGGAATATTATTTTGTCGGCGATAACGCTCCTAATGACGCCGGGCATTCGCGTCTGTTATAATGAATAACAACGTAACAATACATCACTCATCAGGTGAGTGAAGCCCCACCAAACGGCACACTCGCGCCTCAACGCATGGTAGTTACCATGCCAGCGCAGAGGAGACAGCCATGAGCCACTCGCAACCGGTCACAGCCCTACGACGCCGGCAGATCAGCGCCGCTGGCGAGCCAACCGCGAAAGAACGCGAATATCTTGAAGTCATCTACTATCTGGCAGCGCGCAACGAGCCGGTCATTGCGGCCCGGCTGGCTCGCTGGATGAAAGTACAACCGCCAACCGTGACCCATGTCGTTTCGCGCCTGCTTGAGAAGGGATTCATCGAGCGTAACGCCCATGGCGAAATCACATTGACACAAACCGGCCTCCAACTGGCCGAGGCAATGGTACGTCGGCACCGAATTCTCGAACGATTTCTCGTTGATGTTATGGGATTGCCGTGGCATCTGATTCACGAAGAGGCAGTGCGCCTGGAACACGCCCTCTCTCCGGTTATGGAAGAGCGGATTATGGCGCTGGTCGGGCAGGCCACAACATGCCCCCACGGTAATCCAATCCCTGGTCAAAATGAGGTCTACGCCGGCAATACCCGGCTCGATACAGCGCAACCCGGTCAGGTCTTCACGATCCGTCGCATTGCCGAAGAGGCCGAAGAAGAGACACCAATTGTCGCATTTTTAGAAGCTAACGGACTGGTGCCAGACGCCGAATTTACGATTACCGATAACATCGCGTCCATTGGCGTCACCTTGCAGCGTCCCGGGTTGTCAATTACCGTGCCGACCCATATTGCCGAATTGATCTGGGGCGACATTGCCAGCTAATCCGGCAGCAGTGTCAATCCTCCCGGAGCACACCTATGGCGCGAATTACAGTCACTATTCACGGCGAACAGCGGACTTTCCCGATCACCGAGCGCGGGATCACCATTGGTCGCCAGCTCGACAACGAGATCGTGTTAAATCATGCCATCGTTTCGCGCAAGCATGCGCGGGTAGAGCTACGCGATCGCCGGGCCTGGGTGATTGACCTCAACAGCCGCAACGGGGTGACGGTCAATCGCCTGCGGGTGAAAGAAGAACAGCTCAATGATGGCGATGTGATCGGGATCGGCCCCTTCGAGCTAATCTACGAAGATCGCGCCGCCCAAAGCGTTGTGCTCGACGATAACCGCTACTTCCCGGTCGCCTCAGAGGCACAGGCAGTCGCCGCGCACGAATTGCAGTTACAGCCGGCAGATTTGCAGGCCTTTTATCAGATTAGCATGCGGGTAAACCAGGCGCTTGATTACCGCGAACTGCTCGATCTGGTGATGGAAGAAGTTATCCGGCTAGTGCCGGCGCAGCGTGGCTTCCTGCTCTTGCGCAAAGGTGATGAACTGGTGCCGCGCGTGATCTTCCCTCCCGGCACCGGCGACGTGGCCATTGCCGGTAGTATTGTCCGCAAAGCAATTGAGCGCGGCGAAGCGATACTGACCCATGATGCCCGCATGGAATTT
The DNA here is from genome assembly GCF_937129525.1 of uncultured Chloroflexus sp. GTDB lineage: Bacteria > Chloroflexota > Chloroflexia > Chloroflexales > Chloroflexaceae > Chloroflexus. Next base: position 40,148 of record NZ_CAKZNK010000034.1, on the reverse strand, counting down.
GCCGGTTCCAAAAGCATTATCGCCGCTAACATTCGCTCGGCCATCTGCGTGCCACTACTGACTCAGGGCGGCGCGATTGGCGTGATTCTGCTCGACTCACCCGGTCGCGAACAGTTTAGTCAGCGTGATCGCGACATCGTGGTCGCAATTGCCAATCTGGCCGCCGTGGCAATTGAACGCGCGCGCCTGACCGAAGAGTTGCGGGTGCAAGGGCAGGTTCGACAAAATCTCGAACGTTTTCTCTCGCCCAATGTGGCGCACGCGCTGGCGCGTTACGTGGCGCAACACGGCAAACTGTGGGAAGCGCAAGAGCAGATCGTCACCGTGCTGTTCGCCGATGTCAAGGGGTTCACCGCCCTTTCGGAACGGCTATCGCCGCGAGAAGTGCAGGATCTCCTCAACGAGTACCTGCACGAAATGACCGAAGTCATTTTCCGTTACAATGGTACAGTTGATAAATATATCGGCGATGGCATCATGGCAGTCTTTGGCGCGCCGCGCCTGCCCGAGGATCCACTCGATGAGCAACACGCTCTGCGCGCCGTGGCAACCGCAGTTGAAATGCAACAAGCCCAGCAGCGGCTGGTCAGCCGACTCGATCCCGATAAAGCGTTTACCATCCGTATCGGCGTCAATACTGGCCCGGCGTATACCGGTTTCTTCGGTACCCGTCATCGGCTGGAATACACCGCTATCGGCGATACGGTCAATACTGCTTCCCGGTTGGAATCGGCTGCCGAACCTGGCACGGTCTTCATCGGTGAAGATACCGCTCGCCTGGTAAGCGAAGATTTTGAACTGCAAGAGATGGGTGAGTTGCAGCTCAAGGGGAAACAGCAACGGGTACGCGCTTATAAGGTGCTCGGCCCACGCATCAAACCCGGTGGCGCGGCAACGATTGTCTACACCGAACCGTGATTGCCCATCGCTCATCACTGAACGGCAGAAAGAAACGCTATGCCTACCGTCGTTGGCATTCGCTTTAAAGATAGTGGCAAAATCTACTACTTCGATCCAGGTGATCTTGAACTTCATACCGGCGATCCGGTCATTGTCGAAACAGTGCGCGGGCTGGAACTGGCCAGGGTAGCCTTTGAACGCCGCGAGGTCAGCGATGATGCTATCGTCGGTGAATTAAAGCCGGTAGTGCGGCGAGCAGAAGCAGACGATCTCGCTCGCATGGCCGAATTGCAACAGTACCACGCCGAGGCGCTTGCTCGATGCGCCGAGAAGGTGCAAGAACACGGCCTGCCGATGAAGCTGGTCAAGGCCGAATATTCCTTTGATGGTTCGCGACTCACCTTCTTTTTCACCGCCGATCAGCGGGTTGATTTTCGTCAACTTGTGCGCGATCTCGCCCGCATGTTCAAAACTCGCATTGAGTTGCGCCAGATCGGGCCGCGCGACGAAGCGAAGATGCTGGGCGGAATTGGGCCATGCGGTCGTATCCTTTGCTGCGCTTCTTTCCTGCCCGATTACGCGCGCGTCTCGATCAAGATGGCGAAAGACCAGGATTTGCCGCTTAACCCGAGCAAAATCAGCGGTGTCTGCGGACGCCTGTTGTGCTGCCTCGCTTACGAACACGAACAGTATCTCGAGATGCGCAGCCTGCTTCCCAAGCGCGGCACCTGGGTGATGACACCGGATGGGCCAGGGGAAGTAGTCGGCCAGCACGTGCTCAAGCAACAAGTGCTGGTGCAACTGGCTAGCAGCGGCATGATCGAAACGTATGATCTGCCCCAAATTACCCTGGCAACCGAGCAGGTAGCCGCAATCGCCCGCGCCCGCGCCGCAGAAGGTATTACGCCGATGCGAGCGAATAAGTCTGACCGCGGTGAACGTCGCATGTTGCGCGATGAGATAGAGGCTTTTGAGTGGAGCGACGATCTGAGTTTGCTGGAAGATGAAGATCAGCCCCCTCCACCACCACCGATGCCGATGTTACCGCCGCCGGTAGAATCAAACCGGGATGCAGAGCAGAGCAGATCGCGCTCGCGCCATCGGGGCGGAAATACCAACAAGAGTCAGCCGGCGCCGGCTACATCGCCACCAAAGCAACAGCGCAAGGCTTCAGCCACTGCTAAACCAGCATCACCGCCGAAACCAGCATCGCCAACAGCAACCAACACCACTGGCGGTAGTAGCGGAAAGCAGCGTCGAAGACGGAAGAACACCGGCAAATAGGCCTGCGCACTTGGTCTGCCTGCGTCGCCACATACCCCACAGCCGCTTTGCAACGGGCGGGCGGCTTTTTGCACATTCAATCCACAACAACGAGGGAAGGGATGGAGATCTTTCAGGTTGACGATCACATCTGGGCAATCGATCACGAGCTACTTGGCTTGCCCGGCGTCGGGGTGACGTATGTCGCGCGGGGTGAAGAGGTTGCATTGATTGAAACTGGCACGGCGCTAACTGCTCCACAGACACTGGCCGGTCTGGAGGCGCTGAACATTCCCCGCGACGCTGTGCGGCACATCCTCTGCACGCATATCCACATGGATCACTGCGGCGGCGCCGGCCATCTTGCGGCGGCACTACCCAGCGCTACGGTGTACATCAACAGCAGCGTCGCCGAACATCTGGCTAACCCAACCAAATTGATGGCCAGCGTGCGCCGGGCAGTGGGCGAAGAGGCCTGGCCGCTGCACGGTGAATTACTGCCCATCCCCGCTGAGCGGATTCGGCCTGCCGAGACTCTGCAGCTCGATCTCGGGCGCGATGTTGTGTTGACGGCCATTGCCACGCCAGGCCACTCGCCTGATCATCTCTCCTACCGCGATCACAAGAGTGGCGGTCTGTTTATCGGCGATGCCGCCGGTCTGGTGATGGAACGGTGGGGATTGATCTTTCCGGTCACGCCGGTGCCAACTTACAATCTGGTCGCGCATCAACAGACCATTGCTATGCTACGTGAGCTAAACCTGCCCCGGATCTTCGTCACTCACTATGGCCCGCATGATGATGTGGATCATCAGCTTGGCTTTGCCGCCGAACGACTGGACGAACTCGTTGACCTGGTTCATCGAGCGCTGGCCGATGGCGATCCCGATGTCGATGCGCTGGCGGCGCGCTGGGTGCCATACCCCGACGATGGCCCAGCAGGAGTCGTGGCGCGGAGCTGGTCGCGGATGAGCGTGGCGGGGATGATCCGGTATGAACTCAAGCGGCGGCAGGCCGCCGAAAATGGCTAAGAATGCGATCAAACGCCTTCTACCATCACGCTACCGGCAGTGTCACATAGAGCCAGCCATCTTCTACACCGCTACCGACTCAGCGGTCAGGCGCCACGACCTTCAGAACTGAAAGCGTCCGGGGGCGAGCCGACAACTCGCCCCCACATTGTTCCCGTCATCACCGGCGCCTGTTTCAACCGAGTAATACCTGCCCACTCGTTCCGATGCCCGATTGGCAGCTCATCATCGGCGCTGAACGATCGCGATGTGCTATACTACCACCAATGCCAATCAGCGCATCGGGATCTGCTATGACCACCGATCTCCTCGCCAATCTCAACCCACAACAGCAGCGCGCCGTAACCACCGTGACCGGGCCGGTACTGGTGCTGGCCGGGCCGGGTAGCGGGAAAACGCGCGTGCTCACGCACCGGATCGCCTATCTCGTCACGAACGCCAACGTCGATCCGCTTCAGATCCTGGCCGTTACCTTCACCAACAAAGCGGCGCGCGAAATGCGCGAACGACTGGTTGGACTCTTGGGCGAATCGGTTGTAGCCGATCTGACCGTTGGCACCTTCCATTCCATCTGTGCCCGCTGGCTACGACGCGAGATCGTGCATCTCGGTCGCGAACGTGATTTCGTCATCTACGATCCCGATGACCAGGAGCGCTTGATGAAGCGGATCCTGCGCGAACTTAACCTCAACGAGAAGCAACATCCACCGCGCGCAATCTTGAGCGCCATCTCGAGCGCGAAAAACGAACTGATCACTCCTCAAGAGTATGCGCAATCTACCCGCAGTTACTTTGATGAAATTGTAGCGCGCTGCTATGCGCGGTATCAGGCCCTTTTGCGCGAGAGCAATGCTCTCGACTTTGACGATCTACTCGGCGAGACGGCGCGACTGTTCCGTGAACACCCTGCTGTCCTTGCCCGTTATCACGAACGTTACCGCTTTCTGCTCATCGATGAGTACCAGGACACCAATCGCGTTCAGTATCTGCTGGTGCGCGCGTTGGCCGAGCGCGAGCGCAATCTATTCGTTGTCGGCGACGAAGCGCAGAGCATTTATGGGTGGCGCGGCGCTGATATTCGCAATATTTTGCAATTCGAGCAGGATTATCCTGATGCCACTGTGATCATGCTCGAACAGAATTACCGCAGCACGCAGGCCATTCTTGACGTAGCCCAGGCGCTGATCAACGCCAGTCTCCAGCGCAAATATGCCAAACGGCTGTGGACAACCAACGGCAAGGGCGAGCAGGTGGTGCTGTACGAAGCAACCAGCGATGAGGAAGAGGCGCAATTTGTCGTTGGCGAGATTGTGCGCCTGATCGCCGAAGGGGTTGCCCGTCCCGGTGACTGCGCCATTATGTATCGCACCAATGCGCAATCGCGTCTGATCGAAGAGGCGCTGGTACAGGCCCACCTTCCCTATCACGTGGTCGGCGGTGTGCGTTTCTACGAACGCAAAGAGATCAAAGACACGCTGGCCTACCTGCGGCTGGCCGCCAACCCGTATGATAGCGTGAGCTTGCAGCGCGTTATCAACTGGCCGGGTCGCGGCATCGGCGAGCGCACCGTCGGCGAGCTGATTGCGTGGGCGCAACAGATGGGCGTGCCCCTCTACCAGGCGTTGAGTGAACTGGCCAGCGCTAGCGTCGATCATCCATTCACAGGCCGCGCCCGCGCTGCGCTGCTCGAGTTTTATGAGTTAATTGCCGATCTGAACCGCTTCCACGAAATAATGGCGCTTGGCGATCTGATCGACTATCTGCTGAACCGGGTTGAGGTACAGGCGACACTCAAACGCGAATATGAAGCCGAAGAGGCTGAGGATCGCTGGCGCAACGTGCAAGAGTTACGCAACGCAGCCCTGGCCTACGCCAATTTACCGGTCGAGAACCAATTGGCCGCGTTTCTGGAAGATATTGCGTTGATCGCCGATGTTGACTCGCTCGACCGCAACCACGATGTAGTAACCTGCATCACACTACATCAGGCGAAAGGGCTGGAATTCCCGCATGTCTTTGTCATCGGTATCGAAGAGGGTCTACTCCCACATAGTCGATCAACCGATAACCGCGATGCGATTGAAGAAGAGCGTCGCCTCCTTTATGTTGGCATGACGCGCGCCCAACGGCGGTTATACCTCTGCCACGCCGCGCAGCGCGCCATGTTTGGTCGGATCGCAACCAGCGCCCGCTCGCGTTTCCTGGCCGACATTCCCCCCACCCTGTTCAAATCACTGCGTCGGCGCGGCTACCGAATCGTATCGGCGCCACAAGCAACCATGTTCAATAATCGCTCCCTCCGACAGTCGGAACTGCGCGTTACCGGCGGACGCCCCGCGCCGCTACCAACCCCGACCAGAGCAAACTTCTTTCCCGGGCAGCGAGTGCGCCACGCCACATTCGGCGAAGGGATTGTCGTGAGCAGCCGCCTGATTGAAGGGGATGAAGAAGTAACGGTGCGCTTTACCGATCGTGAACGACGGTTACTGGCCAGCTTTGCCCGGCTTGAGCCACTCACGGACGGATCAGCTCAGTGATCGGGCGTTGTTGCAATTCGCTCACCAGAAAATCACGCAAGGCGCGCGCCGCCGGGGAAGCAGTGCGATCGCTCCGCCACACCAGACCGAGCGAGCGCGTCAGGCTCTGATCGCGAATGGTCAAAGACGCCACACCGGGAAAATTAGCCACGGCCAGCGCCGGCGCCAGCGCAATCCCCAAACCCGCCGCCACAAAACGCACCAGCGTTTCGGTCTCGCCGCCCTCCAGCGCCGTCTGCGGAGTAAAACCGGCTTCTCGACAGGCTTTGAGCGTGGCTTCGCGCAGCTCATAACTGGCTGGCGACAAAATCCACCGTTCGTTGCGCAGCTCGGTCATCGCCACTTCGCCGCGCCCCGCCAGCGGGTGTGATGGACTGACAATCAACACCAGTGGCTCATTCAACAGTGGCGTTACAGCCAGCGACTCATCGTTCACCGGCAACGCCACCACTGCCAGATCGGTTAATCCAGACTCAAGCAGATCGAGCAGCGAATGGAGACCGGCCTCATGTAAACGGAGGGTAATTCCGGGGTAGCGTTGATGAAAAGCGGCCAACAGTGGCGGCAACAGATGAGCGCCAACCGTCGGCGGCGCGCCAATCGCCACCCGTCCGGCCTTCAACCCGATCCGTTCGGCCATTGCCGAGCGTGCCTCTTCGACCTGGGCCAGAATTGCCCGCGCATACGGCAGCAAGGCCTCACCGGCTTCGGTCAGCCGCAAACTGCGACCGACCCGATCAAACAGCGTAATGCCCAACTCGCGCTCAAGCTGACTGATCTGCTTACTGAGTGCCGGTTGTGCGATGTGCAATTCCGCCGCTGCCCGCGTCACATGGGAATGACGGGCAACCGCCTCAAAGTAACGCAAATGGCGAAGTTCCATAATCTATGCCCTTCTGCTCAGCGCCGAACTCTGCATGGTATGATACCAGACACCAGTATCAAGAGCACACGTTGCATCACGCTGCCGAAGGGTCTATAATCTTAGGCAGCATATGCGCGCGCGACGCGCCAGACACCCAGGAGAATCGATTGTGGCAGGCGAAGAACTTCGACAACGTATCAGCGCAGCTATCCAGGCCTACCGGGAAGAGATCCAGCGCATCCAACGCGAGCTTGGCGAGATTGAGTCGATGTTGCGGCAGAATATGGCCGAAGTTGATCGACTCTCGATGCGTGAAACCGCAATTGCCAACCGCGCCCGCGATCTCGATGTCAATCTTGAGCGATACGAAAAGGCAGATATTCGAACCCTCTACACCACCATGATCGAAGTGCAGATGCGCCTGCAAACGATGCGAGAGCAGGTCAAGCAACTGCAAATGCGGCGGGATGCGTTGCGCGAGCGCCAGACTCTACTAAGCGAATTTGTCGAATTACTCGAGCCGGCAACCCACGAACTCGAGCGCAGCAGTAAAGTGGCCGATCTGCCCTTCGACCCGCAAACAATGATTGCCAACATCATTCAATCGCAAGAGAGCGAGCGGCTGCGCATTTCATTGCAGATGCACGATGGCCCGGCGCAAGCGATGAGCAACCTGGTACTGCGGGCTGAAATTTGCCAGCGCTTGATCGATCGCGATCTTGATCAGGCGCGCGCCGAACTGGTCGCGCTGAAAAATGCGGTCAACAACACGTTGCAAGAGACCCGCAAATTTATCTTCGACCTGCGCCCCATGACCCTCGACGATCTCGGCCTGGTGCCGACACTGCGTCGCTACGTGGCTCAGGTATCTGAGAAACACAAGATAGATGTGAGCCTGATGGTGCAAAACCTTGATCAGCGGCTGCCCAATCACTATGAGGTCACCATCTTCCGCTTCATTCAAGAGGCAATCAACAACGTCGTTCGCCACTCGGGAGCTACGCAAGCCCGCGTAATGCTCGACAACAGCGATAACGCGCTCCAGATTTTGATCGAAGACAACGGCAGTGGCTTCGCCGTGCAAGAGGCTATTGCGAGCGCCGGCGCGCGCAAAAATATGGGAATAGCCAACATGCGCCAGCAGATCGAGGTCTTGCTCCAGGGCGAATTTGGCATTGAGAGCGCAATTGGGCGTGGCACTCGCGTGGCAGCCACCATACCCTTGCCGTAGACTCTCTTTTCATCACAACAGCTATTCCGAAACGAGCAGGGATGGCGGGTAAAACAGCAACTCTTTACCCGCATGGAAACCTTGCTCGTTAACTACTGTCGTTGCAGCGCAGAACGGCCTGCTCGCCGACGCCAATCTACGTAACCCCCTGGAACTCGTTAGATGGCAGCAAGTACAGCGCTCGGCTCAAACACAGAACGTTACGCGATCCCAAAAGCCGATCTGTGCGGTTACGCAAGCTGAAGCGGAGCTGATCGGATGTTGTTCGCCAAACTACGATTTACCGCCAAAACCTGGCAATCATGCCAGCATAGGAAAAAAATCACGGATAACGCGCAGCGCCACTATTCGGGTTGAAACGCTCATTCATCCCTGATCAGAAAAGGAGACAAAAAGGGCGCATGCGACAATATTTCACCGCTGTTTCTGTCATAGAAGCTCTCTGTTTTGCTCATTTGTCTTTGAGTCGAAGTTGTGGTATCATAAAGAGCATTAATACTACTTAATATAGTAGATTTAATAATTGTAACCTTTAATCTGACAATTCATTCATCATTGCGTAGGAAAGTAGTCCCGTTGAAGCGTAGTACTAAACCCGCTCAGTACTGCCACAAAATGGTACTCTCTAGCTATTGGAAATTCATCGATCCAGGTTTATACTGAGAACCGTGGAGAGTTGCTCCACGATATAGTTAAACCGCACTAGTCTTCAGGAGGAACACAATGCTTCGCAGCTTCTTTGCCAAGGAAGAGGGCCAGGGTCTGGTCGAGTACGCGCTCATTCTCGTTTTGATCGCTGTCGTCGTTATCGGCGCTTTGACCCTGCTCGGTGGAAACATCAGAAATCTGTTCAATAACCTCGCCAACACGATCACGATTAGGCCGTAATACTGATCAAGACCGGTTGAGCTAAGTTAATCATCTCATCGCGCCCGGCCAATTGGTCGGGCGCGGTGTTTTTGTGTTTGCTGCGGCTGAGCTGCCGGAGTGCGGTAGAATGCTTTAGTGTGTAGCGCATTGACCGGCGAGGTGCACGGTGGACGAACGACGCAAATGGTGGGCGCTGGCAGCGGTTGGCAGTGGCGTCCTGGTGTCAACTATCGATGGCTCGATTGTGAATATTGCGCTCAATACGCTGACTCAGGCCTTTCAAAGCAACTTGAACGTGGTCGAGTGGGTCGTATTGGGGTATTTGTTGACGCTGGCCTGTACGTTGTTGATCATGGGACGGCTGGGGGATATGTACGGCAAACGCCGCATCTACCTGGCCGGCTTTGCGCTCTTCACCCTTGCGTCCCTGCTCTGCGCTATGGCGCCCTCTATCGCGGCATTGATCGGCTTTCGGGTATTGCAGGGGGTGGGCGCCGCGATGATTCAGGCGGTTGGGCCGGCGCTGCTGGTAACGGCATTTCCCGCTCGCGAACGGGGGATGGCATTAGGCGCGATCGGTTCGTTTGTCGCCGCCGGTATCTTGATCGGGCCGGCGCTCGGCGGAATCTTGTTGCGCTATGTGGGCTGGGAAGCGATCTTTCTGGTTAATCTGCCTATCGGCGCGCTGGGCTGGTGGCTGACTATCCGCTCGCTGGCGCCGGATCACACGCTTCGCCCCGGTCAACGCTTCGATCTGGTCGGAGCCTTGTTGATGGCGACGGCGCTGTTCTGTCTTTTGCTGGGACTGACCGAAGGGCCGTTGTGGGGATGGAATGATCCACGAATACTGGGTCTCTTCGCCGCGGCACTGATCGGTGGCGGCCTGTTTCTGGCCTGGGAGTGGCATACACCGCAGCCGATGCTCAATCTGCGCATGTTTCGGCGCCTGGCCTTCTCACTCAACTTGCTGGCAGCGCTCGTGCTTTTCCTCGGCATCTCGTTTAATCTTCTGCTTACGCCCCTTTTCTTTCAACTGGTCTACCAGTTCGATCTGCAACGCACCGGCTTTATGTTGATGGCCCTGCCGGTGGCACTCTCGCTGACATCACCGGTGAGCGGGCGACTTTCTGACCGTTTCGGCCCGAGGGTTTTGACAATCAGCGGCTTGATAATCACTGCGGGAGCATTGTTTGGGCTGAGTGTCACTACGCCGCTGACACCACCACTACAAATGTTGGGATTTCTTGTATCATTGGGAGTTGGCGTTGGTCTCTTCCAAAGCCCAAACAACAGTACCATCCTGGGCAATGCTCCACCGGAAGCCCTGGGAGTGGCGAGCGGATTGCTGGCAGTTGTGCGTACCATTGGTCAGACCGGCGGCATTGCCCTGGCCGGCGCGATCTGGGCCTCACAGATTTTCGCCCTGAACGGTGGCCCGATTGCGCCGATTACTGCCGCGTCGCCACCCATCCTGGCCGGTGGCTATGAAGTGGCAATGCGGGTGGCGGCGCTCCTGGCAGTGGTTGCCATCTTGCCCTCGCTGGCAGGTGGGCGAGCGTTGCGCCGCCAGCCTGTCGCTGCCGGTCAGGCGGCGCCAGATCAGGCGTAACGCTCTAAAACCGGGCATCGTTGAAGCAACGAATCAGATTGCGCGCGTTAGATCGCCTGCTGGCGCGCTGCGTTTGGAGCAACAAGACAGCATGATACGTGGAGGTTTTCGATGAAACTTCTTGCGTGGCGCTATGCGCGCCCGCTGACGTTGATGATAGCAATTGGCGTCCTGTGGCTCAGTGTGCTCGGCCTGCACGGATGCGCAGCCGCGCCGCTGCTGGGCGCAGTGACGGCCAGCGCCGAACGGTACGATCCGGGCAGTGGCACGCCCCTGGCAATCAGTTACGAGATCGGGCGACCGGCGCTGGTCGATATCTACATTCTCGATGCCGGCGGTCAGCGCTACGACCTGCGTCTGGCGCAACCGCGGGCAGCCGCTTCCGATCCGTATATATTGCGTTTCGACGGTAGCGTGCCAACTGATGATCCGGAAGTTTTGCGTCGATTACTCCCGCCCGGTCAGTATACGCTGGTGGTCGCCGCGCGGGCTATCGAAGGCAACGAGAGCGCTGAACGGCGTCTGCCGCTAACCATTGGCGGGGCCGTAATTGAACCACCGCAAATCGAGAATCTGATAGTCTGGCCGCCGGTCATTTCACCCAATGCCGATGCCATTGACGATGTAGCCGAATTCACCTACCGCCTGCCGGTCAGCGCAACGGTGAATATTGACGTGATTGCGCCAAATGGCGAGGTCATTCCGGTTGTCACCCGCGAAGAAGAAGGCCCCTATGAGCAGCGCCACGTCTGGAACGGGAAGCGACCGAACGGTTCGCTGCTCGATGCCGGAGTGTACACCTATACGGTGCGCGCCGAAGACACGTTCGGCAATGTTGTGCAGCGTCAGGGTCAGATCACGCTGGTCGATACCGGCCAGCCCGAAGCGCGGATCGTCTACTCGATGATCGCGCCACAGCGGGTCATGCTGGGTGAAGTGATTACGGTGACGATTCGGGTGCGCAATACCGGCACTGTGCCGATTCGCACCTATGGCCCGCCGAGCGGGTATGAATACACTACTGATGAAGTCTTTTCATCGGTAGAAAATGGTATCTACGCCGCGCAGGCTGGCGGTTTCTGGCGGGTTGGGATGGATTGGGATGCCAACAGCGGCGGCGGGCCGAAACGTTACCCCTATCGCTGGGCCATTTCACCCCGACCACCGGAAGAGTGGGCGCAACCCTTCGTTGAGGATTTTCTCTATCCTGGTGAAGAGGCCGAAATTATCGGGCGTTTGCGCATTTTGCAGCGCGAAACGCGCATGGGATTCTATGTGGGATTGATCCAGGACGGTGTGGGGTTCTTCCAGGATCGCACCGGACGAACGATCATCGATGTCGGGTTTTGAGGTAGGCGATACAGGCGTGGAACGTATCATCAGCAGGGCAACAAACAACCTCCCCCTTGATGGGGGAGGTTGCAGGGGAACTGAAGCGGATGAAGTTTTACTCTGCCGCCACCTTAAACGCTGCGCTGCCGATTGAGAGCAGATCGCCGCGCTGCAAACGCTGGCGTCCGCTGATGCGCTGTCCATTCAACGCCACCAGAGCGCCGGTATCAAGCGGCGTCACAAACCAGCGTTCAAGTGCCTGGGCAATTTCGGCGTGACGCTCAAGCACTTGCCGATCGTGCAATACGATGTCGCAGTGACGAGCGCTACCGATCACCGCATTGCGCCGATTGACAACGATCTGTTGCCCGGTTCGTGAACCGGACACACCGATCAGCGTTAATTCTCGGCCCATAGGCGCCTCCAATGAACATAACTAGTGCGATGATAATAATGATGATTTTATGATTCTCATCAACATCTCATTTTGTCAAGAGTGACTTTTGGGCTATTGCATTCCGATCGGTATGCAGAGTACGCTGCTTTCGTTAAAGTTATCATGGCAGCGTAGACGTTGTCTGACTCACCAGATGCAGGATTGTGCCGGGTTTCATCGTTGACTCACAGGCGACCTGCCGCCGGCAAAATTCAACAACAGCCTGTTGTCTGGATACCAGAGCATAGTTCTGTGCAAGGTCATGGCGGCGAGGAGCATTAACAATGGCAGAACCGGTAATACAACGAGTGCGCATCTATCTCAATGGCGAGGATTGGGCCGGTAACCAGCCGCTCTACAAGGCAATTCTGGCCGAACTCCGCCAGAGTGGCGCGACTGGCGCAACTGCTCTGCCGGCATTAGCCGGATTTGGCCCACGCCGACAGATGCTGCCCAACGCCGAACGACAGCCTGTGGTGATCGAGTGGATCGATCACGTTGCGCGCATCAAACGGCTCTTACCGATCATCAGCGCAATGGCCGACAGCGCGCTGATCACGGTCGAAGCAGTTGAAGTGGCGCAGGGATTGTTGCGTCCCGGTGGGCCATTTGGCGCTGAGCAACTGGTCTCAGACATTATGCAATCTGAGGCGCCGGCGATCGCTGCCGATGCGCCGCTAGCCGATGCGCTGACGCACCTTGTTGCGCCAAACGTTGACCTGCTGCCGGTGCTGGTTGATGAGACTGTGATCGGGATCATTTCGGCTCGTGAGCTGGCCTGGCGCGCAGGATTGCGCCTGCCGCCAGAGGTGATCGGCGTGCTGACACCTGCAGAACTGGCGGCGGTGAGCAATTTGCTGCGGGGACGGAGCGCAGGTGACATTGCCAACCGCGAGGTGCGCGGCGTAGCGCCGACGACCCCGATCCCACAGGCGCTGACGATGATGATTGAGTGGGGCTATGGGAGCGTGCCGGTGATTGATGGACAGGGACGATTAACCGGCATTCTCGGCCAGCAAGAAGTTCTGCAAGCCGTAGCTCGCCAACCAGAACCGGACAATATAACCGATACCGGCGTGCAGGTGCGAATGATCATGCAGGCAGCCGTCTCACGGATTGCGCTTGATCAGTCACTGGCATCGGCACTGGCGCTTTTGATTACTGCGCCCGGCCATCTACTCTTTGTGGTTGATGGCGAAGAGAAGCTGGTTGGAATGCTGCGGCTGGCAACCATCGTATCGCAACTGCAGGGCAATGAACGTAACGTCCTCCTGGCGGCGCTCCAACGCGCGCAGCCAACACCAGCCACAGCGTTGCCCGGAGCGCGCCGCTCGATCGATACGCTCCTTGAGCCGCCACCGCCACCCGTTTCACTTGACGCATCGCTCATTATGGCAACACGCCAATTGCTGAACCTCAATGCCGAACGACTGCCAGTGGTTGACTCGGATGGCCGATTGTCAGGTATAATCGCGCGTAGCGCCCTCATCCGGGCACTACTACAACAAAGCTCATAACAGGATTGGTGGATTATGGCTGATCGTGTCTTGATAACTGGCGGCGCTGGATTTCTCGGCATCAATCTGGCGCGTTATCTGTTAGCGCGCGGCTACATCGTGCGCTCGCTTGATATTGCCCCCTTCGATTATCCCGAACGGAGTCAGATCGAAGAGCATACCGGTGATATTCGTGATCGAGCGGCGGTTGATCAGGCCATGAAAGACGTGAAATTCGTGGTGCATACCGCCGCAGCACTCCCCCTCTATTCGCCGGCTGACATCTTCTCGACCGACATTGACGGAACGCGCAACGTTCTCGAATCGGCGCGCGATCATGGCGTCGAGCGAGTGGTGCATATCTCTTCGACGGCGGTGTATGGCATTCCCGATCATCACCCTTTGCTCGAAACCGACCCGCTGAGCGGTGTCGGCCCCTACGGCGAAGCGAAGGTCAAAGCAGAAGAGATTTGCCTCGAATTCCGCAAGGCCGGCATGTGTGTGCCGATCTTGCGGCCTAAGTCGTTTGTCGGCCCTGAACGACTGGGTATCTTTGCCATGCTGTATGACTGGGCAATGGAGGGGCACAACTTCCCGCTGCCTGGCAACGGCAAAAACCGCTACCAGTTGCTTGATGTCGAAGACCTTTGCGAGGCAATTGTCCGCTGTCTGACCCTCGACCGCGATCGAGTTAACGACACCTTTAACATCGGCGCCAAAGAGTTCACAACCATCAAAGAAGACTTTCAGGCGGTGCTTGACGCAGCCGGGCACGGCAAGAAGATCATTACCTTCCCGGCAGCGCCGATGGTGTGGGCACTGGCTATCCTGGAAAAGCTGAAGTTATCGCCGGTCTACAAGTGGGCATACGGCACGGTCACAGAAGACTCATTTGTATCGGTAGAAAAGGCGGAGCGCGTATTGGGCTTCACGCCAAAATACTCCAACAAGGCAGCGCTGGTGCGCAACTATCAGTGGTATGTTGCCAACGCCAAAAAGTTTGGCGAGCAGACCGGCGTTTCGCATCGAGTGCCGTGGAGTCAGGGTATCTTGCGACTGGCGAAGCTGTTCTTTTAAGCGAGAGTGTTGCTCTCGTCAATGCATCAGACAGACGCTACAGGTTCTGTTCAAGCGTATCATCAGGCGGGCAGGTCATAAACCTGCCCGCCCGTGTTATCTGGCCAGGTCGCCATCAATATCTGGTCGGTAGCGTCTTCCCCTGCTGGTGATTGGTCACGCCACTGCCATTCATAGCCAGCGCAATACCGTCTTGCAAGGTAGCGCGGGTTTCAAAGATGCTCAAATTGGCGCCAAGCGCCACCAGCGTTTGCGCCACTTCCGGGCTAATGCCGGTCAATACAACCCGGGCGCCGAGCAGGCGCACTGCTCGCGCCGCGCGGATCAACGCATCGGCGACAAAGGTATCGACTGTCGCCACACCGGTGATGTCGATAATCACCATCTCAGCGCCACGACCGGCAACCCCTTCGAGCAAGGTTTCAATAATCAAACCGGCTCGTCGCTGATCGATGGTGCCAATCAGGGGCAACGCAACAGCCTGATCGGTGATCGGCACCAGCGGCGTGCTCAACTCGCGCAAAGCACGCTCTTGGGCAGCAATGATCTCTTCTTGCATCTGCAACCGATCAAATTCGAGCGCCTTGATCTCGCTGACATTCTGCATCATGCCGATCATGCGCGCCGCTTTCCCATCAGGGCCGACCAGAAAATAGCCTCGATCAAGAATCCAGATATACGAGCCGTTCTTATGCAAGAAGCGGTATTCGATGTCATACTCGCTCAGTTGCGCTTCGGCCTGACCGAGCGCGGCTAACGCTCGCTCGCGATCATCGGGATGGATCAACGACTCCCACTGCGCAATCCCGCCCTCAAGCTCGCGCAGCGCGCGACCACACACCGATTCGGTTTCGCCGCTCCACGTGATCGCGCCAGTCGCGACATCATAGTCATAGATCATCAAGCGTAAAGCGCGCACGAGCATCGCGTAACGCTGGCGCAGATCGTTGAGTTCCTGGAGCAGTTCTTTAGGATTAGAAGACATGTATGCCTCACTGGTGCTTCAGCCCATCTGACGGCATGGTCACGAAAGCGACATGGCACATATTATTGTAGTAAGGCCAGGGCAGCTCGTCAAACCTTCCAGCCGTTCCCTTAACGATGAAACTACGCTTTCCCATACACCGGGATCGCAGCGCCGCTGATGATCCGCGCATGCGGGCCAACAAGAAAGTGGATCACAGCAGCGATTTCACCCGGCTTAACCCAGCGCTCATAGTCGGCGTTCGGCATTGCCGCCCGATTCGCCGGCGTATCGATCACGCTGGGCAGCACTGCGTTGACGGTAATATCACGCGGACGCAATTCGGCTGCCAGCGCCTCGGTAAGCTGGAGCACAGCGCGCTTGGCCACAGCGTAGGCAGCCAGGTTTGCGCCGGATTGGGTAGCAGTGCGACTGCTGACATTGACAATCGCGCCGCCACCGCGGGCAATCATATGGGGAATGGCGGCAGCGCACGAGATAACTGCCGTTTTGAGATTAATGTCGAGTTGATCCTGCCAGAGTGGCCACGATGTTTGATGTACCGGTTCGCCGCCGGCAAACCCCCCAGCCGCGTTGATCAGAATATCGATACCACCCTGATCGGTGGCAATAGAGTCATAAGCTGTTCTGGTCGCCGTCTCATCGGTCAAATCAACGCGTACACCGACAACATTGGGGTAGCTGGCGCGCAGAGCATCAAATGCCGCTGCCGAGATATATGGCGTCACGACGGTAGCGCCGGCGGCGAGCAACCGTTCAACAACAGCGGCCCCTAACCCACCGGTACCGCCGGTAATGATGGCAACTTTGCCGACCAGATCCATGCAACCTCCTCGCGCTGATACAAACGACTCTGGCGCGCGGTGACGCCAGAGTCGCCTTTATGCTCAGACAAACGGAGAGATTCCCCTTGCAGGCAACCCCATCGTTACCCGATTCGGTGCAACCTACTGCATAAGCAGGTCAAAGTGCGGTCGCCCATCATCGCCGCCAAGCCGGCGGATACCGCGCTGAATGGCGCGCACCGCGCCCTCACCGAGCCAAAAGGTCAGCACTGAGCCGACGATCAGGCCCAACGCGCTACCCAATGCCGCGCCACTGGCGAACAGGACAAACCGCTTGCGCCGCGACGCCGCTTTGCGTCGCGAAATCTCCTTGCCCATAATACTCCTCACTGTACGACTACCACCGGCATTGCCTTGCTCCAGAGACGTTCAAGCCGGTAATATTCACGCTGGCTCTGGCTGAAGATATGGACGACAATATCGCGATAGTCGAGCACAACCCAGCCGGTGTCGGCGCTGCCTTCGATCCGTGGGTTTAATCCGTGTTCAGTTGTCATCTTCTCGTCGATATGATCGATGATCGCGCGCATTTGCCGATCATTGTCAGCGGTGCAGATGATAAAGTAGTCGGCAATAGTGGTCTGCGGGCGAATATCAAGCAGGATAATATCATGAGCCTGCTTGTCTTCGACCAGCTCGACGATGCGACGGGCAATCATTCCGGTCTCGATAGCCATCTCCTCCTGTCTGATAGTATGATCTTTACTACTTTGATCCTATCATATTTGACGCACATTGTAAAACATCATGAGCGTCTTTGATCGAGAAATTTTAGTCAGGTGAGGCAAGAGCGTGACAAACAGAGGAGGAATGGCATGGAGTCGGTTCTCGAGATTGGCCAGGTCCGGATCGAATTGATCGAAGGCGATATTGTTACGCAAGCGGTAGACGCAATTGTCAATGCGGCTAACGAGGAATTGCGGCAGGGTGGCGGCGTTTGCGGCGCTATCTTCCGCGCCGCCGGCGCTGCCGAGTTACAACGCGCGTGTGATGCGGTCGCGCCGTGCCCTACCGGCGAGGCGCGGATTACCCCGGGGTTTGCGCTGCCAGCCCGGTATGTGATCCATGCGGTTGGGCCGATCTTCGATCGCTATCCACCAGAAGAGGCCGACCGACTTCTGGCGAGCGCATACCGTTCCAGCCTGAACCTGGCCCGGCAATTCGGTCTGCAAAGCATCGCCTTTCCTAGCATTGCTACCGGCATCTACGGGTTCCCGGTTGAGCGAGCAGCGCCATTGGTGTTGCAGACCCTGATCGACGATTTGCGCCAGCATCAGTCGCCGACATTGGCGCGCATAGTGCTGTGGCGCGACACCTTTCCGGTCTATCAAAGGGCGCTTGAGCGTATGCGCGCATAACTGTCGGTTCCTTATGCAAGCTCCAGATTGACTGCAACAATCCAGGGTGGCTTTCGTCATATCGCCAGAGCATGCAGGCGCGGCTGACGCGCCCCGGATGGAAGGAGCTTACGATGCAGACTCGATTAACACGCAGCAGCACCGACAAGATGATCGGCGGCGTCTGCGGTGGATTGGCACGATACTTTGCCGTTGATCCGGTGATCGTTCGCCTGATCTTTGTGCTGATCTTTTTCATCAATGGCATCAGCCTGCCGATCTATCTGGTTCTCTGGCTGATTATGCCGAAAGACACCCCGACAACACCATTCACTTCTGCGGCACCCGGCGCAACGCCGGTGAACCAGGAAGTCTTCGTTGGCCAACAGCAGAGCAGCGGACAGGCCCGGGTAGGTTATGCGCCCGATCCATCATTCCGTTTCGATCCCCTGACCGGACAGCCGATCGGCGGGCCAGCCGTTGGCGAGACAGTTCAACTTACTCCTGCGCCACGCCGTCGCAATTGGAGTCTTCTGGGACTGATCCTGATCGGGGTCGGAGGTCTCATTCTCCTTGAGCAGTTGGGGGTCAACCTCTCTTTGCTCTTCCCGATTGTGATGATTGTAGTGGGATTGCTGCTCTTGCGACGCGCGCGGTAGCGAACGGGTCAGAAGCGACGTTGCGTGACAACGTCGCTTCTCAACTTTGCGCGCAACTGTCACATTCCACCGGCCAGTGCCGCAATCACAATCGCAATGATGGCGCCGCCGACCGAGCTGATCAGATTGACCAGATCGTTATCCATCCAGCGCCAGCCGCGTAGAAAGCGATTTGGCGTGCCATCGCGAGCCACGCGACGCTCAGTCTCGCGCCCGTCGGGGTAGACATAGATTGCCTGCACAGTTGCGCCGAGGAGACTGTCAAACAGCGCACCGCCGAGACCCCCAAGAAGGCCGGCTGGAATCATCCACCAGGGCCAGATAGTTCCTGGCGCGGCGAGCGTGGTGAACAGAAACATCGCAATCCCGATCAGCAGACCGCCAGCCGCTGCCGCTGAAGTGCCGAGCGCAGTTACACCACCAGAGGTGCCCGGCGGGACAGGCCGGCGCGTTGTGATCAGCCGTGGCTGATGCGGACTCAATACTCCCAATTCTGTTGCCCAGGTATCGGCATTTACGGTTGCCATCAAGCCGACAAAGGCCGCAAGCAGCCACCAGGGTTGGCCACTCAATGCATACGCCACCGCGCAGAGTGCGCCAAGGCCACCATTGGCGATCGTTTGAAAAAAGTCGCGCCGACCGCCTTTGGAAAACTTTTCGGCTGCGCGCCGCTCCTTAATCGACTCTTTGTAGTGAGAGAGAATGCTACTCGTAACAAAGAAGACGATAAGCGTCAATCCCCAAGGCCAACCGCCGAACCCAAAAGTGAGAGTGCCAACGACAATTGCGCCCAGCCATCCGCTTTCGCTTAGCGAGCGACGGGCAAACGCAACGCCGCCGATCACAACGCTCAGCATGAAACCCAGACCGATCTGCATGAGGTCAACCATTGTCTTCCCCCGACTCTACGCCGGAGCGGCAAAAAGAACGCAGAGCGCCGCTTGTGTGGCGCTCTGCGATTATACCAGAGACAGGGAAGGTTGTTACTCAGGCAGCAGCACGGGTTGACACCGATTGCCGAGTGTGACGAGCTACTCCGCGTAGCGCCGTCTCGAGATCGGCACCAAGCATGTCAGAAACCGTCTTCTCAGGCACAAACGAAGCCATCATTCCCAACAACGGCGCCAGGTCGATCCCCATGACAACTTGCAGGTCGGTACCGTTGACGGCCTGATTGAGCACCCAGCGCGTCTCGACCGGGAGTGGCGTGCGCACTGTAAAGACAATTTCCCGGTTATCTTGCCAGGTCAGATCACCCTCACAGCGAATAGTGCCGAACAACCCGCCCATCGACATGTAGGTAACAAGGCGAGCATGACGAGCGACATCATCGCGGTCGAGCAACTCAGTCTTTTGCACGCGCGGCAGAATCTGGCTAATCAACCCGGGGTTTGACAGCGTGGTAAACACTTGTTCGGGGGTAACACCCTCAATATGGCAGCGCCGTCCAACTTTGATCATGAACTTCTCCTATCTCTGGTTCTGTCAATACTTTGCACAGACATCATAGCATTGATGCACAGACATGTCAATAGGAAGATACATTAAAGTGTGAGGAATCCGGGCAAGCGTCATCTGATAGGCTATTGAGGCCGATGATGAACGCGCGATCGGGCCGACACCTGAACAACCACAAGAGAACACATCTTTGCAACCGGTTGGCAATCCTGTTATGGGCAACGATGAGAGGGCTGGCGCCAGTCAAGACCATTCGCGCGGAGATACCGTTATGCTACCCGAACAGACCTTCAGGAGCGGCGATGATGCATGCGTTCACCGGAATGTCGGCATACCAGGCGTCATATTCGGTGTCAGGGCACACGAGGCTTTATCCAGCGGGGAATTTTACCGAACCCACGTTCGCGCACACCTGGTATATAGGGATGACAAGATTATCGCTGGCAGAGTCTCTCCGCGATACGGTGGCATTCTTTTACTGCTTCATCATGCTCATCGGCCAGGCATCAGGGGAGTTCGGATACGGGTTGGGAATGAAGTGCCCATACTGCGCAAGACTGTTGCAGCGCAGCATGGGCGTGGATAAGGGTTCAACGGCAACGTTTCCAGGCCGCCGGTTGCGCGCGACAGCGACATCCGCTAAACAACTGGCTCAGAATCGGGTTTGATAGCGTGTTGTCCGCTCTCAATCCAGCGCAACAAGCCTAGCGCAGTTAACGCCGACACTGCAAAGCCAACAGCTAATGGCGTGATAGTTCCGTTGTAGGCCTGGCCGATCATTGCCCCGATCGGGATGGCAACAAGGGTTGAGAGTGAACCAACGACAGCAGCGCCAACGCCGGCGATATGACCGAGCGGCTCCATTGCCAGCGCGTTCATGTTGCCGAAGAGGATACCGAGGCAGAAGAAGCATGGCATCAAGAAGATCATCAATACCCATAACGGCGGTTGACCGCCGGTGATCAAAGCAACAACCACAAAGGTCAATGTCAATCCACCCAGAAGCGGGAGAGCAGTTTTGACTAACCGTCGCATGCCATAACGCATGACAAGGCGGCCATTGGTAAACGAAGCAACGCCAATGGCGAGGGCATTGGCCGCGAAGAATAGCGGAAAATGTGCGCCGAGATCATACTGGCTCTGAAAGATCTGTGGCGCCAGACTCAGGTAGCTTTGCAAGATTGCCGAGACTACGCCAGCCATCAGGGTATATCCGAATGCGATTCGATGACTCAGCACTTCACGCAACGCATGCCCGATCCGATTGATCGCTAGAGGCGCGCGGCGCTCGACCGGCAGCGTCTCGGGTTGGCGCGCGCCAAACCAGATCAGCGCGATCAGACCAAGCGACAACAGAGCGACAAACAAGGCTCGCCAGGGCGTTACCAGCAACATGACCTGCCCCAATGCCGGCGCGATAATTGGCACGATGATAAAGACGACCATAATGAATGACATGACCCGCGCCATCGCGCGACCGGCAAACCGGTCACGGATGAGCGCCATTGAGACGGCGCGCGGCCCGGCAACACCGAAGCCTTGCAAGAGACGACCGATCAGCATCATCGGGAAGTTGAAGGCGAAGATGGTCAGGAGCGATCCGATGAAGAAGACCCCAAAGCCGGCATAGATAGCCGACTTGCGCCCGATACTGTCTGAGAGTGGCCCGTAGAGCAGTTGACCGATCGCCAAACCGAGAAAGACCATCGTTACTACCAGTTGGGTCGCATTCTCGTTCGGCGCTCCTAGCTCGACACCGATGTCGCCAAGCGCGGGCAACATCAGATCGATTGACATGGCTACCAGCGAAGTCATCAAGGCCATCATGGCCACAAATTCACCCATTCGCGGGCCGGGTTGCGTCTGTTCGGTTACCATAGACACCTGCGGGAGAATAATCCGACATGACATAAGGTTATTGATGCGAGGCTGTTTCCTATCCCTCAGTAACCCTGTCGGAATGCGATCTGCCACCGGTCATTATCGCTGTTTTGAAGATTTCTGACAAGTCAACCATTACCACAAGGAAAAAGGCGATGCTATCAATCATTATCACGCGAGCGCAAACCGACGAGGCGACTACCCTGAAACAGATCGCCATTGCCGCCAAACGCTACTGGAACTATCCCGATCATCTGATTGCGCAGTGGGCAGCGACACCGATCATCGATCCGGCAGCTATTGGGCGCGATCTGGTCTTTGTGGCGCGCATCGATGACAGACCGGTTGGCTGGTATCGACTGATGGTTGATCGACTGCCGGCTATTCTCGAAGATCTGTGGGTAACGCCGGAATGGATCGGGCAGGGCCTCGGTCGAGCGTTGTTGAACCATGCCACAATTGAGTGCCGCAAGCGCGGGATTGATCAGATCGAGCTGGAAGCCGATCCGAACGCGCTCGGCTTTTATCTTCGCATGGGTGGCACAGTGATCGGCGAGCGGATGTCAGAATGGAACCGCCCCGTACCGCTGGTGCGGATAACGCTGATGCAACCGCTGGAATCCTCGCTCCAATAGCGCTCAGGCGGAACAATTGCGCATCAGTGGCAATAACGCTTACAGGTTCATCTCATTGAGCAATGGCCGGGTATGCTTGAGCGGGGCCGGATCGGTGCGCAGCCGGATCAGATCCGCAACCGTATCGATGTCGTACCAGGGCGCGATCAGACGCGCGCGCAGGCCGAGTTGCCGGGCAACGGCCAGCGTATCATGCAAAACCGCAGGCGTGCTCATCGTAACCTGAGTGAAGAGAGAGGGCGCAGGCTGACGCAATCCGACCAGATAGTAGCCACCGTCATCGGCTGGCCCTAACACCAGATCGGCACCCCGGTGAAGTTCAACCAGCGCCTGCTCGATGTACTCCGGCGGCAGACTGGGGCTATCACTACCGATAACAATGACTGCCGGCGACCCTTCCCGCAAGAGATCAGAGGTCACCGCAGCCAACCGCTCGCCCAAATCGACACCGATTTGAGGGCGATGGGCAATATCGGGGGCGAGGATGGCAAAATAATCACCGGCATCTACGGGCGAATAGGCAATCACCGGTTGCACGCCCGGCACAGTCCGGATCAACTCGATCACATCACGCAAAAATGCTGCGTACAGGGTTGCGGCCTGCGCCGGCGTTAAGGGTGGGCACAAACGGGTCTTAACTCGCCCGGCTTCAGGCCGGCGAGCCATCATCGCGAGGGCAGGAAGCGCGCTCACGGCGCGCCGATCGCCCCTGTTCAGGTAGAACCGGCAGCGGCGGTGCATGCGTAACAATGAGCAGCAGTGCGAACATCACGTTCAGCCAGGTCGGGCAAGGTCACATTGGTAATCGTCTGCGGTAACGCCAGATCGAGCATTTGATTGAAATCGCAATCGTACAACCGACCATCCCACCCAACCGAGAGCGTCGAACGGCACATCAAACCAGCAACGGTTGTTGGATTGAATGACTGCACCAGGAGATGCATATAGTTATCGAGCTGGCCACTCTCGTGTAAGAAAGCCAGATAGCGGCTGATCGGCATGTTGGTCAGGGTGTAGAGACGATTAAACACAATGCCGTAGCGTTCGGCCAGTTCGCGGCGCCAGCGCAGTTCAAGCGTCTCTTGCGGCTCCGGCAGATGCGGCCCGGTTGGATTGGCAATCAAGTTGAGAAGCAGACCACTGCCGGGCTGGCCATAGCCAAGCGCATTTAATTCGCGCAAGGTTGCAATCGATTGACTGAAGACACCATCTCCGCGCTGCCCATCGGTTCCGACCGGATCGGGGGCCGGCAGTGAAGCGATAATCTCAACCTGCTGTTCGGCGAAGAAACGTGGCAGATAGCGGTAATTGGGCAGTTGGGCAATGGTTAGATTGCAACGGTCGATGACATGACAGCCCAATGCGCGGGCATGCCGGACGATCTCATCGAAGGCGGGATGCAATTCGGGCGCGCCACCGGTAATATCAAGCACCGGAATCTGCCACCGTTCGAGGAGATCGAGACAGGCGGCAACGATTTCCGGTGGCATGACTTCCGTTCGATCGGGGCCGGCATCGACGTGACAATGACGACAGGTCTGGTTGCAACGCCGACCGACATTGATCTGCAACACCTCGACGCGCGGCCCGGCGCGCAACGGCCCCAGACCATAGGCAGCCAGCGTCGCGGCAAAAGGTGGCACCGGCAAGCCAGCCAGCAATTGCTGCTGCGCAAGCGGATCGGCTAGCGGATGGCCTTGCCGGCGGAGCGTTGGGATCAAGCGAATAGCGGCCATAGGATGCCTCCTGCGTACCGCCAGTATAGCACAGAGAGCGAGAGAGCGCGATTGGAGACAAACCTGCCAACCAGCAACCTGCGAACGAAAGTGATGAGCTGCAAAGCAGGGCAGTGAAACGAAGCAGTTTTGCGGAAAAGAATATTTTGGTCACGCTTCAACAGCTCATGACCGACCACCGGACACATGGTCACCCTGTTCCACGTAAAAAGATATTTGGCCAGGGACGGAAGCGGGTGAAGAAGAGTTCACGCCGCTGCTGGCCATTGCTATCGGTGATGATGCGATAAATCGAGATGTCACGCCCATTGCGGGCAACATCGGTCTGGCGCAACGTGCCACGAGGCAATGATGGATCATCGATATAAACTGGCTCAGTGGGCGCGCGCACCTCATTCGCGATCAGTGGCCCCTCAATCTGCACATCGCGATTAGGTCGCGTACCGTACAACTGCACGACTAACACTTGTTCCTGCTCATCGATACTGGTTTGCATCAGCAGCCAGTGTCCGGTGTCATTGACAAATTTCAGATCTTGCACACCGGTGAAGATAGCCGCATCCAAACCTTGCCCATTGCCATTCGGGCCAAGGCCAAACCGGTCGTACCAGCTAATGTAGAATGAGTGGGCATGGCGTTCTGTGATCGGCAGACCGGCCCAGAAAGCAGCGCGAAAGACTGTAGTGCTGACCTGACAGACCCCGCCACCCCACTCGAGCTGGGTGCGATTGCCGATGATAGCATAGCCTTCAACGAAGCCATGTTCGGCATTCACTTCGCCCAACTGACGATTGAAAGAAAACTCCTCGCCAGGCGCAATCAGCACGCCATTCATACGCGCAGCGCCGGCGCGAATGTTGGTGATCCGATACGGAGCCGAACCGGCAAAACTGCTGCGACCTTCCGCCACCAGTTCAACAATACCGAGACTATCGAGCGTTTCGGCAGTGATCTGGGGTTCAACCCGATCAACCGGCAATACCAGCGCGCGCGTGATCGGTGAAGCCTGCATAAGCGCATTGGCAATAGCAGTTATTGCTTCGGTCTGCCGCAAACGCCGACCGGGCCGACCATCAGCCACGATCCGTACCCGTCCATCGCTGAAGCGTAGTCGCGGCTCGGCAGTGCCGGTATCAATGATTTGAGCCAGCCCTTCCACTGCGCGCGACAGCCGATCGGTATCGACCTGCACGGTCAACTGACCGTCAACCGGCACAACCTGGAAAAATTCGGCCAGTCGTTCAGGCGGCCAGATTATGGTCTCTTCTCCCACAACCAATTCCAGCGGACTACGCAGCAAGTGCGCGGCAACCTGCTGAGCCACTACCAGATCGGTATCGTCAATCAGTGGGGCGAGCTGGCGCGTGCGCACCGGCACCGTCTGCGGCTGAAGCTGCTGAAGCGCCAGCAGCACATCATTGGCAGTAGCGTCAATCAGCAGTTGCGTGCCGGGTTGACTGGGCTGACCGATCACCCGGGCATCGGCCAGACTGAGCGCAGCATCGGTGGGCATCTGCTCGATTTGGGGCGCCAGCCCAAGCAGATAGCGCTGAGTCTGACTAAGGTCAACGGTCAGGCGGGGAGTGAGATCAACCCCTGTCTGCCAGAGTAACCAGAGATCATGGGCGCGGGTCAACAGATCACCGCTCCGGCCTAGCGCGAAAGCGCTATTGGCCAGTTGCTCGATATTAAACGACGCTCCCAATTCGGAGAGGGTCGGTTGCCAGACACGGTTGCGAAAGGTCAGGGTAACCGGTTGTTGCTCAAAAGACTGGTAGCGTTCACGCAGCTTGATAATCAGGTCAGCGCGGCTCTGCCCACCGATCGGCTCGCCGTTGAGTGAGACGCCGGGCAAGATGGTATTGGGATACACGAAGTCAACGGCATAGATCGCGCCCACAGGCAGAGCCAGAAGCAGAAAAACGACAACAACCAGCCCCACCCAGATCGGCGCGCGCCGCCGATGACGCAACGGGCGGCGCGGTCGTGGCCGACGCCGCTCAGCCGGGGGCGGTTCACCAGCGGGCAACCTTTCACCTTGCGCAGCCCGCCGGCGATAGATCGGGCCGTATTCTGGATAGTATCGATCGTTCGGCATAGGGAAGTTGCGCAACCAAAGAGTGCTCCGCTTGCATTGTACAAAACCTCGCTCATTACGACAAGCCGGATCACGGTTGACGCAACCGTTCGCACACGCCATCGAGACGGTGACAAAGGAATGAACATGTTGCTGCGCATCATTCCAATGCCACAATCCCTTGCTACCTGCCCTACCCACTTCTACCGGTGGAATTGACAATTTGAGCCGCTTGTTGTATATTTTCAGCGGGCCTCTAGCTCAATTGGCAGAGCAGTTGACTCTTAATCAATCGGTTGTGGGTTCGAGTCCCACGGGGCCCACCACTGCAAACAGCACCGGCTCACGCCGGTGCTCACTTTATTTATCACGACGTTCCCACCAGGAAGCAAGAGCGATCAACAGGGTATCGTCCGGCTGCAATTGAGCTGCGCGACTCAAATCGACGCCAATTCCAGGATCAGCAGGATCGAGCAAAAACCGGCCCCAGGCCCGAATAACGTAGATTGCGGCGCGATCAGGCGCAACGGCCAGCGCTCGATCAGCACTCCCGGTCAGATAAGAGCTGAATTCGGGCAGCCAGCCTTGAGCTACAGTGCCAGCGATCAGTGGCGATTCGGCATTGAAGATTGCTTCCGGTGGATAGGCACGCATCCGATCAACCGCGCGCTCATATGCGCCGAAGAAGACCTCATTCAACAAGGGGTAGGCGCTCTGTTCAATCGCGGCGAGATGAGCATCGTGGGTAAGCTGGATCAGGCGCTGATTCCAGCGCAGTGAACCGGCTGTCGCAGGTGGATCGGCTGAACCGGCCTGGGCCACGGCAGCATCAATTGCCGTCAGCGCCTCTGGCCAGAGATCGGCCTGGGCGAATGCAATAGCCTGGCGGTTGAGTTCGGCAAAAGATACCGTTTGATCGGCTATCGTTAGATCGCCAAGCTCAAGTCTGATCAGCGCCTGGTCTTGCCAGGTATACACCTCGTAAGCAGGATAATAGACCCCGCATGCATAGCAAAAGACGTAGCGTTCGGAACGGTCAAGCACTACCTCATTGAGGCCATCGCCATTCAAGTCTTCGATACGGCCCACGCCGGGGCTAGACGAGAACGCCACTACTTCAAGCCGAAGCGCGCGGCCATCGAAGCTGAACAGATGATATGTGCCGCTATGGGCGCCCATCCCGCCCTCAACTTGAATCCAGATTCGACCGGGCGCAATCTGCACCTGCTGCACAGAATCAATGAAATCTGGTTCCAGATCTACAACATCAAAGTTTTGCCGCAACTCTTGCCGATCAAGTTCCTGGCATTCATCGTCGGCACAAGCGTAAACAGCGATAAAATGAGAAGGCGGTGGATCAAGGTCGAATGGACGCATCCCGGCGCTGTAGAACACCCAAAGCTGGCGACCATCATCTGTTGCCAGCGGTTGAGCGGCGAGTCTGGCAAAAGCGTTGGCCGGCAGCGAAGCCTGCAATGCGCCCAACGCATTACTAAGCGGCGTTGCAGCGATTTCTGTAATAGGATCGGTCAATGACAATTCATACTGTTCGCCGGGCCGGCACTCATTGCGGAAAAAGGCCCATTCATCACAGAGCGAACCATCGGCAAACAGGCACACTCCAACCTGTCCTTCATTGGCAACCGCTTGAATCTCAAGCCGACCTCCCTGTTCAACACAATAGGTTGAAGCAGGATTTGCCAGACCACCGATCACCGTTGCCGTTGGCAGTGGAGCAGGTGAAGCGGCGGGCGTCGGCGAAGCGGCAAGCGTCGGCGAAGCGGCGGGCATTTGCGAAGCGGCGGGCGTCGGCGAAGCGACGGGGATTAAACTACAACCAGCGATAAAGGGAAGGACATTCAAGGCTATCAGCAGGCGAAAGAGGCCGACGCGGAGAAAAGAATGAGCCTTCATTGTGCAACCCGAAGAATGGTGGTCGCCGAACATGTTAGCGTCATTGTAACACACAGCGATACAAACGGTCGTATGAGCATTGCCGGCGCAGGCTATAATACGCCTGTGGTTGCGCTCGCACTCCTGACAGAAACTGCCATGACTGACATCATCGAGATCGATATTGAAAGCATCGCCCAGGGCGGCGATGGAGTGGGCCGGCTCGGCGAGCTGGTGGTTTTCGTGAGCGGCGCGATACCGGGTGAGCGGGTGCGCGCGATTGTGCGCGAGCGCCATAACCGTTTCTTGCGCGCTGGTGTCATCGATGTCATTCGCGCCTCCCCTGATCGGGTAGAGCTGACAGTCAACCACGGCGACCACGTGCCGTGGCAACATATCGCCTATCCAGCCCAGGTGCGTTTCAAGGGCGAGATTGTGGCCGATCAGATCCGAAAGTTTCTGCCCGGCGTTGAGACACCTATCGAGCCGGTGATTGCTGCGCCACAGCCGTGGGGCTATCGCAACAGCGCGCGCCTTCACGTCGCCGGCGCCGCAATCGGGTACCATGCCAGCGGCGCCAAAACAGTGATCGATCTGGTTGATGATCCCCTGTTGTTGCCATCCCTCCGGGCGGCACTGGCCGGATTGCGCCGCCTGTCGTTTGCCGATCAAATCGGTGAGGTGTTATTGCGCGCCAGCGCAGTTTACGGCTACGCTGCTGCGCAACTGTCACCAACTCCTCAAGCCAGTAAAGATGCGCTGGCCCGGCTGGCCGCGAACTGGATGGCGACAACGCCCACCCTGGCCGGCGTTACGCTCGATGGCCAGCCGCTGGCCGGTATGCATGTCATTTACGATGAGCTGGGCGAAGTGGTGTTTCGCCTTAGCCTGAGCAGTTTCTTCCAGGTTAATCATGCTCAGGCTGAACGCATGCTGGCAATTGTGCGCGCAGCATTAGACCCTCATGGGGGGCGACTGCTCGACGCTTACAGTGGGGTAGGCAGTTTTGCCCTGCCGCTTGCCGCCGATTACGATGAAGTAGTAGCTGTGGAATCCTACCCTCCGGCGGTAGATGATGCGATTCAAAGCGCCGCCGACAACCGGATTACCAATGTGCAGTGCATTGTCGGGGCGGCGGAACGGGTTGTGAGCAGTTTGCCCGGCCCCTTTCACGCGGCCATCCTTGACCCGCCGCGCCGCGGCTGTCATCCGGCCTTGATGAAGGCGATCATCAATCATGCGCCAAACCGAATTATTTACATTTCCTGTCATCCTGGACTGATTGGCCGCGATCTCGCGCCATTGCTGGCTGCCGGTTATCACATCACTCTGGTGCAGCCAATTGATCTCTTCCCGCAAACCCCACATATCGAAACAATTATTGTTTTAGATAAGGATCGCTCTACTTAAAAAATAAGAAACGGTCAAAAACAATTTTCTTAAATAAAATCTTTAATTTCAATCAAAAACAACTTAAAAATACCCATTTTTACCCCTAATCGCCACTTTACCACTATGTTTAACGCACAAAATCATACAACCATAATCACAACTAAAATGAAACACCGTTCCTGCTACGACTTACCAATCGGGCGAATGACCGTTAGAAGAGTCGTGCTATACTATTAGTTGTAACGAAACCGGATGGGTCGCTCCAGGAACTATTGACGTGAACCGACTTACTGCCAAAATCTGCCTGCTGGGCGAATTCTCGGTTGGCAAAACCAGCCTGATCCGTCGCTTTGTCGAAGGCATCTTTGACGAGCGGTATCTGAGCACGCTGGGAGTGCAGATCAGTCGCCATTCGATGCGTGTCGCGCAGTTAGAAATACAACTCTTAATTTGGGACACCACCGGCGGCGAACGATTTGACCAGATCGTGCAGAACTACTATCGGGGCGCCGCTGGCGCGCTGCTCGTCTGCGATGTGACCCGTCCTGATACATTGTCAGTATTGAGTGAGTACGCATCAGCATTTCACCGCGCCAGTCCCGCGACACCACTGGTTATCGCGGCAAATAAAGTTGATCTGACCACACAACGCCAAATCGCCGATGATGAGATTGCAGCGACGGCGGCAGCCTTGTCAGCCGACTGGCTCTGCACGAGCGCGCGCACGGGCGAAGGAGTGCAAGAGGCATTTCAGAGGTTGGGGCGCCAGATTGGGCAGCAGAAGGGGCTGATATGATCAATGATGCAGACCGGGTCAACTCGCCAGACGAAGCCGAAGAACTGGAACGAGTGCGACAGATCATTCTGGGTACCGGCTCGCGCCAGCCGCGCCAGGCCGAAGTGGATCGACTACGCGACATCATCTTTGGGCCGCAGATGGAAGAGTATGCGCGTTCGTTTAGCGATGTGCGCCGCATGATCGAACATCTGAACGAAGATGTGCGCCAGTTACAGGATCGATTAGGCGAGGTTGAGAAAGCAATGTTGCGCCGCTTCGACGCGCTTGAGGTCGAGACTCGTCGGCTAAACGATGAACTACGGCGCGAGATCGAGCGCGCGCGGGCGCGCGAGTCACTATTGCAGCAGGTGTCAGCGCAGGTACGCCAGCACGAGGCAGCTCTCAACGGCCTGGGTGACGGGGTGAGCGAGTTGCGGCGCGCGCAGGGCCACCACGACCTTGAGATTCGCTCTGGACGAGCCGGTCTGGCCGAGGTGCGCGATCTGCTCGAACAACGGGCGCAGGCGCTCCGCCGCGAGATCCGTAGCGCTGAGGACGCACTCCGCACTGAGTTGCGCCGAATTGCCGACCGGCTGGAAAATCAAAAAACCGACCGCAAGGCTCTGGCCAGCATGCTGATGGAAATCGCCACCCGGTTGGAAACTGGCAGCACCGTGGCCGGTCTGCTCGAAGGTCTCTCTTCTGCGACTGATGATTGATAGACACGTATGGCTACCGACCCGCAGACGAGCCGGGAAATTGAGGAACTACGGCGCGTGCTGTTGAAGCCGGAAGCGCTGGTTGACAAAATCAGCCCGGTTATAGCCGATATTCTGGCCGAGCAGATTCACACCTCAAAAGATGAGATCGCGCGCGCGCTGGCGCCGGCCATCGGTGAAGCAATTCGTCAGCAGGTCTATAAGGCGCGCGAAGACATCATTGACGCCCTCTACCCAGTGATCGGAGCCATGATCGCGCGCGCCGCTACCGAAGCGATCCGCGATCTGGCCGCCCAAATCGATACCCGCATCCGCTCTGGCCCGCTCTTGATGCTGGATCCAGGTTACTGGCAGGCGCGAGCGCAAGGCATTTCAGCCGGAGAATATGCTCTGCGTAGCCAGTTGCCCTTTTCCGTGCAAGAGGTGTTTCTCATTCAGCGCGAATCGGGGTTGTTGATCACTCATATCGCCGCTCCCGGCGTTCCTGCCGCCGACCGCGATCTGGTTAGTGGCATGTTGACAGCAATTCGCGACTTTGCTCGCGATGCGCTTGGTGAAGGTGATGAACTCGGCGCAATCAGCTACGAGTCGCGCCAGATCGTGATTGCCAGTGGGAGCGCAGCTTACCTTGCCGCTGTGATTACCGGCGTTGAACCGCGCGGCTTTCGCGAGCAGTTGCGCCAGACTCTGGTTGCCATTCACGAGGATCGTTATGATCGCCTGCGCGCGTTTGCCGGCGATGATGACGAGTTAGTGATGGCGGCAGAGTCGATCATTCGCGCGAAAATTCCGCTTGCCTCGGCGCAGTTGAATGCTACCCGACCGGCCAGATCGTCAAGTTCGTTGTTGCAGCGCGCAATCATGGTCTTGTTGCTCCTCATCGCTCTCTCTCCCATCTTTCTCTGTGGCTGGTGGGTGCTAAGCGTTGAGGCACGCATGGCGGCATTGCTCGCCCCGACCGCCACGCCTGCGCCGACTGCCACCCCGACCGCCACCCCAACGCCAACCACCACACCCACCGCTACCCCAACTGCCACGCCGACGCCGACTGCCACGCTGACACCCACCGCTACACCTACCGCAACCCCGACTGCTACGGCGACACCAACTGTGACGCCAACGCCAACAATCACACCCATCCCTTACGACGGTGTGATGACAGGGAATGTGTATCTCTACAGCGCACCCGATGAGGCCAGTGAGCGAAGCCTGATTGTCGCGCCTCGCAACGCGCCGGTGATTGTGCTGGCGCAGTACGGCGATTGGTATCAGGTGCGGGTTGATGTGCGGATCGAACAGCAGGCCGTGCAATTAATCGGTTGGGTACCGTCGCGCTGGGTGGGTTTAGTGCGACCCATTCCACCGTCACTCATAACGCCATTCCCGCAACCATAAGGAGGAGCACCGCGCTATGAAATCAACGGTTGAACAACAGGTGCTCATTGAAACCGGCAGCGCCTACCTGACGGTAGGGCCTGACCTGATCATTCAGAGTGCTGGCGGCTTGCTGGCGCTGGTTGGTGGCACGCCACCGATTGGCGCGCATCTGATCGACGTATTGCCGGAGCTGTTTGGCAACGAGTCGGCATTGACAGACATTCTGCGCGGCGATCTCGATCGCCTGCATCTGCCGTTGATCAACCGGGCACTGCCCGATGGATCGGTGCTGTACCTCGATCTGCTGACAGTGCCGCTCGCTGACAAAGACGGTCAGATTACCGGACTCATCCAGATCATCACCGATACGACGCATCGTAGCGTTTCGGAACAACTTATTGCCCAGCGCCGCAACGAACTGCAACTACTCAAAGACCGCATTCAGCGCCAGAATGTTGAGCTGGCCCGGATCAATGCCGGCTTGCTCCGCGTGACCAAGCTGAAAGACGAGTTTCTGGCCAGCATGAGTCACGAAATCCGCACGCCTTTGACCGCCATTCTCGGACTGGTTGATGTGTTGCGCGCGCAACTGGTCGGCCCGCTGAGCGAAGAACAACTCAACGCAATCAACGGGATTAAGCAGGGTGGTCAGCATTTGCTGTCGCTGATCAACGACTATCTTGACATTGCCAAAATTGAGGCTGGCCGACTCGAACTGGATCTGGGGCCGGTTTCGGTGCAAGACCTGTGCATGTCGCTCCGCCCAATGATTGCCGATATGTCCAAACGAGCCGGTCTCCAGTTGATTTACGATCTCGATCCAACTGCGCAGGTCATTCTGGCCGATGCGCGGCGGTTGCGCCAAATTCTGATCAACCTGCTCTCAAACGCGATCAAATTTACCCCCTCTGGAGGCAAAGTGGGCCTTGAGGTGCGCGGCCAGCCAGAACAGGGATCGATACGCTTCACCGTCTGGGACACCGGGATCGGCATTGCTCCTACCGATGCTGAGCGGCTATTTGAGCCATTTCGCCAGATCGAGAATGAGCGTCAGCAGGAGGTAACCGGTAGCGGATTGGGGCTGGCGCTTGTCTCAAAACTGACGCGCCTGCACGGCGGTAGCGTTAGCCTTGAAAGTGAAGTAGGTGCTGGTAGTCGCTTCCACGTAACGCTGCCATGGGAACCTGACGAACAGAAACGTTTGCTGGAATGGTTTGCCAATGAGCGGCAAAAAGAGATCGAACTACCGGTCGATCTGCCGCCAGCATCGCCGCTGGCCGGTGATCGCCCCTTGTTGATGGTGGAAGACGATGTGTCGAGCGCATCCCTCTTTGCCCAGTATCTGAACCGCTGTGGCTACCGGGTTGTCCACGTGGAGTCGGGCGAAGAGGCGCTGGCCTATGTGCAGGGTGAAATGCCGTGTCTGGTGTTGCTCGATGTGCGGATGCGCACGATGGACGGGATTGAGGTGATGCGTCATCTGCGTAACAACGTGGCAACACGAGACTTGCCGATCCTGGTGCTGACGGCACTGGCAATGCCGGGCGATCGCGAACGCTGCATGGCCGCTGGCGCCGATGATTACCTGGCGAAACCGGTGCGGTTGCGCCAGCTCGCCGAGCGAATCGCAGCGTTGCTGGAACAGAAGGCAAGGTGATACCAAGATTGATAGCGAGCCGACAGAGTTGGCAAACCAGCGGTACAATGTAAGCAGGTTTTCCATCGAAGGGCATGAGCGTTATCAATCCCTGGGTTAACTGATTATGATCAATGCGCGCGAATTTCACCTCGCCAGCGAGCTATTACCGTTTTTGCAAGACCCGGCTGCGCCAATTGCGCGCGATTTCACCTCACAGGCCACCATGCTGAGCATCCCGTCAGGCGCCACCATCTTCGCCGAAGGGGATGAGTGTAGCTATTTCGCCGTTCTGGCTACCGGGCAGGTGCGCGTCTTCAAGATTGGTGAAACTGGCCGCGAGATCACGCTCTATCGATTTGGTCGCGGCGAGAGTTGCATTCTCACAACCAGTTGTGTCTTGAGCGAACGACGCTTCCCGGCAATTGCGACCGTTGAACAAGATGCCACAGCATTTGTGATCGGGCAAGAGAGTTTCCGTGACTGGATCGACCGCTATCAGGCCTGGCGCGATTATGTTTTTCAATTGCTGGCCCGCCGACTGGCAACGGTGATGGCCATCGTTGATGAAATTGCCTTCCGCCGGCTCGATGTGCGGCTGGCCGAGTTTCTGGTGCGGCACGCTCGCGGCCATCCGCCGACGATCAATGCAACGCACCAACAGATCGCTGCCGAACTCGGCACATCGCGCGAAGTGGTGAGTCGAATCCTCGCCGACTTCAGCGACGATGGTCTGATCAACAGCGGTCGTGGTTACATCGTAGTGCAGGATATGAATCGGCTCCGTCAACGCGGTGAGGCGCCGCCACTGCCGTGAACGGGTGCTGCCTGATCATTGCCCGGAAAGGCAATCACAGGAACCAGGATTACGCCATATTGTGATCATCACGGTGAGGCAGCGCTGACGTACCACGAGCGATTCGCTTGCCACCATCTGGAGAGAAGTGCCGGTATCTCTGGTGATTTGGATCGGTTGTATCCGCCGGTCAATCGGAATGATTGTACAGACAGCCACAATGACTTTGCATACTGAGAGGAGTCTGGCATGACGATCCGCGTCTGTCTGGCCGGCGCAACCGGTTGGGCCGGTTCGGCGTTGGCTCGCGCGATTGCAAACAGCGACGATCTGACCCTTACTGCCGCTGTAGCTCGCCGCGCTGCCGGGCAGCAGCTCGGCGCTGCGCTCGGCGTCGAGCGCCTCAATTGCCCGGTCTATGCCACTGTTGCCGAAGCGCTTGCTCAGCCGTGCGATGTCTTCTTCGACTATACCAAACCTGATGCGGCAAAAGCGCATGTCCTCACAGCGCTCAGGCATGGGTGTCATGTGGTTATCGGTACGTCGGGGCTAAGCGACGACGACTACACCGACATCGCCGCAGCAGCAAATGCCGCTCAGCGCGGGGTGCTGGCGGTAGGGAATTTTGCTCTTACTGCGGTGTTGTTGCAAAAGTTTGCTGAGATTGCTGCCCGCTACTGCGAGCAATGGGAAATCATTGACTATGCCCGCGATAGCAAACCCGATGCCCCTAGCGGCACTGCCCGCGAACTGACTGCCCGGCTGGGACAGATTCGCGCAACGACCTTAAGCGTGCCAATCGAACAAACCCAGGGTCTTCCTGCGACACGCGGCGCGCGTTTGAACGGGATGCAGGTGCATTCGGTGCGCTTACCAGGCTACACCATCGCGCTGGAAGTTATCTTCGGCCTGCCCGACCAGCGATTGACCATCCGTCACGATGCCGGCGCGAGCGCCGAGCCCTACGTAGCCGGGGCACTGCTGGCGATTCGGCAAGTAGGCCGACTCATCGGCTTGCATCGCGGGCTAGATAGCGTGATCGAGATCGGATGAAGCAACTGCTTGCCGCTGTCTGCATTCCAGATCCAGGCCATCTGTGATAAACCGTAAACAAGCACGCGATGAACGCGCGCTTGTTTGTTACCATTCGCGGCAATATTCACGACGCCGCTCGTCACGTCACCGTTGGACGGTTGTCACGATACTTCAGGTACCGCTGCCCGGTCACTGCCTGCGCCATCCGCTCAACCGCCAGGTAGATGTCGCGAAAACTGGTATAAAGCGGAGCAATCCCCAGTCGGATATTGTCGGGAGCGCGAAAATCAGGCAAAACACCCAGTTCATTGATCAGGGCCAGATCGATACCCAACCCCTCTGGATGACCCAGCGAGACATGCGATCCACGGCGAGCCGGGTCGCGCGGAGAGTTCAGCGTATACCCCAGGGGCGCCAGCCGCTGTTGCCACAGTTCGATCAGATACTCAGTCTGAGCAATCGATTTTGCCCGCAATCGGTCAATCCCGACAGCCAGCACCAGATCAACCCCCGGCTCGATCAACGCCAGCGAAACTACTGGCGGCGTACCGGTGAGAAATCGACGCAGACCCGGCGCCGGTTCATAGTCGAGATCGAAATTGAACAGGTTACGCTGCCCCATCCAGCCTGCAATTGGATTGACCAGTTGCTCTTGCAAATCACGCCGGATGTAGAGAAAAGCTGGCGCGCCTGGCCCGCCGTTGAGATATTTGTAACAGCAACCTACGGCCAGATCGACCCCGCTCTCATTGAGATTGATTGGCACTGCGCCAACCGAATGACTCAGATCCCACAGGGTCAACGCACCCACCGCATGGGCTGCCGCCGTCAGAGCGGCCATATCGTAAAGAAAACCGCTCTTGAAGGTCACGTGCGAGAGAGTCAGCAGCGCTGTATGGTGATCGAGCAACCCCAGGATTGCCTCAACCGGGCCATGAATACCATCGCTCGAACAGGCAATGGTTAGCTCGTGCCCTCTGCCGAGCAGATCAACGACTCCTTGCAAGATGTAGAGATCCGAGGGAAAGTTAAGGTCATCGCTGACAATCCGCTCTCGACCAGGGCGAGCGCGCAGCGCGGCGATCACAAGTTTGAACAGATTCACCGAAGTGCTATCTGCGACAATAACTTCGTCGGGTTCGGCGCCGATCAGCCGCGCAATCTTGGCGCCGACGCGCTCAGGGAGATCAAACCACCCCTCGTTCCAACCACGAATCAGGCGCTTTCCCCACTGGCGTTGCACCAAATCGCCAACGACATCGATAGCAGCGCGCGGCAACCTCCCCAGAGAATTGCCATCGAGGTAGATCAGATCGGGTTCGTCGTTGACAAACGCCGATCGCAAGCCGGCCAAATCGTCACTGGCATCGAGCTGATCGGCATAGGCAGCATCAAGCGGAACGGCCATCGATTATTCCTTTCTACCGGCGCGAAGCTAAGGCATAGCGCCTTTTCGCGCGTAAACATCACCTCCTGATTTTTGCCGACTTTTTTGTCACCGCGAACTCGATGCCCTATGGCACCACAAGCCTGCTCATGGAACCTGCCATCGTCACCGATCACTCATGAAGCTGGTAGATGAACCACTATGGCGCTGGGGTCGGGAAGAGTGTCGGCACTGGAATGCGCACCGGGTCGAGTAACAGCGGCGGTGTTGGAGTGGCGATCGGCGTGGTTACAGGATCGGCGCCTGGTAGATTAAGCACCTGGCTCACCAGCACGATCAGTGCCAGACTGGCGATGATCAGAGCAATAAGCTGCGGCTGGACGCGAACTCGCTGCGTTAGCTCGCGCAGACGACGGATCGGCGCGCCGACACTAGTGTCAGTCGGAACAAACCGCGGCGGTCGACTCGGCGGTGTCGATTGGCGCAGAGAGCGAACCGCCTCGGGTGGCGCAGGCGCAATTGGCGGTTCACCGGGACGAAAGAGCTGTTCACCTCCGGGAGCGAGGTAAAGCTGAGGCGCGCCCCATGGCTCGTGGGCTGCAGCCAGTTGCGCTCGACCTGCGGTCATCGCACTATCGACCGGCTCGCCATCGGCCAAAGCGCGATAGCAGGTTGCGCTCCAGTGCGCCTGCGCTGCTGCGTTGAGATCGGGCAAGGCGACCACAGCCCGTCCATCGAGATCGTGGAGGGTTGCAGCCAGTGTAACGCAGGCGTCAAATGGTTTGCCTGCCACTGTCAACAACCGTAGTTCATTAATGCTCAGCAGCATTTCGGCCAGCTCGCCAGCGTTTACAGCGCGACCCAATCGGATGCGCGGCGCCTGGCGCGGCGGCTGTTCGATGTCGCCGATCAGATGCAGGACGTGACGCGGTTCGGCAGCCAGCTCGGCCACAATTTCATCGACCGTCGCTTCGCGCAGACGATCGACGATCAGTTGACCGGCGCGTACCGGCTCGATCAGCGCTTCACCCAGCTTGTCGGCGACGGCTTCGTGACCGTAGGCAACCGCAATCAGGACGCGCAGCGGCCCTTTCACCCGACAAGGCGGCGGCGGACGCAACGAACGAGCGCTGACTCGCACTAACGGATAATCATTCCGAATCGCCGGTTGCCATTGCTGCTCACCACTGGTCAGCGTTAGCCATTCCCACGGCAGCGCAGCCAATTCGGGCGCGGCTACCTCTAACCGCAACTGCATCCGCGCTCCGCGCGCGCTCGCTTCCCGCGCCAGATCGATTAACAGGCGACGAATGGGCACCGGCAAGAGCCATTGACCGAGTTCGTTCCCTGCCGCTGCTACAGGCTGCGTCAGCACTAATGGCAGCGCGACCGCTTCAGCGCTCCGTCCGCCACCCGTTG
Source organism: uncultured Chloroflexus sp. (assembly GCF_937129525.1). GTDB lineage: Bacteria > Chloroflexota > Chloroflexia > Chloroflexales > Chloroflexaceae > Chloroflexus. The sequence continues at coordinate 1,456 of NZ_CAKZNK010000034.1, read as the reverse complement.
CGCGCAAGGGATACCCTTGCGATGTGCGCGCTCCGATCACAATGTGAAAAGGAATGATGATCTCTTGCATGCCAGCCGATTGAGTAAAAGCGATAGTTTGCTTCTGAATATAACACGCCTGATCGCGACTGTCTACCGCGTACAATGGGTGAATGACAGTAGTGGGAGATGAAAGTGCTGTAAACGATTGTGGTCAACCGCGTATGGTCGCTGGCAGCGCCGACCAGGGCAAAGTGCGCTGCGCCCCAACGTCATTGTGCAGTAGATACTTTCCATTTTCTATGCGATTTAAGACAAATACAACTCAAATAGCACAAAAAGAATAACGCATCACAAACAATGAACAAACTAAAACTGTCAAATATTAATACTTCCATCAAAACAACTACGCATATGCCGCAGAAACATGTTTACAAAAACAGTTCAGTGTTCAATGCAACAATCTCTAATTAAAAAACTATTGCGGCCTGGTTAACGATCTTCATGCGACTATTACATAGAAAAATACAGGTATTGAAGCCAGTTCAATCACGGAAAATCCTCACAAATAATTATTTTTTTCCAGACACGGGTCATTGTCAATAACCAACGTGATACCGGTTTTCGATAGAACATAATTATCAATGAACAAAAACCCTGTCGGCGACGCGCCACACATTTTTAAATCTTGACTGAACGCTGCGTTTGACAATATGGTATAATGATAGAAATACTCCCACAAAGCATTTTTAAAGGTGCCATCCCGCGCGCATTGCGGGTAATAAAGCGTTATAACACATCGACATAAATTTGTGATCCGCGCGAGTTGTCGGCACTGGTATATCGACATGCTCATTGTGGATTCATTCGCTTCGTTGCAATTACATATTTTCAGAAATCGTCAATCAGTTCTTATAATTATAATTTTGCAAAGCGTAAGACGCTCTTTCACAGAGACACTACAAGCTATCTAACTTTCCCGGCAATGCCGAGAAGGATACAGCCTGATTTGAAAACTATGAAAAGGAGGTGGTTGATCAAACAAAAAACTATTCTTGACCTGATTTTACTGGCGATAGATCATTTATTCAGTGAATCGCTTGTAGATCAGAGCACTATATCATCAACAACGAATACAAGAATAGGTGAACGCAACGTGTTCGGTTCAATCCATCAGACAATCTTGAAACAATGAGGATACGCCACCTATGAATCCAGAACAAACCACTGACAACGCTCCTATCGAAGAGACTCGCCAGGCTATAGATGCGACTACCACCGATGAAACTGCAGACGCTGCTGCGATAACCGCCGAGACCACCGAATCTGCCGCGCCTGTTGAACCCGCTGCCGAGGAGTCGGCTGAACCTGCTGCCGAGACGGTCGAGGTTACAGCGGAAGCGGAACCCGCACCCGAACCTGCTGCTGAGGAGTCTGCCGAACCTGCTGCTGAGGAGTCTGCCGAACCTGCTGCTGA
>NZ_CAKZNK010000033.1 GCF_937129525.1 uncultured Chloroflexus sp. | reverse complement strand
CGCCCACGCCCACGCCCCCCATCCCCATCCCCGGCCACGCCCACGGCCCCATCCCCATCCCCGGCCACGCCCACGGCCCATTTCGCCATCCACACACCGGCACACGTCCCGCCGCCGACAATGGCACCGACCATCACCATCACCACCATCACGACGGCACCGGACACCACCACATCACCACCATCGCGACGGCGCCGAACACCACCGCCATCACGACGGCGCCTGTAACACGACGGCGCCGATAGGTGCGAAAAAATTTTTCGCCCCTATCGGCTGCCAACCATCTGGCTGGTTTTTGTCCAACCGGTTACGGCAACGGCCCGGGTTGGGGCGGCCAACCGCGGGCTACGTAGTCTCCCATTGTGATGACAAAGAGGATGATGAGCCAGACAAACGCGCCGGCTGCGTAGACCTGCGTCATTCGGCTGCTGATCTTGACGTGCATGAAGTACAGCACAATCAATACCGTCTTGGCAATCGCAATCGACATTGCGATTGTTACCGCCAGCCAGCCCGGTATGTGCAACAGATTCTTCTCAACCCACCAGGCAGCGACGGTCAGCACCATCAACACCATCAGGGCGACAAAGACGCGGTAATAGGTTCCGCGTGAGATATGGGTATGCCGGTCGCCGTGGTGATGGGCATTGGTATGTTGTTGCTCAGCCATCGCGCCCTCCTAAACCAGGTAAAAGAGTGGGAAGAGGAATACCCAGATGATGTCGATCAAGTGCCAGTAGAGACCGCCGATCTCGACCGGAGTAAAGTATGTTGGTGAGAAGCGATCGCGCAATGCCATGATCGTAATCGCGCTCATCACTCCTAGCCCGATGATCATGTGGATTGCGTGCAAACCGGTCGCGCAGAAATAGAGCAAGAAGAAGAGCTGGTGACCAGATTGCATCGAAGCGGTGTGTGCAGCGCCGTGGCTACCGCCCGTCGCACCATGCTCTTCGGGAAACAGGAATCCGCGCCCCGGCACCAGGCACTCGTGGCTTTCGTGCAAATCACTACCGGTAATCCAGCTAATCGGATCCTTCGCGCCGGCGCAATGGGCAAACTTCTCGCTATACTCATACCCCTTGATCACCAGGAAGGTCAAACCCAGCAGCATGGTCAGCGCCAGCATCGTCAGCAGTCGCCGCTTATTGCCCTCTTCAGCGGCATTTACTGCCAGCGCCACCGTCAACGAACTCACCAGCAGCACAACGGTATTAACAGTTGCCAGCGGGGTATTGAGCAGCGCTGCCGATTCTTCCCACGCCTCAGGAAAGGCCCAGCGGTAGACGATGTAGGCCATAAAAATGCCACCAAAGAGCATAATTTCGGTGACCAGGAAGGCCCACATGCCTAACGTAGCTGCCTCTTTTTGTTGTTCTGGTGTCTCGAACTGGTGTTGCAGTTCGGGACCGTGCGCATGCACGTGCGCTTCTTCGTGTGTGATCGTTGCCAACGCTCTCTCCTCTGCGTCCAATGACCAACAGATTGACCTTCAGATTGCCACAAAGGCAGGCCACTTGCAGTGGCATGTTCGACGCCACCTCAGCGTCAGGTTTACCCGCCTCACCGGAAACAGGTCAGGTCAATTCATACCGATAATGACCCGCCATAACCTGTTTCCGGTTATACAAACCCACCTTTGCGTCGTGCCTGTTATTTTAGAGTGGCGAGCCAGGCCGCCACGATGCAGCATCGCGTTCAGCCGCTTCAGGCGGATAGGCATACGCCTCTTCGGTCACAATCGGCGTCTTATCGAAATTGAAAGTTGGCGGCGGCGATGAAGTCTTCCACTCAAGACCGGTCGCACCCCAGGGATTATCGCCGGCAATTGCCCCCTTCCGCAACGAGATCGCCAGGTAGATGAGCGGCACGATAAAACCGATTGCCAGAATACTGGCTCCTGCCGTGCTCATCACATGCAGAATCTGGAACTCCGGCGGATAGACGTGATAGCGTCGCGGCATGCCCAGGTAGCCAAGAATGAATTGTGGGAAGAAGGTCATATTGAAGCCGACAAAGATGATCAGCGCCGCAATGCTGCCCCAAATCTCGTTATACATGCGCCCGGTCATCTTCGGCCACCAGAAATGAATGCCACCCAGGTAGGCCATGATCGTGCCACCCACCATCACATAGTGGAAGTGCGCAACCACAAAGTAAGTATCGGTCACGTGCAAGTCCACGGCAGTCACACCGAGGAAGATACCGGTGAGACCACCAATCACAAACAGACCGATAAAGCCGAGCGCATAGAGCATCGGCGTGCGATAGCTGATCGACCCCTTGTAGAGGGTTGCCGTCCAGTTAAAGACCTTAATCGCCGAAGGGATGGCCACCAGCATGGTGATGAACGAGAAGATCAGACCGGCGTAGACCGACTGACTACTCACAAACATGTGATGGCCCCAGACCAGGAAGCCAAGGATGGCGATGGCGATACTCGAAAAGGCGATAAACTCGTAGCCGAAGATGCGTTTGCGCGAGAAAGTGCTGATCAGCTCGCTAATCACACCCATAGCCGGCAAGATCATAATGTAGACCGCCGGATGTGAGTAAAACCAGAAGAGATGCTGGAAGAGCAGCGGGTCACCCCCCAAGGCCGGGTCGTAGATGCCTACGCCCCAGACTCGCTCGACGATCACCAGCAGCAAGGCAATACCCAGTACCGGCGTCGCCAGGATCTGGATGATACTGGTTGCGTAGTTAGCCCAGATAAACAGCGGCAGCCGGAACCAGGTCAGACCGGGCGCGCGCATCTTGTGAATGGTAGCGATGAAGTTGAGGCCGGTCAGAATGGACGAAAAGCCCATAATGAACACGCCTGTGATCGACATGACCACATTCGAATTGGAATAGGTCGAGGTAAATGGGGTATAGAACGTCCAGCCAGTATCGACACCACCGAAGACGGCGGCAATCAGGGCAAAGATGCCACCGATCATATAGAGATACCAGCTCAGCAGGTTAAGGCGTGGAAAAGCCAGATCACGCGCGCCGATCATGAGCGGCACGAGAAAGTTACCCAATACAGCCGGGATCGACGGGATCAGGAAGAAGAAGACCATGATCACGCCGTGCAGCGTAAACGCCCGGTTGTAGACATCAGATGACATCAGATCGCCCTGCGGCGTGATCAACTCGACCCGCACCAGCGTGGCGGCCAAGCCGCCGAGCAGGAAGAAGAAGTTGATCGACAGCAGATAAAGAATGGCAATCCGCTTGTGATCGACCGTCAACAGCCACGACTTCAACCAGTCGATAAAGGTGCGCGAGTTATCGCGAATGTAGCTGCTCTGTGGAAGCGAAATTGTGCTCATAGGCTCAGTTCCCCGTATCGGCGAGCGACTTAATATAGGCGATCAGTTGGTTGAGCTGATCTTCGCTAATCTGGCCCTGGTACGATGGCATCACGGCAGCATAACCGGCCACAATTTTTGCGTTTGGATTCAGGATCGACTCACGCAGATAATTCTCATCGGCCACGACGGTCGAACCATCGGCCAGTTTCTCAGTCGCGCCATAGAGACCCTGCAAGCTCGGTCCCACGCCACCACCGGCCATCGCATGGCAACCCAGACAACCCAGATTGGTGAAAAGGCGCGCGCCGGCAGCAGCCATTGGATCGCCGATCGACGGCGCGACAATTGCCTGTCCTGTATCAATGGTACCATCAGGCAGCACCACCGGACCAGGTGTCGCCAGCCAGCGCTCATAATCGGCCAGCGGCAGGGCCACCACACGCCCGATCATCAACGAGTGCTCAGTGCCGCAATACTCGGCGCAGAAGAGGTGATACTCACCTGGTTTTGTCGCCTCAAACCACATGATTGTATAACGGCCAGGCAAGACATCTTGCTTGATACGGAACGCCGGGATATAGAAGCTGTGAATCACATCTTGCGAAGTCATAATCAGCTTCACCGGCTGCCCAATCGGAACATGCAATTCGTTATTTTCGCGCTTCCCGTTTGGATGCTGCACGTGCCACATCCACTGCTTGCCGATCACATACACATCAAGCGTGCGAGCTGGCGGCGTGCGCATCTGCACGTAGAGGAACGCGCCCCAGAAGAAGACCAACATGACCAGCGCCAGCGGGATCAACGTCCAGGTCAATTCCAGTTTCAGATTGGAATCGACCGGATTGCTGCGATCAACCTTCTGGCTACGATGGTAACGAACGATCAGATAGAGAATGACGAACGGTAGCACCCCGGCGAAGATGAGACTCAGGGCCACCAGGAAGAAATAGAGCTGGTCAACCTGGTTCGCGAAGGTTGACGCCTGTTCAGGAAATAACGGAAAATCGCGCATACCTCGTCCTGTCTGGGGGCGCAACCGCCCCGGTCGCTACTACCGTTAGGCCGGCACCGACTCGCGTGGCGGCGGTAGATTACCGCCGGGGGTCGAGCGACTTAAGACCACAATCATCGTAATGATCCCGATCACCGTCAGTGCGCCGGCAATGCGCAGAATGGTCATGATTGCCGGAGTATAGCTGCCGGTCACCGGGTTGTACTGGTAGCAGAGCAACAAGAACTGATCGATAGCATTGCCCACTTTACCGGCTGAAGCTTCAACGATACCCAGGCGCAGGTCGGAGACATTAAACTCAATACCAAAGAAATAACGAGCAGTTTTCCCTTCTGGCGTCAACACCACAATCCCGGCTGCATGGGCATATTGGTCGATCGTTTCATCGTAGACATACTTAAAGCCAATTGCATCCGCTACTCGACGAATTTGCTCTTCGCTGCCGGTGAGGAAATGCCAGCCCTGTTCTGCCCCAGCACGGCCATAACGCTGGAGAGTCAGTGTCTTGACGCCAGCGGCCATCATGGGCGTTTCCAGTGGATCGATACTGATATTTACCACTTGAAAATCGCGACCGGCATTCAGCGTTATCTGTTGCAGCGCTGCCAGCACTCCTTCGCGCACGAACGAGCAGAGCATCGGGCACTCGTAGTAGCTCATCACAAGAATCACCGGCTGCCCGGCAACGAAGAACTGACCTAGCCGAACCTCAGTGCCTTGTTCATCGACAAAGACGGCATCGAGCGGCACCTGTTCACCCATCCGCTGCTCGAAAGCCACGCTATCAGCCGGGTTTGGCCTGCTGCCCTGGGCAAACACCCCTACTGGCGCTAGCAACCAGATCGCCAGCCAGCCAATAAACACGATAGACATCCAGCGTCGCATGACACGTACTCGCAATCTAGTGATGGCAGGCTATTTCACTGCGTCGAGGCCATGCTCCAGCAACAGCTCCATCGCCCGCTCAATCGGAATATGGGCACGTCCGGCGCGCTCGTTAACCCAACCATAGCTCTCCAGCCGTTCGGTAGCTTCGGTAATAATCCGATCGCCATCAACGCGGGGATTCTGTTCAAGTCGCGGCGCCGGCGGCAATTGCAACTGGGTCACTTCATCATTCGACAGCGTATTGCTGGTATCGGTAATCGAGCCGGCAGTCAATGCCAGCACGACTCCCATCAAGACGAAAGCCAGAATAAGCACACCAAATACGATCACTACACCCCAAACCACCGGTTGCGAGCGCGCATCGCTCACTTCGTGATTCAGCGCCAGACTCTCGGCGGAAGGGCCTTCACTATGGGCATGAGCGTGACTCATGTACAACTCTCCTCTAGCGGTGGCACACGAAGCAGTTAGTTAACTGGCCATCAGTGGGAATCTGATATTCGATCACCAACTGCCGGCGCTCAGCCAACGACAATGCATTAACGTCCCATTCCATATTGAAGACTTCCTCGCGGGGGCGAATATAGTCTTCTGGCGCGCGGTGGCAGCCGAGGCACCATCCCATGTAAAGGGGTTGCGCCTTCGCCGCCAGTTGTTGCTGGTCAATTCGGCCATGGCACGAGCTACAACCGATGCCCTTCGCTACGTGGATCGAATGATTAAAGTAGACGAAATCGGGCAAATCATAGATACGGTTCCATACTACCGGCTCACCAGTCTGATAACTGGTACGTACCACTTCCAGCAACGGGCTGGTTGTCCACACTTGCGAGTGGCACGACATACAGGTTTCAGTGGCCGGGAAACCGGCAGTTGCCGCCTTTTCAACCGTCGCGTGACAATAGCGGCAATCGATTTTTAGCTCGCTAACGTGGTGCTTGTGGCTGAATGGAACCGGCTGGGCCTTGGCAATACCAACATCAGTGTACCACGGCGAGAGGTAAAATCCGACCATTGCCGCGATTGTACCAACCACCAGCATCACAAGGCCAAAGAGGCTGGCCAGAAAGATCGCATTTGCATTGCGCGGAAAGATTTGGGCAGACATACGTCGCGTCTCTCGCTCTCTAGCCTAGCGGCCGGCTCTAACTTGCTGCAGCTCAGCCTCGCTTAACAAAGCGACATCGGCATTTTGACTCAGTTGCAGGGCGCGGATGTAGGCGGCAATTGCCCAGCGATCTTCAGGCGGGATCCGCGAAGCATAGCTGTACATTTTGCCGATGCCATTGGTGATCACATCAAAGAAATAACCGATCTGCGCATTGCGCAGGCGATCATTATGCAGACTGGGCACGGTCAAAGGGCCGCGGTAAGCAATGACGCCTTGCCCATCGCCAACCAGTCCATGACACGGCGCGCAGAAGGCGTTGTAGCGCGACTGGCCGTGCGCCAGCAGGGCGGCATCAAGCTTCAGTTCGGGTGGCAGTTGATCGGCCAACTGCCCTTCGATCCGCCCGGTCATCAGCGGCGACTCGGGATTATAGCTATTTAATGGCACCGTATTAGCCGGCGGTGGTTGCATCGCCCGGCCATCGGGAAAGAACGTACTGACATCGTTTGGCTTGTACTTTGGCTGGTCGTACATATCAACGTGGCATGCAACCAGCAACAGGCAGAGCGGCAGCCACGCCAGCCGCGCCACGCGGGTGAAGAATGACTTGCGAACAGAGTTCACCATACGCCTATGCTCGTTTCTAACGCCGACCGGTACTTCAGCCGGCCTGCTGCTACCCTGCACTGTGGCCGCCATCAAGCCCCTCACCAGGATTGCGCACCCGGGCCAGATAGCTCGTGCGCGGCTTGAGATTCAGCTCATCAAACACCGTGTAATTGTGCGGTTGTTGCTTGATCTGAGCCACCTGGCTGTTCGGATCGTTGATATTGCCGAAGATAATTGCTTCGGTCGGGCAGACTTGCTGACAGGCAGTGACAACCTCGCCATCGCGAATGGGCCGATTGCCCTCAACCTTGGCGCGGATGCGCGCAGCGCTGATGCGTTGCACACAGTAGCTGCACTTTTCCATTACGCCCCGGTTGCGCACCGTCACTTCGGGATTGCGCATCAACTTCAGACTCTCAGAGGTCAGGTCACTATACTGGAGGAAGTTGAACCGGCGCACTTTGAAGGGACAGTTGTTCGAGCAGTACTTGGTGCCGACACACCGGTTGTAGACCATGTTGTTGAGACCTTCGGCATCATGCACAGTCGCCGCCACCGGGCATACCAGCTCGCATGGCGCCTGCTCGCAGTGCGCACAGGTCATCGGCATCATATACGCTTCGGGATTGTCGAGATCTTCGCCGGCGTAGTAGCGATCGATGCGGATCCAGTGCATCTCGCGCCCGCGTGCCACCTCTTCCTTGCCGACGATGGGAATGTTATTTTCAGCCTGGCAGGCAACCACACAGGCATTACACCCAATACAGGCTGACAGATCAATGACCATGCCCCACTGGTTGCCGGTGCTATAGTCGAAACCGGGGAGCAACGACTGGTACTTCGGCTTCTGCTCCGGCGAGCCATACTTCTCGGTGTAGACCTCTTTCGCAATATACTTCGGGTCTTCCTTGAAGCGGGCAAATTCGCCAGCGCGCACAACATCACGCCCTTCCAGCGTCCAGTGATCCTGGGTGCTGACCAGCAGATAGCGCTCGTTAGTCGCCGTCACCGTCACACCAGATACCAGCCACGGGCTGGCGCTCTGGCGCAGGCGATAGGTATTGAAGCCGGCGCCTTCAGCCACGCGACCACCGTGGCTGCGACCGTACCCTAATGTCACTGTGATTGTGTCATCAGCGTGACCGGGCACAATCCAGATCGGCAGGCGCAACGTCCCTACCGGGGTTGTGACATCTATCATCCGCCCGTTTTCACCAGCCAACCGCTCAAGCGCCTGTTCACGGGCACGGCCAGGGGCAGTCAGGCTGGCCGGATCGAAGGGCAGGTTAAGCAAGCGGATCGCCGTGCGCGGGCTGACCAGCGCGGCGTTATCCCAGGTTAGCTTGGTCATTGGGCGAGGCAGTTCTTGCAACCAGCCATTATTGGCAAAGCGCCCATCCCAGATTGCCGGATCGGGACGGAAGATCAGTTCGATGCCGTCCGAGGGAGTCGGCGCTTGCAGACGGAGATCCGGCACAAGTGTTACCGACACCGGCGCAAAGCGAGATTCTTCAATAACGCCGGCGCTCAGTGCGCGCTTGAAGAAGTCGTCAAAAGCGGCGGCATCTTCCAACCCGGTTTGCTGTTGCCAGTAAGCCCGCACAAGGTCGTAATCGGTCGCGCCGATGTTGCCATTCAGCACCGCCAGCAACTCGTGAGCAGTGCGCGAGCTATACAGTGGGCTGATCAACGGCTGCACGATACTGGCAGTACCATCATAGGCGCGCGCATCCGACCAGGACTCGAGCGGATGAGACAGCGGGATAAACCACGTTGCCAGCGCTGCGGTCTCGTCTTCGTAGGGATTGAGCGCCACAACCTGCTTGGCCTGTCGCATCGCTTCGGCAAAACCGAGATCGGCGGGCGCAGTGAAGGCCGGATTGCTGTCAATAATGACCAGCAGCTCAACGCTACCGGCGCGCAGGTCGTTGACCAGTTCGGCGAGCGCCTGGGGATCAGTCGGCTGGGCAACCGGTTCGGTATACTCAATGGTCGTGCCCACTGCGCCAAGCTGAAGATTGATCGCGTGCGCAATTGCGTGGACTACCGGCGGCTGGGCCTCGCCAACCACCACCACTGCTCGATTGCCAGCGCGACGCAGATCGGCGACGACTGCATCCACCCACTGCTGCTGGGTCGCTGTCAGACCGGTTGCCGGCGCAACTGCCGATACATCCAAACCTTGAGCGACTGCCGCAGCGATCTGACCGATCAAACCTGCTGGCACAGCCAGGCGATGATCAGCAATTGCGCCAGTCGGTGAGAAGACCGGTTCGGCGACATACAACCGGCTCATCGATTCCGTCCCAGCCCGGACGCGCCGGCGCTGCATCAGATCGCGGGCATAGCGCACGCGCCCAGGGCCTTCGCTGACGAAATCAGCGTCAAGAGCGAGCACGACATCGGCGACAGCAAAGTTGTAGCGCGGCTCATAAGGAGCGCCAAAAGCCAGTGCGGCACCAGCGTAGGTGTTGCTCCGCCCAACCGGATCGAACTGAATCCAGCGCGCTGCCGGGAAATTGGTCAGCAGCTCTTCGATCTGAGCGCGCAGTGTCGGCGAGGTAATCGTCGGCGTCAACAGACGCATCCCTTGCCCCTGCAAGGCGCGCTGTACCTGCAACGTCTCGGTGATAGCGGTAACGAAGGCCTCCCACGTGCTGATCAGGCCCTGGCGCCGCACCGTTTCAGGCCGCTCAGGATCGTAGAGCGCCAGCAGCTCTGCCTGCGCAAAAGCATCTGTCGCCCCCAGACTGGCTGGATGGGCCGGATTGCCCTCGATCTTCACTGGACGCCCTTCGCGACTCTTTACCGTCACGCCAAGCGCAAACCCATCGAGCGTAACTGCAGTCGCGTAAAAATTGGGAATACCGGGTATCTGATCACGGGGAGCACGGGCGAACGGCGCTACCTGTTCTTGCGGTTGCTTGATGGCAAATGTACAGCCTGACAGGCCGGCTAGCGCCAGCGATGCACCCATCAATTTGAGGAAGGTGCGACGCGACACCGGATCGGCCAGCTCACTCGCGCCTTGCGGAAACTCACGCGCAATCAGTTCCCGAAAGGCCGGCGTATCGACTAACTGGTCGAGCGAGCGCCAGAACTGCTTGCCCCGCGCCTGTTGGAGTTGTGCGCGCGCCGCTTCAATTTCGCGCGCGGCAGGGTGAAGATTGATCTCACTCATTGGCGTGGCCAGACTAGATAAACAGCGGTTCCAAATCCGCCCTCAAACTTGTGATTTTAGGCACAGCTTATCGCTCTCGATTATAGCAGAAGTATGCTCGATCAATGTTACGAACCTGATACTTCCTGCATCTCAATTTGGTATCTATCAGGAATGGTATTTCTTCCAGACAGACGATCCGGGGTCGAGTTATCGTAACTGATCTGCAGACTTCTGCGCGGCTCCAGGTGACGTTGTGAGCGCAATGGAGCGATATTTGTGCCAATTAGTGCAATTATAGTAGCATACCTTGCAGTAAACGCGCAACATGAACAAGCCCTGTGCAGCGCAAATCCATCGCGGTTTCGCTGCACAGGACTGTTAGAAATCGCTTGCCAGAATTGTCAGGGAGTAGCTGCGAAGACTCGATACGACTCATCGAGCAATTCGATAATATAACGCACCTGTACATCTTTGCCGCGCCGACGCAATTCGCCGGCCAGTTGCAAAGCGCAGCCGGGATTAGCGGTAGCAATGATCTCGGCCCCGGTAGTAAGCGCATTATCGATCTTGCGCGCGCCGAGACTCATTGCCATTTCGGGTTGGGTCACGTTGTAAATGCCGGCGCTCCCGCAACAGAGCGACGATTCGGGCATCTCTTTCAGGGTCAGACCAGGAATTGCCGTGAGCAAGACGCGCGGTTGCGCGCTAATCCGCTGCGCATGGACGAGATGGCATGGCTCCTGATAGGTGACGGTCAGGTTGAGTCGACCCAGGGCACTGCGGTTGAAGTCGATCCCGGCCAGAAATTCATGCACATCCTTGACTTTGGCGCTAAACCGTTCGGCTCGCTCACGCCACGCCGGATCGTCGTGTAAAAGGTGACCGTACTCTTTCAGAGTGCTGCCACAGCCGGCAGCATTTACGATGATCGCATCAACCCCTAACCCTTCAAAGGCGGCAATATTCCGCCGCGCCAGTTCGCGCCCACCATCGAGATCGCCGCCGTGCGTGTGCAAGGCGCCACAACAGCCTTGATCAGGTGGAATGATCACTTCACAACCGTTCTTGCGCAACACGCGAATCGTCGCTTCGTGGACATGAGCAAAAGCGGTGCTCATGATGCAGCCGGTAAGGAGCGCAACACTGTAGCGTCGCTCGCCTTCTGCCGGCAATATCTGACCCTGCGGCACGCTGAAGCGATCGCTGATCGGCGGCAACATTGCTTCGGTGTCGGACAGGCCGAGCAGTTTGAGGATACCACTCTTGCGCGCGATCCACTGCGCGCCGCTGCGCTGGTAGAGGCGCATCATCGCCGAGAAGAGGCGAAAAACTTCCATGCGTTTGAATAAGACCCCGAAGACTGCGCCACGCAACGCGCGCTGCCAGAGTGGACGCGGCGGTAACTTTGGCTCTGGCGCGCCAGGAGTGGCCGGCGGCCCCGCTTTCCCGGCGCGAGCCTGCTCGATCTGCGCCCGGCTGGCTTCGAGGATCGCGCCATACTGCACGCCTGACGGACACACCGCTTCACAGGCGCGACAGTTGAGACAAAGACTCATCTGCTCTTGAAAGACTTCACTGGCCAGACTGATCCGGCCCTCATCTACCGCTTTCATGAGATAGATGCGTCCACGGGGTGACGCCATCTCCAGTCCTGTTTCGCGATAGGTTGGGCATGATGACAGACACAATCCACAATGGACACAGGTATTGATAATGTCAGAACTTGGTTTATCTTTCGCGCTAAAGCCGATCAACGGAATGACCGGCTGCGCAGGTGGTGACGATGGTTGAGTGACGGTCACGGGTTGTTCTCCTCTCGTATGTTAACAGAGCTGTCAGCAAACCAGAACCCAGTTGGATGCATCCGCTGGTGCGGATCAATAGCTACTTTGAGGGCGCGCATCCAGTTGATCGCAGCGGGAGGTTGACCCCACACCGGCACTGGTGAGCTATAGCCGGACGGCGCAGCGAGCAAACGAGTTTGCGGAAACGCCGCAAATAATTCGGCGTGACAGGCCGCTACCGCAGCCAGATCGCCGGACAGTTGCAGATAGATGATGCCGCTGAGCGCATGGGCAGTCACGCTTACTGCCACATGCTGACGTTGCGCTGCTTGCTCAATTGTGTGCAGCGCGGCAGCCAGGCGAGCCGGCCAGACGCTTAGCCGCAAGAGGGTTTGATCGATTACCGGAGCGTAGCGAGCAACCGTCTGTTGCCAAAAGGCCGTTTCAGCCGCCTCACGCGCTTCAGTTACCACGCCACCCTGCTGATGGGCTAGTTCCGTCGCTTCGCGCAAATGGCGTTCAACTGCGGCAGGATGCCCTTCAGCGCGCAGCGCTACCACCATCCCATCGGCATCGGCCAGATATTCTACGGCGGTGGGAAGGAGGCGACTAGCAGCCAGCGCATCGATCAACGCGCAGGCTGCGGTTACTGTCGGCAAACGCGCTATGAGTGTCGCGCTGGCCGGTGGCAGGGGAAAGACTTTTAGCGCCACTGCCGTGATCAGGCCAAGTGTACCGGCGCTACCCACGTAAAGCTTGACCAGATCGTAACCGGTCACATTTTTCACCACCTGCGCGCCAAGGCGCACCTGTTCGCCGTCTGGCTCGATCACCTCGAGCGCCAGCGCCCAATCACGAAACGAGCCGTAGCCCAACCGGCGTGGGCCGTCGACCGCAGTCGCCACCAGACTACCCAGACTGCGCTGTGGATCGGCAACATCGAGCGGCAGCATCTGACGATGAGGGGTGAGCATAGCTTGCAATTCGGCCAGCGTCGTGCCAGCAGCCACTTTGATCGTCAAATCATCTGGCTCATACATAAGAGGACCGCGCCAGTTAGCAGTTGAAACCGTCACCGCTGTCGCCGAGCGCGCGGTCATGCCCCCGGTAGGGATGACAACCAGACCGGCGTGATGGCAGGCATTGATGATTGCAGCAGCTTCAGCCGGTGTGGCAGGCGCAACCAGTGCACCGGGGGCAGGCGCAGCAACGGCACGGGCCGGATCGCAGCGCTGCAACCGTTCGGCGCGCGCAGCCGCCAATGTCGCCGGCGTCGTATCGGGCGGAAAGATTTTAGCCGGGTTGAACAGGCCACCTGGATTGAAAACCTGATGGATTGTGGCGTGCAATTGCAGCTCTGCCGGCGAGAAGAAACGCGAGAGGTATTCACACTTTTCCAGGCCGATACCGTGCTCACCACTGACAACACCACCGTGTTCGATACTGATCTCGAGCACACTGGCGGCAATGTCGTGAGCGCGGCGACGCTGATCAGGATCACGCGGATCGTAGAGCACAAGCGGATGCAGATTACCGTCACCGGCATGAAAGACGTTGCACACCTCCATGCCATACTCAACCCGCAATCGTTCGACGTGTTCCATCATCAGCGGCAGCCGGGTACGCGGTACCACTGTATCAACCAGATAATACGCCGGAGCCAGCCGTCTGATAGCGCCGGCCACAGACTTGCGCGCTGTCCAGACGCGGGCCTGCGTAGCCGGATCGCGGGCCGGACGCAGATCGAAGGCGCCGTGAGCGCGACAGATGGCGATAATCTGATCGAGCTGGTCATCGAGACCATCGTTGACGCCATCGACTTCGATGATCAACGCCGTTGTGCCAGTATCTTCGGGCAATCCCAGGTTGTAGGCGTTGTTGACAGCCCGAATCGCGTTGTGATCCATCACCTCAAGCGAGGTGGGCAATGAACCGGCGGCAATGACCGCACTCACCGCAGCCGCAGCGGCCACTACCGTCGGAAAGAGCGCCAGGACGACGCGCACCGCTTCTGGCAGGGGGGTCAGGCGCACCATTGCCGCCGTCACCACGCCCAGCGTACCTTCGCTCCCGGCTATCAAGCCGGTCAGATCATAACCAACCGGATCGAGCACCCCATTGCCAGTCCAGTAACGATGGCCGGTATAATCAACCACTTCGACGGCCAGCACATGATTGCTGGTAACGCCATATTTGAGGCAATGGGGGCCGCCGGCGTTGGTGGCAATGTTGCCGCCGATAGTGCTGGCGCGTTGCGAGGAGGGATCGGGCGCAAACTGATAACCAAGCGGGGCCAATTTAGTATTCAGGTCGGCGTTCACCACACCGGGCTGCACGATGGCAATTCGCGAGCGAATATCCACCGCCAGGATTTTATCCATGCGAGCAGTGCTGATCAGCATACCACCGCGCAGTGGCACTGCGCCGCCGGCAACCCCGGTACCGGCGCCGCGGGCGACGATCGGCATACCGGCGCGCGCAGCCAGCCGCACCGCCTCGGCAACCTGTTCGGCAGTTTCGGGCAACACCACCACATCAGGCGAATGCGAAACGATCATGCTGCCATCGGCGTCATAGGTCAGCAGATCTTCTGGCGCAGTCAAGACCGCGCGGGCGCCAAGCGCAGCGCGCAGTTCATCGATCAGGGCTTGTGACGCAGCGACGGTCGTCACCTGTCTGCTCTCCTCTCAACCGGTTAACTCAGGCTTGGCCTGGATCGGATCCGTTGAAGCCACCATTGTAGCGCGCGATCTGGGCTATACCACAAACCGACCCGGATTCAGCAACTGGTCAGGATCGAATTCTTGCTTGATGCGCTGCATCAGATCGAGATTGACGATCTGCGCGCCGAAGGCCGGCAACTCCGCAACCAGGGCCGGCGGCGTGGCGAGTAGGGTGGTATGCGGCGCGACCTTGAGCAACGCAGTATGCCATAAACGCAAGGCAGTGGTTTGTCCACGCGCGCGCAGATAGGCAATACCATTGAGCGCGCGGGCCGTAATCTGTAACGAGAGGTCAGCCTCACGAGCTGCTGCGCGGGCGGCGGTCAGCACCCTGTTCAAATCGGCGGGCAGGCACGTTACCCGGGTCACCAGTTCATCAACGGCAGGCGCCGCTGTTTGCGGCACATCGTTGATCATCGACCACAACTGCGCATGGTCAGCATCGCGCAAGACCTCGGTGCTCACTCCAGCTTGTTGCGCAAACGCAGCCACATCACGCAGATGTCGTTCGACTGCCGCCGGCAATCCCTCGCTGGCAACGGTGAGCGCAAACGGGGCATCGATGGCCGCAATACCCTCGAGATACTCAACTGCCACCGGCACAAGCTGACTGGCGGCAATGGCATTAACCAGCTTCCATAGCGGCGCTGGCGTTTGGGCACGACACAGGATGCTGGCTGCCGCTCGCGGTTGGGGAATGAGTTTGAAATTGGCGGAAGCGATAATTGCTAGCGTGCCGAAGCTGCCCAGGTAGAGTTTCATCATATCGAAGCCGCTGACATTCTTCACCACCATCCCACCGGCCTTCGAGACCCGACCAGTCGCTTCAACCACGCGAATGCCGATCAGCAGATCACGCGCCGAGCCATACCCTAGCCGCCGCGGGCCATCCATGGCAGTTGCCAGCAACCCACCAATCGTCGCCTGCGCCGGCAACGGGCTATCGAGCGGCAACATCTGACCGTTTGCAGCCAGCGCGGCTCTGAGCGCATCCAGCGTGATTCCGGCTTCGACTGAAATGGTCAAATCATCAGGGGTATAGTCGAGAATCCGATTCAGGCGATTGGTTTCAACCACAACAAACGGTCGCGCAGGTGGCCGTCCCCACGTCTGCTGGGTGCCACCCCCCCACGGTACCATCGCCACCGGCTCAGCGGCAAGACGAGCCACGACCTGTGACAGTTCTTCGAGTGAACCAGGAGCCACGGCCAGCAACGGCGTCTGGCCGTAGATCACGCGATCGGCAGGGTGTTCGCGCACATGCTGTTCACCGCTAATGCCGGCAAGATCAGTGCGTAATATCGTCAGATCCATTTGGATTAACTCGATTTCAAAGCGCTCCAGGCTATTCCTGAGCGACGCAAGGCAGCCAGTTCGCCACAACCGCGTCCTTTGGGAAAGACCTTCCCCGGATTGAACAGATCGCGCGGATCAAAACTCTGATGGAGACCGGCCATTGCCGCCAGATCATCGGTCGAGAAGAGCAAAGTCATATAATCTTGCTTTTCGACGCCGATCCCGTGCTCACCACTAATCACCCCACCAAAATCGATACTGACTTTCATAACGCTGGTAGCTGCTTCCAGCGCGCGTTGATTTTGCGAGCGATCACGGCGATCAAAGAGGATAATCGGATGGAGGTTCCCATCACCAGCGTGGAAGACGTTGGCAATCGGCAGCCGAAACTCGCGCGAGATACGACCAACTTCATCCATTGTCTGGGGCAATTTGGTGCGCGGCACAACGGTATCAACGAGGTAGTAGGTCGGCGCAAGGCGACCCATCGCGCCAAACGCATTCTTGCGCGCAGCCCAGACCTGGTTTTGCTCGGCGATAGTGCGGGCGGGGCGCACATCGATTGCGCCGTTACGCCAGCAAATTGCGGTCACATCGTTGAGCAGCTCATCCAATCCATCTTCAACGCCATCAACCTCAATCAATAACGCTGCGCCGGCTGCTTCCGGCAAACCCAGCCGGTACATATCGTTGACCGCCTTGATCGCCAGCCGATCCATAATTTCGAGAGCTGCCGGCAACAGACCGCTCGCAATCACCTGCGAGACTGTACTGGAGGCGCCGGCTATCTCGGGGAAGAGCGCCAGCACTACGCGCACTGCCTCGGGTAGGCGGGTGAGACGCAACCAGGCTGCGGTCACAAAACCGATAGTGCCTTCTGATCCGGTAATAACGCCAGTCAGATCGTAGCCGGGTAAATAGGAACTACCGTCACCCGTCCAGATAATCGAGCCATCGGGCAACACAACCTGCACCGCCAGCACATGACTGGCGGTAATGCCATATTTCAGACAGTGAGGGCCGCCGGAGTTATTGGCGATATTGCCGCCAATCGTACAGGCTTTCTGTGACGAGGGATCGGGCGCAAACTGATAACCAAACGGCTTCAGATATTGTGACAGCTCCCAGTTAATCACTCCCGGCTGGCAGAGAACGCGGCCATTGGCTGTATCGACCTGAAGGATCTTGTCCATGCGAGCCGTGGAGATCACGATCCCTCCCCGCATTGGGGTTGCTCCACCGGACAGGCCAGTACCGGCGCCACGTGGGACAATTGGCATACCGACGCGCGCAGCCAGGCGAACGATAGCGGACACCTGCTCGGCACTGGTTGGCAACGTTACCACGTGCGGCTCGTGCGTATCCATCACGCATCCGTCAGCGTCATAGGTATACAACGCATCGGGATGAGCGACCACGCCGCGCGGGCCAAGGATTCGCTCTAGCTCTGCGATCAGTTCAGCACGATTCATTCCGCACTCCTGCGGCCACGGGGCCACTATGACGGGTCTTTAGATAGGGAACGCTTATGAAAACAGACTTTATGCTTGTAGTATACCATAATCCCCTGTGATCTGATGTACAGGACGGGCCATTTCTGCTATAGTATACGGTTACGTCTAAGCCGTCACTAAACGGAAGTGTCGGCTTCTGGCTGCGTGATCGCAGTAGATGGCAAGGGTAATACTGAATGAACAACAGCAGCTTTTATCACTAAATAATCATATACGAGTAAGCCTATGCAATTACCGGCAACGTTACAACGAGCGCTTGAGCGGATGATTGCCAGTCAGGCGAGCGCTACGCTTGAACAGGCGGCAGCCACTCTCTCGAACCGCTACCGTACCGCCGAGGCCGGGCAGGCGCCAGCGATTGCCTCGCCACTGCAAGCAATCGCATATGCGGCCTGGCGGATGCCGGCAACCTATGCTGCGCTGCGCGCCGCCTTCCGCCGACTGGCGGAAGCGCAACCCGATTTCATTCCTTCCCGGATGCTTGACATCGGCGCGGGTAGTGGCGCTGCAATTTGGGCCGCTGCTGAGCAATGGCCTTCGCTGCGCCGGATTGTGGCTATCGAACGGCAGCCGGCAATGGCGCGGATTGGCGAACAACTCACAGCCGGGGCAGACTTACCCACCATCACGTGGCAGCGGAGTGATGTGCTGAGCCTTGACCGTCTCCCAGAGAGCGATCTGGTGGTAGCAGGATATGTCTTCGGCGAGATCGAACCGTCAGCGCGCGCAATCTTGCTGAGCCGGCTATGGAAAGCGACGACCGGCGCGTTAGTGCTGGTCGAGCCAGGAACGCCATCCGGTCATGCAACCATCCTCAACCTACGCAGCGAATTGATCAAGCGCGAGGCGATCCTGCTGGCTCCCTGTCCGCATACCGCCGACTGCCCGCTAGCTGCCAGAGGCGACTGGTGTCACTTTGCCCAACGAATTGCGCGACCGGCCTTTCTCCGCCGGCTGAAAGGCGCGGCAGCCCCGTTTGAAGACGAGAAATTTGCCTACCTGATCGCAGCGCGTCGCGGTCAACCATTGACCGGTGGCCGTATCACGCGCCACCCGATCATTCATAGTGGTCGGATCGAACTCCAGGTTTGCACGGCGCAAGGTCTGCAACAGATCACAGTTACCCGCAGTCAGGGTGAGGCATGGCGTCGGGCGCGCGATAGCGGTTGGGGTGACGGATGGGATAGCTATCCATCGCTGGACAGAGGTAATTCTGAAGGGAAATGATATAATACCAGATACCCGGCGCGATCTATCGCTTCGGTACAGTTTTAAGGATACTGCCATGTCCGAACCTCGCGCCGACCTTCTTTTCTTCGCTATTGACGATTTGCGTGAGTCGATCACTCAAACCCTGATCCCCTTCCCTCAACTTGTCGGTAGATTTGTCTCTAACTTCAGTGACCTGCTTGCTCAGCTTGACGACAATACCCCGACATGCATCATTTGCCGACCGGCAGCGCGGTATGGCATGCCAGTCGGGATTCCGCTGGTTCTTGTCTGCTCGCCTGATGAATACGAGATCGAGCAATTTGTTAATGAACCGGCCATTACAGATCTGGTGCGCGACAATGAGTTGCGCCGCCTGCCGTTCATTGCTCAGCGGGAATTACGCCAGCAGCGCATGGCCGGTCGGGAAATGCGCCGGTTGCGCGCCATGGTGGAACAGGCCCCGCATGGTGTGATCGAAGCTGAAGTGGGCAGCCGGCAGGTACGCTGGTCGAATCCGTTTATGAACCTGCTCTTCGGTTACACTGCCACCGAAATGATGACGCTTCTCGTCGAAGACCTGCACCCGGCTGAAGCCCACGCGGTAATAATTGAAGCCTTTGAGCGAATGAGTGCGGGTGATAAGACACCGCTACTCAATGTCGTATGCCGGCGCCGCGATGGTTCCACATTCTATTGCAACATCGCTCCAGGCGGTAGATATGGCAATGACCAGCATTTGATATTCTTCTTCTTTACCGACGTTACCGCCGAATACCAAAGTCTGCAAACGCTGCAAATCAATGCCCGTCGGCTAGAGCTGGCCTTGCGCTCAGCCAACCAGGGATTGTACGATTTGGATGTGCGCAGCGGTGAAACCATTGTTAATGCCGAGTACGCAACGATGCTTGGGTTTGATCCGGCCAGTTTTATCGAAACCACGCAAAGCTGGCGTGAGCGACTGCATCCGAGCGACGAGCCGGTGGTGTCTCAAATTTACGCCGATTATATGGCCGGAAAGCTTCCTGAATACCGGGTCGAATATCGCTCGCGGATGCAACAGGGGGGTTGGAAGTGGATTCTATCAGTTGGCGCAATTGTCGAACGCGATGAAGTGGGCAATCCGGTGCGGATGCTGGGAACCCATACCGACATCAGCGCATTGAAACGGCTCGAATTGCGCGAGCGATTGCGGGTTCAGCTCTTCACCAGCCTGTTAGGAGGTGAAAGTTTGCCTGCGCTTATGAATACATTGATTGCAGCATTCGAAGATGAGCAACCTGACACGCGCTGCGCAATTGTGCTCTTTGACACCGCTACACAACGACCTGGTCGGGTCATAGCGCCTAACCTGTCATCAGCGCTGGTCAGCCTGCTCGAACAGAGCGACTCGACGGATGAAGCATCGATCTGGAAGCCATTGTTTGACCGGCAGCGGATCGTTACGCCGAACTTGAACGCTGAACCCGGCTGGATGGAATACGCCGCCATTGCGCAAGACAGTGGCTTTACGACCTGCTGGGCCGAACCGATTCAAGGCGCGGGAGGCGCCGTTATCGGCGCGTTCACGGTCTGGTCGGCGCGCGGAGCGGCACCACAGAGCGAAGACGCCGCCCTGTTGCAGTTTGTAAGTCACCTGGCCGGACCGGTAATCGAGCAACACCTCATCGCCGAGCGACTGCGTGTCAGCGAGGAGCGTTATACACTCGCCGAACGCGCCGTTCAGGATGGCGTATGGGATTGGGACATCATCAACGGAGTGACGTATCTGTCGCCACAGTGGAAAGCGATGTTCGGTTTTGGCGCCGACGAGCTACCCAACACGATCACAACCTTCTTTGAGCGGATTCATCCCGATGATTGGCCGGCAGTCACCAAAGCGATTGATCGCCACTTTGCCGGTCTTGAACCGTTTAATATGGAATTTCGCATGCGTTACCGAGACGACCGATACCGCTGGATCCTGGCCCGCGGTGAGGCCTTGCGCGATGCCGATGGCAAGGTAACGCGGATGGTCGGCGCGCTTAGCGATATTACGGAACGAAAGCAGCTTGACGAACGCATTCGCGAAACCCAGAAACTCGAAGCATTGGGCTTACTGACCGGCGGACTGGCGCACGATTTCAATAATCTGCTCGGCATTATTATCGGCAATCTCGATCTATCACTGACCGACTGGCAGGGCGATGAATCGGCGCGCAGCCTGGTGGAAGCGGCGCTCAAAGCAGCCTTGCGCGGCGCTGAACTGACCAGAAGTCTCCTGGCGGTGGCCCGCAGGCAACCCCTGGCGCCCACAACAATCGATGTCGCTCTGGTCTTGCAAGAATTTTTGCCGCTGATCCAGGTCACGATTGGATCAGCGATCAAGGTTGAACTGATCGCGCAGACGAACCGACCGGCACGGGCTGACCGGGCCGGCCTGGAGGCAGCCTTGCTCAATCTGGTGATCAATAGCCGCGATGCTATGCCGCAGGGCGGTAAGTTGACGATTAAGATCAGAGAGATTCAGGTCACCAGCGAAGATATACTGCTGCTGGCAATTTTGCCAGTCGGTTGCTACATCGTGATCGATGTGGTCGATACCGGCAGCGGGATGTCACCTGAAGTGGCCGAGCGCGCCTTTGAGCCGTTTTTCACCACTAAAGAACGCGGACGCGGCACCGGCCTCGGTCTGCCAATGGTTTACGGCTTTGCCCGCCAGTCGGGCGGAACAGCTCAGATCTATTCGACCTCTCATCTTGGCACCACCGTGCGCCTGTATTTGCCGTGCGCCGCGCAAATAGCTGACGAACCAGCCGTTTCACCAGCGCCGACTGTCCGCCGCGATGCGCGCATTCTGGTCGTTGACGACGATCCCGATCTGTTGCGCATGACGGTCGCAACCCTGATCAATCTTGGCTACACTGTATCATCGGCTCAGGATGGCCGCGCGGCGCTATCGATCTTGCAGGCTGAAAGGTTCGATCTGCTGATCACCGATGTAGTGATGCCCGAGATGAATGGTCAGGAACTGGCCACGGCGGCACTTCAGATTGCGCCCACCATAAAAGTGCTCTATATGAGCGGTTTTGCCGCTTTACAGGGCAAAGACTTGAGCGATGCCCCCCTGATTGAGAAACCGTTTCGCGCGAGCGCGCTAGAGGTAGCCGTACAGCAAGCCCTGGAACGATAATTCATGGAGCGGCGCAGGTTTGCAAAATTGCCAGCGCAGCCGCAGCCAGGCGCCGGCGATCAAACTGCTGTTCGGCCAGCGCGCGCGCATTGCGGCCAGCCTGGCGGGTAAAGTCGGGATTGTCACACAGATAGGCAATTTGTATTGCCAAATCGCCCGGATCGCCGGCGCGGGCGTAACGCCCACACTGATGCTCAACTACCAGCCGCTGTAACCAGCCTGGAGTGTTGACAATGACCGGTCGCCCTGCTGCCAGGGTATCGAAGAGTTTGTTGGGAGAACAGGTAGCGAGTACTGGCACTGCCTTGAAGATCGTCAGACAAACATCAGCGGCAGCTACCAGATCGGCCACTTCGGCTTTGGGCAGCGGATCGAGAAATTGCACATTGCGCAGGTTGTACTGACGAGCCAGCTCTTCCAACAATGGCCGCTGCCGACCCTGCCCGGCCAGCGCGAGCATAATGTCATTGCGGCCCTGATCCTGTAACACACGCGCAGCTTCGATCACCTGACGCACATCGTTGGCTTCACCCATCGTGCCGAAGTAGAGCGCAAGAAAGGCCGGTTGACCGAGTCGCTCAC
This sequence comes from uncultured Chloroflexus sp., assembly GCF_937129525.1. GTDB lineage: Bacteria > Chloroflexota > Chloroflexia > Chloroflexales > Chloroflexaceae > Chloroflexus. The sequence continues at coordinate 24,956 of NZ_CAKZNK010000033.1, read as the reverse complement.
GCCAGTTGCAACCGGTGCGTTGCGGATGAAAGAGGTCGAGATCGGCAGCGTTGGGAATGACGCTAATCTTCTCTGGCGGAATGCCAGCATCGATAATGCCCTGACGCATTCCTGGCGAGAGCGCAATGATATGGCGCGAATAGCGATAGATGACTCGTTCCAGCCAGCGCGCCAGCAGGATCAGAGCCGGATGGCGCAGTGCCCCCATCTGAATCGGCGCTTCCGGCCACAGATCGCGCACCTCAAATACCAGTGGGGCACGATGCCACCAACTGGCTAGCATACCGGGAATGCCAATCGTTAACGGCGTGCTGGTTGCAAACACTACGTTGGGCCGCTCGACTCGCAACACCACCAGCAGGCTTGCCAGCGCAAAAAGGATAAACGCGATGATCCGCTGCCCGTAGCCGATTGCAGTCGCGCGACTGTAATCGGCATAGCCGGCGCGCACCTCGATGACCTTAATGCCATCAACTTCGCGCTGGCGCCACCATCCACCTGCCCACGGCGATTGACGTTCGGCAGCGGTAACCATGGTCACCTGATGGCCCTGCTGCACAAAGAAGCGGGCAAATTCGTAAGAACGAGTGCCGCCAACGCCGGCGCGAGTGGTGAAGTATTGGTGCAGGTAGAGAATGTGCATCGAAAACCACAAGCAATAGTGATATACGCGATAATAGTTAGCCAGCACATAGTCGCGTAGCTGCGCCAACAGTTAAACCGCTCTCAACCATCTAAACGACAGGAGGCACCATCTTGCGCAACCAGATCGTTACTCCAGATCAACTTCACGCACCACGTGGCGCAACTTGCCCGCAGATGTGCGCGGTAATCGTTCGACAGTTTCCCATTCAATCTGCATTGCCGGGCCAAGGTAACGTCGGGCAGCCTCAATCACTGCCTGCATCGATGCAGGGACAAAATCCGACGCAGGCACGACCCGAATGACGATGCGGTCGCGCGCTACCTGCGCGATTTGGCTCTCTTTGATCCCCACTCCTGGCTTGGTAACGTGGCTGAGCCGGCCTATCCAGCGTCCATCGGGTGTCTTGATTCGATCATCGATCCGGCCTTCAATCGCCAGCCACGACGGATTGTGCCGACCACACGGACAATCATCGGCGGCCACCATAGCCAGATCACCGGTCTGGTAGCGAATGAAGGGCGTTCCGGTACTGGCAAAAGAGGTCACCACGATCTGACCAGTTTCACCGGGAGCGACCGGCTGAGCATTGGCATCAACCACCTCGGCGATTGCAGCGCGGCTGAGCGCGTGATAACGACCATGCTCGCATTGCCAGGCCATTTGCCCGATTTCACCGGCGCCATACGTCTGCACCATCGGGCAGCCGAATGCCTGCTCGACTACAGCTTGCTGCTCGCGTGAAATTCCTTCGCTATCGCTGATGATGGCGCGCAGGCGTGGCGGTTGATCGCCACTTTCAAGGATGTATGTCGCCAGCAGATGCCATGATGTTGGATAGCCGGTACCATAGACAACCCCGCTCTCGCGCAAGGCGCGCAGGTAGTGAGGGTAAAACTGAGGCGCGAGATGGTAAGCCGAACACTGCAATTGGCGATAAAGGTCGATCCAGATCCAGAACGGTGGTTGAGTGCGGCTGTAGGGCGTCACATACGCGCCGGAGAAGCGGGCGCGCGGTTCGCCAAAGCGACAGCCGAGCGCCACCAGCATAGCGTCGGCAGGAGCTTGATGATTACGAGTTGCTTCGCGATCCAGGTAGAAGGTGAGGGGTGTTCCGGTTGAACCGCTCGTCTTGCGCGGCCAGAGCGCGCGTCGGTTGAGATCGTCGGCAACCAGCGCAAAGGGATCGCGACGGATCTGCTCTTTTGACAGTAAGGGTAATGCGCTGAGTTCAGATAGATGAGATAACGGACGATCGGGCAAGGTACGCCGATAGTAGGGCACTCGCCGCCGCGCTTCGGCCAGCAGGCGGTTGAGCTGCGCAAGTTGCCATGCCTCTTGCTCGTCTCGCGAACGGTAATACCATCTTGGATCGTGCGCAGCAACCAGCCGCCGATAGTCGCCGTGACGGCGAAACCACTCGCGGCGCGCGGCTTCCGCATTGACCAGCACCCGTTGCAACCAGCGCGGCGCAGCATCGTAGATCTGTTGTTGGGCGGGTAGATGGAGCAGTTTCATCGCAGTACCTCAAAGCCTACTACCTGCACGCCAGAGACGGCTAGCCGTTCGACCAGCGTCGGATCGCGAAAGACCTCGTATTCGCGCAGACGGGACTCGGTCAGACCGCCAAACAGTTCCGGCAGCACTCGCGTTGCCGGGTGGATAACCAGTTCGACCGGGTTTGCAGGCGGCCATGGCACTCGCGGAATGATCCGGTCAATCGCCGCCTTGCCCGGCCCATATCCGGGTGTGCTGACCACGCCAGCCGGCATGCGCATTCCCTGTTGGGCTGCCGTTGCAACCCAGCGCGCAATGATCTGCCCTTTCAGCCAGTAGATCGGATGGGTCAAATGATAACGGAGCGGCGAGCCGTGGCGTGGCGCGGTAATACGCCGATGTGAACGCATTGCCGGGATACCGAGCTGGCGCGCTACTTCCACCACCAGTGGAAAGAGGCCGGGCAAGACGTGGACATTCTGATGCGTGTTCCAGAAATCGGGCTGACCGGCCACGGCCACAAACCGTTCGTACTGGACCTGCAATTCGGTGCGCACTTGTTCGGGCGCAATTCGCCGCGCCAGCCAGCGCCGCCGAAATTCTGGCGCCGGCCAGAACTGTCCATTCGCAGCCAGCAGATCGGGGACCTGCGTCGGCGCTGCCGCCGGCACGCCAAGCGTCAGCGTCCAGTGAATCCCAATTGAGGCTTGCGGAACATGCCAACGAAGCTGCGCAGCATCGGCATAATCGGTCATATTGGTCATGACGCATGTCGCGCGCAATGCTCCGGCAGCCAGACACTCTTCAATTGCCCGATTCACTTCCGGGCACATACCGTAGTCGTCGGCGGTAATGATAAGTTGATGAGTCATGCCGTTGTGGTTCATAGCAATTCTGAATACAGAGCCAGGAGATGCTGCGCTTCGCGCTGCCAGTTAAATTCATTAATCACACGCGCGCGCCCCTCTTCACCCATTGCCCGGCGCAACGCCGGATCGTCGAGCAAGCGGAGAATCGCTTCTGCGTAAGCTTCACTATCGTCAGGCGCAACCATCAAGGCGCAGCGACCATCGCCAACAAATGGGCGACTCGGCGGCAAATCGCTCAGCACAACCGGCATACCGAGCGCCATGAATTCAAACAACTTGGTAGGAATATTGTGCTGAAACTTGGGCAAATCAGGCAACGGAATAAATCCAATCCGGGCCTGCCGCACCCGCGCTGCAACCTGATCGTGCGGGATCATGGTCGGGTCAAGCACAATATCGGCCTGCAAGTCGCGCCGCGCCAGCTCAGCCTGCGCCCACGCCGCTTCAGGACATTTGCCGAAGAAGAGCCAGCGCGCCCGCCGACCGCGACGGCGCAATGCTTCGGCAACGGCAAAGGTCACTTCCAGATGGTAGCGCGGAATCGTCCCGTGATAAACCAGATCGAACGGCGCATCGTCAGATGGTGGCGGCTGATTCAGGAACAGTTCGAGCTGAGGAAAATTGTGAATGGTTATCACCCGACGGGCCTTGAACCGGTGCATATAGAGATCGGCCACGCCGCGATCGGCGGTGATGATCGCGTCAAACGAACGCGCTGCCCGGTATTCCAGCATCGTCATCCCTGATTCCAGACCGGCGCGCGCGAACGGATGCAGATGACGTTTTTGCCGGATGTAGGCAGTGTTGTTTTCGTGGCAATCAAACACAACCCGCGCCCGGGTGGTCGCCTTGAGCCATAGTCCAAGCGGGATCAATTCGGGATCGTGCAGATGGTAGAGATCGGCCTGCAAACGGCGGGCCAGCATTGCCGCGCGTTGCATTCGTTGCCAGCGCTGACCGATTGCCAATCTCAATCGCTGAACCGACGGGATTCCGACACTGTGAATCTGCACTTCTTGCCGTTTAAGCTGCTTCACCGGCAATGGCGCCAGTAAATGCGTCTCGTAACCAGCCGCAGCCAGAGTGGCGCACTCGCGGTAGAAGATACGCTGGTCAAATGGCTGGTGAACTGTTGAAATATGCACAACCCGGCGAGCAGCCATCAAAGGCCGCTTAGCCGGGCGCGCCATCGTTCGGGTAACAGCGGAATCATCGGGTAGAAAAGAGTGCGGTTGAGCCATCGCATGCCCCCAAAGACCGTTTCGTACAGGCGCCTTTCCCACGGCGCATAGACTGTTGCCAAAGCGCGAGCGCGCTCGGCGTCTCGGCGCGGTGAAGCCTTGGTGCTCACCCCGCCGCCATCGAAAATAGCCACTTCCTTCGCCAGGTGATAGTAACGGACCCGCCGACGCAACACCATATCGAGCAGGTAAGCGTAATCGGCCAGAATACGGTAGTCGGTCGCGAAGGGGCGGTCGAGGTAGATTTCGCGCCGCACAAACCAGACCTGTTGACAGATCATCTTGCGGTAGAGCCAGAAGCGAGTGAGTCGGTCGGGGTAACGAATCAGGCGTCCCTCACCGGCGCGACCGATGCCAAGATGAGGATGGTTGACAAACGAGCGCACATCGCCATAGAGAAAGTCGGGGTTGCCGCTCCGTGTCAGCGCTTCGGCGACGGTAGCGAGTACATCTGGCCCGGCAAAACGATCACCGGCGTTGAGGAAGCAGAGATAGCGACCACGCGAATGAGCAATGCCCTGATTCATGGCATCGTAGATCCCGGTATCAGGCGATACGATGACGCGCACGCCAAGGGCCTGCAACCGCTCAATCGTGCCATCGGTCGAAACACCATCTTTCACCAGATATTCAACATCGGTAAAGTTTTGCTCCAACACGCTGCGCGCCGTCTGTTCAGCATCGGCTGCGCTGTTGAGCGTAATCGTGATTACACTGAAGAGAGGCTGGCTCATGTAGCATCTCCCGAACCGATGGAACGCTGATAGCGGGTCAGTTGCTCTTGATAACGCCGGCGATGCTCAGGAATGAACTTGCGCTGCATTGTGGCAGGTAACCGCTGCACCAGGGCCGGCGGCACCTGCTCACGCAGGAATTGAATCAGGCGACTTCGCGGTCGCCACCAGATCAGGTAGATCAGGTGGTTGCGCCAGGCGCGCAGGCGTTCACGTCGGCAGGCCACCTGCACCATCCGGGCATAACGCGGATCGGCCAACAGACGCTCGATGTCATCAGTGCGACGCAGCTCCACCTGTACCTTTCCGGCAGCAATATCGGCGCGCAACGCTTCAATTGCCGGTGGATGATGACCGGTAAAGCGGGTCAACCAGTTTTGCGTGCCATACTGATCCATGATCCGCAGGCCATTGCCTGGATGCACTTCACTCAGCAGATCGAGATTCTTCTGCAAACGACCGCGTTCACGTTCCCAGGGCTGGTTTTGGTAGTACGCGCCTTTGCGAGTGAACTGATGGGGAAAGACCATGTAGTAGTGATACATCCAGACGCCGAATGCATCGGCGTATCGCATACGGCGGCGCGTGATGTCGCGCCCCTGTTGATCAACTATCGTTGGCGGACGATGGGTATCGTAACGAAACCCAGGCTGCCAGCGCAAGACGCGGCGATAACGCCCCCATGGTTCCCCTTGATACTGGCGATGCCAGAACAAGCCACCATCGACCAGGTAATCAAATCCGCCCCAGAAATGATAAGCGCGAAAACAGAGACAGGTGGTATCGGGATGCTGTTGCAAAAACGTCACAACACGCGCCATGTCAGCCGGGTGGTAAAACTCATCGACATCGATCTGCCACAGCCAATCACCGGTCGCGCGCCCAGCATAGGCGCGGCTCTGTTCATCTTTCTCACCCGGCCAGAAGCCATTGGCGTGACCACACATCTCGGCAGTGACGATGATCAGCTTATCGTCGGGATCTTCTTCCGCCTTGAAGCGGTAGAGTGCCTCCAGGGTGCCATCAATTGAATGACCGTCTGCTGTGGCGGCATGGGCGGCGCGGGGACTGGCGCCTTCAGCAACGATAATCTGGTGAGCGAAAGGGTAGATCGCGCGCAGGTTATAGCGCAGAAATGGTTCGCCATTCAGCACAATCATTCCGAAGGTAATTCGAGGTTGGCCGCTCATACCGTGCCTCCTGCCTGCGCCGGTCGCAAACGCGCGCGCGGCGGCATCGGTAATGGCTTCGGCATCGTCTCTACCACCACACCACTACCCAACGCCCAGACTGCCCACAGCGACCAGTGCAGATGAGCCGTGATCATCGTATTCCCTGAAGCCTGTCCATGCACCAGGGCAAATACGAAGATGGCGAAGAAGACGATCCGCCAGACAGCGCGGTCATCATCGGGGGTTTGCGCCCAGACCACCGGCAATCGACGCAGCGCCCAGATCAGATAGCCCAGGAAGAACACCATGCCAACCAGACCCTGATCGGCCAGCGTACCGATAAACAGGTTATGCGACCAGAGCTTCTGCTCGAAACCCCAACCCCATACTGGCGATGCCAGGAAGTAATTCCAGCCGATTTCCCACAAGCCGCCACGATCCTCGAAGATGTTGAAGGACTCTTCCAGACCACTCTCGCCTTCGCGCACTACGAGATGTGGAGCAACTTGATAAATCAGTACCACTGCCATCACGATAGCGGCTATTATCAGCGGTACCCGCCAGGGCTTGCTTCCCTGCCGGCTGAGCGCCCAGACAAAGATGAGAGCAGCCGCTACCCCTGCGCCACTCAGTGACTGACGTGCCCCGGTGAGGAAGACGCCATAGCCACACCAGAAGGCAACTGCCGCAAACAACATCATCGACCATAGATGACGAGCCTGCAGAAATAAGCCAAGTCCAAGCACGAAAGCGATGCTGAGGTGGTGGGAGAAGTAGTTGTATTCGCGAATGCCAAGGTTTCGGTAGGGCAGCGACGAGAGACCGGGATCGCTCAACAGGTAGCTTAGTGGAACCTCGATGAAGCGCAGCGCCGCATAGAGACCATATGCGCTGGTTAGAAGATAGGCGATTGCAAACCGACGGGCAGCGCTGGCATCGCGGATTGTCATCAAAGCGACCAGGGAACCAACGATAATGTAGAGGATCACCGGGCGCAGGATCGACATCTTGTCGCGCAGATCGAACTGGAGAAGCACACAGAGCGCCCAGGCCCACCACAAACCCATCCAGGGTACGATCCACGTATCACCGGTTGGGAAGATCTGACGGGTCGTCAGATCGAGCCGGTTGGGTAATAACGACCAGGGTCGCGCAACGTGCAGATAGCGGATTAGCGCCAGCACGATGGTTGCCAGCAACGGCCAGGTCGCAGCGAGCGGCCCCACGAACACAGTGCGCGTCCAGAGCGAAACCGACAAGTAGATCGCCAACACAATCTCAGGCCGTCCGCGCCATACTGCATACAGGCCGATCAGGCCCAGCAATGCCAGCTCAAGTGGGTTCAGAATGATTGGGCCGGTAACAATCATCGCATCGCCTTACTAGAATTCAAAACCATAAGCGCGATGAAGCCGGTTGCGCAGGCTGGCATGCTTCTGCCAAATCCACCAGAGCACGCGCAAACCTGCGTATTGATGAGTCGTCAATGGTTGTCGGTAGCGGCGCTGCAACAGAGCATGCTCACGCTGCCAAACCGTCTGCCAGGTGGCTGTTTTGGCTTCTTCGTGGAGCCGAAAATCACCCAGCGGCGGCCCTGGTAGCCGCCGGGCAGGGCCAGCGGCGCTCAGCCGAATGAAGAGATCGCGATCCATGCAGAAGCGTAAACTGCGATCAACACCACCCACCTGTTCGTAAACGTGACGCCGCCAGAAACATCCCTGCTGCGGCCAACGATGCACACCGAGCAGAGCGGTAAGCGTTGCGTTCGGCGGCAGAGCAAAGATCCGTGAGATAATCTGACCATTGGCATCGATGAAGTTTACATCGCCACTGGCAAAGGCCAGCCAGGGTCGTTCGGCAAAGAAACGACCTACCCGTTGCAGTGCTCCGGGTTGCAACCGATCATCAGAATTGATCCAGGCCAGGATCTCGCCGGTAGCGAGCGCGAAGCCATCGGCCAGCGCCGCCGATTGACCGCCATCAGGCTGTGATTGCCAGTAGCTCAACCATGGCGCGTAACGACGAATAATCTCGACACTGCCATCGCGACTCCCGCCATCCATTACGATGTATTCAAGGTTGGGGTAACCCTGCAACAACACCGAACGGATCGCCTCTTCGAGGTACTGATCCTGCTGATACGACGGGGTCACAACCGTGATGCGCAGCCATGGCCGGCCATCGGTCATGAGCGGCGAAGCCGGTGGCGTCGCCTCCGTCCACGGCCATCCCCGTCGCTCAGGCGGTGGCGGAGGGAGATCGGTTAGCGTCGGCATAGCCTGGATGATCGTTGCCATATTAACCTGCCTCACCTACAGCCCGCATAGCAATCGACGGTTCGCGATTAGCCCGGTACCATTTGATGGTAGCCCGCAGCCCTTCGGTAAAGGTTGTTTCCGCCCGAAAGCCAAACCGCTCCCAGGCCCGCGACACATCGAGCTTGCGTCGCGGCTGACCATTCGGTTTGCTGGTATCCCAGACGATCTGCCCGCGAAAACCGGTCAGATCGGCGATCAGATTCACCAGATCGCGGATGCTGATCTCATAACTACTGCCAATGTTGACCGGATCGGGATCGTCGTAACGTTCGGTTGCGAGCAAGATTCCCTCGGCAGCATCAGCAGCGTAGATAAACTCGCGGGTCGGCGAGCCATCACCCCAGACCACAATCTCGCGATCGCCCCGTTCTGCGGCCTCAATGCATTTGCGGATCAGGGCAGGAATGACGTGCGAGGTTTCGAGATCGAAATTATCGCGTGGGCCGTAGAGATTGACCGGAAGCAAGAAGATTGAGTTAAAGCCATACTGCTGACGGTATGCCTGACCCTGCACGAGCAGCATCTTCTTGGCCAGGCCGTAGGGCGCGTTGGTCTCTTCGGGATAACCATTCCAGAGATCGTCCTCTTTGAACGGCACCGGCGTGTACTTCGGGTAGGCGCAGACTGTGCCGATGGTGACAAACTTGCTCACCCCAAATCGCCAACTTTCGTGCAGCAACTGCACGCCCATCATCAGATTGTCGTAGAAAAACTCTGCCGGATGCTCCCGGTTTGCGCCGATCCCGCCAACCCGCGCCGCCATGTGAATGATGATGTCGGGACGGGCATCGATCAGCAACTGGCGAATGGCATCAACCTGGCGCAGATCGTAATCGCGAGAACGCGGTACCACGACCGCGCGCGCGCCGCGGGCATAGAGCCGGTCAACGACATACGAACCGAGAAAGCCAGCTCCGCCGGTAACCACCACGCGCTTCGTTTGCCAAAACTGGCGGCTATCAGGCCAACGCTGCGTATCAAGCTGCATAGGATCCTCGCTGTGGAATGAATGAAGCAGGTTTATCGAACGATCACTCCGGGAGCCTCGTTTCCTACTGGACGATAAATTGAGCGTTGCGATACTGGCTATCAAGCGCGTCTTTGATCACTCCGTTGAGCAACACATCGGACACCTCGCGAATACCTTGCTCGACACTGATGCGGGGCCGAAAACCGAGTCGCTCGCGGATCTTGGCAAACGAAACCCGGATGTCGCGCATATCACCGCCAAAGGTCAGGTCCTTGTATTCGATGACCGTGCCGGCGATGTAGCGCTGCACCAGCGCAACAATCTCATCTTTCGTATAATTGCCCTCCTCACTGCCGACATTGAAGATTTCGCGATTGACAATGGCCGGCGGAGCATTCAGGCCCAACAGGATGGCATCGCAAACATCGCGCACATGCACGAACGAACGGGCATACCCGCGCTGATAGATGATCAGCTTGCGGCGTGTAATGGCCTCGAGCACAAACTGGTTAACGATCAGATCGAAGCGGGTGCGCGGCGAGATACCGAAGAGCGTGGCAAACCGGAAGAGGATCGGCATCGTGGTTGCCCCGTTCGTTTGCTCACGCAGAAACTGTTCGGCAGCAATCTTGGTTTCGGCGTACAGTGATTGGGGGTTGAGCGGCGACTCTTCGGTTACCGGCGCGCCATCAGGTGACAGGCCATAGTTGCTGTAGGTCGATGCGAAAACAAACCGGTCAACGCGAGCCGCATCAGCGACAGCAAAGACACGCTTCGTGCCCTCAAAATTGTACCGCCACGCCACCTGTGGCCCAACCGTCTGGCAGGCAGGAAAACCAACGATAGCAGCCAGATGGATGACGGCATCGAACCGGGCAGGCGGCAGATTTCCCACCGCAATGCCCTCAGCGCTGACCCTTAGTGTCGCCGGATCGCAGACATCGCCCTTGGCGAAACGGAAGCGCGGATGATGCCAGTAGCCGAGCAAAGAAGCTCCACCGAACAGAAGATCATCGACAACCGTCACTGACCAGCCTTGATTCAAGAGCACGCCGGTCAGCAATGAGCCAATATAGCCAGCCCCGCCGGTAATCAAGGCATGGGGATGTGTCGTCGTTGTCATTCTGCCACCTCCTCAATGGTTAATTGCTGGCCGAGAAGACGACCTGAGCATTCATGTTCCAGCGCAGTCGTGGATCCCAACTATCAGGCTCAATCCGCACGGTGTACGTTGTGCCGATCCCTGTCTCCTGACCAATTGGTTCGATATAGCGCACTCTGCCGCTGAGACGCACATCAGGCAAGGCAATGAAACTGATCGTCACCGGATCGTTTTCTTTGATCAGGCTGACGTGAATTTCACTGAGTTCAGGTACCACAATCTGCCATTGGTCAAGCGTAGCGATAGTGAGTACGCGCTGGCTAGCATCAACCGTCTGACCCGGTTGCACAACGACACTCACCACTGTGGCATCAATCGGCGCGCGAATCTGGTAGCGTTCGCGATTCAACTCGACCTTCCGCAACTCAATCTCGGCGCGCTCGATCCGGGCTTGAGCGAGGGCAATCTGCGCACTGAGCGGCGGCGCAGTCAGGCGAGCCAGATCGGCTTCGGCCTTGCGCAACTCGGCCTCGTAGACGGCTACTTCATTGGGATGATTGACCGTCAATTGCGCTAATCGCGCTTCCGCCTGCAAAATTCGCTTCTCAGCCGCAGCAATCTGATCGGGCGTCGGCGGACGCAAGGCTTCGGCCAGTAAAGCTTCAGCCTGATCAACCTCGGCGCGGTAGGCAGCAATCTCGCTGAACTCATTCTGACGCACCGTCTCGAGCGCCACGCGAGCCTCTTGCAAACGTCGTTCAGCATTCTCTACTGCGCGCAACAACCGCGTTTCGTTATCGATTTGAGCCTGGGTCAATTGACCACCCCCGGCCACGATCTGCTGATTCATCCACGCGACGCGTGAGTAATCATCCTGAGCATTGCGCAGCTCATTTGCCAACCGCTCGATCTGCGATTCGAGCTGGGTCTTTTCGCCAGCCAGGTTGTTAATTCGGGTCTGCAATCGGGCGCGCGCTTCGGCTACTGACGCCTCCAGGCGGGCGCGGTCCTCAGGTGTGATCCCCTTTTGTATGCGCTCGAGTACTGCGCGAGCCTCGCGCAACTCGGCCTGAGCAGCCGCTATGTCGCTCTGGGTGACATTAGTGCGGCCATCGGCCAGTCGCGCGCGCGCGCGGGCAATCTCGGCTTCGGCCTGCTCGATCTGTTCGGGCGTGGCGCCACTTTGCAATAATTCATAGTTGGCCCGCGCCTCTGCCAGAGCTACTCGCGCTTCCGCTACCGCCAGATCGAGGGCGCGAATGTCGAGACTGGCAATTATATCGCCGGCGCGCACGCGATCGCCTGGTTGCGCCAACACCTCAGCCACTGAACCGGCGTTCACGAAGCTTAGATCGAGCACCGTAACCGGTTGGACACGACCACTGGCAATGAGCGTACCGTTTACGATTGCCGGCGCTGTCGTGGGCGCTGCTGCCGGCGCTGTCGTGGGCGCTGCTGCCGGCGCCGTTGTGGGCGAGCGATTCGGTTCGGGATCAGCTTGCTGGCTGCACGCAGTCAGCAGCAGGGAAATCACAACGACGAGCGCTAACCAGTAACGTCGCATAGCTTCAATCTCCCACTTCACCGACGATTTCACTCCGATTCGCCACCGGCGCCTGCGTGGACAGTCGTGAACGTTGTGGCGCGAGGAGAGGAAACCGGCGCCACCGACGCTTCACACCGTTGAATGCAATGCCCATACACGGAATATCAGTCTGACGTAGCAGATCGATCATTTGACGCAATTCGCTCTCGGTGGTTTGACCGGATCGCACTACTGCCAGAGTTGTATCTACCGCGCGTAGCAGCAGAGTTGTATCGGCAAAACTTAACAACGGCGCGCTGTCGATGATGATGATTTCAGCATACTGACGCAACGATGTCAGCACCTTTTCCAGGTTTGACCCGCCGAGAAGCTGGGATGGGAGACCGGCTACATTCCCTGCTGTCAAGAGGTAAAGGCCGGGTTGAGTGGTCACACGCAGAAACGGCTCGATCACCTGCGCAGTGCCGCTAAGCAGATTGGAGAGGCCGCCCTGATTGGGTAGATTGAAAAAGGTATGCAAAATGGGATTGCGCAGGTTGGCATCAACCAGGATGACCCGGCGACCGGTCTGCGCCAGCGCAACGGACAGATTGGCGGCGGTGACGCTGCGCCCTTCTCGTGCCGCTGCGCTGATCACGGCAATCAACTGCAGTTGCGAGGTGGCAGCCAGCGCGTCAAGATGAAGGCGGAACATCCGGTAGGCTTCAGCTTCAGGTGAAGTTGGATCGTTCAGCGTCACAAGCTGCGCAGCCGGCGATGCTCCTTTCAACTTACCGATTGCCACCAATGGCCGCCCACCACCGCGTCGATCCAGATCACCTTCATCGCCGATGCGCGTGTTGAAGTAGTCGTACAGAAACCCGATGGTCAGGGCGATCAGGATGGCGATAAAGACACTGAGCGTAATATTGCGGGCATAATCAGGGCTAACCGGATTCCGCTTGGCATACGCCGGATCGACTACGATTAGACTGGAGTCTTGCGCGTAGGGATTATCCAGTAGATCGCGTTCGAGCGCCTGAAATGAAGCGACAATCGCATCGGCTAACACTACTGCGCGTTGTCGATCAGTATCTTGCACGGTCAGCAGGAACAGTTCGGTTTTGCCTACATCGGCGGTGCTGGCGCGAACTGCCAGTTGTGCAGCAGTGACCCCTTCAACCATGCTGGCGGCACGCTCAAGTACCGGACGCACCAACAACAATTGCCGCACCGTTAAGGAATACCGTTCCCGCGCGCGGAGATCGTCAAATGTTGGTGAAGGTCGGGCAAAATTACCCTGATCTTGATTCACCATCAGCATCGTTGAAGCCGCATATAAGCGGGGTTGGGTCTGCGAATAGGCATAACCTACTCCGGCGCCAATCAAGCCACAGATAATGATGAGCCATGCCCACCGCCAGACAAAGAGCAGATAGTTCTTTAGTTCCAAGATCCCCTCCTGGCAACGCCATCACGTCAAGAGACGCGCATTGAGTGCCGCGAAACGGTCGAGCAGAAAGGTCTGTGGGAGCGTAGGAAAAGCGAGTTGATACAGACCGACTGGGATACATCAAACATGGTATCCGATCACGCACTTTTGTTGTAACCGGATCACGTGACAGTGTGATGTCCCCAGCCAGAATTCGTTATAACAAAACATTCATCCAGCCAGAGACCGGTCAGAAAGCTGCGGCAATCTGTCGGTAGAGGTTCAGATAGCGCTCGGCTTGCAGCTCCTGCCGATACTCAGCAACAGCCACGGCGCGACACTGGCGACTCATCATCAGCCGCTCAGCGTCGTTGCGCAAGAGACGGCGAATAGCGTCCCGCAACCCATCCACATCGCCTACCGGCGCCAGCCAGCCTGTCTGACCGGGACGCACCATCTCGCCGATTCCGCCAGCATCGAAGCCGACGACGGGTGTAGCGCACGCTAGTGCCTCCAGCACTGTACTCGGCATATTATCCTGGAGCGAGGGAATGACAAAAAGGTCAGCCGCGCTGTAGACAAGTGCCAGGCGAGCATCATCTTCGATCACGCCAAGGGGGTAATGGGCGATCGGCGCAGCAATTGATGGCGGATTACGCCCAATCGATACCAGAGCCAGATCTGGCTCATCGCCCAATCCTGTCAATGCCGCCGCCAGTTGGGTAAATCCTTTTCGTCGATTATTGACCGACACCGCGACGAAGAGCACGATCCTGGCCTGCGTCGGCAACCCCAACGCTTGACGTGCCTGAATGCGATCAGTAGGGGCAAAGACGGTGGTATCGAGACCGTTTGGAATGATATGCACCGGCAGATGCCCAAAGAGTGAGCTGCGCTGCACTTCGTCAGCCATCCACCGGTTGAGGGCGACGATGTGCAACCGACCTGGCGGCACTTGCGCCAGCGCCGCTCGTTTCCGCGCCCAGATCTGGTATGAGAGGTCGCGTTGATCGCGTGAGCCGAGTTGCGGGCAAGCGCCACAGTTTGCAGTGTAGCGACCGCACCCTTCGTCATAGTGACAACCACCGGTAAAAGGTTGTTGATCGGAAAGCCGCCACACTACCGGCACTCGCCGGGGTACGAGCCGAAAGAAGGACGCATAATCGACGAAACCGGCCACCCAATGCAGATTCACCACATCGCACGGCGGCAATGCGCGGGCCAGCGCGCTTCCGTAGCGGCTCCGATCATCACTGAACGGCTCGAGGCCGGCTGGGCGAGTGGCCAGATACGGTTTCATTGCGCGGCGGATCTGCCAGTTCCGCCAGCGTTGTAACCCTGCCTCAAACCAGTTGCCCGCCGGAGGCATAGCACGCACCGTTGGATCGGCGCTGCGCCGGCTGGCAACCAGCATCTGCGAATGACAGCCGAGCGCAAGTAACGCCTGATGCAAACGATAAGCGGCCCGCGCCGCGCCACCGCTGATGTCGTTTGCGCTAACGTGAACAATTCGCATACAACTTTATCGCGCCGCCAATCGACGCCGGGCAAATGCGCCGACTGCCGGCAGCGAATAGACGATCTCGGGAAGAACACGCCGGTAATAGGCTGGAATAAAGGGCAGAGCGAATCCCGCTTTCAACCAGGCGAGATAGTGCTCGCGTCCGCGGTAGAGTTGGCGCCAACGCCCATAGTACGTTGTCCAAATCACGCGGGTGATGGCTGCTCGACATGCAGCCCATTCCTGCGGATACTGCCGGGCATAGGCGCGCAGCTTCGGATGCTGGTCGAGAAAGGCCAAAAACTGGCGCGACGCGCGAGCCAGGCTGGTCACACTGACCGACTTACCAAAGCTGGTATCGTAGATCCGATGGCGAAAGATTGCCCGGTGGCAGTAGACGATACTGCGATCGATGCTCAACGCCACCAGTAAAGCGTTATCAACGCCATTCCCGCCATCAAAATTGGGATAGCCACCAACTGCGCGCAATTCAGCCGCGCGAGCCAGATTGGTGGTAAAACAGACAAACTTGTGTTCGTTTCGTCCCCAACGAGCGATCCAGTCAGGACCGCTCATCACCGAAGGCGGTAATGGTCGGTCGGCGGTTGAGCCGACCACGCGGTTTTGCTCATCGAGCACCTCGACCCGCGAGATTGCCGCCGCCGCATCAGGATGCGCTTCCAGGGCAGCAACCATTGTTGAGAGATAACCCGGCGCTAATTCATCATCATCACTCAACAAGACAAAGTAATCACCGCTGGCAGCAGCCAGTAACTGATTAAAGTGGGGGACAATCGGCACTGATACCGGGTTTTGCCGAAATATGAATGGGCGTGGATAGTTAGCGCGAACAAGGTTTAACACCGCATCGCCATTACACCCATTGTCAGAGACGATCAACTCAATCGCCGGATAATCCTGCGCAGCTACCGACCGAATTGCCTGCGCAACGTAGGTTAATCGTTTGTATACCGGGATGGCTACCGTGATCGTCGCCGCCATGCGTCACCTCATTGTTCATTCTACCTGAATGTGGTTGGTATCAGTCACCATTCGTTCGCGCACAATCCGAGCCGGCGCGCCGACTGCAATCACGCCTGCCGGCAAACTGCGCGTCACGACGCTCCCCGCGCCCACGACGGTTCCGGCGCCAATTGTCACACCCGACAATACGACCACGCCGTATCCGAGCCAGACATCATCTTCGAGCACGATAGGGCCTTTGCTGGTGAGCGGTTGACTCCCGATTGGCTGGCCGGCCATCGTGCTGTGGTCATAGGGGTAGAACGCACATTGAGGAGCGATCTGGCAGCCACGCCCGATAACAATCTGTTCAACATAGGCCGAGAGCTGGCAGCGCGGTTGAATGCCGGTGCGCTCGCCAACAACTAGACTGCCACCGCGTCCACATTCGATGATGGTGTCGCGATGCAGTTCCACGTAATCACCCAGATCGACCACGCCGCCATCCTGACGTTGGTAGATGACGACGCCATCACCGATGAAGACGTGGCAACCAAGACGAATGCGCCGTCCACTGAGTTGGGCCGATGGCGCGACATAGCCTTTTGGATAGCGATGGGCCAACGCCACCCGCGCTTTGTAGGGAGCATATGGTAAAGCTGCCAGCCACGTGGCAAGCTTGCCCAACCGATCGGGGCCGGCGCGCCGCATCCATAGATCGCTCCAGAAATGAACCAGCCGGTGACGCATAGTCTCACATTCCTTTTGGTCATCGACATCTGCATCAGCAGAACACCCACGCAACGACATCGTATGGCGCGTACCGTCACGTCAGGCAAAACGAATAAACCAGAACTCACTCACAGTAGCCGGCGGCGAGCATACCGGCCCGGTGATACTGCCAGAACAGCTCCTCATCGGCAGGCGAAAAGAGATTGCGCCAGTCGCCAGAGCCACCTTTGCGCACAAAGAAGGGAGTTTCTGCCCCCTGCGCTGCCCGCTCCTTTGCCCGCATGCGGTCGAACGACGAAGCTGCCACGGCTGCGGCAATCTGTTCATCACTCGCCTGCATACCGCAAAACGCGAGGATCCGCCGCACTTGCGCCGCAGTGTCGGCATAGAGGTCTTCGTATTTCACGACCAGCAATTCGCAGTCGCTGCTGAGCCAGCCCAACACGTGATCTGACCAGCGCCCCCAGTAGATGTCACCAACGATGATCTCGGTGAGCGTCACCGGCTTATCCGAACGCTTATTGCGCCAGTGGTAATACGAGGTCATTGCATCGCGCCCATCGCGCGCGATATAGATCGCCCGGCGAAAGATGGAACGGTAATGAAGATGGGTCTTCACGAAACGCGGTCGCATCTGATTGAAAGGAGTGGATGGATCGGCCATATACGCCAGATCACCCTTAATATGGCTATCGGGCACGAAACGACCGAATCCTTTCAAGGTCAACTCTTCGCCAGCCAGCAGATTTGCCAGCAGGAACCGCACCCATGTATTGCCCGATTTTGGAAACGAAGCCAGATAGTAAAAATCGGGCTGTGGCTTGAAACCGAGATCGGCGTGTGGCCCTCTGATCAATTGACGCAAGGTGCGACGCGCGCTACGGAAGACATCCAGCATACTAGACCTCCAAAAAGCCTTTTTCTTCCAGATACCGAATAATCTTGCGCGCATTCTCTTCCGGCGTGACATCCGTCGTCGTCAGGGTTAGTTCTGGATTCACCGGTGGTTCATAGGGATCATCGATACCGGTGAAACCACGCAACTCGCCCCGGCGCGCTTTGGCGTACAATCCCTTCACATCACGTTGCTCACACACCTCGATCGGCGTGTCAACAAATACTTCAATAAACTGATCGCTGCCGATCATTGCCCGACACTCATTACGTGCCGCCCGGTATGGACTGACTGCCGCGCAGATAACCGCGCCACCTGCTTTGACAACCGCGCTGGCCACAAAGCCGATCCGCAAGATATTGGTATCGCGATCTTCCCGTGAGAAGCCCAAACCCTTTGACAGATGGGTGCGCACGACATCACCATCGAGAATGGTTGGCGCGCGACCTCGCTCGAGCAACAGGATATTGAGGATTGCGGCAATCGTTGATTTACCCGCCCCGCTCAGACCGGTAAACCAGACACAGAAACCCTGGCGGTGACGCGGTGGATACATCTGGCGCAGAATTTCTGCCGTCTCTGGCCGGGTAAACCACTCGGGCAATAGCCGCCCTTTGGCCAGATACTCGTCACGCACCTGCGTGCCGGAAATACTTGCAATCTCAGCTCCTGATGGCACTTCATCTACCGGCACATACCGGCCTTCCCGCTTGAGATAGACCAGTTCGGTGAACGGTATCATCTTCACGCCAATTTCGGCAGCGTAGCGCGCCAGCAACTCTTGCGCATCGTAGGGGCCGTAAAATGGCTTGCCGTGGCTATCGTTGCCAGGACCTGCATGATCGCGACCAACGATGAAATGATTCGCGCCGTAATTACGGCGAATGATAGCGTGCCAGACCGCTTCACGCGGGCCGGCCATCCGCATCGCCAGTGGCAAAAGGCTGAGGAGCGTTCGGCTCTGATCATAGTATTTTTCCACTAGCAAGCGGTAGCCGCGCACACGTGTGAAGTGATCGATATCACCGGGTTTGGTCATGCCAACAACCGGATGGATCAGTAGACTACCGTCAACCTGCGCTGCCGCGCGCTTCGTCAGCTCTTCGTGAATCCGGTGCATCGGATTGCGGGTTTGAAACGCGACAACGTTGGGCCGTCCCATTGCGCCGAGCAGACGCCGCACTTCAGCCGGCGCGCGCCGCAGGTCGGTGAAATCGTAGTAACGAGGTAGATTGAGTACCCGCAGCCGTCCGGCGGCATAGTATTTGCCCCAACGCACCATCTCGGCTACCAGAGGGTGACGAGGGTCGGTCGTGCCCAGCACTGCCAGCGCTTCGCGCTCAGCATCCCAGCGGTAGATGTCGCTCAACTCTAGAATCGCCAGCGGATTGTTATGAACATCGCGCAGCAAAATGCGATCGCTGCCGAAATGACTCTGCTCAACCGGTAACGTCACCGGAATTGGCCACAACGTACCATCGGCCAGGCGCATCTCCTCCAGAACTCGCTCATAATCTTCGCGCCCCATGAAACCGGTCAGGGGTGAAAATCCGCCGGTAGCGAGCAGTTCCAGATCGCAGAGGCTCCGCATCGAAATCTGGATGGTGGGTAACCGTGAGGCTTCTTCGAGCAGATCGAGCCGCTCTTCAGCGGCAACCATCAGATCAACCAGGCAACCACCGTAGGGCGGAATAAGCAGAGAGTCGTGATACATATTGGTGTAAGCTTTCTGAGATGTCGGCATAAACATCTGAATCCTGTGGAAGCTATCGAGCCGGACGAAACCACGGCACGCGCACCGGCCTGCCGGTACGGATGAGTTCCGGCACTGTCACAAAACCGTATGTAGTGTGCGACAGGCGCAGCACTGTTGCCAGCGCCTCGATCAGGGGTGAGCGATCGACAGCAGCCGGATCGCGAGGATTGGCCAGCCGGTCGTGCAGTAAAATGATGCTCCCCGGATGAAGCTGTTGCCGCAACCGTTCGGCCAGTTGCGTAGCCGGCTGCGCCACCCAATCTTCGATATGGCTTGTCCATCCGGTTACTTCGTAACCAAACAGGAATACATCGAGTCGCGAGCCATACGACTGGCCGCCGTAGGGAGGGCGAAACAGAGGCACTCCATAAGGCGACAAAGCCCGCCGCGCCATCCACAACTCACGCCAGCGCTGCCAGCGCGAAATTTCCGGCATCCGTGCATGATTGAAGGTATGATTGCCGATGGCGTGACCGGCGGCAGCGATTTGGGCGACCAGCGCGCGCTGGTCAACCGCATGTCGCCCCAGCAGAAAGAACGTAGCGCGCGATCGATACTGCCTTAGCAGATCGAGTATCTGAGCCGTGTAAACCGGATGCGGCCCATCGTCGAAGGTCAGGGCCACTACCGGTTCATTCGTTTCTACCCGCACCAGCGTACCCAACAGGCGTCGTCCAACCGGACGCAGCCAGCGTCTGACCAGGCCAGGAAGGGTAGTGGTGGCGCGCTGAATATTCTGCATAGCCTCCCTTAGATAGCCAGCGGCGGGCATCGATACTTTAAACTTCCCTGCAACAGCCCGATTAACCACGCATTCATGCGCAGCCACTCGGCCAGATGCTCGCGCTGCCTGATTTGAATGGCGCGCCCAAGATGGCGTACCCAGCGCCGCGTATACGACAACCACAGTGACAGGGCGCGGCGGGAATGCATCTGTTCGTCGCCATAACGCCGGGCCAGAATCACATTGGCTATCGCCCGCTCGCGCGTCTGGCGCAGCATACCGCCGAGGGTATCACGATAGCGCACATGGACTACCGCTTCCGGGGCAAATGCCAGCTCAACCTGACCCTGCAACTGCACGCGAAAACAGTAATCGGTATCCATCAGCCGTAGCAAGGTCTCATCGAAACCACCCACCTGTTCATGCAGCGTCCGTTCGATGGCCAGACCAGAACCACCAGCATGGGGCAGGTAAGGAGGGTACATAACCCGTTGCAAGCCGTCAGCCTGCGGGTTACGCCGGGCGCAACTCAGCCATGAGTGGCGGTTGAGCCGTTCGATTTCAAATCGGGAGGCGACGAAGGGATGACGGTCGAGCGCAGCGCCGATTGCTGCCAACCATCCTGGAGCCACCACATCATCGGCATCAACAAACGCCAGCGCGGTTCCCCGCGCGTGCCGAGCGCCCTCGTTGCGCGCAAAGGCGCCTCCGCGGCGAGCGCTGGCGTCGATAATGCGCAAATTGGGCATGCGCCTGAGAAAATCAGCCGCGACGCGCCGCGAGTCATCGCGTGAACCATTATCGGCCACAATGACCTCCCACGGTCGATCCCAGGTCTGCTCAGCCAGGGCCGTCAACTGTTCTCCCAGAGTCGCAGCAGCGTTGTAGCACGGGATGATGACACTGAGTCGCAGCTCACGTTGCACCGTATTCCTCCTCGCCTACCACGATTCTGTGCATCTCCTTTATGCCAGCAGCAGGTGAATCTGCGCTGATCAGAGCCGTAACCAGACAACTACAATACTGTAATCTTGTCGCGGAGCGGCCCCCGAATTGACCGGGTGGCGTTGCGAGTATCGACGATTGCCGGCGCCAGCTCAACAATCCGCTGATAATCAAAGGCACTATGATCGGTGATGATTACCGCGCAATCACACGCGCGCAGCAACTCATCGCTAAGCGGAACAGTGCGCATCCGCCGGCCATCGTGCAGCTCAAATTCGTCGATGTGGGGATCGCACGGGATCACCTTCGCGCCATCAGCCGTTAAGAGATCGTACACTTTGAAGGCAGGCGACTCGCGGAAGTCATTGACATCAGGCTTGTAGGCAATTCCCAGCAACAAGATCGCGCTACCGTTTAATGGTTTGCGCGCCCGATTGAGCGCCCGCGTGACCAGGTCATGCACATGGCGCGGCATCTGGGTATTGATCTCGCCAGCCAGCTCGATGAAGCGGGTTGTAAGATCGTAGGCGCGCGCTTTCCAGGTCAAATAGAACGGGTCAATCGGAATACAGTGACCGCCAAGACCGGGGCCAGGAGTAAATTTCATAAAACCGTAAGGCTTGGTTGCCGCCGCTTCGATCACCTCCCAAACATTGATACCCATCCGATCACAGAGCAAAGCCAGCTCATTAACCAGCGCAATATTGACAGCCCGAAAGATGTTTTCAAACAGCTTGGTCAATTCCGCTACATCAGGCGAACTGACCGGCACTACCCGCGTGGTGATATAGCCGTAGAAGGCGCTGGCCAGTTCGGTACACTGAGACGTAACTCCTCCCACCACCTTGGGCGTATTCTCGACGCTGAAACCTTTGCTACTGGTCTGGCCAGGATCGATCCGTTCGGGTGAGAAGGCGAGAAAGATCTGCTCGCCTACCTGTAACCCATCACGCTCAATCCGTGGTTTGATCAACTCGCGGGTCGTACCGGGATAGGTTGTGCTCTCCAGGATCACCAGTTGACCAGGACGAATATAGGCCGCAATCTCATCGCTGGCCGCTTCAACGTAGCGCATATCAGGCTCGCGAGTCGCATTGAGAGGTGTTGGCACACAAATAACAAGAATGTCACATTCGCGCAAGCGGCTCATATCGGTGGTGGCCTCAAGATGGCCGGTCGCGCGCAAGGCCGATAATGCCTCACCTGATACATCACCGATATAACTCTCACCCCGGTTAACCTGCGCTACCCGCTCGGCGCTGACATCAAAACCCAGCACCGGGAAACCAACCCGTCCGGCCCGTTCTGCCAGCGGTAACCCAACGTAGCCCAGACCAATCACTCCAACTCTGGCTTCGCGCCCGTGAATTCGGTTCATTAATGTGTGGAACATAGGGCAACGATACTCCCTCTTGCAACGGTATGAAGCGCATGTGGTCATTATAGACGAGGCACGCGCCGGCGGTACCATAAGACAAATCCGAAGCTCGCAATCACCACACCGGCTACGCCACCAACGCCGAAAGCGAGCCATGCCAGCCGGGAGCGCAGGGCAGTAGCGAGGTATGCTGTCCACCCGCTCTGCGCGCGCGGTGGCGCCAGGAGATAATCGGCTACGATGGCTGCCTCGGCTTCACTCACGCCAAGATTTGGCATTTGCGAACCGCGATTATCCCAGCGCGGTTCGACAATCTGGTTGATAATCCATTGTCGGATGGCCGCTTCGCCTTCCAGCGCCAGGACGGCTGCTCGCGCCGATCGTGTCGAAACCCACGGCTCTTCTTCCAGTTGATCGAGTTCAGCCAGCAGTTGACGATACTGCTGATTGTTCAGGCGCGCCTGAATGTTGGCAATGAGCAATTCACGACTGAGTGGAGGCCCGGCTGCGCCGCCAAACCCGCCATCACCGTTGATCTGGTGGCAACCTAAACAGCCACGCTCACGAATAATCTGACGTGGATCTTCAACCTGGGTGGGACGGTAGGGGTAGCTATTGGTCGGATCGGGAATAATCTTATACACGGATGTTTGCCCGGCCTGATTGGGATAGATCGGCGCAAAATAGAGACCATCCGGCCCGAACGCCAACCCAACTACCATCTGTTCTTGCGTGCCTCGAAAGCGCAAGAAGTAGTCGGGCACTGCCATCACCTGGTTGCGTTCCATATCATAGGCGATGCGCACGATGCCGGGCATTTTGCCGCGCCGCACCGAACCGGCCATGCCAAGGAAGAATTTGCCGGCATTGGAATCGCCTAATAAGGCATTGTCTGGGGGTAAATACTGCAACGTTGTTGGAGCCAGACTCGGTACCCACACATATGCCGCGCGTAGATGAATACTGTTCTCCTGGCCATTCCAGCCGTAGTCTTCACCACGCTGGACTTCAACAAACCGGTCGGTACCGACCCCATTATCGCCGACAAACACCCGATTGTTCACGACTCGCAGCGCATACGGATTGCGAAAACCGCTTGCCCATACATAATTGCGCGCTTTGGTAACGTCGTCGTCCACGTAAAACGGATTGTCGGACAACGGCTTGCCATCGAGATCCATGCGGTAGATTTTGCCGACCATCTGATCAGGATCGCGCGCCAAATGCGGCTGCCACGCTTCCCCAATCGCAACGAAAAGCTGATTCCCAACCACCTGGCAAGCGCCAATATGGTGAGCCAGACCCGATTCATAACTGGCGAAGACTTCAGTGAAAGCAACGAAGCTGTCGGGTGATAGCGCAAATGTGCCAGGCTTTGTTTGATAACGCACAATATTGTTGCGCATCCGCCCATTAGCATCGTTGTAAAGAAACGTGACAAAAATGTAACCATTCGCCGGATCAAGGCAGATACCACCCATGCCGCCTTGTCCTCGCCCTGAAGGAAGTTCTTCTGTCGGCTTAAACTGAAAAACATTTTCGGCAAAGGTGAAGATACTGCGATCATTCGTCACCACTTTGATCGCGCCGCGCAGCTCGGTGACGAAGTAGAGTGGATCCTTCGGATCAGGGCCGGGCTGGGGAACAAATGCGATTGCGCTGGGAAACTGATAACCTGTCGTATCTTCGACAATCGTAAAACCTGTGGCAACGGCCCAATCACTACGCCAGTCAAATGTCGACGTCTGCGCCTGCGCCATGCCGGCCTGTGCCACAATGAGGGATAGCGCAAGCCATCCGATCACAAGCCAGTTCATTCGCATATCAGTCTCCTGGAAGGTATGGTTTAGTAAGCCAGTAGATGACAATTCCGCCGACCAGCATCGTCAGCGCGCTGGCCAGCGCCATTGTCTCGCTGAGTGGCTGTAATGCCACCAACTGCGGCGCGTACCCGATGATGAAGGGAGCAGACAGCACTGGAAGCATGAACCACCAGCGCGATCCACGCCATGAAGCGCCAGCCAGAGCTACTGGCAGGCTGAAGATAATCGCTAACGCAATTGACCAGCCACCAATCTGATGGGTTTGGATCGGGAGCCAGCGATTGATAAATGCCTCGCCCGGACCAAAAGCGTACCATTGTGGATGTCGATGACCATCGACAAACAGGCGAGCGGTTGTACCGTCATAGCTGAACGCCAATACTTGTGGTTGCTCATCGGCAAAGACATTGGCAAATCGCAGCACCGGTCGATCATCTGCCGGACGAGTGAGCGGTAGCCGCATCCGCACAAGCAGATCTGGCCCAGACTGAATCAAACTGATATTGTGGCTGTCGATCTCACGACCATAATTCACCATCAATCCTTCAACCAACCGCTCCGGATCGCGCGGCGCTACCTGTGCCACCATTGTCAGCGCGCCTGCGTCGGCAATTGCTGATGACACGACGGCCAGCGGTTCACGGCTCATCAGCCAGCACTGATAACCCACCCCCATCCCCTCAGCCGTCACCAATGGACGCCCCTGCGCAACCAGTGGGCGCGCCAGCGGGCCGCT
>NZ_CAKZNK010000032.1 GCF_937129525.1 uncultured Chloroflexus sp. | reverse complement strand
TTTTGCGATACCAGCGCCGCGCATTCTCTTGATACGGAGCATAAAACTCGGCGTTCGCGCCCAGGGTACCGGTGAATGCCGCCTTGTAATCAGGGGCGCGGCCCATCCAGCCATATACGGCGCGCTGAAGCTCGGCAATCGTATCGCGCGCCCGCACAAGATCCGCTACCGCGCGCGATCCAGCGAAAAAGGGATGAGTCCAGCCACCACTACCGGTATCGGTCAGGATCGTCCATTTCCACTGTTCCGGCCCGCCACGCGCCAGATCTTCCTGGTGTAGCTCATGTAAACGATCATACCAACGCGCCACCATCCGGGCCGAGTTATGAAAAGCGGGGTGACTGGTAATATCTTTGACCCGCTCACCCTGAAAATAGACGACCCGATCATCTCGCAGACTCTCCAGATACTCGCGTCCATTCATCGGACGCGCGCCGGTTACGGTGGTCTCCATCGTCACATCGGACACCGTCATGCTTCACCTCCACGTGAAACGAATCCCTAGCGCCGTTGCCGCGTCTCGGTATGGATTTTAATTTTGCTCCGCGGTGATCCTGATTATAGGTTGACTGTGTACCCTTGTCGATAACAAAATTCGACATGGTCGAACGGCGATTGAAATTGATGAAAATGTGCGTCATGTGCGTTCTTCGTGTACAATACCGGTAGCCACATCATCCCAAATTCGAACAGAAATGCGCTTACCATCAACGAGAGAAACTGCACTCTGTTGTGATCGCGTTTGTTCCCCGTGAGATACGTCTTGGCCGCCAGACAATGAAGGAGGTTAGCATGCAAGCCGACGCAACGATGGTTGAACCCTATGTCTTGACCGAAATCGACAGTAATGGCCTTGCCCGTCTTACTCTTAACCGTCCCCGCCAATTTAATGCCCTGTCAGAAGAGATGCTGGCTGCTCTCCAAGCCGAACTTAACGCTATTGCCCAGAATCCAAAAGCGCGCGTGGTGGTGATTGCCGGCGCCGGCAAGGCGTTTTGCGCCGGTCATGACCTTAAGCAGATGCAGGCCAATCCCGACCAGCAATACTATGAAGATCTGTTTGCCCGTTGCACCAATATGATGCTCACCATCCAGCGCATGCCGCAACCGGTGATCGCGCGCGTGCATGGCATTGCAACCGCCGCCGGTTGCCAGTTGGTAGCAATGTGCGATCTGGCAGTCGCTTCGACCGAGGCAAAATTTGCCGTTTCAGGGATTAACGTGGGTCTGTTCTGCTCAACGCCATCAGTGGCGCTCTCGCGCAACATTGGGCGCAAAGCCGCCTTTGAAATGCTGGTTACCGGTGAGTTTATCGATGCTCATACTGCCCTCCGCCTCGGCCTCGTTAATCGCGTGGCAGCGCCAGAAGAGCTTGACGCTGAGGTGCTGCGGATGGCCAATGCAATTCTGGCGAAACCGGCTGAGTCGATTGCCATCGGTAAGTCACTCTTCTACCGGCAGATTGAGCTGCCAATCGAAGAAGCGTACCACCTGGCCGGACAAACAATGGCCTGCAATATGATGGAACCTTGCGCGCAGGAAGGGGTAGCAGCCTTTGTTGAGAAGCGTTCGCCAGCCTGGGCAAAAACCGGTAACGCTTCCAATCATTAGGCTTTATCGAGAAGGAACCCGATAAAGCCGCCAGGATGCACCGACAATCAACACTGACAAATAGTGTCTTTTGGAGATGCGGGAATTGAAGCCCTGACCTTGATTCACTGCTGTATTAACTTTGATCCGCATGAGACGAGCCAAGCCGCTTTGTCGCCGTCACATGGCTGCCAGGCAGCTTGTATCGTCTATTCGGTAAACTGAGTGTCGTACCCTGCGAGGATTAACGCTAGCCACATCAACACAATCGTTGCCCGATAAATAAAAAGCGCGCTATCTGATGACAGCGCGCTTCTCATCATTGGTGCCCCCAGCGGGATTCGAACCCGCGATCTCCACCTTGAAAGGGTGATGTCCTAGGCCACTAGACGATGGGGGCCTGACGGAGCTGCATTATACCATATTTTGCGATTGTTGCAACTGGAGGCA
>NZ_CAKZNK010000031.1 GCF_937129525.1 uncultured Chloroflexus sp. | reverse complement strand
CAGCGCCTCGGTGAAATAGCGGCGGGCGGCGGCGTAGTCGTTATCCGCATACATGACCAGTCCCGCTGCATGCCACAGCGCGCCACCATCTGCGTCGCGCGTCGCGGCGCCGCCTTGTAACAAGAGCCGGATGTGCTCTCGAAACAGAGAGGCTGTCAATTCGCCTTGATCATCGAGCTGCCGGATCGTCTGCGCAATGCCTCGCGCTGCCCGCCTCAGATCGGCGTCGTGGTCGCTGCTAAGGCTGCGGGCGTAAGCGGCAAGCAGGCGGTGGAGACGGTAGTGTTGATCGGCCTGCTCGATCAGGCCGGTTTCGCGCAGACGACGAAGCGCATCTTCCCCCCGCCGACGCTGCGCTTCGTTCATCGGGTCGAGGCCGCCGGCCCGCAGCAGAGCTTCCAGCGGGATCGGCTCCGGCGCGAGCCGGGCTGCGGCCAGCCAGATGGCGCGCGCCAGCCGGTCACAGTCGTTCTCACCCAATTGACTGACGCTGAGCGCGAAGCTGGCGATGATGCTCGCGCTCTGCGGCTGCGGCAGGCTTTCGCTCAGTTCGGCGTTAAGCGAGCGGTGATTGACGCTTTCGGCGCGCAGTTGGTTGAGATAATCGGAGAGCGCGACGGTGTATCTGGCCAGATACTGGCCGGCCAGGGTCAGCGCCAGCGGCAGGCCGCCGAGTTCCTGCGCGATCTGATCGGCGTTGTCAGCGACGCCGGGCTGAGCCAGCATCTGGTCAATATCAATCCCCTGCGCCCTGGCGCGCGGTACCAGCAGCAACGCGCGGCTATCGGCGGCAGTCAGGCTGGCGAGCGGGATTGGCTGCACGCTGCTGGCGGCTTCCCAGAAGGCGCGGCGGGTGGTGATCAGCAGGCGCGCGCCGCCACCGCGTGGGCGCCAGCGTTCCAGTAGGGCGGGGTCTTCCAGGTTGTCGAAGATCAGCAGGCGTTTTTCCGGCCCCTCCCAGATCGCCTGCACCTGACGGGCGCGCTGGCTGAGCGTGAGCCGGATTGGACGATCACGTCCCTCCACATCGCTGGCAATGCTCATTGTTGAGCGACTCGCAGCCTCATCGGCGTCATCATCGTCGAAGATCTGGAGGCCGCGCGTTCCGCCGCAGGCGGCAACCTGCCTCTCGATAGTGTCACCGTTTTCCATGCTCAGCCAGAACACGCCGCCTGGGAAGCAGTTGCGGTAGCGGTGCGCGAATTCGATTGCCAGCCGGGTCTTGCCGATGCCACCCACGCCCGCCAGCGCCGGTAGCAAAGCGGCGCTGGCCGGTTCGTCGCCGGTCAATAGCGCAGCCAGCTTTGCCAGTTCATCGTCACGACCGACAAAATCCGGCTGTGGCGGGTGCGGCATCACAAACGGCTGGTGGACAGAGGGACGCAGGCGCGCCCGTTCGGGGAAAGAGGCCAGCGTCACGCCGGGAGACCGATCAAAGCCATACTCGCCCGGCTGCCAGTCAGGCAATTCGCGCTGAGCCAGCGCATGCAGGCTGTGACAGGTGACGCTCCCATCGTCGAGGGTCACTTTGCCGTGCAAACCGCGCAGCAGCGTAGCGCTGTAGCAGGTTGCGCCGTCGCGCTCATACGCCTGCTGGAAGGGACTGACCGCAGTCAGCGCCTTGCGCATGGCAACGCGAGCGCTAGCGTTGGGATCGGTGTGCTGGATGTTGAGCGCATTCGCCAGTCGCTGCTTCAGGTTCTCGATCGCCGGATCGGGCGCAGCATTGCCGATCGCGCCCGCGTAGCAGCAATCGAGCACAAGCAGCAAGCGGTCGGGTTCGCCGTGGCGGAGCACCTTCTCTTGCAGCCATGTCATTGAGAGGTGGGCATCAGGATCGTCGCGGGCGTCGTCGGGATTGAAATTGGCCGTGACCAGAAAAACATCGCTTCGCCCGCTACTCCATGTGAGGTAGCGAGCATGGCCGATGTAGTAGATCAGCAGCATCCCGTCGCGTCCGGCAGCGCGGCGAGCAGCGAAGACCGCGCTGCGCACCGCGTCAGTGGTAGCCCGATCGCCGATCAGCGGCGCGTCGCCGTGCAGGGTAAAGCCGCAGGCCGGCGCCGCCAGCGCGCTGGCAACCTGCTGTGCCGTCGCTTCGGCGTGACGCAGCGGGGCCAGGCCGCTTGTTGGGCTGTGGTTGATTCCGATCACCAGGGCGATTCGGGGGGAAGTGGTGTTTGCGTTTGGCGGCAACGAGATAGTCATACGCGCGGAGCAACGATCGCAAGAGCGAAACCGATAGGCGCAATCCACTGTGCTAATCGTAGCGACTCCGATAGGCGCTGTCAAGGAAGATGTCGAGGAAGAGAGGATGATAAGGTATCGCGGTGAGGCATGCTCCCCGCGCTCGCCAGGGATTACTGCGGGCGCGTCCTCACAATGACACACCTCATCAGCGTCACTTTCGTGCCCTCTGTGTCTCTGTGGTGCATCCTCCCGCGATCCAGGTCACGCGCATCTCACCCCATCAGCGCACCCTTCGCGCCTTTGTGGCGCGCCATCCCGCGCCTACCGCAACCCCAGCGTCTCCGGCCATCCCAGCATCAGGTTCATATTCTGCACCGCCTGCCCGGAAGCCCCCTTGATCAGATTGTCGATCACCGCAACCAGAATGGCCCGGCCCGGCTCGACCATCTGATAGCCGATCACTACATAGTTGGTGTGTTGGGCATGGCGCAGTTCAGGCAGGCGACCAGCCGGCAAGACGTGAATGAACGGCTCTGCCGTGTACGCATCCGCGTATACGGCAGCCAGCGTTGCCTCATCAACTCCCGGTTTGAGGTTGACATAAATTGTCGAAAGAATACCGCGGAAGACCGGCAGCAAATGAGGCGAAAAGATGATATGCAGGCCGGTCTCCTGCTCCATCTCGGCCAGATGGCGATGCGCGCGCCCAACGTTGTAGGCGCTAAATGTCTCGTGCGTTTCGCCGAAATGGGTCTTCAGCGACAGCGAGCGACCGGCGCCGGAAACGCCTGACTTGCTATCGACAATCACCACCGGGTCGGACAGTATTCCGGCGCGCGCCAATGGCGCCAGCGGCAAGATCGCAGTCAACGGATAACAACCAGTATTCGCCACCAGTCGGGCCTGGCGAATCCGTTCGCGGTGCAGTTCGGGCAGCCCATACACCGCTTGCGCGAGCAACTCCGGCGCCGGATGCGGCTTGCCGCGCCGCGCCGCATAGACCGCCGGGTCAGTAATCCGGAAGGTGTCCGAGAAATCGATCACCTTCGCGCCGGCGTCGAGCGCGCGCTGCGCCAGTGGAATCAGCTCAGGAGTGTTGTGGGGAAGACAGGTGAAGACGAGATCAACCCCGGCGGGATCGGCCTCTTCCACCGCAACCAGCCGCAGATCGCTCACGATGGGAAAGACTTCGCTCAACCGTTGCCCGGCTGCCGAGCGGGCAGTCGCGAACGCAATCTCCACTTCCGGGTGGCGGGAGAGCAGCTTCAGCAGCTCAATCCCGGTGTATCCGGTTGCGCCATAAATACCGACACGGGCCATTGGTGCGCTCCTTGTACAACGAACAACGATACCGTTTCGTTCAATTGTACGCTACATTACCATGTGCGGTCAGGCGCAATCGCGATCACGGCAGGGTGGATCTGACCGAGCCGGCGCAGGAAGGCGAGAATCCGGGTAAACATACATTGTGCTCCTCTCTCCGACGACCGAACATCGGCGCGCGCTGCGTTCCCGTCGGCGCATCCACCAATCACAGGTGGAACGTCATCGCGCGCGCTGCTTCACGCAGCCGAAAGCCGGCCTACACCGGCGGATGAACGGTCATCATCAGGCATCAGGATGCGCCATGAATAGCATAGCATGGCTATGTTAACGTTGCATCAGCCGGAGGGTGGAAGAATGTTAACGTCGCCAGATCGTCAAAGGTATCGCCACAAGAGAAGCGATGGACGACCGTTTGGCGGGCATTGCATTGACTTGCCGAGGTTACGGTTCGCAGTCCATCGGCAATAACACTAAGCCCGCGCAAGCCGGGTCAGCGAGTGTTAGCGCGAAGAAACCGACAGAGCAGGCCTGGCCCGCTGTGAGTTTCAGGCTACCTCGGAAGGCGCAAAGAGCGCAGTTCCGACTTGCAATTGCTCCGCGCGCCCCAGGTTTCGAGCGGCAGGTGTGGCGAGCATCCAGCGGAGCGCGGCAGGGTTATCCATGTGACGAGCATCCGGTGGCGGGGATCTGTTTGAGCGCGGCTTGAGCGTGGCAGGGGTGTCGGTGTGACGAGCATCCGGCGGAGCGCGGCAGGTGAGAAGATAGAGCGCGATGTGGTGTATTGACTGACACGAAGGAGCTGCTCATTCCTCTGTCGCGGTGTTTGCCTGGGGATCCTATCGGTCGTCGTCAGCCGTTCGCTTCTTGTTCGTTATCCAGCCGTTCGCTTCTTGTTCGTTATCCAGCCGTTCGCTTCTTGTTCGTTATCCAGCCGTTCGCTTCTTGTTCGTTAT
>NZ_CAKZNK010000030.1 GCF_937129525.1 uncultured Chloroflexus sp. | reverse complement strand
GGCTATTGATCCTACCGCAGAGGTCGCGGAGGTCGCAGAGGGCCTATCGGCTATCAGCTATCGGCTATCGGCTATCGCCTATCAGCTATCGGCTATTCCTGGCAGATGGAGGGGCGAAGCAGCGCTTCGCCCCTACCCCCTCCCCGCTCACCGCTACCCTCACCGTGGGGCCTATCGGCAATCGCCTATCGGCAATCGCCTATCGCCTATCAGCTATCAGCTATCGGCTATCGCCTATCGGCTATTGATCCTACCGCAGAGGTCGCGGAGGTCGCAGAGGGCCTATCAGCTATCGGCTATCGGCTATCGGCTATCGCCTATCAGCTATCGGCTATCGCCTATCAGCTATCGGCTATTGATCCTACCGCAGAGGTCGCGGAGGTCGCAGAGGGCCTATCGGCTATCAGCTATCGGCTATCGGCTATCGCCTATCAGCTATCGGCTATTCCTGGCAGATGGAGGGGCGAAGCAGCGCTTCGCCCCTACCCCCTCCCCGCTCACCGCTACCCTCACCGTGGGGCCTATCGGCAATCGCCTATCGGCAATCGCCTATCGCCTATCAGCTATCGGCTATCGCCTATCAGCTATCGGCTATTGATCCTACCGCAGAGGTCGCGGAGGTCGCAGAGGGCCTATCAGCTATCAGCTATCGGCTATCGGCTATCGGCTATTCCTGGCAGATGGAGGGGCGAAGCAGCGCTTCGCCCCTACCCCCTCCCCGCCCATCGCTACCCTCACCGTGGGGCCTATCGGCAATCGCCTATCGCCTATCGCCTATCGCCTATCGCCACAGGCGCGCTGGTCAGCGCTTGCTTCGGCCAGAAGACAATAATAAGCATACTCAACACCAGCACGATGGTCGTCACCAGACCGCCTTCGGGGCCGAACGCGCCGCCGGTAAACCAGTCAGGGCCAGTTTCCATCAGATTGAAGATCGTGCCCGGGTTGCCAACTAAATCCTGATCCTGGCCGCTGACAGGCATGCCAAACAGATTGCCCTGCGTCCAGTTCCAGATCGAGTGGAAGGCGCAGATACCCCATAGCGACTCTTCGCGCAGCGCGTACATGGCGGCAAAAGCTCCGTACAGAATGAGATTAATCATACTCAGCGCAGTCAGATTGGGGTTGAGCGCGTGCATGATCCCGAAGAAGATCGACGAGATCAGAATGCCTACCCAGGGGCGGTAGCGCGCGCCGAGCGCCGGAAGCATCCAGCCGCGAGTCAAGATCTCTTCGGCGGCTCCCTGAATCAGCCAGCCGGGGAGGAAGACCAGGATGACGCCGCCGAGTGCTGCCAAACCTACCCGCGTTGGGTCGCTCGCTTCAACGCTGACGTAGCCGAACGGCGCCATCAACCCGATGGTGGTAGTGAAAGCAAGTAAGCCGATGATCAGGCCACGCGCATACTGGAATAGCGCATTCTTGCGCTCAAAACCTAGCGTTGCGAACGAGCGCCGCTCGTAGAAGCGCACCCACAGCCAGACCAGCAGAATGATCGCGCCAAACGAGATCGCCAGGTTTAACCCGAGAAAGAGGCCGGCCAGGAGCGGCGGTCGCGCGACGTAGGTATCGCTTCCGGGCAGGCCGAAGAGCGCAATCTCTACCACTGCAACAAGGAAAGCGAACAACCATGAGCCAAATATCATCACGATGCCGAGCGGCAGCACGCCCCACCATGGCGTGAGACGTTGACCCTGGCGGGCCAGATCATACAGTCGATTGCGAGTCATCCAGTCTAGCATTGTTGCCTCTCTTGCGATGTTGAAAGCGATTGGTATGGAGGATTGAAAGATGATGATAGAGATACTGGCCGCGCGAACAACCTCCTTTGACGGAACACGTCCAGACTTCACAGCTATCGCCTGTTCGGCGGAATGGATGCCGGCGCGCAAGGCGGCAGCGCAGCGCGTGACCTGCCGTTACGAGCGCCAGCGGCTGAGCGCCGCAGGCATGATTGCGAACCATGCCGGACTGCTGTGCCGATTGTATCCGTTCTGCTGCGCCATGCCGGGATGTGGGCGAGCGGTAAACGCTGCGCGCAGGCGACCAGCGATGTCTCGCTTCAAGGGCAACCTTGCGATTGGCGGAAAGCGATGCGCTCTGAAACAGGCGAGAGTAGCCACGCCAGAGCTAAAGAAGCGGGAAGCAATGCGCTGATTGCGCGGCAGGCGCAGGTCGCGACCGATGGCAAACCGTTGGTGAGGCATAGCGCAAGATAACACTTTTTAGATCGTTATCATATCTTCTATTGTTATCAGTAATGATAACAAATAACTACAGAAAAGTCAAGATGGTCTGAAAAAAGCGCGCGCTGCTCGTTATCAGCGTTCCCCAACGGGGAGCGGAAACGACAATCACCCCAGCGGCGCGCCATCCGCTCGCGCGCATGGCTCCCGCGGCAAGCGGGAACAACGCCTGAGCGGAGGGGGCGCGGCGCGCCGCGCTCTTACCCGATGTCACGCATTGATCTCCGCAGAGCATGTGCGGCAATCATCCCGACGGTTCGCTCCCCGCTCACGGGCGCGCATTGTCGGCGCAAAATGGCGGGCATTGTTCACGCTGAGCGTGACGGCGTGTCACGCTCGTCGTTGAAGCGGCAAGGACAGCGTAGACCGAGAGGAACAGGCGCGCTCGAGGCCGGCTACTGTTGTGCCGTATCCGTTTGTCGCGTCGCTGCCGCGAATTGTACTCATTCTGTCATCACTGGACGTTGCGCGGATATGGTACGCTCGTGGCAGTCGTGCCTTTA
Organism: uncultured Chloroflexus sp.; assembly: GCF_937129525.1. Classification (GTDB taxonomy): domain Bacteria; phylum Chloroflexota; class Chloroflexia; order Chloroflexales; family Chloroflexaceae; genus Chloroflexus. Next base: position 35,361 of record NZ_CAKZNK010000030.1, on the reverse strand, counting down.
ATATGGAGCACATCAATGCATCACCTCCGCCTGCTTCGTCGCGCTCGCGCATTGACCCTGATTGATCTGGCCTTGTTGAGCGGTATTCCGGCGCGTGTCATCGCCGAAGCTGAGTATGGCATGCGCCGTCTCAACCCTCACGAAGCTGAGGCTATCGCGTTCGTGTTGGGCCTGTCACCGGCAGCGCTGCTGCCCTCAAGGCCGCCACAATCACCGCTTCCACAACTTGAGGGAACACCGCTGGTGTTGGTGGCTGGTCTGGCGGCAACCCTGGCCCTGTCTCTGCCGATAGTTGACGTAATGTCTGACTGGCAACGGCACGGGCAGGCAGTCATCCTGCAACAGGCCGGCGCGTTGGCGCGCGCAGTCTTGCCGGAACCGACTCAATTGCCGGTTGCGCCAGCGGCCTTGCCGGAATCGCCGGTGATCGATTCGCCGATGCCGGCTCGCCTCGCGCTGACCCCGACACCCGATGCGTTAGCGCCGCTGATTGCCCCTGCGCCGCGCAACCCGTTACCGATGGCGCCGGCTCGCTTTTATCTCGACGAGGCCGGCCCGCATGGTTGTCCGGTGCAACCGGTCAGTGGGCAGGTCGTGATCACGCAAGGGTATGGCGTGGGAACCCATGCCCCGGCTCATATCTGGGGCGCGATCGATCTCGCGATTGATAGCGATGGTGATGGCGTAGCCGAGCCGGGTGCGAGCTGGTATGCGCCGGTTGTGGCGACTCACGATGGCGTGGTCAAAGTGACGATGAACAGTTATCCCGCCGGTCATCACATATGGGTGCTGGCGCCCGATCAGGTCTGGCGCACGGGCTATTCGCATCTGGCCATCGTGACGGTAAGCGACGGGCAGCGGGTGCGCGCCGGCGAGACGATTGGCTTGCTGGGTAGCACCGGCTTCGCCAGCGGGCCACATCTTGACTATCAGATCTGGCGGGGCGACGTGAACATCGATCCCACCAATCTGGTCGGTTGTCAGCCAGCGTCGGACAACGGTGGTTAGCCTGCGGCAGATGGCGCTACATTCGGCGAGTTACGCCCGCAGCGAACGCTGAAAGAGTTTAAGCGCAAACGCCATGCTTGCGACGGCAAAGCCACTGAGTACCAGCGCGCTAAGCCAGAGCGGCAGCGTTGCTTCGACGCCGAAGGCCAGCGCGCGCACCGCATCGATCAGGTAGGTAGCCGGATTGATCAACACGATCACCTTCATCCATGCCGGCAATACCTCGAGCGGATAGAGTGCATTTGACGCAAACAGCAGTGGCAGGTTGAACAGGAAGATCATGCCGTGGTAGCCGGCGATGCTGCGCGAAATAGCTGCGACCCCCAGGGCCAGCCCGCTGAAGCCAATGGCGAAGATTGCCAGCAGGATCAGCGCGCCGATCCAGCCCGATGGTTGAAAGGCCAGCCGCGCCCCCATCAGCAGCCCCACTAACAGCATCAGTGCGGCCTGAAAGAGCGCTTTGGTCGCGGTGCTGGCCGCGCTGCCCAACAAAATGCTGAGCCGCGGGATCGGCGCCGCCAGATACTCCTTCACAATCCCGCGCAGGCGTTCGTCTAACAACACCATGCCGCCGCCAACGGCGCCACCCAATGCGCTCAGAGCAATGATCCCCGGCAGAATGAAGGACATATAATCACTGCCGCCAACATCACTGATCATGCCGCGCATGCCGACGCCAAAGAGCAAAACCCACAACACCGATTGCAACGCCAGGCCGACCAGCTCTTCGGTCTGGTGGACGAACTTGCGCATATGGCGCGTCCAGATGACATAGGTAGCGTACATAGCAACATTCCTTGCGAGCACAGTCTAGTATCAATCGCGCAGGGCCGTGCCGGTGTAATGCAAAAAGACATCGCCGAGCGATGGTCGGGCCAGGGTCACATCTTCGATAGTAAAACCGTTGTTGCTGATCGTGTTCAGGATTGCCGGCAGGCGACGGCTCCCGTTGTCGGCATAGATCAGCGCCAGCCCATCAGCCGGATCGGTTTCAACCCGGCTCACCCCTTCCAGGGTAGCGGCAATTGCGGCCACGTGATCGAAGTTGCCCTGTCCGCGCACGCGGATCACGTCCGAACCCATCGCAGCGATCAATTCGGATGGTTGACCGGAGACGATCAGGCGACCGTGGTCGATAATGCCAACCAGATCGGCCAGCGCCTCCGCTTCATCCATGGCGTGGGTAGTGAGCAGGATCGTCATCCCGCGCTGGCGATTGAGATCGCGCACATAGTTCCAGATATTGACCCGATTTTGTGGATCGAGGCCCTGCGTTGGTTCGTCGAGCACGAGCACCTGCGGATCGGTCATCAGGCCGCGGGCCAGCTCGAGCCGCCGTTTCATCCCGCCAGAATAACTCTTCACCGGACGATCAATCGCGTCGGTCAATTGTGCCAGCTCAACCAGCTCGGCGATGCGCTGGCGACGCATTGCGGCGGGCAGGCGGTAGAGACGGCCATGAAAGTCGAGGGTTTCGCGTCCGGTCAGCAAAGGATCGAGCACCATTTCCTGAAAGGTTACCCCGATTCGGCGACGCACTTCGGCGGCATCGCGACTGACATCGAAACCGAGAATGCGCGCGCTGCCAGCAGTGGGTGGTAGCAGAGTGGTCAAAATGCTGAGCAGGGTCGTCTTGCCGGCGCCATTCGGGCCGAGCAGCGCGTAGATGCGACCCGCCGGCGCTTGCAGGTTGACGTGATCGAGCGCGGTTAGCGTTCCATAGCGCTTGACCAGATCAATAGTTTCGATTGCCGGTTCATTCATTATCGTGCCTTTGTGATGAAGTATGCAATCCTTTCAGAGCATAACGCGGTCACGTGATGGTGTCAAGCGTGTCTGTGCAATTTGTCACAGGCATTGACTTTCAATGATGGTAGTGCTATGATCGCTCGGCGAGCGTCAATGACGATGCGCAGGTTGATGTTTATCGACCATGCGTCCGACAGCCGACGGAACGCCGACTGCCGCGCGCAGATCGCGTTCCGTTTTTTTATGTAAGTTTGAAAAGCTACGCAAACCGGCCTGACTGTATCGACGATTATCGATTGCATAAGCTCTCTACTGCACATTAGCAAGGAACACATGGCTATGTTCGCCCAGATCAAGCGCATTCTGGTTGGCCGACCGATTGCAACCGAGCATCAACACCAGGAGCGGCTCAACAAGCGGACAGCGCTGGCTGTCTTCTCGTCAGACGCACTGTCATCGGTCTCATACGCGACCGAAGCCATTCTCACCATTCTCATTCTTGGCGGTAGCGCGGCGCTTGGTCTCTCGTTACCGATTGCGGCAGCGATCGCGCTGCTGCTCATGATTGTTGGCTTTTCCTACCGTCAGACGATCAAGGCCTATCCGCAGGGTGGCGGCGGTTATATTGTCACTCGCGACAATCTGGGCGATCTGCCAGGGTTGATCGCTGCTGGCGCCTTGTTGATCGACTATGTGTTGACGGTAGCAGTCAGCATCTCGGCTGGTGTAGCCGCGATTACCTCGCTGGCGACCAACTGGGGGATGCCGACCTTACGCGACCATGCGGTTGAGATTGCGCTGGTTTGTATTCTCATCGTCACCATCACCAATCTGCGTGGCGCCAAAGAGAGTGGTGTCATCTTTTCGATCCCGACCTATGCCTTCATCACCGGTATCTTGTCGATGATCGCTGTCGGCATTGGGCATGACATCATGTTTGGCGCCGAGCCGGTGACGCATTCAATCGATCCTGAGATCCCGCCAACCGGTGAAGCGCTCTCGCTGTGGCTGATATTGCGCGCATTTGCCGCCGGCTGCACTGCACTGACCGGTATCGAGGCGATCAGTGACGGCGTGCAGGCCTTCAAGCCACCGGAGGCGCGGAACGCTGCCATTACGCTGTCGTGGATGGTGACCCTCCTGGTGACGATGTTTCTCGGCATCACGTGGCTAGCGTACACCCATCAGGCGGTACCCAACGAGTTTACCCACGAAACAATCGTCTCTCAGCTTGCCCGCACGATTTTTGGGGTCGGGCCGATCTATGTCTTCATTCAGATCGCTACAGCGCTCATCCTGGTGCTGGCCGCCAATACTGCCTTTGCCGATTTTCCGCGGCTGGCTTCATTTCTGGCCCGCGATCGTTTTTTGCCCCGCCAGTTTGCCTCGCGCGGCGACCGGCTGGTCTTCTCAAACGGCATTCTTGTGCTGGGCGCGTTTTCGGCATTGCTAGTAGTCATCTTTCAGGCCAATGAAATTGCTATGCTGCCGCTCTATGCGGTTGGTGTGTTTACCTCTTTTACCCTCTCGCAATCGGGAATGGTGCGGCGTCATTTGCGCCTGAAGCAGACCGGATGGCACTACAGCGCGGTGATTAACGGGGTGGGCGCGACGCTCACCGGTATTGTGTTGGTGATCTTGATGGTCACCAAGTTTATTCACGGCGCCTGGATGGTGATTACCGCGATCCCGATTCTGGTTGTCATGTTCCGTGCCATCAATCTGCATTATCGGCGCGTAGCCGAGCAATTGTCGCTAAGCGGCGCGATCTTGCCACCCGAATTGCGCCGCCATACCGCGATTGTGTTGGTGAGCGGCATTCATCGCGGCGTGCTGCCGGCGCTCCAGTATGCCCGCTCGATTGCGCCCGATAACGTCACGGCGGTCTATGTTGATCTCGATCCCGACGCCACCGAGAAGCTGCGCAGTCGCTGGAAGAACTGGGGATGCGAGATCCCATTGGTGGTGCTCGAGTCGCCGTATCGTTCGCTAATCAATCCGATTGTGCGTTATATCGAAGAGGTTGAGACGCGCTATGGCGATGATGTGGTGACGGTCATTCTGCCTGAGTTTGTGCCAGCGCGCTGGTGGGAGCATTTGCTCCACAACCAGACCGGTTTGCTGATCAAGACGGCATTGCGCCTGCGGGGAACGGTTGTAACCAGTGTGCCGTACCGGTTAGAGCGCTGACACTTCGCTGGCTAAAATCTATGGAGTTGTGTGGGATCGCGTCTGCCGCGTCAGTATGGGGTGGAAGGAGAGGGGGCTACCGCTACGGGCAGACGGCACCCGGCTGAATGTGTGGGTCGCCGCGTCAGTATGGGGTGGAAGGAGAGGGGGCTACCGCTACGGGCAGACGGCGCCCGGCTCGCCGATGTGAGAGATCGCTGCGCCGTTGATCGGGTGTCGCTAGTCGCAGATGGAATCCAACCGTTCTACGGCGTATCCGGTCGGCGACCTCCATCTACCCTTGGGTCGCGCCATTTGCAGCCATCCGTTGCGCAATCTGCGCCCGGTTGGGCAAAGCGGCGTCGCCGGTTGCTTCAACAACGCAAGCCGCTGCTGCGGCAGCAAAACGGGCAGCGGCAAACGGATCGCCAACCTCCCAGAGGCGGATCAAAAACGCCGCAGTGAAGACATCGCCAGCGCCGGTTGGATCGGATTCGCGCGCCGGGTAAGCGGTAATATGATGCGGTTTCCCGTTGAGAAACATCGTTGCGCCGCGAGCGCCGTGGGTCACGATGCCAATCGGCGCCATCCGCGCATAGCGAGCGGCCAATTCTTCATCGCCATCAACATCTTCGTTGCTCAGCGTGAGCACGTGCAGGCGAGCCAGTTCAGACGGATCCGGTTGCCAGCGTCGTGGTCGGATCGGCGCCGGCAGCGAGGCTTCCCATGTCCGTAACCATCCCTGCGCAGTTGCGCCGATCAGCGCACCGGGGAAGGCGGCAGCCAGAGTTGGCGCGCATTCGTGCAATACCGGCCCGATCAGTACAATGGGTGCGGTGCGCCAGCGCGGCGGCACGGCCTCGGCAGGGATGGCGGGGGCAACGGCGTGCAGCCACTGGCGACGACCAGCAGCGGTATAGCGGTTTTCAAAGGTCGAACTCACCGTGGTTGGGATCGTTTCCCAGGCCACTCCTGGCGGCGCTGCCTCGGCGCTGGCAGTCAACACTGCCGCGCGCAGGCCCAGTCGTTGCGCCAGCAGCGCAGCGAAGCGGGCAGTGCCGCCGGGCGCGGTTGTGCTATCTGACAACAGATCGCGGGTAACGTGGCCGATAGCAACAAAATCAATCATGGTGCGTAGCGTCGTACAAACATTTCAGGCAATAGTTGGCCTGTCAGGAGTGGCGCGCTTCTGATCAAGCCAGTATCGCCAGACCAGTCATCATTGCCGTTCCCGGAAATCGCCGGTATTCTCTCTACATGCTGCCACAGACCGGGCCGGTAGCGCAGCCGGATGGCGGGCAAGACAGGCCGAGAGATCAGGCTTCTACGCCAGAGCTATTCTGGCAAGTGGCGGGCGCCGCTTACGGCTACCGGCATGCAATTCCTGTGGGCAGATGGCAAAAGTAACTACCACGAGTGCGGCAGATCATCTGCCGCACTCTACACCACGACCGGCGCCCGACAAAGCTGTTCAACTACGGCTTGGCAGGATAAATCACAATCTTGCGATTCTCGCCTTCGCCAGAACTTTCGGTATAAATCGTTTTATCGTCGCGCAACGCCAGATGGACGATGCGTCGCTCGTAAGCAGCCATCGGCTCTAGCATAATGGGCCGACCGGTCTGGCGCACCCGTTCGGCCATGCGGCGAGCGAGGCTTTCCAGCGATTCCTGGCGACGCTGGCGGTAATTGCCAACATCGACCACCACTTGCGGCCAGACCTGCACCCGGCGGCTCACCAGCAGATTAAGCAAAAATTGCAGCGAGCGCAGCGTTTCGCCGCGGCGCCCGATCAAGAGACCCATTGCTTCTTCATCGGCGCCTTCGACGTGCAACGTAATCGTGGCTTCAGTGTCGCCTTGCGGGCCGGGAACGCGCGAAATCACGGCGGTCACATAAGCCTGGATATCCATTCGTTCGAGCAGATCTTCCAGAATACGCTGGGCGATCTCACTCACCTTCTCAACGGAAGGTCGTTCTTCATCATCTTCCACGACGGTGACGCGCACCAGGGCTTCATCACCATTCTCACCGGGATCGAGAACTTCAATCGCCACCTCGTCGCGATCGCGACCCAATTGGGCCAGTGCCAGTTCGACGGCTTCGGCGACGGTGCGCGCGCTGATTTCGATGCGCTTCATAAACACCTCTCGGTCACGCTGACCGTCTCTCAACTCCTGTAGACCTGCTAGCGGCGACGGCGCGGGTTAGGTTGCTGGCGGGGCGCGCGTTGCTCTTCACTGGCCGATTCGCTCGATTCAACCGGCGCTTCAGTCAACGGTCGCAGCACCGACCAGAAATCGACTTTGGGCATCTCTGGCTGCGTCTCAGCAGGCTGACCGGCGGCTGCCGGGGCAAGGGTCAGGCTGGGAACAGGGCGATTGTCGGGCGGCAGGAAGCGCAGGTAGTTGGCCAGCGATCCCCAGCCTGAGGTGAAATATTGTTGAATGACGCCGATAACGCTGCTGATCACCCAGTAGAGCACCGCGCCAGTGGGGAAGGTAAAGGCAATATAGCCGAAGACGAAGGGCATGATCAGCATTGCCTGTGTAAACGCCTTTTGTTGTGGATCCTGCACTCGTGGCGTTGCCATCAACTGCTGCATCAATTGCAACACAATCGAGAGCACCGGCAAAATGAGATAGGCAAAGCCGGCAAATCCGTTGGGGCCAAACGCTGGCACGCCAAGATCCATGCCAAAGAAGGGCGCAGCCAGAATCTGGGCCAGCCGTTCATCTTTAAGCATTTCGGCGGCAGCGGCGCTCAGGTTGACGCGCTGTTCCGGCACCATCAGATGATAGACAGCCTGATAGACGCCGAAGAAGATCGGCAATTGCAAGAGCAAGGGCAGACAGCCGCCAACTGGATTAATCTTATGCTCGCGGTAAACGCGCAGAGTCTCTTCTTGCAAGCGTTGCGGATCTTTCCCGTATTTGCGCTGGATCTCTTTCAGGATCGGCTGCACCTCTTGCATGCGACGGCTCGAGCGCAGTGAGCTGAGGGTCAGTGGGAGGATAAAGAGGCGGGCAGCAATGGTAAAGAGGACAATCCCCAACGCCATGTTGCCAGTCAATGATGAGAAGAAGAGCAGCAGTTGTTCAAGTAGACCAACAAATGCCGACCAGATATTCATTGTGATCCCCGTTCGTCAAGTGGATATAAACTTTGTGAGGCTGGAGCGATTGATGTTTGCTCCGGTGCCGGCAGGAGACCGGCTTGTTGTAATAGCGCGACAATATCGGCTTGCAACTGGCTGAACGGCGCATCAATCACTTCTGGCGACCGGATGACGAACACCAGATCGTAGCCGGTGGCAAGGGAAGGAATGAGCAAGCGCACTGCCTCGCGGACACGTCGGCGGGCGCGATTGCGTTGCACAGCGCCACCGATCCGCCGTCCGACGATAAACCCACAGCGGACAAGGTTGCGCCGCCCGGCGGCGACGGTCAGCGCCAACCATGGCGACAGCAGCGCGCGCCCTTCGGCGCGAACGCGGCGAAACTGATTGGGCCGGCGAAGCCGATTTGCGCGTCGCATGGATGTAAAACAAACGGGCTATCGACCGTTGATGGCGCGTTGGCCAGCCGCGCAGAGCGACTTTGTTGGCGATAACCCGTTCCATTTACGCTTTAGCGATGCCCGCGGCGCACTGCTCGCCGCTCATCACTGACGGTCAACTTCCAGCGCCCCTTCAGGCGCCGGCGGCGCAGCACTTCGCGCCCATCTTTGGTGGCCATTCGCGCGCGGAAACCGTGCTTGCGGCGGCGCGGAATGCGTTTCGGTTGCCAGGTTCGTTTAGGCATTGTATGTACTCCTCAAAGATTGTCTATTTGTTAATAAAAACTGCTGTCATTATACTCGTCGCGCCGGATTGATGTCAAACCGCTGCGGCGTGACTGGTCGATGCGGCATGCCAGACACGCGCGCCAATTGCCTGCACCTGCGCGCCACCAATGCGCTTGCGCGCGCCAGCGCGACTCTGGTCATTAAAAACGGGCAACGCCGTATCTGGCGTGACAGGCTATCTGCGCCGATGAACGTTGACAAATAGCATAGCGCAGCCTGCCTTTGGGTGCCATTGCGTCACATCGCAGCTACGATGATCGAGTAACGAGCGCTTGCCTGCCGGCAATCGCGCCGGCAGGCAGCCCATCCTGCCAGAGCGCTATTATTCGTCGTAACCGATTTGCTGAAGCGTGCGCCGAATCGCATCACGCTGGCGGCGATTCGCCGGACGCTCTAGCTCGTCGTCGTCATCGTCATCGCGGCGGCGACGGTCGCGGTCGCGGTCGCGGTCGCGGCGGTTACTCGACCCACCGAATTTCGTCAGCAGATCTTCAAGGGTTGCGTTCCCCTCGAACGTCTCATCGTCATCTTCGCCGACCACATAGGTTTCTGCTGCTGCGTTTGCCGCGCGCCGCTCACGGCGATCACGACGTTCGCTGCGTTCGCTGCGCTCGCCGCGTTCGCTGCGCTCGCCGCGTTCGCTGCGTTCGCCGCGCTCGCTGCGCTCACGCGCTGCCTGAGCAGCGGCAGCGTAGCGATCAAAGTTACGGCGACTATCGCGGGCCGGCGCCTCAGATTCGACCGTTTCAGTCGCTGCGGGGGTGTCGGCTGCGGTTGACGGCTGCTCTTCTTCGAGGCGCATCGTCAAACTGATCCGCTTGCTCTGCTGATCAACGCCGAGCACTTTAACGGTCACCTTATCGCCAACCTTGACCACATCCTCAACCTTGGCTACTCGATGCGGCGCGAGCGCGGAGATATGCACAAGACCATCGCGACCGACACCAATATCGACAAACGCGCCAAAGGGGGCCATACCGCTGACCGTGCCCTCGACAATCTGGCCTGGTTCAAGCTGCTGCATGCGCTGCGAGCGCAGGGCGCGGCGCAGACTCAAGCTGATGCGCGCAGCCTCGCCGTCGATCTCGAGCACCTTAAACTGGTAGCGTTCGCCAACCTTGACGGCATCTTCCGGCTTTTCAACCCGACCTTCGGCCAGCTCGCTGACGTGGATCAACCCATCTTTGCCGACCCCAATGTCGGCGAACGCGCCAAAAGGCGCGAAGCCGGTAATCACGCCTTCGACCACATCGCCAACGCGCAGGCTTACCAGCTTCTCGCGGTCAATCTCCTGGCGGCGTGGTTGTGGTGGTTGCGGCTGGCGCTGGCGTCGCGGCGCCTCGACCTGAGCCGGATTGCGCATTGTCAGACTGATCCGGCGGGCATTGCTATCGACGCTCTTGACCCACACCTTGACGGTATCACCGATCTGCACCACTTCCGAAGGCGTTTCGATCCGACGGTCGCTCATCTCTGAGATATGAACCAGACCATCGCGCCCAACGCCGATGTCAACAAACACTCCATACAGCGCGATCGATGTTACTTTGCCTTCGAGTTCCATGCCGGGCTGCAAATCCTTCAGCCGGCGCGGCTTTTGCGGCTGATCGCTCACCGGGGTGAAGCTAGCGCCGGTTGCCGCGCTCTCGTCGGCGCCGGTTGCCGCGCCATCGTCCGCCGTGGTAGAGGCCGCGGCTGCCGGCGCGTCAACCTCCCCTGCGGCGACGGGCTGATCCGCCTCCTGTTCAGGGGTAGGCGTCACCGCCTCTGCCGACTGTTGTGATGCGGCGACGGCAGTTTCAGCCGCCGGAGCATGTGCTGCTGCAAGAGGCGTGTCAGGCAGCTCGCCCGCAGCGACCTCATCCCTACGTACCTGATCCGTCATTGCCTACCTTCCTCCTCGCGTAAAAGGTTAACCAAATATGTTTGCGGCGCCCGCTCTCCGGTTGTCGAGCGCACACTGACCCGCGTCATACGCGCATTTGCTGTCGCACAGCCCGGACAAGGCCATCATCATGCAGATCTTCCAATCGGTAATAGACTCCGCGCAGATGTTCGGCCAATCGTCGTGACAAACCGCGTTCGAAGCTCGGATGCTCGGTATCGATCACAATTGCATGAATCTGGTGCGCAGCGATCATCTCGGCAATCCGATACGCTTCCTGTTGCGGTGGCAGGTCAGAAATTGCAACATTGGCCTGCCCATCAGTTAATAGTACCATCAACGGTACCACTTCAGCATCGCGTCGGCGAGCCCGTTCCAGCAGCTCGAAAGCGGTGAGCAGGCCGCGTGACAGCGGCGTTTTGCCGCCGGTGGGCATCGATTGCAACCGGCGCTGGGCCAGCTCGACGCTGTTGGTCAGCGGTAGCAGGATGCGCGCATAGTCGCGCTGGAAGCTGATCAGGCCGACCTGGTCGCGGCGCTGATACGCATCACGCAACAACGAGAGCACAGCGGCTTTCGTGGCCTGCATCCGTTCTTCGGCGGCCATACTCCAGCTCGCATCAACCACGAAGCAGACGGCATTGCGAGTGCGGCGGACGCGCACCTTCTGGCGCAAATCAGATCGTTTAATAAGGATCTTCGGGTGACGGCGGTGCGGTATCCCAATGGTATGCCGCAGCTCGATACGTCGTTTGCGCTGATAGATAGCCGCTGCGCGTAAGGTTGCGTCAAGCGCCAGATCGGTGACGCGCTCGGCGCGGCGACTGGTGATATAGCGACCCTGTTTGCGTTTTGTTCGCGTGCGCGACCGGCGTCCGGGGGCGCGACGTTGGGCGCGATCTGGCGTCGCTTCAAGGCGACGCGGCTTGAAGATCTCATTCGCCTTATACTCGGCGCCGCCGGTCTGACGCTCGTCGGTAGGGGTTGCCGTTTCTGGCATGCCGGCGCCGCCAACCGGAACGGTTGTGCTGCCACCACCGCTCTCGTTGCCGCCCTCATCGTTATTATTGCCGACATCATTTAAGTCAAGGTTTTTTTTTACCTCAGCCTGAGCGCTGATCTCCTCGGCCCGTTTGCCATATTGATCGAGGATACTGGCCATCCGTTGCTCATCAAGTTTGACCTCGCCAAAGGGCTGGCGCCGCATTCGATGGGGAAGCGCCAGCTCAGCGGCCAGGCGAATATCTTCGGCTGCCAGTGTCCGCCGACCGCTCCAGGCGGCATGAGTGCGCGCCGTTTCCAGGATCGTTAGATCGGCCCGATGGCCATCAACGCTCATCTCGATACAGAGGCTGGCGACCACCGCCATATCGGTGCGGTCGATACGTACCTGCGGCAAGAGGGCGCGAGCGGCAGCGATCCGTTGCGCCAGCGACTCTTCGGCTTCATGCCATTGTCGGATGAAGCTGGCGGGATCGGCCTCGTAAGCCATCCGGCGCTCAATGACGGCCACCCGATCATTGACATCGGTCAACCCGACAACCTCCACTGCCAGCCCGAATCGATCGAGGAGTTGGGGCCGAAGCTCGCCCTCTTCGGGATTCATGGTGCCGACGAGGATAAACCGGGCCGGATGGGAAACGCTGACCCCTTCCCGTTCGACGGTGTTAACACCCATCGCCGCCGCATCGAGCAACAGATCGACCAGATGGTCATCGAGGAGATTGACCTCATCGACGTAGAGCACGCCACGGTTGACCTGCGCCAGCAAACCAGGCTCAAACCGGCGCTGACCTTCGGTAATTGCGTGTTCGAGGTCAAGCGAACCAACCACCCGATCTTCCGATGCGGAGACCGGCAATTCGACCAGCCGGGTTGGTCGCACCATCGTCGGCAAGAGGCCTTGGGCAAGCCGGGCCTGGCAATCGGCACACAGCGTTGCGGGCGCGTCAGGATCGCAACTGTAGGGGCAATCGACCACGACCTTGATCGATGGCAGCAGGCGCGTCAGCGCGCGCACCGCAGTTGACTTGGCTGTGCCCTTCTCGCCGCGTATCAAGACCCCGCCGATGCGCGGGTTGATAGCATTGAGAATCAGGGCGCGCTTGAGCCGCTCTTGGCCGACAATGGCGGAAAATGGATAAACCGGTCGTTGTGGAAGGTTTACGATGTTCACGACAACAAAAATCTTCTAGCTCAGCGTGAGCCAGAAGCCATAGCAGCAATGCCGCGCAGTATTGAAAAGCAGCATTTTCATCATCCGACGGGCGAACTTGACCTACGGCAATGCTCACAGCGAACACATCTGCCTGCAACGAAGCAGCATAGCAATTGTGTCATAAAGCTGCCGAAAAGTCAAATGACGCGGCGCAGTCTGCTACCGCGCAGGCCTTTTCCCATCGCTTCTGACCGGTATGCTATAATATAGCGATTCAATCCGGGCAACCGGAACCAGACCCCTGTGCTGGTCGAGCTGGTAGTGACAGCAATGGGCTGTCGATGCGGTGATACACGGAGTGTGCTTGTGGGTTTCAACCCCTTCAATACAATTTTTGGCGCATTTAGTCGCGATCTGGGGATTGATTTAGGCACTGCCAACACGCTGGTGCATGTGCGTGGCAAAGGGATTGTGATAAGTGAGCCTTCGGTGGTCGCGATCGATACCCGCACGAAGAAGGTGCATGCGGTCGGGGCCGAGGCCAAGGCGATGGTGGGCAAGACACCGGCCAACATCGTGGCAGTGCGACCGCTCAAAGACGGTGTGATCGCCGATTTTGATGTGGTTGAGCAGATGCTGGCCTACTTTATCAAGAAAGCCCATGCTTACGGCGCGCTGCCGCTGGTTGATCCGCGTCCGCGGGTTGTGGTTGGCGTGCCTTCGGGTGTGACCGAAGTTGAGAAGCGCGCTGCGCGCGAGGCGGCGTTGAATGCCAAAGCGCGCGAAGCTTACGTCGTTGAAGAGCCAATGGCGGCGGCCATCGGGGCCGGCTTGCCGGTCGAAGAGCCGATCGGGTCGATGATCGTCGATATTGGTGGCGGTACAACCGAGATCGCCGTGATTGCGCTGGGCGGCATTGTAATCAATCATTCGATTCGGATCGCCGGAGACGAGATTGACGAAGCAATCATTCAATTTGCTCGTCGTGAGTATAATCTCTTGATCGGCGAAAGAATGGCTGAAAAGGCAAAAATTGCGGCAGGGTCAGCCTATCCGCTTGATGAAGAGATTAGAGTGGTGCTGCGCGGGCGCGATCTGCTGACCGGTTTGCCGAAGGCGATTGAAGTTAGCTCGGTCGAATTGCGTGAGGGGATCGCCGGCCCGGTCAACGCGATTGTGGCTGAAGTGCGAGCTGCGCTGGAAGAGACGCCCCCGGAATTGGTAGCCGATATTATGGAACACGGGATTATGCTGGCCGGCGGCGGCTCGTTACTCCATGGCCTTGACAAGCGGATTGCCGCTGAGACAAAGATGCCGGTGCATATCGCGCAAGATCCGCTTTCGTGTGTGGCGCGCGGCGCCGGCAAGATGGTGGAAAATTTCGATAACAGCGTTTATCAAGACATCTTGATGCGCACCCAGGCCACTCGACGGGTGCGGAGATAACGCATGCGCGATTTTCTTGATGATCGTCCACTCAAATTACGGCGCGAACGACCCGGCGATCGTGGTTACTGGCGGGTCATACTGCTGGCGATAGGATTGGTTCTGGCTGGATCGCTCTTGATCGTCCTTGATCGCCAGGGTGTTATCACCCCGGCGCGGCTTTCCGCGCGCGAAGCCTTGCAGCCCCTTATGGGCTGGTTGATGGCGCGCCGGATTGAGCTTGAGACGTGGTGGGCCACGCCGCGCGACGTGGTGGCGATGCAGAATCGGATTGCCGAGCTGGAAGCAGAAAATGCCCGTCTGACCGGCGAAGTGCTGCGCCTCGAGCAGGCGCGAGTTGAGAATATCTTTCTGCGTCAGCAGTTGTCAATCACCCGCTCTTACCCCTGGAAGGTACTGGGCGCAGAAGTGATGGCGCGCGCGCCTGAAGCAGCGCGACGGGTATTAACCATTGCCCGCGGCACAGAAGATGGGGTGCAGGTGGGGATGGCTGTGATCGGTCAACAGCCGGGTGGTCCGCCGGCTCTCGTCGGGGTTGTTGAAACGGTTGGCGCGCGCACAGCCGATGTCTTGATGATCACCGATATTAGCAGTCAGCTTAGCGTGCGGTTGTTGCAGCCCGACGGCGCTCCACTTGGCTTGATGCAGGGGCAGTGGCAGCGTGGCTCGCGGTTGCGGGTTGAATTGATCGACCGTAACGCGGCGCTACGGGTTGGCGATCACGTGGTCACTGCCGGCCTCAGCGGCACCCTTAACCTCCCGCTCGATCTGGCGGCGATGCCGGCGGCAGTTCCGATCGGTTCGATAGAAACGGTGCAACAAGAAGGGCAACGTCAGATTGGCGAGATTCGGCCATTTGTCGATCCAGATCAGGTGCGCTACGTGTGGGTGATTCTCAGCCAAGACGAATAGAAGAACGGCTGGCGCGCGAGCTGGGGTTGGCGCTGATCTTGCTGGCGCTGGCGCTCGTGCAGGTGACGTTGCTGACCGGGCCGAGTGGTTTTAGTGTGCCGTTGTTGCTGGTGCTGGCGCTGGTGCGCGCGCTGGTTGGCGCAGGTACGTCAGAGCCGGTGCGTGGCCTGATGCGAGGGTTGTGGTGGGCCTTTTACGGTGGGCTGGCACTTGATCTGTTGAGCGCGTTGCCGCTTGGCAGTCATGCGGTTGCCCAACTCTTGGCGGTAGCGGTTGTGGGTCTGGTGGCGCGACGGTTTGCCGTCGAACGCCCGCTGGTGCCGTTGCTGGCAGTGGCCGCTGGCACAGTCATCTATGAGGTGACGCTCTATCTGATCGTTTTGCCGGTTGACAGCGATTGGCAGGCATATGCGCTGGTTGTTGTATTGCCCTCGTTGTTGCTGGCACTCATTCCCACCCTGCCGGTCGTAGCGATTGTGCATTGGCTTACCCGGACGAACCGGTAACCAGACGATCCGGCGCGGTTTGGCAGGCTGCTTGACCGGTTTGCGGCTTACCATCAGAAAGGTTGACCTCCTGCTATGGCGAGATTAATAGCGTTGCGAATTGCGCTTTTGCTTGCGGTCGTGGCGCTGGTAGCGCGCCTGGCGCAGTTGCAACTGGCGCAGACCGATACCCAACGGTTTGGCGCCGATATTGAAGTGACCACGCGCCGCTATCTCACCAATCAGCCGCGACGGGGCGAGATCTTCGATGCGCGTGGTTTGCTGCTGGCCGAAAGTGTGCCGATCTACAATCTGGCAGTGGTGCCCGGTCAATTGCCATCGGCCAGTAGCGCGCCAGAGCAGCGCCTGATGACGCTGGCCCGGCTGGCGCAAATTGCTGAATTACCGTCAACACTGATTGTTGATCCGGCCAGCGCGATTGTAACCAATCCCGGTTTGCGCGCTGCATTGACCGACCTGGGGCCGTTGCCAGAGCCGATGCCGGCAGATGTCTTAACGCTAACTATTGCGCCAGCCGAGACCTTGCGCGCGTTGACGGTTGCACAGGCCTATCGCGAGGTGGTAACGCTGGTGAATCCGGTAGAACGACTCTTGCAGGAGGTGAATGCGCGCAATTATCAGCCGGTTGTGATCAAAGAGGATATTGCTCCGGAACTGGCCCTGGCCTTGCGCGAAAATGCCAACTATCTGCCTGGCGCGCGCGTGATCGAAGGGTTTCGCCGTCGTTATCCGCTGAGCGGCGAAATCCCTTCCCTTTCGCATCTGTTAGGCTATGTTGGGCGGATCAACTCGTGTGAACTGGTGGCAGTCAATCCGGCCAGTTCATGGCTGCGTGGTTTTATTGATATTGTTGCCAATGCGCCAACTTGTGGCCTGATCACGAAGCAGATCGATCCCACCAGTGTTGGCCTGCCGCCGTATTTGCCCAGCGATCAGATCGGGAAGGATGGTTTAGAGGGCGCTTACGAGACCATCTTGCGCGGTCAGATGGGAATTGACTCGCTGCTCGTCGATGCCTTGCAACGACCGGTCAGCAATGTGACGACGTTGCGTGCCGTAACCAATGGGCACAATTTGATATTGACCATCGATGCCCGGTTTCAGGCTGAAGTCGAGCGCATTCTGCAACGCTGGATCAATGTGGGTGAAGAGCGGCGACGGACTGCCCGCGAGGCCTATAAACGCGAGTATGAGCCGATTGTAGCTGGGGTAGCGGTGGCGCTCGATCCGCGTGATGGACGAGTGCTGGCGATGGTCAGTTTGCCCGATTACGACAACAATGTGTGGGTCGATCCGGCGCGGGCCAATGAATTACGCGACTTATTGGCGCCACCGAGCGCCGAAGCGCAGCGCGAGTTGCAGCGCCTCGCCCCCTTTACCAATCGGGCAATTGCCGGTCTGTATCCGCCCGGTTCGACGCTGAAGCAGTTTGTCGGGGCGGTGGCGTTACAGCAAAATATTATTACTGCTGATACGAGATTGCGCGATCCCGGTTTGCTGCGCCTGATCGAGCGGAGTGGCGCCGAGTTTATCCTGCCCAATTCGGTGCGCAACCGTGACAATGGCCTGATCGACGTTCGCGATGCCTTGCGCCTCTCGTCAAACGTCTTTTTTGCCAGTCTGGCCGGTGGTAACGATCAGGCAACCAATCTCGATCAGCGCACGCTGCGGATAACCGGCCTCGGTATCGATCAAATGGTCGAAGGTCTGTCGTGGTTCAACTTTGGCCGAACAACGGGGATCGATCTGGTAGGTGAGGCCAATGGTCGGGTGCCGACGCGAGCCTGGAAGGCGCAGGTCTTGCGTGAAGCGTGGACGACGGGCGATACCTACAATACCGCCATTGGGCAAGGGTATCTTGAGGTTACGCCGTTGCAACTGGCCGTGGCGGCTAGCGCGATCGCTACCGATGGCACGCTCTATCGCCCGCATCTCGTTGATCGAATTGTTGACGAGAATGGTCAGCTCGTGCAGCAGATCCTCCCAGAACCGCTCGGTCGCGCGCCGATCGATCCACAACATCTGGCTGTGATTCGCCAGGGTTTGCTGTCTTCGATTACCGACGGTCTCGGTGTGGCGGCGCGCGAGGCTTGTTCGGGATTGCGAATCGCCGGCAAGACCGGCACCGCCGAGTTTGGGCCGCTGCTGACGAACGCTGATGGCCGTTTGGTGCGCCAGAGCCACGCCTGGTTTGTGGGTTTTGCGCCGTATGACAATCCCCAGATTGTGGTGGTGGTGCTGGTTGAGGGTGTGGGCGATTTGAACGACGGTTCTTCAACAATCGCAGTGCCGGCGGTCACGCAGATCATGCAAGCCTATTTCGGGGTCACACCGCCAGAAAATCCACCGGCATTTTGTCCAGTGTTGCCAGGGTAGTTGCAGCGGGTTTGTCACATCTCTGCCTGGCAACGGTATGCGCTGGCGCTACAGGGCGTCAATGGCGCTTTTCAGCACGTCACCTCACCAGCGATAGATTGGATATGTCACGCGCTCAAGCTGTGCATGCCAACGTTATAACCGGGCGCCGAGGGGCATTGGTGGTCTTGAGCAGGGGGCGCCTTGCGTTCACCGGTTACCGGCGTCTGGTAACGATCTGGGCAGGGGTTGCGCCTGTCACGCCTATCCTCTTGGCAACGTCAACGTAAATGTGCTGCCCTTACCGACGCCGGCGCTGGCCGCGCTAATATCGCCACCCATTGCCCAGGCCAGATGGCGCGCAATGGTGAGACCGATACCGCTGCCGCCGCTGGTGCGGGCGCGCGACGGATCGGCGCGATAAAATCGCTCAAAGATATAGGGGAGATGTTCAGGGGCGATACCGATGCCGGTATCTTCCACCTTTACCTGCACCTGTTCGTCAACCATAGCCGAGCGGATGATAATGCAGCCGCCTTCGGGAGTATAGCGCACCGCATTGCCGAGCAGATTGAGCAGAATCTGGGCAACGCGGTCGGGATCGGCGCGGGTGAGCAGTGGTTGTTCGGCGCTTTCGCAGATCACCTGCAAGCAACCGTCAAGTACTTGTGGCTGGATCTGAGCAATAACCCGGCGAATCACTTCGTTGATGTCGAAGGTTGTGAAGGTAAGGGTAATCTGACCGGCCTCAACCCGCGAGAGAGTTTGTAAATCGTCAACCAGCCGGCGCAGACGGCGTACCTCTTGCTTCATCTCGAGAAAGGTATCAGTTTCAGCCGGCATGACACCATCAATCAACCCTTCAAGATAGCCTTCGATACCGGCCAGCGGTGTGCGCAACTCGTGGGCAACATTGCCGATCATGGTGATCCGGTGTTGTTCGATCTGTTCGAGCGCAGCGGCCATTTGATTAAAACTTTCGGCAACAACCCGTAATTCATCGCTGGCCGGCACGGCCACGCGCTCATCGTACCGTCCGGCAGCGATCCGCTGACTGCTATACGCAAGGCTGCGCAGTGAGCGCAGAATGGCTTGCACGAGCAAAATGCTGGTGGTAAGGCCGGCAATAGTGGCAGCCACGGCGGCGAGTGCGAGCGCCTGTATTACGGTAGCCTGGACAGCAATGAATTGATCGGGCGGAACTGTCCGTTCGAGCAAGGCGCTGGCAGCGAAGCTGAGTGTGACCACGCCAACAATGACGACCAGCATCTGCGCGCCGATGATTTGCCAGCGAAGTTGTCGCCAAAAGCGGATCATGGTGTTGTATCCATCAACGAAGGTACGGGACGCCTTACAGCGGGGTGTCAACGAATCGATACCCCACACCGCGAGCAGTGCGAATGAGATTTTCGCCCGTGAGCGCTTCTATTTTGCGGCGCACCTGGCTGACGTAGACATCGACCACGCGGTCAGTGCCGTAAAAGTCGGCGCCCCACACCTTCTCGATCAAGTCTTCACGGCTGAGCACGCGGTTATGGTTGCGGGCGAGGGCGAGAAGCAAATCGAACTCGGTTGGCGTCAGTTCAAGGAGCTGGCCGGCAGCGCGCGCTTCACGCGCATCGGGATCGATCTCGAGGTGCGTGAAGCGCATCAGTGAACTTTTGACCGGTTTACCGCGTTTCCGGCGCAAGATAGCCTCAACCCGAGCCACCAGTTCACGTGGGCTAAATGGTTTGGTCAGGTAATCATCGGCGCCGACGCGCAACCCGGCCACTCGATCCATTTCATCGCTACGCGCAGTGAGCATGAGAATGTAGACATCAGACCGTTCGCGCAGGCGGGCAGCGATCTCCATCCCATCCATACCGGGCAGCATCAAGTCGAGCACGATCAGGTCGGGCTGCTCTTCAAGCGCCATTTGCAGGCCTTCGGGGCCGGTAGTTGCGCACAAAACGCGATACCCGGCATGTTCGAGGTACGCTTTGGCGACATTGCGAATGCTGGCTTCGTCATCAACGACGAGAATGGTCGGTTGCATAATACTCCTCACCGGTGGTGTAGGGATGCGCCAAGACCCTGACTTGAGTGACACCGGCGCGACGCATCTGTCACGCCGGTTCTGAATCTCTTGCCGGGTGGTGGCGCGACCATCACGTGCGCGCGCCGCTGAGCACTACCCCAAGTACATTTGCCTTGACCTTTTCCAGCTTCTGACGCGCTTCACGCACCCGGTCGCGCCGCGACCGACCGGCTTGCACCACCAGCAAAACGCCATCAACGCGCGTGGCCAGCACGAGCGCATCGGTGACATTCTGTACCGGGGGTGTGTCGAAGATGACGATGTCCGCAGTCTGGCGCAGGCGCGCGAGCAGATGTTCCATGCGGCGCGACCCGAGTAGATCGGCAGGACGCGGTGGGAGTGGTCCGCTAGGCAGCAGACTGAGACCGGCCACCTCGGTCGGCTGGATGGCCAGCGGCGCATCCTGATCAAGGATCGAACTGGTGAGACCGTGTTCGTTCGAGAGGCCAAAAATAGTGTGTAGCATTGGTTGGCGGAGATCGCAGTCAACCAGCAAGACCCGCTGCTCGGCCTGCGCCATTGTAACGGCCAGATTAGCGGCGGTCAGACTCTTTTCTGGGGTTGGTTCGGCAGCGGTCAACAACAGCGTATGGATCGGTTTGTCGAGACTGGAAAAGAGAATATTGGTGCGCAAGGTGCGGTACGCTTCGGCGGCAGCGGAAGCCGGCTCACGTAGCGTGATCAGCACCTGCTCGGGCGACGATGTCACGAGCATCACTCCTGCCTGTCTTTCAGTGTTGGCGCGAAGGCGCCAGCGTATCTGAGTCATCGGTATGACAGTGCGCGCTACCTGGCATGCATACCCTTGTTGCGCTGCGCACTGTTGGGCCTCAGCCTACCGCTCGGCCAGTGGAATGGCGCCCAGGGTTGGCAGACCAACGAAGCGTTCTACATCTTCGGACGTTTTCAACGTATCGTCAAGATATTCGAGCGCGAAGGCCAGCACGATGCCGATCACCAATCCCAAAATGGCCCCAGCCAGCATGTTTATACGGGTGTTCGGGCGAATCTCAACCAGGCGAGCCGGCTGAATCCGGGTGACATTAATGCGCGCAGTGCCCTCAAGAGTTGCGTTGATCCGGTTCACTTCAGCCACGATCCGTTCGCCGACGGCGTCGGCCAGCGCCTGCGATTGATCGAGCCGGGGCAGATCGACTTCGATCACGATCTTCTGTTCATCGGGGCGGGGTTGAATATTGACATCTTCCATCAATCGCTCGCCGCTGATGTCAAGCCCGATCTGTTGACTGATCTGGTCAAGCACGCTTGGCTGCATGACCAGTTCGCGGTAACTGTTCATCGAATTGCGCAATACAATGTTAAGGCCATTGTCGGCTTGATTGGCCAGCGCCAGATAGACAGCCTGCGAGCGAAACGTTTGCGGGAGCAGTTTACTGATCGCGTAAGCGCTGGCAACTGCGGCAATTGCTGTCAGGGCGATTACCCACCAGCGCTTGACCAGCACATTTACATAGTCGCGGATTTCCATAATCCTTCCTCCCTGGCCGACGAGAACAAACTGGCGGTAACCGCCAGCGCGAATCCGGCCACAATACCTAATGCAGCGCGCAGGGCGGCATCGATGAGCATAGCGCGCAGGGACGTTGTTGGTTGAGCAGTGTCAGGACTATCGAGCACGACGACATTCAGCTTTCCGCTCCGTCCCCAGAAAGTTAAACCGTCGTTGTGTAACAATTCAATGGCAGCCTCGACAAGCGCGCGCGCTGCCTCTGGCGATGTAGCCTCACCGCGCAAATCAACGGCGCGGTGAAGCGGTGTCATCCGCAACCCTTGCTGAATCTCGGTGAGCGTCAAATTGACATTGCGCGCGCTGAGCAACGGCTGCGCTCTGGCCGCAAAGGTTGCGCTGCTCAATACCTGTGGTAAGTCGTCGATCAGATATTCGATGATCTGCCAGTTCTCAACAGTATCAGTAGTATCTGTTACCGGGTAAGATAACAAAAGGCGAGCGGTTGCCGCATAGCGAGTCGGCTGTTGCAGATCAAACCACAGGCTGAGGCCACCGGCAGTCAGTGCTGGAATAATGATCAGCCACCAGAAGCGACGAGCAATGCGTATAAAGGTAGTAAGTTCCATAGCGTAAGTTTGTTACCTGCCGTACAGTCGGCCTGATCGTTGGGCGACAGGAGGCAATGCTCCTTTCGCTGAACATCTTACTATACTTCACGCCTCACTGTTACGCAACTCTGCCCTGTCACCATTCGGCTACCCGACTGCCAGAATTGCAAGGTCGTGGCAGCCGACCGGCAATCGGGGGCAGATAACCGGAAAGGGGCTTCTTAGACGATGATTGGGCGTTGCCCGCCGAGACTCTGCTCAAATTCAGCCAGGCGACCGGCGCGTTGGGCTGCCAGCGCTTCATCGATAAATGAGCGCATTGCGCTGAGGAAACGTTCGCGACCAAACCTCTCGGCATGCTGGCGTAGGGCGAGCGTATCGACCGGATCGGTGCGCGACAGCGCGACGGCGGCAGCCAGCGCAGCAGCGGTAGGCTGGTAGAAGAACCGGCCAGTTACCCCCTCGATCAGGGTTTCAAGTGCGCCGCCAGCAGCGTAGGCGATGACCGGTCGTCCGACGGCGAGTACTTCCAGCGGTGTGATGCCAAAATCCTCTTCACCGGGAAAGATGAAGGCGCGGCAGCGAGCAAACAGGTCAAGTCGGGTCGTTTCGTCAACCCAACCCAGAAATTCGATGTTGGGACCAGCCATGCGTTCGAGACGGGCGCGATCGCGTCCATCACCGAAGATCTTGAGCGGTAAGCGCAGATGGTTGAATGCTTCGATGGCCAGTTCCAGCCGCTTATACGGGATCAGTCGTCCGCCAGCGAGGTAGAAATCTTCGGGTGGTTGCGGTTCGTATGGCGGTAAATCGACTGGCGGCGGAATCACAACTGCCGGTCGGCGATAATAACGGGAAATTCGTCCGGCTACTTCGCGCGAGTTGGCAACAAAGAGATCAACTCGATTGGCGCTGACTGTATCCCAAATCCGCAGGTAATTGAGCAGAAATGGCAACAGTTTGGCCTGCATGCCGTTAATCTGTTCGCGAGCCACATAATCATCGGTGCGCCAGGCAAACCGCATGGGTGTGTGGCAGTAGCAGATATGGAGCGCGCCGGGTCGCGGGATGATCCCCTTGGCGAAGGCGCTGGAACTGCTGATGACCAGATCGTAGTCGGTCAGATCAAACCGCTCAAACGCTGTTGGGTACAGAGCGACATAACGGCGAAACTGAGTGCGCCACGCCGGCAGGCGTTGCATAAACGAGGTGCGAATATCCCACGCGCGGTATGTAGCCGGCATCGTCGCCGGATCAAAGATCGAGGTGTAGATCGGCGCGGTAGGGAAGAGTTCGTGCAGCGCTTCAAGCACGCGCTCGGCGCCACCGTATTGATTAAGATAATCGTGAATCAGAGCGACCCGCATGGTCATTGCTTATCCTTATAATCCGGCCTGTTATTGCTGCCGGACAGGATAGCACAGATAGAACGCAGAGGCGCAGCGCGTTGATGCCTGTAGCGAAACACGTTGCGCCTCTGCGGTTCTGCGGCTATTTGCTGTACTGACGGCGCAGGGCAAGACTGATCACAGCCATGAGTGCCATTGCGCCTGCGCACACGAGATAGGCTGTTGTTAGATCAAAGCTATCGGCGATGCTCGCCATGAGAGCCACGGCAATCAGCGTGCCAATACTGATTGAGATATTGATTACACTCTGCGCGACCCCGCGATCGCCGGCAGCGACCTCTTCGAGCACCAGCGCGCGCAGCGTACCGCCGACCACAATCCCTAAACCGCTACCCATAATCAGGGTAGCCACCACGAAGAGCCAGAAGGGAGCTGACGGTAGACCGAGCAGCGCCGTGCCGATGGTGAGCTGCCCGTAGCCGGTGAGCATGGCCATGCGCCCGCCGATCCGCGGCAGCATACGACCGGCAATGATTGATGTTACCGAAGCCAGGAAGACCAGCGGCAGCAAGAAGAATCCGGCCTGACTGATCGGGACGCCAAAATTGACTGCCACCGAGGTGATGAAGATGATGCTGCCCATCGCGATCCCAGAACCGGCAGCCAGCAGGTAAACAATCTGCAATTGCCGATTTGTAAACAGTCTGGGAGGCAGCAGTGGTGATGGCGCGCGCATTTCACGCCAGGCCAGAATCGGGGTAAGCACGGCGACCAGCAAGAAGAGCCACGGCCAGATGGTGATGCCCAGCAATCGGTCGAGAAGCTGATTGATACCGAGAGTCGCGCTGACCAGGATCAGAACGAGCAGCGCGAGACCCTGCCAGTCGAAGGTGGTGTTATCTTCACTTCGGTGTACGGATGCTCGCGGGAGCGCCCGCCAGCCGAGAAAGATCACGACGGCAGCCACCGGGAGATTGAGTAAGAAGATCCACTGCCAGTCAGCGACGGCCAGAATCAGCGAAGCCATTACCGGACCAACGAGAAAAGCCATGCCTGATGTTGCGCCGATCAGACCGAGTGCCTTCGCGCGTTCGGCTGATGGTAGCACGTCACCGATCACAGCGCTGGCGGTCGGGGTAATACCGCCGGCGCAGACGCCTTGCAATGCGCGCCCGAGCAACACCATCGTCAAATCATGCGAGAGGGCGATGAACAGTGAGCCGATGGCAAAGCCGAATACGTTGAGGAGATAGACGTTCCGCCGTCCGTAACGGTCACTGAGGCTGGCCATCAATGTAGTGCTGCTGAGCGAACAGAGGGTGAAGATGATCGAGACCAGCACGACCTGTGTATTGTCGATGGCAAAGGCTGCGCGCAGCGCCGGTACGATTGGCCCGATAATGGCCGAATCGAGCGCCGACATGAAGACGCCGACAAACAGCACGGTCATAATTGCGCGGCGGGTATCAGTTTCGGGCACGGCCACCGAAGCCATGAGACCTCCTTCATCGCTGATCACCAGCACTTCTGCCGTGAGCGTAAAGCCTGGTTATTATAACGCATGCGATGACAATATCGTTGTCACAGCCGAAGTAAGTGTGGCGACAGTAAATGGTTTGGCAAGAAAAGAGACCCTGCCGCTGGCCCGCAAATGCGCCGGTATTTCCTGATGCGCAAACCCACTCATCAAGATAATCCGTAATGCAGGGTAGTGTTCGACGATAATGGCAGCCAGTTCATCGCCGGTAATCCCTGGCATGGTCAAGTCGATTAAGGCCAGGGTAATCTGCTCACTATACTGTTCAAGCAATTGCAAGGCCTGTTCACCATTGCTCGCTTCATAGACCGTGAAGCCTATTCGCCGCAGCATGCGTTCGGCTACCCTGCGCACGTCCGGTTCGTCATCGACGATCAGGGCAGTACGAGCTACATCGATCGTCACTGAAGAAGTCGGTTCTACTTGCGGCGGCGATTCGGTTGGTGATGGGGCTGGTTCAACGACGCGTTCTGTTAGCGGCCAGAAGACGGTAAAGGTTGCGCCTTGATCGGGCACCGTTACAATCTGTAACGCGCCGCGATGCGCGCGCACGATCCCGTTGACCGCGGCCAGACCCAGGCCGCGACCGGTGAATTTAGTGCTGAAGAAGGGATCGAAGATGCGCGCTTTGGTGACATCGTCCATGCCGTGACCGGTGTCTTGCACGATCAATGCCGCGTATCGACCGGGCGGCTGCTCAGCGCCGAGATCCATTTGTGCCATGTCTTGCTCGTTTAGATCGCGCTGGTCGGTGGCAATGGTGACAGTGCCAGATCCGGTAATCGCTTCCGCGCCGTTAATGGCCAGATTCATCAACACCTGGCGGATTTGAGCAATGTTGCCTTCGATCGGCAAGGGCGTCGGCGATGGCTGGACGATCAAATCCACTCGACGCGGCAAGAGGCTGCGGAGCAACGTCTGCATCTCTTCCACTATGCGCGCCAGATCGAGTTGCTGCATATCAATTTGATGGCGACCAGTGTAGGTCAATAATTGATTGGTCAATTCGGTAGCCCGCTGCGCTGCCTGTTCAATCTGGATTAGTAGATGATAAGCAGGATGATCGGGTAGAAGCTCGTTGAGCGCCAGCGATACATTCCCCAACACGCTAACCAGCAGGTTGTTGAAATCGTGCGCGATCCCGCCAGCCATGACACCTAAACTCTCAAGGCGTTGAGTCTCGCGCAACTGCTGTTCGATGCGCTCACGTTCGCGCTCCATACGGCGCCGTTCGGTGACATCGAGCGCAATGCCGGCAATGCCGTAGATGCGACCCTCATGATCAAACAGGGGGAACTTGATAGTGGTAAACGCCGTTAGCCCATCAGCCGTCCAGCGATCATCATCGCGTTGAATTGGTCGGCGCTGGCGAATGACTTCACGATCGAAGCTCACGTAGTAATCGGCCAGCGCCGGAGGAAACAGCTCGTCATCGCGCTTGCCAATCATTGCCGACGGTGTATAGCCTGAGAAATGAGCCAGTCGCTCATTGACCATCAAGTAGCGTCCCTCAGCATCTTTTACAAAGATCAATGCCGGAATCTGATTGATAATGTCCTGCAAGAGACGACGGCCCATTTCCAGATCTGCTTCAGCTTTGCGCTGAGCCGAAATATCTTCAACCAGGCGAATCAAGAATGTGATCTTGCCGGCTTCATTACGCACTGCCGAACAGGTCATCCGACCGTAGATGATATGACCATCTTTGTGCAGATAGCGCTTTTCCAGTGTATAGCTATCCCGTTTGCCGTCAAGCAATTCTTCCCACAAGGCCAGATCACGTTCACGATCGTCGGGATGGGTACGGTGCATGATCATCTTGCCAATCAGCTCATCGCGCTCATAGCCCAGCATAGCGCCAAGCGCCCGATTGCAATCGAGAATCCGGCCACTTTCTTCGAGAATGGCAATTCCAGGGGTGAGTTGATTGAACAACATAGCCAGGCGTTGCTCGCGATCGCGCAGCTCGCGCGCAAGGTGTTGTTCTTCTTCACGAATCCGCACCCAATCGGTCACGTCGCGGTTCATTTCGCCGATCAGGACGAGCCGGTGCATGTGATCGTAGATCGGAAAGTAGGTTGTTTCTGACCAAAACTGCTGATCAATCGTTCGCCCTTCCAGCTCTGCTTCAGCGGTATCGTAGGGGGTTGGCGGCATTGCAGCCACCTGGCCGCGGCGAGCCGCTTCAAAAGCGGCGACGAAGCCATGTTTTTGAGCTGCCGGATCGTGATAGATGTTGTAGTTCCCCACCACTTCATCAATCGGTGTGGCCACCAGTTGCTCATTCGCCCGGTTCATGGCTACGGCCATGCCATCAGGCGCGAAGAGCACCATCGGAATTGGCAACTGGTGGAATACGGCATCGAAGGGGATGTCGTGGGCGGCCAGACTGGCAGTGAACTGTGCGCGCAGGATGGAAAGTTGCTGACGCAAAATTGCATTTTCACGTTCCAGAGATCGCAATCGCTCGTATATATCCATAGCTGTGTCCTTGGCGTATTGCGGAATAACTGGCCGCCCCTGTAGTATCAGCGTCCACTAAAATGAGGGGCGCGCTTTTCGATAAATGCCTGCATCCCTTCTTTCTGATCGGCGCTGGCAAAGAGAAGATAGAAGTTGCGTAGCTCGATGGCCAGACCTTCGCGCACGGTCGTTTCGGCGGCGTATCGCACCGCCTCTTTGGCTAACTGGACAGCGAGTGGCGATTTTGCGGCAATCGTTTGCGCTATTCGACGCGCCTCATCGAGCAGGTTATCAGGCGGGCAGACACGACAGACCAGGCCGTGCGCCAGAGCTTCCTGCGCGCTGATAGTAGCGCCCGTTAAAATCATTTCCATTGCCCGGTATGGGCCAAGTGCGCGCGTCAGACGCTGCGTGCCGCCAGCGCCGGGAATGATGCCCAGGTTGATTTCAGGCTGCCCGAATTGCGCTGTTTCGCTCGCCAGAATGATGTCGCACATCATCGCCAACTCGCAGCCGCCGCCAAGGGCGAAGCCGTTAACCGCAGCAATCACCGGTTTCCGCACCGCGGCGATTCTGGCCCAGCGCGCAATCATCCCGCTGGTAAGCATATCGATAGGGGTGGCGTTAGCCATCGCCTTAATATCGGCTCCCGCCGCAAAGGCGCGCCCTGCCCCGGTGATAATGATGACGCGGATAGACTCATCGGCGTCACACATCTCAAGATGGCGAATCAGATCGTCGATCAGGGCGGGGCTGAGCGCATTCAGTTGCTGGGGTCGGTTGAGGGTGAGAATGGCAATCGGACCTTCAATCGAGCTGATGACCAGTGGCGCTTCGCTCATATGCTTCTCTCCTTTGCCCAGGCGGTAATCCTGGCTGCATCTAGATCGGGCTTTGATGAGATGTAGCTACTCCGGCATGTATTCCCGATTGTACCACGCCCGTTGCAGGAACAAGCCGCTCTATGGTACATTGAAGCCTGTAAATGTTGGGTTTTGCGCCGCCAGAAGGAGACGCGCCTTGACCCCAATT
Organism: uncultured Chloroflexus sp.; assembly: GCF_937129525.1. Lineage (GTDB taxonomy): Bacteria > Chloroflexota > Chloroflexia > Chloroflexales > Chloroflexaceae > Chloroflexus. The sequence continues at coordinate 6,787 of NZ_CAKZNK010000030.1, read as the reverse complement.
GACGATCCCAATCTGCCGAATCGGATTACGCCGGCAATTGAAGATTATCTGAAGGCCATCTATTTGCTCCAACAACAGGTGGGGGCGGTGACAACTACGTTGCTCGGTGAGCAGCGCGGTTCGCGCCCGGCCTCGGTAACCGGAATGATCAAGAAACTAGCCGAGATGAATCTGGTGCAGCATACTCCTTATCAGGGAGTGGTGTTGACGCCAGCCGGCGAACGGATTGCGCTTGAGGTGATCAGGCACCATCGTTTGCTCGAACTCTATCTGGTTGAGGCGCTCGGTTATAGCTGGGATGAGGTTCACGAGGAAGCCGAGCGGCTCGAACACCATATCAGTGAAAAGCTCGAAGCGCGGATTGCCGAACGGCTAGGCTATCCCGATTTCGATCCGCACGGCGACCCCATCCCCGGAATTGATGGGGTGTTACCCACTACGCGCGCTATTCGGCTGGCCGATTTGCCGCTCAATCAGCCGGCGCGGATCGCGCGGGTGCGCGATCAGGCTGCCGAACGATTGCGCTACCTGGCCGATCTGGGGCTGGTGCCCGGCGCGCGGGTGGTGGTGACGGCAAGCGCCCCGTTTGATGGGCCGCTGACCGTGCAGGTCGGACAGTCAGGACCAACGCCGCTTGATCGACGATTGGCGCGCACTATCGAAGTCGAGACTGGCGACCCTCCTTCAACGAGCTGATTCTTCGGCAGTAACAAAGATCGGATTGGTAAAGAGCCAGGGTTTGCCACCCCAATACGCTTCAACGCGATAAATACCATCTTCGGCAACAGTCTGCCGGATGCGACGAATGCCACTGGTCATGACCTCGCCGTTTACGATCAGCCGCGCATATGCATCGGCGCCAACATCAACCTCGACCAGTAATGGCCCTCTGTCCAGACTGATGGTGTCACCCATTTCGACAATTTCGCCTGGCCGGCTGAGGCGGAAGATGATTGATGGCGCATCACCATCGAGCCGGTTGACAACATAGCAGCGACCAGCCGTGAGCGCAGCGTAGACCTGGTTCGTGGCTGTGGTTGCATCGCGACTGAGCGGTTCAGCGAGCAAGATGTAGTTGGTTAACGTGCGGAAAATCCACGGGTAGGGAAAGACTTCAATCTCTCCCCATGGCGCCCGGCGTTTAAAGCCGTGGGCATCTACGCCGCCAATTCCAAAGGTGCGGCGTCCGGCCATGTTGAGCCGATCCCACCACGATAGCGTCGCCAGAGTCGGCCCGCTTATTCCCAGACGCGGATTGAGCACGAGCGCCAGCTTGTTGCGCTCGGTCAGATGTTCACCCCAATCACTCATCAGATTCCACAGTTCGAGGCCAACGACCCGGCCCTCGCGCTGGCTCGGCCCGTCGATTGTCCAGTCATCCCAGCGGTAGATGTCTTTGAATGAATTTCGGACTCGTTCATCGGGATGGGCAATGATGCCAAAACCGCCACGTTGATAGACTTCGTCGATGAATTGTTGCGGTGGTAGTTGATTGCTGATCACCGTGTCAACGTTGAGGGCGAGGAAGTGATTGTGATCGGGAGTGATTTCGTGCCCGACAATGACCAGCACATCGTCGTGCCAGCCGGCGAATGGCAAGCCTTCGAGCGTATCATGGTCGGTGACGATCACCCACCGAAGGCCGGCGTCACGGGCTGCCGCGATGAGGTGGGGGAAAGTAGCCGAACCGTCTGAGTACGTTGTGTGCATGTGAATGGCGCCAGGATATATGAAGGGATAGTTCATGTTGTGCTCCACGCAAAAATGTCTGTCCTTCTCTATGCTACCATAGAGCGGTATGGTGATGATTGACATTGATGCCAGTCGCGTGACAGTTGCGCAACGAACCGGCACTGAACGGTATAGTTACGAAATTATTGCGGCGCTTGATCGGATTGCGCCAGCCGATGTGACGTTGCGTCTCTACATCAACGGCCACCGTGAGCGGTTGCCGCCGCTCAGTCAGCGCGCTCACACGCGCGATATTCGCCTGCCGCGTCTCTGGACGCACCTGGGGCTGGGGCCGACCAGTTGGCGGGCGCGGCCCCATGTGCTGTTCGTGCCGGCGCATGTAGTGCCGCTGTTGCATCCGCCGACAGTGGTAACAATTCATGATGTCGGGTATCGCGTCTTTCCAGAGGCGCACACCGCGCGTCGCCGGCTCGAACTCGAATTGACGACCCGCTGGAGTTTGCGGGCTGCCCGCCATGTGCTTGCCATTTCCCACGCAACCAGGCGCGATCTGGTGCAGTGGTATGGAGCCGATCCCAACCGGATCACGGTGACGCATCTGGGGCTGAGCGCAACGTTTGTATCGCCCGTTGATCCGGCGCGGATCGCCGTTGTCCGCGCTCGTTACGGTTTGACGCAGCGACCGTACCTACTCTACATCGGCACAGTGCAACCTCGCAAGAATCTTGGTCGGGTGATCGAGGCGCTGGCCCATGCCATCGCTGCCGGCTACGATCTCGATCTGGTGATTGCCGGCAAGCGAGGATGGCTGAGCGAGCCGATTGAGCGCCGCTCTGGCGAGCTGGGTATCGATCACCGGGTTCGTTTTATCGGCTATGTGGCGGAAGAGGATCTGCCGGCTTTGCTATCCGGGGCGCTGGCGTTTATCTTCCCCTCGCTCTACGAAGGTTTTGGCATGCCGGTGCTAGAGGCAATGGCTTGCGGCACACCGGTGATTACCAGCGCCATCTCTTCACTGCCCGAAGTCGCTGGTGATGCGGCGTTGCTGGTTGATCCTCGCGATACGCATGCGATTGCCGCTGCCATTATGCGACTGAGTGATGATCCCAACCTTCGCGCTGAATTGCGCGCTCGTGGCCTGGCGCGCGCGCGTCAGTTTACCTGGGAAGCCTGCGCGCAACGGACGCTCGAGGTGTTGTTAGATGGGTGAACGTATGGCGCGGAAGGTCAGCGGATATGGCTGATGTGGATGAGTTAACCTTCGAGATGGATCACTTTGTTGCCGGGATTCAGCTCTTCAATGCCGGCGCATACTGGCATGCCCACGAGCAGTGGGAAGACTGCTGGCGAGTGTCGCAAGGAACTGACGCCGAGTTTTTCAAGGCATTGATCCAGACCGCAGCGGCCCTGGTGAAATGGCAGCAGGGTAATCGACGGGGCTTTCGCTGAACTGGCGCAAAGCAATGCGCCGGTTGAATGGCTTGCCGGGAGTGTACCGCGGGGTTGACCTGACAGCGCTGGCTGCGGCAATGGATGCGCTCCTGCTCGATCCGGTGGGCGCGTCGGCGCCAGTCCTGGTCATGCTCGATCCGACAAAGGGCACGACTAGCGCGTACTCCGGTAAAGCATAGCAATGCAATCGCGGTTTAGTCATCATCGTCGTGCCGACGAGGGATAACACGCGGGGCGCGGCGCGGCTCTTTGGGTGGAGGTGGTCCCAGCACCAGATCCAGCGCCTGTTCGATGCGGTCGATCAGATGAATGGTCAACTGTCGGCGCAGGACAGCCGGAATTTCGGCCAGATCGTGCTCGTTGCGTTTGGGTAAGATGATCTGGCGAATCCCGGCCCGATAGGCGCCAAGCACCTTCTCTTTCACGCCGCCGATCGGCAAGATGCGTCCGTGCAGTGTAATCTCGCCGGTCATTGCAATATCGTGGCGCACCGCGCGCCCGGTGAGCGCCGAGATCAGCGCAGTGGCGATAGTCACCCCCGCCGAAGGCCCGTCTTTGGGAGTCGCGCCTTCCGGGACGTGAACGTGTACGTCGAGCTTGTCGAAATGGCGTCCCTCGATGCCCAACCGGCTGGCATTGGCGCGCGCAAACGAAAGCGCCGCCTGCGCCGATTCCTGCATCACTTCGCCAAGCTGACCGGTCAAGAGCAGATTACCCTTCCCCTCCATCAAGGCCACTTCCACCGGCATAATATCACCCCCGGCGCTGGTATAGACCATACCGATGGCAACCCCAACCTGATCTTTTGGATCGATCTTGCCGATCTCAAAGCGAGGTGGGCCGAGTAGCTTCGGTAAGGCGCGCGGCGTAATCTGGCGCGGATGGCGCTTTCCTTCGGCGATACGGCGAGCCACCTTGCGACAAATGGCGCCAATCTCGCGTTCGAGATTGCGCACACCGGCTTCGTATGTGTAGTTACGAATAATGGCGTGGATCGCTTCATTGCCGAAGCGAAGAGTTGCCGGCGGCAGGCCGCTATCGGCCATCTGTCGTGGAATGAGGAATCGCCGGGCAATGTGCAACTTCTCGTCTTCGGTATAGCCGGGCAACTCAACCAGCTCCATCCGGTCAAGCAGGGCATCAGGAATGGCATCGGCCACATTGGCGGTCGTAATAAAGAGGGTCTGGCTCAGATCATAAGGGAGATCGAGATAGTGATCGCTGAAGGTGCTGTTCTGTTCGGGGTCGAGCACTTCGAGCAGCGCTGCCGCTGGGTCGCCACGAAAATCGCTCCCCAGCTTATCGACTTCATCGAGCATAAAGACCGGGTTGATAGTGCCGGCAACCTTCATGCGCTGCAAAATACGGCCTGGCAAAGCGCCAATGTATGTGCGACGGTGACCGCGAATTTCGGCTTCGTCATGCACGCCGCCGAGACTGAGGCGGACGAAGCGGCGACCAAGGGCTTCGGCGATACTCTGACCGAGGCTGGTCTTACCGACACCGGGCGGACCGACAAAACAGAGAATGGGCGCGCGGCGAGCCGGCCCGGCAAGCTGCCGCACGGCGATGTATTCGAGGATGCGATCCTTGACTTTCCGTAAGCCATAATGATTGCGCTCGAGCACGGCAGCCGCCGCGCGCAGGTCGCGATTCTCAGGACTGGCATTACTCCAGGGTAGCGAAATGAGCCAGTCAAGGTACGTGCGCAGCATCCCATGCTCAGGCGACATTGGCGAAATCAGCTCAAGGCGGGCCAATTCCTCCTCGAAGCGAGCCATTGCGTGAGCAGGCAAGCCGGCTGCGGCGGCGCGTTCGCGCAAGAGCGCCAGCTCGCGGCGCGATGGATCTTCCTGACCGAGTTCGCGCTGGATAGCGCGCAACTGCTCGCGCAGGAAGAGTTCGCGCTGACTGCGATCGACCTCTTGCTGCACCTGGCTGTGAATGCGGTTTTCCAGTTCGAGCAAATCCAGCTCTTTCGCCAGCAGCACTTCGAGATGGCGCAGACGCTGCTCAATATCGACCAGTTCAAGGATCTTTTGCCGATCCTCCACCGAAATGGGCAATAATGCGGCGATAATATCGGCCAGTTCGCCAGGTTCAGCGCTGTTAAGGGCCGAGAGGTAAGCATCGTCGGGCAAGTTGCGCGATAGCCGCACAATTTTTTCGAAGGTAGTCAAGATGGTGCGGCTCAGCGCTTCGACCATCAACGCCGAGTCGTCGTCGAGCGGTGGCGTTTCCAGCGGCGTAGCCAGCACGCGCAACGCCGGATGTTCACTCACCGCACTGACAATTTGCATGCGTTGGCGCCCTTCGAGCACGATACTCAACGTGCCATCGGGCAGGCGCCGCATCCGCTGCACGATCGCCTCAACGCCAACCGTATACAGATCGTTTATCCCCACCGAAAAGTCTTCGGTTGGGCCGCGAACGGCTACTGCCAGCACGATCCGATCGCCAGCGACAGCCTGCTCGACCGCATTAATCGCCCGTTCATCACTCACGAACAGGGGCGCCAGCATCTGCGGAAACAAAACGCTGTCGAGCAGGGGTAACACCAGCCGTTCAATCAGAGTAGTGCCGGTAGCAGGTGGTCTTGATTGTTGGTTGGCCGGAGTCGTGGTCATATCTCGCTCCTGCGCAGGGTTGGGAAACCGATGAACGATGCGCCTGCGCATTGTCATGATTGTACGTTCAGTGTAGCATAGAGTGATAGATTGCGCGTTATCAGTTCATTGTAATGTTGAGGAATACAGTGAAGATTTCGCTCGCCGATCTTACGTTTCAGGTTGCAATAGACGGTTCAGGACCACCGTTGCTCTTGCTCCACGGATTTACCGGTAATGGCCAGACCTGGCAACCGTTAGTTCCGGCGCTGGCGTCACAACGAACACTGGTTATCGTCGATCTGATCGGGCACGGCGGCAGTGAAGCGCCGCGCGATCCGTCTCGGTATGCTATTGAACGGTGTGTCAGTGATCTCATCCAGCTCCTCGATCATCTTGGCATGACCCGCGTTGACCTCTGCGGCTACTCGATGGGTGGAAGGATCGGTTTGTTGCTAACGGTCAACGCACCTGAGCGAGTTGGACGACAAATCTTGATCGGATCCTCACCGGGGATAGCCGATCCGGTCGAACGCGCAGCTCGCCTGGCAAGCGATGAAGCGTTAGCCGAACGAATCGAGCGAGAGGGGCTGGAGTGGTTTGTTGACTACTGGGCCGCGCAACCGATCTTTGCCTCGCAACAGCGGCTACCGGTGGCGGCTCGGGCAGCGCAGCGAGCGCAACGCTTAGCCGGCAGCGCTCACGGCTACGCCAACGCACTGCGCGGGATGAGCGCAGGTCGCCAGCCATCGTTGTGGGAGTCCCTGCCGCTGATTGCCACACCAACTCTGCTCATTACCGGCGAACTCGACACCAAATATTGCGCTATTGCTGAACGCATGGTGGCGCAGATACCGCGCAGCCGCCACGTCATTGTGCCCGAAGCCGGTCATGCCGTTCATCTAGAGCAGCCGCAGACAGTCGCAGCACTGATCGGTGAGTTCTTGCGTGAACGATAGAAACGGCTACGGCTCGCGGCGCGCAGCGAATTTGAACCGCCACGCCGCGCACCGCGCGCGAAGTGGGCGCAGCACCGC
>NZ_CAKZNK010000029.1 GCF_937129525.1 uncultured Chloroflexus sp. | reverse complement strand
CGATAGCTGGTAGGCGATAGTCTCTCTGCGTTCTCTGCGACCTCTGCGGTAGATCAATAGCCGATAGCCGATAGCCGATAGCCGATAGCCGATGGTCAAGCATTGCGTGTTACGGGGAGCGGCGGGCGGAAAGGGGGTAGGGGTAGGGGCGCAGCGCTGCTGCGCCCCCCATCTGCCAGCAGGTGGCCGGCGCGTTTGGTGATAGGCGATAGGCGATAGGCAATGCGCTATTGGCCGTATCGCCAGCGCAGGTAGTGCTGGCCGACATTCCCCATTTCGACGCGCCAGTTCGGATCGTTGTCAGGGGTGTAGGTCAAGACGCGCCGCTCGAAGGCTTGCATCAGCACGTCTTTTTCCACGCCGCCAACTTTCACTCGCGCCCAGTATGGCTCGCTGATCGGCAAACCCATCACGAACAGCCAGTCGATGATCTGGCGGTTCACGTAGCGACCATTCTCGAGGACAATGCCCTGCTGGGCGAAGTAATCGAGAAAGACCTGGGGGATGTTGTGGCCAAGGGTCGCTTCATACTGGCCAATCCGTATGTTGTAGCGGGCTAGATCGGGCCGATCGACCACGGCGCCATCACGGTTGAGAAATGCGGTGACCACCTGTCCAACGCGATCTGCTGCCCGGTTTTGGTTGACAGGGAAGGCTACGCTGCGCAGCGTGGCGTAGGTTGGCGCATTGGGATTGACGCTGGCCGGATCGCCGGCAACCGCTTCGCTGGCCGGCGCGCGTTCTTCGAACTGCGCATCGCCGAGCTGCAACCGTCCAGTCAACATTTCCACTACCAGCAGACCGTTGGTAACATACCATTGGTTGCGGGGGGCGTCAGGGTTGTTGATCTCCATTCGGCTCTTATCGAAGTATTGTACCAGCCGACTGCCACCCGGGCTTTGCGCGTATGGTTCACGCATTGCGCCGCTGATCGGTTGCGGTCCCCAAATCCACGACCGGGGTCGAAGGCCGGGAGCGCCGTTTGCTACCGGTTGATCGGTTCGTTGCCAGACATTGCGCATCGCATCATCGGCAAACGAGCCGTTCGGCGATACGAACCCGCCACCGCTAACCGGCGGCTGTGGATTCGGCGGCGGATTGGATGGCGCCGCTGCTGCCGGTTGATAGATGAGGTAGACCGGACGCGGCCCGACATCGAGTGTTAACACGCCGCCGGGCGCCGCCTGGCGACGTTGACCGCCGTCGCGATCGATGATGGTCACTTCGGGATCGGCGCTCGGAATCCGTACCTGGCCACCACCGACTGCCCAAACAACTTCAACCACGCCACGATCGGCGGCAAAGCGGGCAGCATAGGCTTCCGGCCCGCTGAAGCCGGTCAGATCATCGAGATAGATGACCCCTTCACCGGTGCGACTATCCGGATCGTCATCGATCACAATCGCTTGTAAAGTGATGTCGCCATCAAGCTTCCCATCGACGAAGCGAATCCGGTTGCCTTGCTCAACCGGGCCATTGATCGCAGCCACGAGCTGTTGCCAGCCAGCAGGGCCGATCTTGCCGAGGCGATATTGCAAAATCTCGCCCTGGGCATCACGCAGTTGTACCTTGAGATCGAAACTGCTACCGTCGCCATACACCCATATGCCGAGCTGGGTTGTGCCTGCTGGGAAGGTGATGTTCTCGCGTGGAGTGAAGCTAACGTAGTCGTTATCGCCGGTAGCAAAGCGGTAGCGCACTTCCGCAGCGCCGTTGCCACTGCGCGCCTGAGCGCCGCTCTGCGCGATTGAACCATTGCCAGTAGGGAAAGTCTGCCAGGCGATCGCCCGTTCAAAATTGAACGCTACCCGTTCATCGCTGAGACGGCGCAATCCAAGCGGTTGTCGTCCACCGACTTGCTGATTGAGCGCGCGGAAGGCGTTAAAAGCCGGTTTGAACTGGGTGTAATCGTCTTGTCCGCTGCCGTAGCGGAGCAGGCCGTAGCCGTTGAACGGCACACCGTCGCGCAATTGCATATCTTTGAAGCGGAACATAATGACCCGCTCCACGCCAGCCTGCCGCAAGAGCACCATCGCGCGCACGAGATAGTTGGCCTGCGTTTCAAGATCGGTCACTCGATTGCCAGTGCGATCACTTGGAGTATCAGACCAGCCAAACTCGGTTACCCAGATCGGTTTGGGACCGAGCCGGGCTGCCAGTGTCTTGATCGCGCCAATACCGACAGTATCAATTGATCCTTCCTCCGGGCTATTCGGATCAGTGTAAGGGTGCAGTGCAATCACATCGAATGAACCCCAGGCGCCATTGTCGGCGATGGCTTGCAGGAAGGAACCAGCCGGTTCGGGCGATACGATGCCGGCGGCCAACACGGTAGCGCCGGGATCGGCCTGTTTGATCGCCGGATAGACAGCGCGCAGCAGAGCGGCATAGCCTGCCGGATCGGGCGCCGGTCGCCAGTAAACGGCGTTGTCAGGCTCATTCCATACCTGCCAGTAGCGAACGCGATCTTTATAGCGATTGACCACCGTCGCGGCGAAACGGGCGAAAAGTTGTGGATCAGGCGGATAGAAACTACCCTGATCCGGTGGAATATTGTCATCCGATGGGTCAGGCGTACCCCAACCCACTGCCGGATTGAGGAGACCAACGATATTGATGCCACGTTGCACCAATTCATTCACTGCCCGGTCGGTGAACGTCCAGTCAAATTGACCGGGACGTGGTTCGATCCGCCCCCATTGAAACTCTTCCCGCGCCCAACCCAACCCACTCTGAGCGATGACATCAGCCGGTCGGTTGAGCGAGTCGGGAAACGGGTAGGTCATTGCAATGTGAGTGTTGGCGCCAAACGCCGAAGGGTTTGCCGACTGCGCTGGCGGCACAGTCGCCGGCCAGCCGATCAGCAAGATCCCCAGGAGCAGTAACAGGTTTAGATGGCGGCTACGAGGCATACAAGCAGACTCCCTGTTTCACAAAGACAGCGAACAGACAAGCATAGTATATCGGGTTGGCAAACCAAAAATGGTAACATTTTTGCAAAATTTTGACCGGCTGGCGCAGAGCCAGCCGGCAAATTGGCGCGCGTTTCCTCTAGCATTGCCACTATCGCGTGACGATCGGGATCATCACCTGATAGGTTTCTGGAACGGGTATCTCAACCGGTAGACTGTAAACAAGTGACGGCAGTCCGGCTTGATCAATGAAACGCACATAGATCGTCGGCATGGTAGCCGGCACAACACTCAGCGCAGGTGCGCTATCAAGCATCAGAGTAAGTTCCGGTTCATACGGGAGTCGCACAGCATCAGCGAAGGCGCGTTGCGCGCTCACCTCAATCAACTGTGTGCCTGATGGCGCCTGGGCGCGGATGATGAGCGCTTGTCCTTCGAGACGGGCAGGCCCGGCAATCCGATAGGCTGGCGCCGGCCCCAGGCCATTGACCGTCATCGTCTGGGTCACGACGTCAGAGGTATTGTCGGCGGCATTGAACGCGCGAAATTCGACTACGTAGTCACCGTCATACAGCGGTAGTTCGATCTCGGCTGTTTCGAGCGCCCGATCGAACGCGCCATCAGCGGGAATAACCAGTTGCCAGTCGCTCTCATTTACCCGGTATTCAATCGCGGTAATCGGATTGATGCTGGCATCGGGCTGAACCGGTGATGGGAAGGCCTGATCGCGCGCGACCAGTTCGACCAGCGGGCGGCCACTGCGGGATTGGAGCGTATTCGCAATCGTGATGAACGGCGTTGTATCTAATACGTCAATGATACCGTCACCGTCGCTGTCACGATAGCCTAGCTGCGCTCGCGCCGACACATCAACTGCGCCGATGGTGAAACTATTGATCAGTTCGCGCATGATGCTCGGCTCGTTGGTTCCGCAGTTATTGAACATACTGTTCGTCGTGGGAGCGTAGAGATAACCACTCCGTTGATCGCAACTGATGCCGGCTGCGCTATACTGGTCGAGAGCGCCAAAAAGATGGGCAAGTTCGTGGGCGATCACGGCGCGCAGCCATTGTGTGCTGTACGGTCCGCCGTCAGAGGTGATAACGCTAAACGGGCCATTAAGATACGCATAGGCAAAGCGGCCATCAGCAAAGTAGCCATCGTCCTGAGCGCTATTCACGATGAAGATGGTGGTTGCCCAATCGGTACCGTTGTGGTCGCGGAGATCGAAGGCAGCCATGTATGCCTGCTCGAAATAGTTCGCGCTCTCGTAACCCAACCGCCGCAACACATCACCGATCCACAAACCTTCTTGCGCCAGGCCATAACGAATCGGCTCGTAGCGGGTTGGCACAACCTGCACCGTCAGCTCAAAGGCGAGCCGGGCAGCAGGCAACCGTTCGCGCCACCAATCCAGGGCAGCCTGAGTTTGAGCAACGACCTGTTCGATCTGAAACACTGTCCAATCTTCCGTTGAGCGATCGAATTCGCCGTTGCTTTCCGGCAAAACCAGGCGCACTGCCACCGATCCGGCCAGATACTGGCTGGGCAAACGCGCGTCTTGCTCGCCATCAACGGTGAAAGCCAGCGACGCCGGCAATGGCGCGATCAAGACATCATCTGGCGGTAACGGTATATTCGGTTCCGCAGCCGGACTTGCGGAAAGGATTGAAGCTGGAGCCAGCAAAAGGCAGAGAAGCAGGCAGAGAAGCAGATTGGTGCGCATAGCGGCCTCGCTCGATAGATTGAAAGCGGATGGCAAAGCCGTCTCTTGCTTCTACTGTAGCCGGCGCAGTCGGGGATGACGAGAGGCGAAAGAGTCCCGTCGTAAGGTGGTGGATGGAACCAATGATTAACGACAACAGGTAGGAGAAATGTACTATTAAATTTTTGTAATTTTTTTCACAAATAATGTGTAGCTGGTAGTGAAAGACCGGAAACTTCTGGATTGTGCCGCCGGCCCGGGCGACGTTAAACGGTGACCGTTTCGACCGCATGGGAGAGGCGCTCGCTCACTATCGGCAACTGCCGCATGTAAGCTCACGCAATGTTGGAGGTTGAATGGTGACTGTGCCGATCTTCAGAGGATGTCTGGCAGACTATTGCTCGCTTCAGGCAGGCGTAGACACGTCGTTGAGACGTGGATAGACATCGAAAGATCACCAGATTCTAACTAAAGAAAGGCATGATCAGGATAGCGATTTTGAATCGATTCGTATATCATAGATGTCGAACGGGGGCAGTCAGTTCACATTAGAGGTATATATTAGAGGTATATATGCAGTCATGGTTCGCCTGGTTAACGGAGATTCGAAGCAGTGACGAAGATACCGTTCGACGGGGAAAAACAACCATCATCCTTGCCCTCATCATGATAGTTCTGGCCATTCTGGCCATCCCTATCAGCATCATAACCGGTAGCGGAGCAGGGGGAAACATTGCAATTGCCAGCGGCATTATTGCCTACATCATTGCAATTGCTGTAACGCGAGCTGGTTTTGTGAACGTGGGTGGATTGATCTTGATCGCTTTCATCATCCTGCCAACCATCGCGCCAACTATCATCAATACCTCAGCAACCAGCCCCTACACCTCGTTCTTCTACCTGAACCTATCGCTCCTGGTCGCCGGATTAACTGTCAGTCCACCGCTCATTTGGGCCATTCTAACAATTAATCTGATTAGCGGCACTGTTGCGCGTCAGCTTGGCGGTACGCCACTATTTTCCGGCGAATTGGGCACAGTACTCGATGCGGCGGCGATCTTCCTGCAATTCAGCACTGCTCTATTCACCTTTGTCGGTAGCATGATCTTTGAACGCACACTGCGCGAAACGCGCCGGTTGCGCGAAGAGGCGAAGCAGAGCGCGAGCCGGCTGGCCCAGCTCAACGACCAGCTTGAACAACAGGTGAGTCAGCGCACAGCAGCGCTCCAAACTGCGCTCGAGGAACTCGAACGGCGCGCCGCCGAACAGGCCCGACTCCTGGCTGAAAATGAGCAACAGCGCCAGGCTATTCGTGAATTGAGCGTGCCGGTTCTACCAGTGCGGTCAACAACCCTGGTTATGCCACTGATCGGGGCGCTCGACACAGCCCGCCTGACCGATATGCAGCAGCAAGCTTTACGCCAGATCGAGCATACCGGCGCTCGCGAGTTATTGATCGATGTCACCGGTGTTCCGGTGATTGATACACAGGTAGCGAGGAGCCTGATTCAGATTGTTGAAGCGGCGCGTTTGATGGGGGCGCAGGTCACTCTGGTTGGGATTCGTCCTGAAGTGGCGCAGACCCTGGTGACTCTAGGGATCGATTTACATACTATCCGCGCGTTTAGCACCCTGCAAGCGGCACTATCTAAATAAAATAAGCAGATGGGGCGACTTCATCGTCGCCCCGCAGTAGCTGTGCTTACGCTTCACTGGCGTCAGACGATTTGGCTGAGGTGTCAGGCGGATTAAGTTGCGGCAGAATCCCACTATCACCGAGGAGGCCGGTGCGCAGATAGACCATCAGTTTCTTGCGCGTGTCGGCGATGTCGTTGTTGCGCATGTGCAACTGTCCAATCCGATCCTGCGGGGTAAAACTGGCTTCACCCTTTTCCATTGTCAGCCGGCTCGGATCGTATGTCAGGTTCGGTGAGCTGGTATCCAGGATGGAATAATCATTCCCTCGGCGCAGACCGATAGTTACTTCACCGGTAATAAGGCGCGCAACCCAGCGCTGCAACGACTCGCGGATCATCATGGCCTGAGGATCAAACCAGCGTCCGGCATAGAGTAAGCGACCAAGCTTGCGACCATACTCGCGGTACTGGTCGATAGTATCTTCGTTGTGGATGCCGGTCACCAATCGTTCATAGGCGATGAAGAGCAGCGCCATGCCCGGCGCCTCGTAGATGCCGCGACTCTTGGCCTCGATGATGCGGTTTTCGATCTGGTCGCTCATACCAAGTCCGTGCCGTCCGCCGATCCGATTAGCCTCAGCCATCAACGCCACGTGATCGGGAAAGGTTACGCCATTGATCGCGACCGGAAAGCCTTCTTCGAAGGTGATACGCACCTCTTCGTACTCGATGGGCACCTCTGGTCGCCAAAATGGCACGCCCATGATCGGATTGACGATGGTAATGTTGCGGTCGAGAAACTCTAAATCTTTCGCCTCATGGGTCGCGCCAAGCATATTCGAATCGGTCGAATAAGCCTTTTCGGCTGGCATGCGATACTCGAGACCGGCCCGGCTCAAGTAAGCCGACATCTCAGCCCGTCCGCCCAATTCGTCGATAAAGGCCTGATCGAGCCATGGTTTGTAGATGCGCAGATCGGGGTTAACCAGCAAGCCGTAGCGGTAAAAACGCTCAATATCGTTGCCCTTATAGGTGCTGCCATCGCCCCAGATATGCACGCCATCTTCGCGCATTGCCGCCACCAGCATTGTTCCGGTGACCGCGCGACCAAGCGGCGTGGTGTTAAAATAGGGCAAACTGGCGGTCGAGATATGAAAGGCGCCGCACTGCAATGCAGCCAGACCTTCGGCGACCAACTGATGGCGGCAATCGATCAACCGGGCGGCCTCGGCGCCGTATAGCAGCGCCCGGCGCGGAATATCTTCGTAATCGGGTTCGTCAGGTTGCCCGAGATTGGCAGTGTAGGCATAGGGAATAGCGCCCTTGGCGCGCATCCAGTGGATTGCGGCGCTGGTGTCGAGACCGCCAGAAAAGGCGATACCGATCTTTTCACCGACCGGCAGGTGTTGCAATATCTTGGCCATAGCGCTGCTCGTTCCTTGCATACAGGATCATGCACGATGTTTCGCTGTATTATAGCAGGGAAGCGACTCATCGCTGTCGTGGAAAACCAATCACTAAAAAATGGTAAAATGTTATCAGTCAATCAATGGACTCATCAATCGAGTGCAATCATGGACTTGCGCGCCCGACTTATTCTGTCACTCTCACCACTCTTTGTTGCCCTGGCCCTGATCGGGATTGTGGCACTCTATACCCAACAACGCATTAGCGAAGGCCTGAAAGCGGTTGATCGCAGCGCGCTCAATCTCATCAAGGTTGCTCAGACCGAGTCACTCATTCTGCTCGAACACTTTTACGTGAGTGATCTGATTGAAGGCGCAAGTAGGAATCGCAGCGATGTAGAGCAGATTCGAGCGGAAACGCGCCGATTCTTCGAGGCGCATAACGAGCGCAGTGGCGGTTTCATCGAACTTGAACTGGCGGCGCGCTATGAGGTGATGGTTGCCCAGCATGACGCCGCATTGACCTTTCTCGATCGCGGCGATTACGAGCGGGCGCAGGCGTTAATCAGAGGGGTGGATTATTATCGAAATATCCGCGCCATTCACAGCCTGACAATTGGCGCGCAGCGTGAGTACGAAGTGGTTTATTTGCAGCAGATTGCCGCGTTGGAACGGATCGCCAACGAGGGTTTCTGGATTGCGTCTGCAGTTGTAGGGACGGCAGTCTTCATTGCGCTCGCGCTGGCCATATCGCTGATCTGGCAGGTCGGCAAGAGTGTTGATCGCCTGACGGCTGACGCTGAACGTTTTGCCACGACCGAAGCGACCGGCCAGCTTAGCGCAATCAGTTCTATCAACCAGATTCGGCGACTACGCGACGCTTTTCAACATCTCCTCGACACGAACCACGCTCGTCAACAGCAATTGGCCGCTGCTTTGCAGGCGCAGCAGGCGCAGCTTGAGCGCGAATTGCAGTTGCAGGCAACGATCCGAGCGCTTAGCTTGCCGGTGACACCGCTCGGCCCACAGACGATTTTTGTGCCATTGGTTGGTTATCTTGACAATGAGCGTAGCAAGCAGTTTGAGCAAACTGTGCTTCAGGCAATTCAGCAACGTCGCGCGCGTCTGGTAGTGATTGATATTAACGGTCTTGCCGCTCTTGACGAAACAACTATTCAGACCCTGATTCGGGTCGGGCGTGGAGCGCGCTTGCTTGGAGCGCGCGCGGCGCTGGTGGGCACGCGACCCGAACAGGCATTGCGACTTGCCGATCTACCGGGTGATTTGTTCCATTTCGCCCGCGATATTCCCGCTGCGCTCAATCTTTCGCTCACTCTGTTATAATGCAGTGCGTTACCGTCCTATGGTGCGAAGGAGGCCATATAATGCACATCGTTGTGTGTCTCAAACAGGTTCCGCGCGATAATTCGGTCAAGATTCGACCGGATCTGACCATCGATGCCGAAGGGATCGAAAAGATTATTAACCTCTTTGACGAGTATGCGCTGGAAGAGGGTATCCGCTGGAATGAACAGCACGGCGGAAAGGTAACAGCGCTGTCGATCGGCACTCCTGAATGGGTTGAGCAATTGCGGCGGGCGCTGGCGATGGGCGCAACCGATGCGCTGCTGTTGAACGATCCGGCATTTGCGCAGCTCGATACAATCACTGCGGCCAGGGTTGCAGCGGCGGCAATCCGCAAGCTGGGAGATGTCGATCTGGTCATTACTGGCCGCAATAGCACTGACGATGAGAGCGGCGCGTTCGCGCCGGCGCTGGCTCGTTTACTGGGCTGGCCGCAGTTGACCTACGTCGGCAAGGTGCTGGAATTGCAGCCAGGAGGCGCTATCAAGGCTGAACGCCACCTTGAGAGCGTGATTGAGACGGTGACTTGCCGTCTGCCAGCCGTGATGTCGGTTATTAAAGATATTAACGAACCACGCTACCCGTCGTTGCTCAAGATTAAGCGAGTGGCCAAGGTCGAGCCACCGGTATGGACGGCAGCCGATCTTGGGCTGAGCGCCGCTGATTTGACGCCAACAGCGCAACTGGTTGAGCGCGTGCCGCCACCGCCACGTCCGAAGGGTGAGATGATCGATGGCCCTGATGCCGCAACGAAGGTGCGCAAGCTGGTCGATAAGCTGATGGAGTATCAAGTTATCTGAGCGCGGAAAGGAGCCGATCATGAGCAACGTACTGGTGATTCTAGAGGCAATTGGCAATGATCTGGCCGCCATTTCGCGCGAATTGCTCGGCAAAGGGCGGCAACTGGCTGACGCGCTCGGCGGTAAGCTGGCTGCGCTGGCGATTGGCCCCACCACAGCAGTGGCGGCACAGGCCGGTAACTTTGGCGCCGATCAGGTCTATACCGTTCAGGCGCCGGCGCTGGCGAACTATACCACCGATGGCTATGTCGCGGCAGCAAAGGCTGCGGTTGAGGTCTGCCAGCCCGCCTTGATCCTGGCCGGCACCGGCTTCCAGATGCGTGATTTTGGCGCGGCCCTGGCGACCGACCTGCAAGCCGGTCTGATTGTTGATGCCACCGACATTCAAGTCGTTGAGGGCGCAATTCAGGCTACTCGACCATCTCACGGTGGAAACGTGATCAACACCTACCGATTCGCTGCCGGCAAGCCGGTCGTGGCGCTCGTTCGCAAGCAGAGTTTTCCTGAAGCTACCGCGCAACCTGAACGCAGCGCGCCGGTGACCGAGCTGGCAATCGCCGATTTGCATCCGCGCGTCGAAGTGCAGGCGATCGCGCCGAAAGTGGGAGCAGTAAACCTGACCGATGCCGCGATCATCGTTACCGGTGGACGCGGGTTGGGCAACAAAGACAACTATTATCGCCTGATTCCGCCACTGGCTGAAGCGCTGGGTGGAGCGTATGGCGCATCGCGAGCGATTGTTGACGATGGCTGGGTGCCGTATGAGCATCAGGTCGGCCAGACCGGCAAGACGGTCAGCCCTAAACTCTATATCGCTGCCGGCGTCAGTGGCGCCATCCAGCATCTTGCTGGTATGCGCACCAGTCGCGCGATTGTTGCGATCAACAAAGACCCTGAAGCGCCGATCTTCCGCATCGCCACCCTCGGCCTGGTTGGCGATGTCAATGAGGTTTTGCCGTTGTTGACCGAGGAGATTAAGCGCCGGCTCAACCGGTAAGGCGCTCAGTATAGAACTGGATCAATGACGCGGGGTAACAAAACGGTTGCCCCGCGTCGCGCTTTGGATAGACGCAGATAGATAACCGGTGAAAGCCGGGAGATTGAGCAGGAACGCTTGTACATTCCGCTCGATCACTTCCTCGCCTCAATTGACCCGCACCTCCGCCCCATCGTCGCGCGGGTCGCGAAGCAAATGCCAGGCGCCTTCGACACCTTTAGAAGACTACCCGGCATATCCATTGCCCTCTTTCAATCATCGCCAGTCGCCTCTATCTGGCGAACCAACGGTGGGTGCCGCTTAATTCATCAAAAATTTGGCTTATTTGCACTTCACTAAACGAGGCTCAACCGGTACTATGAGACATGATCAATAAAACCCACCAGACAAAGACGGAATTCACCAGCGCGCCAGTTAGCGTCATCAGGTTGCTTTCCGGCCTATATGAATTTGCTCGAGTACTTCCTGGCCTCAGTTGACTCACACCTCCGCCCCATCGTCGCGCGGGTCACGAAGCAAATGCCAGGCGCCTTCGACACCTTTAGAAGACTACCCGGCATATCCATTGCCCTCTTTCAATCATCGCCAGTCGCCTCTATCTGGCGAACCAACGGTGGGTGCCGCTTAATTCATCAAAAATTTGGCTTATTTGCACTTCACTAAACGAGGCTCAACCGGTACTATGAGACATGATCAATAAAACCCACCAGACAAAGACGGAATTCACCAGCGCACCAGTTAGCGCAATCAGGTTGCTTTCCGGCCTGTTCGTTTCACCACTACAACGGAGGGACGCTCATGAACCCACTTGAGCACTTCCTCGCCTCAATTGACCCGCACCTGCGCCCCGTCGTCGTGGAGGTCGCGAAGCAATTGCCACGCCTGCCTCGACACCTTTTGAACATTGCCCGGCATATCCATTATTCTCCGTCAGTCATTGCCAGTCGCCTCCATCTGAGCGAACCGACAGTGCGGAAGTACATCGATATGCTTTACAGCAAGCTGAATCTGAAGGATCATCCAGCAGTGCAGAATTTCAACCGGGCAACAATCATTGTTCTGGCTATCGTCTATTGGCAGTTAAAGAGTTCCCTATAAAGAACCAGTTATTCAGGTTGCCTCTGCTAATTTCGGTGACGCGGCGCGAACATGCTTCGCGCCGCTCTCATACTTTCTGGGTCAGGTTTCAGCGCTCTTTCTCACGGTACGTTCAGATCAATCTCCTCTCTCCTCCAGGTCTCGTTGTGGTGTTCAGGCGCTACGTCGTAGCTTCTGTGGGATGCGCTGCGCTGTTTGCGGTGGCGGCAGCGAGGCGCGATCTGCTATGATGAGAG
Organism: uncultured Chloroflexus sp.; assembly: GCF_937129525.1. Classification (GTDB taxonomy): domain Bacteria; phylum Chloroflexota; class Chloroflexia; order Chloroflexales; family Chloroflexaceae; genus Chloroflexus. The sequence continues at coordinate 25,939 of NZ_CAKZNK010000029.1, read as the reverse complement.
TAAATTCTGACTCATCCCAACGCAGACGAAGGATGAAACTCCATGGCAAAGCGATGGCTATTCAGCGCGCTCCTGCTCTTGATCGGACTGGTCGGAGTCGGACTGGCTCAGTCCCCTCAGTACATCTTTCTGCCTTTTATCAGTCATACCCTTGTCATTCCCGACCCTGACGAGGTGAGTGCGCGGTTGCAGGTTGCCGATGGGTATGTTGCGCGCCAATATGCCGCCGGCCTCAACCGGCCACGCCTGATGGCAATCGGCCCAGATGGTATGCTGTACGTTGCTGAACGTGGCGCGAACCGCATTGTCCGCCTGCCTGACCAAACCGGCGATGGTCGAGCTGATGAGGTGATCGCAGTGGCAACCAATCTGCCGGGTGTCCATAGCCTGACCTGGCACGACGGCGATCTGTATGCCGCCGGTAACGCTACGGTGTGGCGACTGCGCGATAACGATAACAATGGCAGTTTCAGCAGCGATGAAGTGACGGTCATCGTTACCGGCCTGCCCAATGATGGCGGCCACTCGACGCGCACTGCGCGCATCGGCCCGGATGGTATGCTCTACGTGTCAGTCGGCTCAAAATGCAATATTACAGTCGGTTGCAGTGAAGGCGATCCGCGCCGGGCGGCAATCTTACGCTATACCCTCGACGGCGACATTCCGGATGACAACCCTTTTATCAACGATCCCGATCCACGCCGACGCGCGGTGTGGGCGGAAGGCTTGCGCAATAGCGTTGATTTCATCTTCTTGCCTGATGGTCGTCTCTGGGCAACTCACAACGGCAGCGATGGCCTTGGGAATGATTTGCCGCCAGAAGAGGTTGTGATCAACGTTGAGCGCGGTCGGCATTACGGCTGGCCCTACTGCTATACGGCGGAATTGGGGCCGGTGCCAGTTGGCGCGCAAGAAGTGCGCGATGAGCGCGTGCCGCTCGATCAAACGTTCACCAGTTGCGCGCAAGCTACGCCGGCGCTGTTTACCGAACTGGCCCATTATGCGCCACTCGGTCTGGATCGATTGCCAGACGGCGATCTGCTCATTGCCTATCACGGATCCTGGAATGCCGATGACACGCCACGCGATTGTCGGGTACAGCGCATTCGCGTCAGCAATGGCGTACCGGTATCGGCTGAGCCGTTTCTAACCGGCTTCCGCGATCATCCACAACAAGAGTGTGGCGGAGCGTGGGGCCGACCGGCGGGGGTTACTATCGCGCCCAATGGGGTCATTTTCGTTTCCGATGATCGGAATGGAAACATCTACCGGATTGTGCCTAACCCTGGCGGGCAGTGACTACCTGCAACGATCGCGCCTGCTCGCAGAAGAAGAGAGTACCAGCAGTAATACAGACCGGCACTGCGAGCAGGTTGAGCAAGGGAATGCTGACCAGAGCCAGACAGATCAGGCCAAACCCGGCGCTCGCCGGCAGATGGCGGCGGATAAAGACCAGTTTGGCGCGGAACGCTAATCGCCGTCGTTCGAGGGGAGGATCGAAGAAATCAAGGCATGCGATGGTGGCGCCCAGCGTGATACCAGCGATCGTTGCCAGGATTGAGCCGGCACCCGGAATGAAGTTGAGCAAGAGGGCAGGTAGCGCAATGGACAGCGTGAGCAGTAGTTTTTTCACTTCAAACAATACTGCCCGACTGAGATCGCGCAGCACATTGGCGACGTTCGCTGGCGGCGCCGTGGTCGCCACACCGAGCAACCGTTCTTCGAGCAATTCTGACAATCGGCTGTAAAACGGCGAGCCGAGCACAACCCCGAACCGTACCAGCAGATACCCTAGCCCAATAAAGAGCGCAATGACCAGCACGATCTGCGCCAGCCAGGCAATCCAGACCGGCCAGCCTGCGAGCAGGGTTTCAATAGCCTGAAAGCCGGCCAGCAACAGGGTCGTGTAGAGCGCGAAACCAACCAGTAGATTCAGTCCAATTGGAATGGCAATGTAGCGCCAGAGCGCAGGCTGTCCGGCAATCAGTCGAATGGCGCGGAAGGGATAGCTCATGCCGATCAGAAATGTGTGCATACCTGGATCGCAACCTTTCGGGTGTTTGCAAAATGTTTTGCCTCAACCGGCCAATGCCATTTCAAGACGCGGCACGATCTGGGCCCAATCGTAGCCGGCGCAAACAAACTCCCGACCGTTCTGACCGAGACGATGGGCAAATGCGCGATCTTTGATCAATCGATCGACCGCCTGCGCAAATGCAGCAGGCGTATCGGCCAGCAACAAATGCTCGCTATGGCGCAATCCGGGAATACCTTCGGCGCCCATTGTTGTGCTTACCACCGGAGCGGCCATGGCCAGCGCCTCGAGCAGTTTCAAGCGAGAACCACCGCCGATACGCATTGGGATTACGACAGCGGTAGCAGCGGCAATGGCAGGTCGGGTGTCCGCGACTTCGCCTGTTACGATCACATGCTGGTGCTGATGGAGCGCCAGCAAGGCCGGATGCGGTCGGCGTCCGATCAGACGAAAGTGCAGCGTCGGGTGTTGCGCGCGAATCAGCGGCCACACCTCACGCACAAACCAGAGGACAGCATCGACATTAGGCCGGTAGTCTAGCGTTCCGACGAAGACCAGCTCGGCGGCGGGTGGCGGTGGCGGAGTGAGCGGCGCAAAGTGGGTGCAATCAACTCCGTTAGGGACAATTGACAGGCGCGCAGAAGGGGCGAGACGTTGCAATGCCGCAGCGTCTTCGGTTGATACGACCAGCACCCGATCGGCCAACCGGAGCATGCGGCGTTCGAACGCGGCTAACTTCAACCACTGGACAAGCGAATAGCTACCGGCGATAAGGGATCGTGGATGAGGAGCGCGGCGCAGATCGGTAAGCGCAGCGCGGCGTTGCAGCACATATTCGGCGTTAAACTCATCAAGCGCCAGCCGCGCGCCGCAACCGCGCGCTTGCCGGAGATAGGGCGCCATTTCGATACTTTCGGCCAGTACGACATCAAACTGCTCGCGAGCCAACAGTTCGGCCAGCGCGGTTCGGTACGCCGCGCTGGCATTGCGTAGCGCCATATCGGGAAGTGGACTGAACAGAGTTGTGATCGCGCGTCGGAAGAGTGAACGGGCCGGTGGCCCGATCACCGTCATAACTCTGACCAGATCGGCCAGCGGTTGCAGGGCAGATTGAGCGGCTACATCAGGGGCGAAGGTCAGTAACGTGACCTGGTGATGAACGGCCAGCGCGCGCAGCAGATGGTAGATGCGCAACGCACCGCCGCCACGCGGCGGGTAAGGTGGGTAGGGTGACAGAACCAGCGCGCGCATCGTTACATTACACCCAGGCGTCGGACAAACCAGGCTGTGGGCGCGGCCAATCGGGCGGATAGATCAGGTAGACGGTACCGGCTGAATTAGCCTGCCAGGCTTCGGCCAGTTGCGCTTGTGGATAAGCGCGCAAGAGGCGGTCACGACCGGCTGGCTCGGCAATCAGCGCGTGGGTATGAGAAAAACCACGCACAATCGTCAGATGTCCATCGGTACGCCTCGGCGCGTCATCGATCTGCCCGGGTTCCCAGGCCAGACTGATAATCACCGGCACGCCGGCTGCCGTCCAGCGTCCGATCTGTTCGAGCGTATCGAAACGAGTGACATATGCGCGCAGACCGAAACGCGCCGCGAAGGCCGTGTTGAATGACCAATTCCCGGTGCCATCCCAGCCAGGATCGAAAATCCCGGCGACGGTCAAGTCAGGCAAGGTAGCAGGATCGGCAAAGGGGGCCAGACGCGGATCGAGCAGTTGGGCATGCCAGTAGGCCAACACCATATGAACGGCAGTGGGGCTGCACCAGCCTTCGCCACCGGGATAATCATACTGACAGAGCAAAAGCGGCAGATCTATCGCCGAAAGCGCTGGTGGTTCGGCAGCGATCGCCGGCGAGGCAGTTGTAGTCACACAGAGAAAAAGATCGGTCACCGATGGCATATCGGCGCCGGGTCTTCCGCAGAGCAACACGCGCGCCTGAACTGCCTGCGCCGGCGCAGTCAGCTTTACCGTATCGGTGGCAACAAAACCGCAGTCGTCACGTTGACGGTCGAAGCTCGCGCGCCGCGAGCCATCGGCATCCCAGGCTGCCAGCCGGTACCAGTTGCTCCAGATCCCATTCTGCTGCGCGCGCACATTCACTTCGATCCAGCTATCGGGTGGAGTATCGGCAGCCCAACTCGGAATGATTGCCACTGCATCGGGCACTGTCAGCAAAGGACTCACCATCGCAATGCGGGCGTAGGGATCATCGCCGGGCAGCGGCGCAGCCCGTTCCCAGTTGTCGATAGCGCTTTCATTCCAATGGTGCAGCAGATGGTGTGGCATAATGAGACTATCCTTCGCTATCAAGCACCCATTCGGCGGGGCCAAGCAGTTCGAGATCGGGATTGGCGGCAACTTCTGGCAGCAGCGCCTCGCTGACTAACAGCTCTTCGAGATGGAGCGTATCGGGAATACGCGCCAGTCGCACGGCAGCCAGATCGGGCTGCCCGCACGTCTTCACTGCCATGGCGACCGCATCGCGCTCGGTTGGCAACGTGATCGGCAACCCACCCTTACACAATCCAACCAGACCGGCAGTCAGTACATTAACGTAAGTGGCATGAAAATCGATTTTCGCTGCGAGGCGGGCCGTCGTAATATCGGCTAGGCCAATCCCGTTCGCATTCCCATGCGTTTCAGGTGTCAGATCGAGCACCACAATGACGTTAATTACCGGGCGATCAGGCGGCGGTTCACCGGGAATCGGCAACCGACCGATCACGTTGGTATCCATACCGGTACCGCTGATATTCTTGCCAATCCGATCAACGACCAGCACATCGAGGCGATCGAAGGGCAGGCGCGCCATCATCACTTTGCTGCGAGCCAGCAAGGCCGCCTCGCCAGGGCCGCCGATGTCGGCAGGCGGCAACGCGACAATCGCCGCAGTCTGATCACGCGCATCTTCGAGGATCGCCAGGCCGGCCAGCACCTTGCCATACTCAACTATCACGCGCGCCATCGGCACCAGTTGCTCTTTGAGACCGTAAACGGCAGTGCGATGAACGATTTCAGCCCCCTGACGTTTCCCCAGACCAACTGCGCACATCTTGGCCAAACCACTCTCAATCGGCGCCTTGAATGAGGTATGGGTTTTGATCCGGTTAATCACCAGCACGCCATCAGCTTCGGCGGCAAACCGATCCATGTAGACCGGCGTGCCATCGGCGATCCGACCCAGCTCAACCACATCCATTGTTGCGCGAATCGGGCAACCAACCGTCTGCTCGGTAATGCCGAGTGAAGCGAGCAACGCCACCTGCCCGGCAGCCGTTGCGCCACCGTGACTACCCATAGCCGGGACGACAAACGGCTCAGCGCCGTGATCGCGCAGCCAGGAGACTGCGGCTGCGGTAATCGGAACGATATTGGCGATCCCACGGCTACCGGCGGTAACGGCGATCCGCATTCCAGGACGAAGCTGAGCGGCTAACCCCAGTCGATCGAGTTCGTTCCGGGTTGTGGCGGCAACATCGGCAATCGGCGTGGTTTGCCAGCGCTGACGGACACGAAAGAGCGGCGGGAGGGGGGTGTCGGCGCGAATATTTTCAATATTGAGCGTTAGTTGCATAGGTCATGCTCATGACGTGAACCCATACCTGCTCGATTGTACCATACTGCGCGCCATCTGATCGATTTCAGATCAAATCCCAACCGACCGGTCGGTAGACAAACAGTGTCAAAGGTGCTATACTACAGACCGACCGGTCGGTTGGTTTGCAGATTAAAACATGGGGAAGCGAGAGTCTATGGATCAGGAACGTCAACGCAATCACATCCTCGGCCTGCTCTTCTTTGGTGTCTTGATGGCGGCGCTCGACATTGCTATCGTTGGGCCGGCATTGCCATCGATCCAGCGCGTCTTCGACGCCGACGAACGCGGCCTGTCGTGGGTCTTTTCCATCTACGTGTTAGGCAACCTGGTTGGCACGCCACCAATCGCGGCGCTTTCCGATCGATTTGGCCGACGCGCGCTCTACGTTGCCAGCCTGAGCGGATTTGCCCTCGGCTCGCTTCTCGTAGCCTTCGCGCCATCATTTCCCGTCCTCTTAATCGGACGCCTCGCACAGGGCATTAGCGCAGGCGGTATCTTTCCGGTCGCAAGCGCCGTGATTGGCGACACCTTTCCGCCAGAGCGACGCGGCGCGGCGTTAGGTCTGATCGGGGCAGTGTTCGGGATTGCATTTCTCATCGGGCCAATCCTTGGCGGTCTGCTTCTCCTGATCGGTTGGCAATGGCTCTTTTTAATCAATATTCCGATTGCCGCGATTTTGATCGGGTTCAGCGTCAAGCTCTTACCTGGGCGCTTGCGAACAACTTCTGCTCCATTCGATCTGGCGGGGTTGGTAACGCTTGGCTTGATATTAACCGGACTGGCCTATGGGCTAACCGGGCTTGATCCGGCACGGCTGCAAAATGGCGATCTGCCATGGCCGGCAATCGGCTCACTGGCGGCGGCGATAGCGCTGGCGCCCCTCTTCGTCACAGTCGAGCGGCGAGCCATTGAGCCTATCTTGCAACCGTCGATCTTTCGCTCGCGCCAGATCTGGCTAACGGCAGCTCTGGCAATCGGCGCCGGCATTGCCGAGTCGGCAATTGTCTTTGTACCCGCGCTCTTGACCGCCGCGTATGGTGTGAGCAGTTCAACGGCCAGCTTTATGCTCTTGCCGGTCGTGCTGGCAATGGCGGTCGGTTCACCGATTTCGGGGCGAATGCTTGACCGGTTTGGTTCGCGGATTGTCGTGACCATTGGCGTGGCCCTGAGTGGCGCAGGTCTCATTGTGCTTGGCGGCTGGCCGACCAGTCTGGTGGCATTTTACGTAGCTGCGCTGGTGGCGGGGCTAGGGCTGGCAATCTTGCTCGGCGCGGCATTGCGGTATATTCTACTAAATGAAGTGCCAGTTCACGAGCGAGCTGCGGCACAGGGGTTATTGACCGTCACGATGGGTAGCGGCCAGTTACTGGGAGCGGTTCTGGTCGGGTTAATTGCGGCTGCCGGCGGCGGCGCGGTAACCGGCTACGGATTAGCGTTTCTGGCAATTGGTGTTGGAATCTTCTTGCTGACTGCGGCGGCGCTCGGTCTGAAGGATCGCGCGGCTGAGCGTGCCAGCGCACTGACGCACGCGCAGCAGGCATAGCGATGAAGTAGAGGCAAGCTTTGCATGAACCGCCAACAGAGTTCTGAGCAGATTCGCAACCGGATTATCGATGAAGCGGCGCGGCTGATCGTCACCTACGGCTACGACGGGATAGCCATGCGCGAGATTGCCGAAGCGGCTGGTCTGTCGAAAGCCGGCCTCTACCACCATTTTCGCGACAAAGAGGATCTGCTGGTTGCGGTACTCACCAATTGGGCAAACGAGATGGCAGCGCTGGCCGACGCTGCCGGGCGCGAACCGGACACGCGCGCGCAACTGACGGCGCTAATCCGCGGGCTGTTTGCGCAAGCGCCTGCTCAACGGGCATTGGTGCGCTTGAGTAACCAGGACATGCCGCGCCTGAGCGAAGCAGCGCGCGCCAGTGTCGCGCGCTGCTATGCCAACGGTTTGATTGCGCCCATCAGCGCGATGATCAGAACCGGTATTGAACGCGGTGAACTGCAACCGGTCGATCCGCATCTGGCGACGTGGTTGCTGCTCGGCATGCTCTATCCCTTCTTTCACACTGAGCAGGCGGCAGTTGGCGAGAATGGCGCCGCAGTGGCTGAACTGATTATCACGACCTTCTTTGATGGGCTAGGCCGGCGGGCAGATTGAGCCAACGACACAACGATCGGTTGCGTCGTTGGCAGATCAGAAAATGGACAGATAGCGATCAACTTCCCATTGCGACACGTAGGCACGGTAGCTCTCCCACTCCTGCTGTTTCGCGTCGAGAAAACGCTCGGCCACCGATGGACCGATTGCGGCGAGAATGACCTCATCTTCGCGCAAGGCATCGAGCGCGGCGCCCAACGATGTGGGTAGCGTCGCTAAACCTCGCGCGCGCGGATCGACGTGGAACAGGTCTTCTTCGGCAGCGTCGCGCAGCGGCAACTTGCGGCGAATACCATCGAGACCGGCAGCGAGCATGGCCGTGTACGCCAGGTAAGGATTACAGGCCGGATCGGGGCAGCGCAACTCAATTCGGGTTGCCTGGTGGCGTCCGGTGGTGATGCGCGGCACTCGCACCAGCGCCGAGCGATTGGTGCGCCCCCACGAGATATGCACCGGAGCCTCAAAACCGGGCACCAGCCGCTTGTAGGAATTGACCAGCGGAGCGAGCAAGACGCACATGCCACGCGCATGAGCGAGCAGGCCGGCGATGAAGTGACGGGCCAGGGAAGAGAGGCCGTAGGCGTCATCGGGATCGGCAAAGAGATTCTTGCCGCTCTCGATATCGAGTAAGCTCTGGTGAACGTGCATGCCGCTGCCATTGACACCGGCCATTGGTTTGGGCATAAATGTGGCATGCAAATTGTTCATTTGAGCCACTGCTTTGAGCGCCACCCGCGCCGTCACCAGATTATCGGCAGAGCGCAACGCATCGGCGTAGCGCAGATCGATCTCGTGCTGACCAGGGGCGACTTCGTGATGCACCGCCTCAACCGTGATTCCCACTTGCTGAAGCGCGCGCGCCATCTGCCGTCGGATGTGAGTGGCGAGGTCGGTTGAGACATCGAAATAGCCGGCCTTGTCATGCGGATCTCGGATCTGTCCATTTGGATCGGTTTTGAAAAGGAAAAACTCTAGCTCTGGCGCAACCATAAACCGGTAACCGGCGGCAGCGGCCTGCTCGAGCATACGGGCAAGCACATTGCGCGGGTCGCCGGCAAATGGTTTGCCATCAGGGGTATAGACCGAACAGATCAAGCGGGCCGTGACCATACCTTCGTGCCGATCCCAGGGTATTACGGCGTAAGTATCCAGGTCAGGCACCAGATACATATCGCTCTCGACCATGCGGGCAAAGCCTTCGATTGAGGAACCATCGAACCAAACCCCATGATCGAGCGCATCCGGCAGTTCTTCCACCGGGATGGTAACGCTCTTCCCGATCCCTAATACATCGGTGAACTGCAAGTTCACGAAGGCAACATTATCGGCAGCGACGCGGCGCAGCAGCATTTCGCGTGGATCTTCGCTCATGGGCTGCGCTCCTCCTTACTAGTTCAGGCGAATAGATCGTTATCTGTACTATACCATACCGGTGAGATGCAGGCGAAAGAAGCGTCGGGGCGCATAACCTGACGCCCCGACGCGGCGTGGATGGACAATGGGGACGCGATATGTTGCGCCCCTGCGTCGATGATGGGGGAATGCTGTGCGTTCCTATGCGGCGACGGCAGTCTCGTCAACCACAGTGGCGCGAACACGCTGACCGCGAATGGTTGTGTGGTTGAGGGCCTGTAACACCTGCCGCACAGCAGGACGAGGCACATCAACGAAGCTCATGCGAGCGCGCACATCGATTGCGCCGATGCTGCGGCCAGGCAAGCCAGACTCGTTGGCAATAGCGCCCACAATATCGGCAGGTCGCACCTGATCATTGCGACCAAGATTGATCTGGATGCGAACCATGCTGTGCCCGGAACGTGTTAGCCGCTCAGCCGGCTGGGTTCGCTTTACGCCTGACATCCGTTCAGCCAGTTCAGCCCGCTTTGCGCGCGACGCGCGTCCGGCGCGTTCTGGCTGCGTTGGCGGCGGATCAAGGCGAGTAATTGTGTCAACCTGCCCGGTCTCGTTTTCATTGAGCAGTAGCTTGATGGCTGCGGCTGCCAGCGCGCGGAGATCGTGTTCAACGGCCAGTTCATCAACCAGCGCCGTGTAACTCTCGATCCCAGGAGAAACCATCGTCTCGCGCAACTGATCGCGCAATACTGCCCGACGCCGCGCAGCGACATCGGCCAGCGTCGGCATCTGCACTCGTTCGATGCGCGCGCGGGTCACGCGCTCGATGATCTGGAGCATGCGGCGCTCACGCGGCGTAATAAAGGTGATAGCCACGCCCACGCGACCGGCGCGACCGGTGCGACCGATCCGATGGACATAGCTTTCAGGATCGGTTGGGACATCATAATTGATTACATGGCTCACTTCGGCAATATCGAGACCGCGGGCAGCAACGTCAGTCGCAACCAGCACATCGAGCTGGCCTTCGCGGAAGCGACGCATGACCCGATCACGCACTGCCTGGCTCAGGTCACCGTGGAGCGACTCAGCCGCATAGCCACGCCCTTGCAGGCGCTCGCCGATCTCATCGGCCTCCTGGCGCGTGCGACAAAAGACGATAGCCAGTTGCGGCATTTCGACATCGAGCACTCGACACAGCGCATCGAGTTTATCACGCGCCAACACTTCATAATAGATCTGACGGATGCGTGGCGTCGTCAACTGCTCGGCGGCAATACTGACTCGAACGGGCTGGCTGGTATAGCGCAGCGTTAAATTCTGCACCGCCGGCGGCAAGGTGGCTGAGAAGAGCGCCGTCTGTCGTTCGGCAGGAGTCAATTGTAAGATCGCCTCTAATTCCTCGGCGAAACCCATATCGAGCATCTCGTCGGCTTCGTCGAGCACGACCATGCGCAGATGGTCGAAACGAAGCGAACCTCGGCGCAAATGATCGAGGACACGCCCCGGCGTGCCTACCACAATCTGCGCGCCCTGAGCGAGACCGCGCAACTGCCGTTCGATCGGTTGGCCACCGTAGATTGGCAGCACCCGCAGCGCCCGATGGCGACCGTAGCGATGGATAGCTTCGGCGACCTGCACTGCCAGCTCGCGAGTTGGCGTAAGCACTAACGCCTGCACGGTCAGCGCGTCAGTGATTCGTTCGATGATGGGCAGCGCAAAAGCTGCCGTCTTCCCGGTGCCGGTCTGGGCCTGAGCGATCACATCGCGACCGGCAAGTAACAACGGAATGGCCTGGGCCTGAATCGGGGTTGGTTCGTCGTATCCAAGCCCGCTCAATGTCCCCACAAGTGCATCACTCAGGCCCAATTCGGCAAAAGTCGTCATGGTGTTCTGTTTCCCAATCACTATCATGTCGTGACGCCAAATGCGCCACACAAGATTTGTATTATAGCATAAATTATCGATTTGAAAAGATCCTTTAAGTTCTACGATAGCAAATCGTATGAAAAAAATAAGGTCTTCACGGATTACAATCAGGTATGGTATGCTATATGCGACCGGCGAAGAATGATGCATAAACGTGGCTGCGAAAGACACCTGTGACGACTCGGACTGGTTGGGAGATTGGCATGGCATTACCGGCCCGCATACTCGTCGCTGAAGACGAACCAGATGTTGGCATGCTCCTGCAAGAGATATTGGTCAGCGAAGGATACGATGTTCAGCTTGTTTCCAGTGGCGATCAACTGGTTCGGCGCGCGCAAGAGCAACCACCAGATCTGATCATTGTCGATTTACTCATGCCGTCGATGGACGGGCTAGAGGCGATCCGCCAGTTGCGCAATGACACGCGCACTGCCCATCTGCCAATGCTCATTCTTACTGCTATCGGCGAGTCATCACGGGTTGTTGAGGGCTTTGAGACGGGAGCCGACGATTATATCGTCAAGCCTTACGACCGCGAGGTGTTGCTGGCGCGGGTACGCTCCCATTTGCGACGAGCCACCCAACTACCAACCCGCAATCCGCTTACCGGCTTGCCCGGCAATGCTGCGATTCAGGCTGAGATCAAGCGCAATCTGGAACAACGAACTCCATTTGCGCTGATGTACGTAGACCTGGACAATTTTAAGGCCTTCAATGACGAATACGGCTTCTCGCGCGGCGACCGGGCGATCCACCTGCTGACCAGTGTCTTGAAAGAGCATGTCGATCCGAATGACTTTCTCGGTCACATTGGTGGTGATGATTTTGTTATCCTCCATTTTGGTAACCGGCCAGAAGAGTTATGCGAGCGCATCATTCGCGCCTTCGATGAGCAGATCCGCACGCTATACGATGAAGCTGACTTGCAGCGCGGGTATCTCACCGCGATCGACCGATATGGCATTCCTCGCCAGTTTGGGATCATCAGTCTGTCTATCGGAGTGGTGACTACCCACTCGCGCACCTTCTCCGACGTTGACGAGATGAGCCGCGTCGCCGCAGAATTGAAGCATGCGGCCAAGCAGGTGGCCGGTAGCAGCTTTAGGATTGACCGTCGGAGCGACAAGAGAGCTATCAATGCGCTGAGTGATCGACGGAGCGGAAATTCGCCCGATGCCCTCATCGTTTGTCGCAACAACATTGCGCAGGCTGCGGTGGTGGCGACCTTGAATGTGTGTGGTTACCGGCTGTTGACTGCCGATAACGAGATAGCCGCCCAAAGTTTGCTGGCAAGTCATCCGCATCCTGGTCTTGTGGTGGCTGAAGTGGTTGATTCCACCAGCACCACCTGGTGGCAACAACTTAACGACAGTACGCTGTTGATCGCGCTGGCAAGCGACGAAGCAGCCAGTATCACCGCGCGTGATGCCGGCGCAGATGCTGTTGTGCAACCAGGGGATAATCCTCTGGCTATTTCCGATCAATTGCAAGCTGCGATTGCCGCATTGCACAATGATCAGAACTCAGCGGAGTGACTCTCATTGTTCAGGTCAGTAAGCGCTTATTGTTCCCACGCCCGCCATCCATCCTCGCGCTGACACCAACACGCAAGAGCGCTCCAAGCCTTCTGTCGGCATACGCCTCGCCCGGCACGGCAACAGCTTTTAGCTCACTTTTTCACCGATGAGCGAATCAGACCGACCCGGAACGGGTTGTCCAGACAACCAGCAGAGCGCCATCGCGCACCTGAACGCGCGCCGGAGGGTTGACGATGACATTGCTGACACCGCGCGCCCGGTCAGCGCGCAAAGTGCCGTTGACCAACGGGTATGCTAATCCTGCGGTGTTGATGCCGCTCGCATCGCCGCCAAAGGGGAGCAGTGAAACGGTATCGCCAGCTTCGCCAGGAATCACGCTCTCGTCACGCACCAGCCAGATCTGTTGCGGATGATCGATTAACCGCGCGCGACGACCGCGCAGTTCAGCCATGCCCAACAGCGCAACGTTGGCCAATGACTGATCCCAACGGCCTCCCAACGCGCCAATCACATCGATCTGGTCGGCTCCCATGTTCACGGCTGCCAGCAGCGCCAGTTCCAGATCGGTTTCGTCTTTATCGGGACGATGCCGTTCGATCGTCACGCCTTGCGCCTCATAGGCGGCTAACGCCTCAGAGGTAATCGAATCAAGGTCGCCGATCAGCAGGTGTGGTGTATAGCCGTGGGCAAACAGGCTTGTGCCGCCTCCGTCGGCGGCGATCAGGCGCTCGGCGGCAGTAAGCAGATGATGGTAGGGTGTCAGATCAAGGTCTGGCGCATTGGCTACAATCACGACATACATTGTTTCTGCCCTCCTGATCCAGCGCTCCACTATCCCGGCGCCGGCTGGCTACAACGCGACGAATGCCGCCACACCAAAACCGCTAATGATCACGCCTGAGATCAGGTTGATCACGCGCAACACCAGTGGGGTTACGCGCCCGCGCGCGAAGCTTACCCCACCGCTCAAGATCGTCCACCACAAGGCAGAACCACCGGCAACGCCGGCCACCAGAGTTATACCGGCCAGACTATCCATGCCGGCGCTAAGGCCAAGACCGGCAAAGATGACTGTGAAGATCAGGATGGTCGCCGGATTAGTCAACGTGAGGAACAGAGTCGAAAGGTAAGCGGCGAGCAGGCCACGGCGCGAGACCGCTGGCGCGATGTCGATAGTCTGCGGGGCGGCATAGATGGTTGTTACGCCGATCCAGAGCAGGGTCAGGCCGCCGACGATGCGGAGAAACGGACTGAAGCTGAGGATCAGGTTACTGATCGCCTGCAAGCCCAGCGCGGCAATCGAGCCATAGATTGCATCGGCAGTAGCCGCGCCCAACCCGCTGACGAATCCGGCGATACGACCATCGATGATTGTACGTTTGATGCAGAGCAGACCGATTGGACCAACCGGCGCTGCGATAGCCAGCCCAAACAACATCCCGCGAATGAAAAGATCGATCATTTGTGCCTATCCTTTTCGGTGCATTATACGCGATTCTGCTTCGGCATTGTTTCAATCTGTCGCAGTCGCGGGAAAAGCGTGTATACTGAAGGCACTAGTTCGCTGTCACGCTCTTAAAGAGGCTTGCTATGCCCGAATTGCGCCGTGTGGCCATCTTTACCAACGAATATCCACCGTATATCTATGGCGGAGCCGGAGTTCACGTCGAATATTTGAGTCGAGCGCTTGCGCGTATTGTGCCGGTAGAAGTGCGCTGTTTCGGCGATCAGCGCGTGGAAGATCCGCAGCTCACTGTGCGCGGTTACTCGCGTTGGGAAGAGTCGCGCCAGAACACCGATCCCCGTTTTGCGAGCGCAATTGACGCTGTGGCCCGGTCGCTGGCAATGGCCAAGGACAACCTCGATGCCAGCGTGGTACACTGCCACACCTGGTATACCGATCTGGCTGGCCTGTTTGCCAGCAAGCTGTGGGGTATCCCTTACGTGTTGACCATCCACTCGCTTGAACCATTGCGTCCGTGGAAAATCGAACAACTCGGCAACGCTTACCATCTCAGCTCATGGATCGAGCGCACTGCGATTGAGCAAGCTCACGCAGTGATTGCCGTTTCACAGGAGACGCGGGCTGACATTCTGCGCCTGTTCAAGATCGATCCAGAGCGAGTTCATGTCATCTACAACGGGATCGATCTGAATGAATACCGCAAGACAGCAGCGACCAATGCGCTCGAACGGTACGGCGTCGATCCACAGCGACCGTTCGTGCTGTTTGTCGGACGGATTACCCGTCAAAAAGGCATCATCCATCTGGTCAACGCCATTCCACAGATCGATCCGACAGCGCAGGTCGTACTCTGCGCCGGCGCGCCGGACACGAAAGAGATCGGGATTGAGATGGAAGAACGGGTAGCCGCCGTCAGCGCTCAGCGTCCTGGCGTGATCTGGATCCGCGAGATGTTACCGCGGCAAGACGTAATTCAGTTCTATTCTCACGCTGCGGTCTTTTGCTGTCCGAGCGTATACGAGCCGTTCGGGATCATCAACCTGGAAGCAATGGCGTGCGAAACAGCAGTGGTCGCTTCGGCAGTCGGCGGGATCAAAGAGGTGGTGGTGCCAGAAGAAACCGGTTTGCTGGTAGATCCGAATCTGCAACCGGGCAGCTTTGATCCGGTCGATCCGGCAGCATTCTCAAACGAGCTGGCGGCAGCGATCAATCGCCTGCTGGCCGATCCGGCATTGCGTGAACAGTTTGGCAAAGCCGGTCGAAGGCGAGTCGAGCAGGTCTTTAGCTGGGACGCCATTGCACAGCAGACGATTGCCCTTTACCGGTCGTTGATCGGGTGAATGACAGACAGGCGAGGGGTGGAGATCTGCCTCTCGTCTTTGTCATGATAACAACAGGTTGCTAAGCCATACGAGAGGAAAGTATTCGTTGCAGAAATCGGTATTACAAGGCATATGAGACCGTATTTTGAAAGGATCGCTCATCTACAGAATGAATCTAAACACTGAGAAACATAAAATTATTGAACACTTGTTACTTTATTATGTAAATACCGATCGAAATAACGTCTTCGATTACGCTCAAGTTTTTTCTTGACGCCTCATTTGAATAAACAATCCAACTCTCGTGAGTATGGCAATTGGTTCTGGCAGGCAGATTCGTGTTATTTTGAGCTAGTATCACTATCTCCGCTCTCTACTGAACAGCCTGGCAACACCTCACGGTCGCTCGAATGGTTGACCGAGCGCCGCAGGAGCGGTAG
This sequence comes from uncultured Chloroflexus sp., assembly GCF_937129525.1. GTDB lineage: Bacteria > Chloroflexota > Chloroflexia > Chloroflexales > Chloroflexaceae > Chloroflexus. The sequence continues at coordinate 10,088 of NZ_CAKZNK010000029.1, read as the reverse complement.
CGCGCAGGCGGTTGATGGCAGCCAGCAGAGGGCGTTGCCAGAATGCGGGCAGGCGCATGACCTGGCGCGCTGCTGCCGGCGATGCGGCAAGGTTAACCAGGGCCAGCACCAGGATCATGAGCACGAAGGGCGCTACCTGAACGATTTGGGTGGGAATGTCTGGCAAGGCACTCTGCGATCGGGTGGCGACCAGCTCGAGCGCCGCGAAGAGGTAGCATCCCAATGCGACTCGCCACGGTCGCCAGCCGCCGAAGATCACGATGGCCAGGACGATCCAGCCTGAACCGAAGGTGTGGCGGTAGCTCCAGCCTTGCTTGAGATCGAGCGAGAATGCGGCGCCGGCAATGCCGACCAGCGCGCCGCCGGCGATCAGCATGGCATATCGCCAACGGGTCACGTCTACACCCCGCGCATAGACCGCCGCCGGTCGTTCACCGAGCGCGCGCACGATGAGACCCAGCCGCGTGCCGTAGAGCAGGAAAGCGGTGAAGGGCACGATGAGCAAGCTGGCGTAGATGACCGGATCGTGGCGGAAGAAGAGCGGGCCGAAGACGGGGAGATCGGACAGGACGGGAATCGGGGTGAAGGGAACTGACGGGCCAGGTACGCGAGCGAAAGGAGCGCCGAGAAATGATGAGAGATCGGTGCAGAGCAGGGCCAGCACAAACCCAACCGCCGTTTGTGACTGGCCGAGGGTTAGACTGAACAGTCCGAGCACGGCTGCGACGAGTGCGCCAACCAGGGCTGCGGCGATGAAGCCGAGGATGAGATTACCGGTGATAAGCGCAACGGCAAAGCCGGTCATTGCAGATAAGAGCATCGTGCCGTCAAGCGAGAGATTGATGACGCCAGCCCGCTCGCTGAGCGTTTCGCCCATCGCCGCAATGACTAGTGGCGACGCAGCAGCCAATACTGCCGCCAGATCGATCAAGAGTTGTTCCATACCGTCACACCATTTCGTCGTGGTTATGGAGGAAACTGACCGCCGATCAGCGTCGAGCGCGGGTCGCCAGAGCGAAGAGCACTAGAGCGCCCTGCAAGACGCCGGCAATCGCGCTATCGATGCCGAGCGTGAGCGGCAATTGAATGCTGCCCACGGTGAAAGCGGCAAAGGCAACCGCGATTGGCAACAGCCAGCGTGGATCGGCCCGCGCCAGCAGCGCAACCAGCAATCCCAACAGCCCGATCCCGCTCGAGATGTTGGGAATGAGAGCATGATGCACCGCAACTACCTGCAACATTCCGGCAGTACCGGCCAGCGCGCCACAGGCGGCCAGCGTCTCGGCCATGCGGCGAGCGGTGACAATACCCAGCCTTGCGGCGGCTGCCGGGTTGAGGCCAACAGCCCGCACTTCCAACCCCCAGCGCGTTTTGGTGAGCGCCCACCAGACGATTACCAGCGCAATCAGAGCGATCACCGGCGCTGCCGGCGCCAGGCGCAACCGGTCAACGGTGGGAAGCCAGAGTTCGCGCGGTAGTAGATCGGTGCCTGAGAGTGACGCCGAGGTTTGTCGCCGCCAGGGGCCGAGCACGAGGTAGAGGGCCAATCCGCTGGCGAGAAAATTCATGCCGAGGCCGGCAAAGATTTCACTGACGCCGGCGTAGCGGCGCAAGCCACCGATCAGCAATGCCCATAGCGCGCCACCTGCCGCGCCACTGAGTCCGGCCAGCAACCAGAGCAACAGCGGCGGCCAGTCTGGCCACAGGCGCAGCGGAACCATCGCTGCGATAGCGCCGGCGATCATCTGACCCTCGACGCCGAGATTGTAGAGACCGCCAGCAAAGGTGATGCTGAGGCCAACGGAACAGAGCAGTAACGGCGCAGCGAGCATGATCATATCGCTCAAGCGCACTGGCGTGCTGAAGGCGCCAAACAGGATCAGGCGATACGCTTCGAGCGGCGCCACGCCGCTACTCAACAGGGCGATAGTCGTAAGCACAAAGGCGGCCAGCAGCGCCAGGAGCGGTCGCGTCAGGCTGGCCAGAGGTTTTAAACGATCCAGGCGCATGCGAGTATACCTGTCAGGCAACTGCCTCAACCAAAGCATCAAAACCTACTCCGCCGATCAATTCGGCCAATCTGGCCGATGACAGCAACGCGCGCGGGATCGGCGGTCCGATACGGCCAGCAAAACAGACAATCACCTCGTCGCTATATTCCATAATCTCGTCGAGATCGGGCGAAGCGAAGATGACGCAACAGCCGGCATCACGGCGCGCCTGCAACCGTCCCCAGATGGCGCGGGCCGAAGCTACGTCGAGGCCGCGGGTTGGCTGTTCGGCCAGAATACCGCGCGCATCGGGCGGCACCAGCGCCAGCATTGCCCGTTGCTGATTGCCTCCCGATAGGGCGGCGATGGGGGTGATCGGAGTAGCTTTAATCTGATACTCAGCAATGGCCTGACGCGCAGCTTCCTCGGCTGCGCGGCGATCAACCAGCGCCCCTCTACCCTGCAACAGCGCAAAGTGATCGGTCAGCGACAGAGCGCCGATCATGCCATCGCGCAAGCGGTCAGCGGGGAGATATTCGATCCCGGCCTGGCGAAATGCGATTGGGCCTGCGCCGGTCAGATCGCGACCGTTCACCAGCACCCGCCCGCGATCGGGCGCAAGCTGACCGGCAAGCAAACGCAACAAGACCTGTTGACCGCTGCCGTCAAGGCCAGCCAGGCCGATGATGCGTCCGGCGGCGAAGCGATGGTTGAGATCGACCAGTTGGAGCGTGCCGCTCCGCGCGGTCACGCGATGCAATTCCCATACCGGCGGGGCATCAATTAACGGCAACGGACGGTAGATCGGCGGCTCAGCGCCGGCTTCGCCAAACATGAGCGACAGCAGATACTCCTGCGGCTGTGGCATAGGCAACTGACCGGGAGGAACGACCTGCCCATTGCGCAACACTGTTACCGTGTGACACAACTCGGCCACCTCTTCCAGCTTGTGTGACACAAACAAAACAGTTCGCCCCTCGGCAGCAATCTGGCGCAGCGCGGTGAAGAGTGACCGGGCCTGAGCGGCGGTAATGCCGGTAGTTGGTTCATCAAGGATCAACACGCGAGCGCCGCACAACAACAGGCGCATAATCTCGATCTGCTGTCGCTGACCAACCGTCAACTGATCGAGGCGGGCCGCCGGATCGACAGGGAAACCCAGCCGTTCAGCCAGTTCTTGCAAGGCCGTTTGAGCGGCGCGACGCGAACGAAAAACCCCTGGCGGCGCGGCGCAGAGCAGATTCTCAAGCGCGGTAAACGCCGGAATGTCGAGCGGTTCCTGATGCACCATACCCACGCCAACTGCCAGCGCATCGCCCGGCCCGCTTAAGCGACGCGGAGCATGGTCAAACAGGATGCGACCCTCATCGGGCTGTAGATAACCGGCCAACAGCTTCATGAGCGTGCTCTTGCCGGCGCCATTTTCCCCCAGCACGCCGTGAATCTGGCCGGCGGCAAACGAAATGGTCAGGCGGTCATTGGCGCATACTGCGCCGAACCGTTTGGTCAGGTGTTCAACCGCGATGTGCATGGCTGTGAAAAAAATGGAAGAGACGGACGCGCCGTCCGTCTCTTCGTATGATAACCGATTACGGCGCGCTCTGACCTTCGATGCCGGCCAGCAACTGCTGAGTATACCAGATCGTCTTATCGTCGGCTACCTGACCTTCCGGCACGAAGACACTGCCATCTTGATAGTAGAGCGGACCGGTGAAAAGGTTCAGACTACCGTCGGCCAGTTTGGCGATAAACTCATCAAGCTTAGCCGCATTCTCGGCGCTCAGCGCCGGCCCCTTCACAAAACCGATCATGCTGGTGTCAGGGTCATTGATATTGCTCCAATTCGGCCCCGTCCACTCCCATGCCGGCTCCCACTGGCCTGAGCGCGCCAGCTCAACCAGTCGCTTATAGTCAGGCCCCCAGTTGAAATAGGGGACACCCAGACACACCGCTTCACCTTGCGCGCAAGCGCCCTTGAAATCGTATGGCACGGCGAAGACGCGCTTGCCGGCCTGCGTGGCCTTATTCGCCTCGACAATACCTTCAGTGGTATCAATGCCGGAGAGAATGACATCGTAGCCTTCATTGATAAAGTCGTTGGCGACTTTAGTCGGATCGAGCGTTACGCCAGGAATATTGAACCAGAATCCGATCCAGGTCACCTTGAACGCCAGTTCATCGGCGGAGCGACCGCGATAATTCTCCCAGCAATAGCGAGCGCCGAGATAGGTAGAGTTGACCAGCCGGCGCGTTTCGGGATCGATCAGGGGGCCGAGATAGGCCAGCTTGCCATTCTCAGTAGTTAAGGCTGCGGCGCAACCGGCGATCATCTTGCCGTACTCCATCCGACCCATTAAATTGCGCACATTCGGCGGCGCTTCACCGGTCAGCACTTTATCGCCGGAAGCGTGAATGAAATAGACATCGGGGTGAGCGGCAGCGGCAATATTAGTGCCATCGGCAAACTCAGCCGAATTGGTGATGATAAGCCGGGCGCCCTGGCCGATCAGCTCTTCAATTGCCTGTTCGACCTTGACATTGGGCCGGTCAGCCGGATTCACCTTGTCGATGTAGATGAACTTCACTCCGGGCACCTTTTCCACCACGTACTGAGCGGCCTCGTAGTGGGCCTGGTTCCAGCCGCCATCGTTGATAGGACCAACCAGCACCATCCCGAAGGTAAACTCTTCGGTCGACTCAGCCGGCGCGGTGGTTGGCGCAGCAGTCGGCGCGGCAGCCGGTTGCGAGCCACATGCCGTTAACACCAGACTGAGCAGCGTGATGAACAGCAATGGCCAGCGGACAAAACGGACTCTCATCGGTCGACTCCTTGTCAGCATCTGCAAAGACTGTACCCTAACAACGAAACGGCGCAATCGATGACCGAAATCATCGCTGCGCCGAGACAGTTTCGCGCAGATTCGCCTTCAGACGGGGAAGGCTCCCTGCCAGCCTCATCGCTGTTCAGGACGCTATCGCGGAGCGCCCGATTGCAGTGGCGAGTATAGCTGAGATGAAAAAGACTGTCAATTGAGACGCCACTGGCATTCTAGAACCGGGTTTCGAAGCGCAGCTCTACCCGCTGTCTGTGAAACCTGCAATACCCTACTATGAATTTACTGCTTATCGTGCTATACTACGGGCATATTATGCAGGCGACAGTAACGGTGAGGGCTATCGATGAACAGATTATGCCTGATCATCGTGGTTTTACTGGGCGTCCTTCTTCTCACACCGACACCGATGCGCGCAGCTAACCCGATTTGCTTTGAAGGTGTTACCGATTGCGTTGACGAGCGTTTCGCCGATTTCTGGCGTCGCAATGATCGCCATGCCATCAGCGGACAGAATGGCAATGCGCTACGGTTCTTTGGCTACCCTATCGGCCCAGCGCGGATCGAGGCAGTTGACGGCGCAGCAATGCTGGCGCAACCTTTTGAACGGGTGATTATGCAGCAGCCGCTGGGAAACACTGACCCGGCCAGGATCAGTTTGCAGATGATCGGCATGGAACGACTGCGCCAGCTCGAGCTCGCTCCCGAACTACCGGCCAGGCCGCCGGCGACCGTCAATTGCCGGTTCTTTTCCGAGACAGGCTTTACAGTCTGCGGCGACCTGCTCAATTTTTGGGAAAGCAACGGCCTGAATCTCGACAATGAGCGCAATTATACCGATGCCGAACGGATTGCCCTCTTTGGGAGGCCGATCAGCACTGTCAGTCGCGAGAGGGCGGCTGATGGGAAGATTTATCTCACCCAGTGGTTTGAACAGGCACGCTTACAGATCGACGGTGTGACTCAACAGATTATCATTACGCCGTTGGGCCGGGATGTGGTGAGTAACCGCGCCAATCCACCCCCGTTGCCACGCAACAACGGCGTCTTCCTCAACAGCGAAACCGTGACTGCCGGGGGCGCAATTACGGCGCGCGCCAATGGGTATACCGGTGAAAGCCAGGTCAGAGTAACTGTCATCCGCGCCGATGGCAACAGCGTAGGAACTGCCGAATTGAGCGACATCAGTTCGAGTGGCGTTACCGAAACGTTCTGTTACCAGACCCCAGCCGACGCAATGCCGGGCATCTGGGCAATTGCCTTTGAGGGAACTGAAAACGGGCGACGAACGATCGGCTTCTTCCGAGTGGTGACAACCGGCAATTCCAATAAGACATGCATTGATCCCATTTCACCAATATCGACGAACCGGTAGCAAATCTTAATCCATGACCATTCGGCTGTAGCTCGATTGATTGCATCCGCAACGGTATGCTACAATACCGGGCAGTTTATTCTTCAGGTATTGAGGTACCGTTATGCAATTACCACGCGCTAGCGGAGTCTTACTGCATCCCTCATCCCTTCCCGGCCCATGGGGGATTGGTGATCTGGGACCAATGGCATACCGGTTCGTCGATTTTCTGGTTGCGGCGGGACAATCACTCTGGCAGGTCTTGCCGCTTGGTCCGACCGGCTACGGTGATTCACCGTACCAGTGCTTTTCGGCGTTTGCGGGCAATCCGTTGCTAATCAGCATTGATGATTTGATCCAGCAAGGGTTGCTCTTTGCCGATGAAGCAAACGCGGCGCTGGGTCAGTTGCCCGGCGAGCGAGTCGATTTTGGCGCACTCATTCCGGCTAAACACGAGCTGCTTCAGCGCAGTTTTGAACGCTTTCGCAGTCGGCACGGCACCTCCCTCCACCAGGCTTACACCAGGTTCTGCATCGAAAACGCCGAGTGGCTGGCCGACTACGCCCTGTTTATGGCGATCAAGGAGGCGCAAGGTGGCGGAAGCTGGCACGGCTGGCAACCCGAGCTGCGTGATCGCCAACCGGCAGCGCTGGCCCAGGCCCGCCGCGCGCTGGCAACCGCGATTGACTACCACCAGTTTCTACAATTTCTCTTCTTCCGGCAGTGGCAGGCACTGAAAGAATACGCCAACCAGCGCGGCGTGCTGATCATCGGCGATGCGCCGATCTTCGTCGCCGACGACAGCGCCGATGTGTGGGCCAATCGCGATCTCTTCTTTGTTGACGAGAGCGGAATGCCGACGGTCGTGGCCGGCGTACCGCCGGATTACTTTAGTGTTACCGGTCAACGGTGGGGCAACCCACTCTACCGCTGGGATAAGATGGCTGAAACCGGCTATCGCTGGTGGGTGGCGCGGATGCGCCAGTCGTTCACGCTGTACGATGTTTTGCGGCTCGATCATTTCCGCGGCTTTGAAGCGTATTGGGAAGTTCCGGCCAGCGCGCCGACCGCCGTCGATGGCCGCTGGGTCAAGGGGCCGGGCGCCGATCTTTTCCAGGTGTTACAGGCCGAGCTTGGCGATTTGCCGATTATCGCTGAAGATTTGGGCCTGATCACACCCGAAGTCGATGCGTTGCGACGCGAGTTCGATTTACCGGGGATGAAGGTGTTGCACTTCGCCTTCGGCGATGATCCGACCAATCCGTACCTGCCGCACAACTACACGCCGAATTATGTCGTCTATACCGGTACCCACGACAACGACACTACCATCGGCTGGTTCAATTCGCTCGATCCGGCCACGCGCGCTGCCACGCTGACCTATCTCGGTCGCGACGAGACAACCGTTGATATTGCCTGGGATCTGATGCGTCTAGGATTGATGTCGGTCGCGAACTACGCGATCACGCCGCTGCAAGACATCTTGCGGCTGGGTTCGGAGGCGCGGATGAACACGCCTGGTCGGTTGGGGGGCAATTGGGCCTGGCGCTACGCGGCTGAAGCGTTGAGCGAAGAGCTGGCTCATCAATTACGTCAACTTAGTTATATCTACAGTCGACTTCAGCCAGCGAAGACCTGACCTTCCTCAACGCGAAAGCGGCGAGCAGCGGCGAGAAAATCGGCGCTAAAATCGCTCAGATCGGTTGCGGTCAACAATGTTTGCTGGTCAGGACGCTGAATGAGCTGAAGCAGATGAGCGCGACGCTGCGCGTCTAGCTCGCCGAGCACATCGTCGAGCAATAAGACCGGGGCGTCGCCGCTGCGCTGGCGCATCAGTTCGGCCTCACCGATCTTGAGCGCCAGCGCAATGGCCCGCTGCTGACCGCGCGATCCGTAGCGACCGAGATCGATGCCGGCTACGCGAAAGATCAGATCGTCGCGATGCGGGCCGCAGAGAGTCTGGCCGCGAGTAACCTCTTCGGAACGCTGGGAGACGAATGCGAGCCGCAGTTGTTCGGCCAACCCGCCGGTATCGCGCGCCGTATCGACGGGGCAACTGGCAATATACTCGATCTGCAACTCGTGTTCACTGCCACTAATGGCGCGGAAGAGCGGGCCGGCCAGCGCGCTCAACTCGACGACGGCGCGCAACCGTTCGGCAAGCACGTAGCCGCCAGCAGCGGCCAGTTCTTGATCCCAATACGCCAGCTCGGCATCAAGATTGCGGAGCGGACGCCGTTGTTCGCGCCAGGCTCGCAACAGACTGTTGCGCTGGAGCAACAATTTTTGATAGTAGGCCAGGGCGCGGACATAGTGCGGATCGAGCTGCGAGAGCGTGATGTCGAGATAGCGCCGTCGTTCGGCGGGAGGGCCGTCAACGAGGGTCAGGTCGGCGGGAGTGAAGAGCACTACCCGCAACTGGCCGATCAGATCGAGGGCTCGCGCCGGTCGCTTATCGATCCGCACCAGTTTTTGCGCGCCATTGATCGGCTGACCATCATCGTCGAGGCGACGCTGAACGAGCACTTCCAGGCGCACCGGCCCGATCCGACGTTCGACCTCAGCGGCGATGCGGGCAAAGGGGGGCGCGCCGGCTTCACCCATCGCTTCCCAGCGCACCAGTTCGCGGTCGCTGCTCAGGCGGGGCGAGCGGGTGGTGGCGAGGTAAAAAATTGCTTCAAGCAGGCTGGTCTTACCGGCGGCATTGGGGCCGTAGAAGAGCATCGTGGTGGGGGCGAGGGCCAGATCCTGCCGCCGGTAGTTGCGAAAATCGCGCAGGGAGAGATGATGCACGTACATAGATGCTGTCAGCGGACTTACGGGCGCGCGCCGAGACGCAGGTCGCGCAACGCGCGCAGGTTGGCGCAGCCGCTGCAAAACATTGCCACCCGCAACTCGCGAATGAAGGCGCTCAAGCCCTCGATCACTGCTTCTGCGCCCCGCTCGTTGATGGCGTCGAAGAGGGCAGGGCGGGCAGTGCCGGCCAGATCGGCGCCGAGCGCAATTGCCTTGGCCACATCAACCCCGCTGCGCACGCCACCCGACGCAATCAGGGTCACATCGGGCAACGCAGCGCGCACTTCGCGCACACATTCGGTGGTTGGCAGGCCCCAATCGGCGAAAGCGCCGGCCACTCGCCGCCCGGTATCGTTGGTCTGGCGAAAGCGCTCGACCTCGCTCCAACTGGTGCCACCAGCGCCGGCCACGTCGATGATCCGCACCCCCGCTTCGTACAGGCGAATCGCATCAGCCGCGCCAATGCCGTTACCAACCTCTTTAACGACGACTGGAACTTCGAGCTGGCGACACACCGCTTCGATCTTGGTCAGCAACCCCTTGAAATTGACATCGCCTTCGGGTTGTACCGCCTCTTGCAGCGGGTTGAGATGCAGAATGAGGGCATCGGCCTCGATCATCTCAACAGCGCGCCGACAGTGATCGACCGTAAAGCCGTAATTTAACTGCACTGCACCCACATTGGCCAGAAGCGGAATGCGAGGCGCAACCCGGCGCACCTGATACGTGCTGGCAAGGCGCGGATCCATCACCGCAGCGCGCTGAGAACCGACTCCCATGGGCAGGCCCAGATATTCGGCGGCTTCGGCCAGGGCGAGATTGATCTTTTCGGCGCTGGACGTACCTCCGGTCATTGAGCTGATCAGCAGCGGCGCTGCGATCGGTTTGCCCAGAAACGTAGTGCGAGTGTCGATCTCGTTGAGATCGAGTTCGGGCAACGCCCGGTGGGGGAGGCGGTAAGCGGCGAAACCGGTGACGATACCCTTGGCGGCGACATCTTCGTTCAGCACAATGCGGATGTGATCTATCTTGCGAGACTCGGTCTTGTCGTCACCGGGCATAACAGACTCCTGCGGCAGGAAGGGGCAAAGGAACCGGCAATGTTACCCCTTT